>JAMLIN010000099.1 GCA_023954135.1 Burkholderiaceae bacterium | reverse complement strand
GCGAAGCCGACCGCCCCGCCGAAGCGGAGCAGCGCGGGCGCAGCCGCCTTCGCAAGCGAACAACGACGACCGCCTGACGCGGCGCCCTGGAAAGTCAGGCGAGCGCAGCGAAGGCGGCGCCGGCCGCCTCCAGGGTATGGGCGATGTCCTCGTCGGAGATCGCCGACGAGAAGAAGAAGGCCTCGACCGGCGACGGCGGCAGGTAGACGCCGGCCTCGAGCATGGCGTGGAAGAAGCGCCGGAAGCGCTCGACGTCCTGCTGCTGGGCAGCGGTGAATCCCCCCGGCACCTCGGCGCGGAAGTACATGCCCGCCATG
Organism: Burkholderiaceae bacterium; assembly: GCA_023954135.1. Lineage (GTDB taxonomy): Bacteria > Pseudomonadota > Gammaproteobacteria > Burkholderiales > Burkholderiaceae_E > JAMLIN01. The sequence continues at coordinate 4,885 of JAMLIN010000099.1, read as the reverse complement.
CCGCCGATGCTCTGGGCGCTGTAGGCGACTCCGGCCCGCGCCGCCGCATCGCGCAGGCCTGTGACGAGGCGCTCGCAGCGCGTACCGAGGCGATCGAAGAAACCGTCCGCCGAGATCAGCTCGAGCGTGGCGAGGCCGGCCGCCATCGCGATCGGATTGCCGGAGAGCGTGCCCGCCTGGTAGACGGCCCCAAGCGGCGCGAGACGGTCCATGATCGCCGCCGGCCCGCCGAGCGCCCCCACCGGCATGCCGCCGCCGATGACCTTGCCGAAGGTGCTGATGTCGGGAACGACGCCGACCAGCGACTGCGCGCCGCCCAGCGCCACCCGGAAGCCCGACATGACCTCGTCGAAGATCAGGAGCGCGCCGTGCTCGTCGCAGAGCGCGCGCAGGCCGGCGAGGAATCCCGGCGCCGGACGGATGAGGTTCATGTTGCCCGGCATCGGCTCGACGATGACGCAGGCGATCGCGCCCGGATGCGCCGCGAAGAGCGCCGCCACGGTGTCGAGGTCGTTGAACTGCGCGACCAGCGTGTGCCGGGCGAGATCGGCGGGCACGCCAGCGGAGCTCGGGGTGCCGAAGGCGAGTGCCCCGGAGCCCGCCTTGACCAGCAGGCTGTCGCCGGTGCCGTGGTAGCAGCCCTCGAACTTGATGATGGCGTCGCGTCCGGTATGGCCGCGGGCGAGCCGGATCGCCGACATCGTCGCCTCGGTTCCCGAGCTCGTGAAGCGGACCTTCTCGACCTGGGGATAGAGGGCGCAGATCCGCTCGGCGAGCTCGGTCTCCATGCGGTTGGGCGCGCCGAACGAGAGCCCGTCTGCGACCGCCCGCTCGACCCTGGCGAGGACATCGGGATGGCCGTGGCCGACGATCATCGGGCCCCAGGAGCCGAGATAGTCGATGTAGCGCCGGCCTTCGACGTCCCAGAGATACGCCCCTTGAGCGCGGGCGATGAAGCGCGGCGTGCCGCCGACGGCGCGAAACGCGCGCACCGCGGAGTTGACTCCGCCAACCAGGACCCGTTGGGCACGTTCGAATTCGGCGGCGTTGCTGCTCATGAGGAATGTTCCGGCAAGGGCGTCGCACCCGACGCGATGAGCGGTATTGTCCCGATTTCAGGCCGGGCCGGCCAGCCGCTTGCGCAGCTCCGTCTTGAGGACCTTGCCGTTGTTGTTCTTGGGCAGGGAATCGACGAACAGGTAGCGCTTGGGCCGCTTGAAGCGGGCGATCATCGCGAGGCAATGGGCATCGAGGTCGGCCGCGTCGACCGCCGCGCCCTCGTTCGCCCTGACGAAGGCCACGACCCGCTCGCCCCAGCGGGGATCGGGTTCGCCGATCACCGACACTTCGGCCACGCCGGGATGCGTCAGCAGGGCTTCCTCGACCTCGCGCGGGTAGATGTTGGTGCCGCCGCTGATGATCAGATCCTTCGAGCGGTCCTTGAGGGTCAGGTAGCCATCGGCATCGAGCTCGCCGAGATCGCCCGTCCACAACCAGCCATCGCGCAAGGCGCCGGCACTCGCTTCCGGGTTGCGCCAGTAGCCGGACATCACCACATCGCCACGCACCACCACCTCGCCGATCTCGCCGGCCGGCAATGGGCGGCCCGCCTCGTCGACCACCCGGACCTCGACGCTCGCCTGGGCGCGGCCGACCGAAGCGAGCCGCTCGCGATAGCGGGGATCGTCGACATCGGCATGGTCGGCCCGCGACAGGAAGGTGATCGTCATCGGGCTTTCGCCCTGCCCGTAGATCTGCACGAAGCGCTGGCCGAAATGCGCGATCGCCGCCTCGATGTCGGCGAGATACATGGGTCCGCCGCCGTAGACGATCGTGCCGATGCCCTCGCCATCCGAACCCGATGCGATCGCCGCGTCGAGCAGCAGCCGTACCATGGTGGGCGCGGCGAACATCGTCGCCCGGCCGTGATGGGCCGCGAGCGCGAGCACCTCGTCGGGATCGAACCCGTCCCCGCGGGTGAGCACATGGCGCCCACCCATCAACACATGCGCCATGTTGTAGAGACCGGCCCCGTGCGAGAGCGGCGCCGCATAGAGCGCGGTGTCCTCGCCGTCCACCTGCGCGACCTCGGCCGCATAGTCGAGCGACATCACCTGCAGGTTGCGATGGCTGAGCATCACGCCCTTGGGGCGACCGGTCGTGCCCGAGGTATAGAAAAGCCAGGCGAGGTCCTCGGGCCGGCGCTCGGCCGGCGATTCGAAGCCGCCCGCGATCGCCGCATCGGCATCGGCAAGGCCGGCCGAATCGAGGATGCGGTGCAGCGCCACGCCGGCCTCGTGCAGCGCCGGCCCATGCCCGGCGTCCGTGATGCACAGGCCGCAATCCGCGTCCTCGAGGATCCACGCGGCCTCGACGGCGTGCAGCTTGGCGTTGATCGGCACCACCACCAGGCCTGCCCACCAGGCCGCGTACATTCCGACCAGGTAGGACGGGTCGTTCTTCATGAAGAACGCGACCCGGTCACCGGGCCGCAGGCCGTGATCCACCACCAATCGCCGGGCATTCGCGGCAGCGAGCCCGGCGAAGCCGCGGTAGTCGCAGACCGTATCGATGCCACTGCAGATCGCCGGCCGCGCGGGCCAGCGCATGGCCGCACGCTGCAGCCAGTTCGCGAGATTCATTCCGTCATCCTGTGAAGCCGCCGGACCCGATGTCCGATGCCCCGTAGAATCACCGAATCCGGCAACAAATCCAAGATGGAGATAGCCATGCAAGGCGGACAACGGCAACCCGGCTTCGATCCGGCCCTCGGCAAGGTCGACACCGAAGTCGACGGACACCTGCTGCTGATCACGATCGATCGGGCGGCCAAGTACAACGGCTTCACCCCGCAGATGGCCCGCCAGCTCGCCGAGGCCTACGAGCAGCTCGAATCCGATCCCGCCCTGCGCGTCGGCGTGGTCCGGGCGGCGGGCAAGCACTTCACCGCCGGTCTCGACCTGCCGCGCTTTGCCGAGAACATGAAGGCGGGCCGCTCGAGCTGGCCCGAGGAGCTCGTCAACCCGATGGACCTCACCGACCGGCGGCGCAGCAAGCCGGTGGTGTTCGCGGTCAAGGGGATCTGCTACACGCTCGGCATCGAGCTCATGCTCGCGGCTGAAGTGGTGGTGGCCGCCGACGATTGCCGCTTCTCGCAGCTCGAGGTCAACCGCGGGATCATGGCCACCGGCGGCGCGACCCTGCGCATGACCGAGAGGGCCGGCTACGGCAACGCCATGCTCTACCTGCTGACCGGCGACGAATTCGATGCCGCCACCGCGCTGCGGCTCGGCTTTGTACAGAAGGTGGTGCCGGCCGGCCAGGAAGAGGCCGAAGCGATTGCGATCGCCGGGCGCATCGCCGCGAACGCACCGCTCGCGGTACGCGAGACGATCCGCAACGTCCGCAAGCGGATCGAGGAAGGCCCGCTCGCCGCCCGCGCGGAATTCGGCAAGGTCCAGTCCGGCCTCGCATCGAGCGCCGACGCCGCCGAAGGCGTGGCCTCGTTCGTCGAGCGCCGACCGGCCCGCTTCACCGGCGCCTGAAGGCCGGCGCCGGCTCAACTATCAGTGAGCATGCCGGCGTCGACGAGCGCATCGCAGCGCTGCTTCGCGAGCGGGGTGGCGCCGAGGGCATGGGCGCCGCTTCCCCGGGCGGCCAGCCAGTCCGCCGAGAACGCCTCGGCGCCGAGCTCGGCCAGTGTCGCCCCGCCGAAGGCGATCGCGAGCCGCTCGGCACACCAGCGCGCCTCGCCCGGGTCGCCGGCACGCAAGCGCTCGAAGGCATGCTCCGCATCCGCGAGCGCCCCACTCTCCAGGTGGTCCCGGAACAGGCCGAGAGCCGCGTCGATCGCATCGGCATCGCGCGCGGCGGCGCGCTGCAGGTCGAGCGCAATCACGTTGCCCGAACCTTCCCAGATGCCGTTGAGCGGCGACTGGCGAAACGCCCGGGCGAGCGGGGACTCCTCGACGTAGCCGATGCCCCCGAGGCATTCCATCGCCTCGGCGACGAGCACCGGACAACGCTTGCAGACCCAGAACTTGGCCAGCGGCGCGAGGATCCGCGCCAGGGCCCGGGCGCCGGGGTCGGCGGCGGCACGATCGAAGGCCATCGATACGCGCACCATCATCGCCATCGCGGCGGCGACCTCGAGCGTCATGTCGGCGAGGACCTGGCGCATCAGCGGCTGCTCGATGAGCGGCCTGCCGAAGGCACTGCGGTGGCGGGCGTGCCAGATTGCCTGGGAAAGGCTCCAGCGCATGATGGCGGCGGCGCCGCTGACGCAGTCGAGCCGTGTGTGCTGGACCATCTCGATGATGGTCGGGATGCCCCGCCCGCGTTCGCCGACCCGCTGGCCCCAAGCACCGCGGTACTCGATCTCGGAAGACGCGTTCGAGCGGTCGCCCATCTTGTCCTTGAGCCGCTGGATCTCGATCGGATTGCGGGTCCCGTCGGGACGCCACTTCGGCGCGAGGAAGCAGGTAAGCGACTCATCGCCATCGATCCGCGCGAGCGTCAGGAAGCCGTCGGACATCGGGGCCGAGCAGAACCACTTGTGGCCCTCGAGGAGGAAACCGCCGTCGCCGGCGCGCGCGACGGTCCGGTTGGCGCGGACGTCGGAGCCGCCCTGCTTCTCGGTCATCGCCATCCCCAGGGTGCAGCCGGCCTTCTGCTCGGGCGGCAGGCAGCGCGGGTCGTAGCGGGCCGAGGTGACCCGCGGCTCCCAGCGGGCCGCGACATCGGGCTGGTGGCGCAGGGCCGGGACCGAGGCATAGGTCATCGAGACCGGGCAGCCGTGGCCGGCATCGGCCTGGGTCAGAAGAAAGAGCAGAAGGCTGTGGGCGAGATGGCCGCCGGCCGGCGCGGTCCAGGCGATCGAGCTCGC
>JAMLIN010000098.1 GCA_023954135.1 Burkholderiaceae bacterium | reverse complement strand
CCGGCGGCCATCGACATCGACGACCTCGAAGCGCCAGTTCTCCCAGACTGCGACATCGCCGGTGCGCGGCAGGCGCCCGAGCAGCAGCATCAGCATGCCGGACAGGGCGTTGTAGCGGCCGAACTCCTCCTCGGGCACGGCTTCGAGGCCGAGGCGGGCCTTCAGGTCGTGGACCGCGATCAGGCCATCGAGCAGCCAGGAGCCGTCGTCGCGCTGCACCGCATCGGCGTCCTCGATGTCGGGCGTGCCCAGTTCGCCGGCGATTGCCTCGAAGATGTCGTGCAGGGTGACCAGGCCCTGGACCTCGCCATATTCATCGATCACCAGGGCGACGTGGCGGCCGCCCTGCCGGAAGCCGTCGAGGAGCTCGAGCCCGGTGAGGGTCTCGGGCACGAACAGCGGCGGCTCGAGTTCGACATCGAGGCTCGGGCCGTCGCCGCTCAGCGCCTGGCGCAGCAGCACCTTGCTGTGCAGGAAGCCGAGCACGCGGTCGAGGCCGCCATCGCAGACCGGGAAACGCGAGTACCGGCTCTGGACGACGAGCGCGAGGTTCTCCTCGAGCGGCCGCTGCCGGTCGAGATAGACCATCTCGGACTTGGGCATCATCATCGTGCCGACCCGGCGCTCGTCGAGGCGAAAGACGTTGCGCAGGATCGCATGCTCGTCGCGCTCGATGATGCCGGCGCTCGAGCCCTCGTCGATCATGGCGTGGATCTCTTCCTCGGTGACCCGCTGCGCATCGCCGTTGCGCACACCGATCAGCTTGAGGATCGCCTCGGTCGAGGCCGACAGCGCCCAGACGAAGGGCCGCGACAGGGTCGCGAGCACGGTCATGGGCCGGGCGACCAGGCCGGCGATCATCTCGGGATCGACCTGGCCGATCCGCTTGGGCACGAGCTCGCCGACCACGATGGTGAAGTAGGTGATCACGATGACCACCGACCCGGTGGCGAGCGGGCTGGCGACCCCGGCAGGCAACCCGAGCCCGATCAGCCATTGGGCGATCGGGCCGGCGAGGGCCGCTTCACCGACGATGCCGTTGAGGATGCCGATCGAGGTGATCCCGATCTGCACCGTCGAGAGCATGCGGTTGGGGTCTTCGGTGAGCTTGAGGGCCGCTTCGGCAGAGCCGCTGCCTTCGATGGCGAGCTTGGCCAGTCGGCTGCGGCGTGCGGTGATCAGCGCGATCTCGGACATGGCGAACAGGCCATTGGCAATGATCAACGCGATGAGTAACGCAGCTTCCATGATGGTGAGGTGTTCTCAGGGGGAGACCGGGCGACGCTTGCTGGCGATGTTGAGCAGCAGGCCGAGACCGAGGCCGAGCGTCACCATTGCGGTGCCGCCATAGGACATGAAGGGTAGGGGTACGCCCACGACCGGAAGGATACCCGAGACCATGCCGAGGTTGACGAATGCGTAGGTGAAGAGGATCAGGGCCAGGGCGCCGGCGAGCAGGCGCGAGAAGGCATTGGGCGCCTGGGCCGAAATCAGCAGGCCGCGGCCGACGAGCAGCAGGTAGATCGCCAGCAGCACCATCGCGCCCATGAAACCGAACTCCTCGGCGTACACGGCGAAGATGAAATCGGTGGTGCGCTCGGGAATGAACTCGAGGTGGGCCTGGGTGCCATCCATCCAGCCCTTGCCCCAGGTGCCGCCCGAGCCGACGGCGATCTTCGACTGGATGATGTGGAAGCCCTTGCCCAGGGGATCCGATTCGGGGTCGAGCAGCGTCAGCACCCGCTGCCGCTGGTACTCCTTCATCACCGTCCAGAGCAGCGGCAGGCCGGCGACCATGCCGATGCAGGCCAGTCCGATCACCCGCCAGGGCAGTCCGGCGAGGAAGATCACGAACAGCCCCGAAGCGGCCACCAGGATCGCGGTGCCGAGGTCGGGCTGGCGGGCGATCAGCAGCACCGGCACCACCACCAGCATCGCCGCGATGACGAAGTCGTACCAGTAGCGCGCGCCTTCGCGCCGCTGGAAGTACCAGGCGATCATCAGCGGCGTGGCGATCTTGAGGATCTCGGAGGGCTGGATGCGGGTCACCCCGATGTCGAGCCAGCGGCGCGCCCCCTTGGAGATGTCGCCGAACAGGGCGACCGCCACCAGCAGCACGAGCCCGGTCAGGTAGAGCGGCGCGGCCACCCGCATCCAGATCCCGATCGGCACATGGGCGGCCAGCGCCATCACGCCGAGCGCGAGCAGCAGGTTGCGCAGGTGCGCATCGAACCGGCCCGGGTAGTCGATGGCGGCCGAGTGCATGGTCACCAGGCTCAGCGCGATCAGCAGCGCCAGGCCGATCATGATGGGCGGATCGAACACGGCGAACGCGCGGCGCAGGTAGTGCCAGACCGGGGTCCGCTCGTTGAGGATCATGATCGGCCCCGGCTGGCCTCGGGGCGCGCCCCGATCGGGCCGACCGGCTCGCGCGCGGGCCGCGCCGGGCCCGGCGCCGGCGCCGGCCGCTGCGGGGCGCCGGCGCCGGGCGGCAGGATCGGCGGCATGTCGTCTTCGTCGAGCACCGGTTCGGGCGGGGTATCGTCGATCTCGGCCTCCTCGAGCGGCGTCAGCAGGATCGCCGGGTCGGTGTCGGGCGGCAGCTTGCCGAGCAGGTAGTAGTCGATCACCTTGCGGGCGAGCGGGGCGGCGGCGGCGGCACCGAAGCCGCCGTTCTCGATGATGACAGCCAGCGCGATCTTCGGGTTCTCGGCCGGGGCGAACACCATGTACAGCGAGTGGTCGCGGTGACGCTTCGCGATGGCCTCCTCATCGTACTTCTCGTTCTGGCGAATGCCGATCACCTGCGCGGTGCCGGTCTTGCCGGCGGCCACATATTCGGCGCCCTTGAAGGCAATCCGGCCGGTGCCCCTGACGTTGACCTCGGCCATCGCTTCGTGGACGAGCCGGAGGTGGGCCGGGTCGATCGGGATCCTGTGGGTATCGGCCGGCTCGACCGGGCGGCGCGCGCCGGTCAGCGGGTCTTCGATTTCGCGCACCAGTCGCGGGGAGATCGAGACGCCGCCGTTGGCGAGGGTCGCGGTGGCATGGGCGAGCTGCAGGATGGTGAAGGCGTTGTAGCCCTGCCCGATGCCGACCGAGGGGGTCTCGCCGGGCAGCCAGCGCTGCTTGTAGCGGCGCATCTTCCAGTCCGACGAGGGCAGGATGCCGCGCGTTTCGTTCGTCAGGTCGATGCCGGTGAGCTGCCCGAAGCCCCAGGGCACCATGTAGTCGTGGATCGCGTCGACGCCCATGTCGTACGCGGCCTTGTAGAAGTAGGTGTCGGACGACAGCACGATGGCCTTGCGCATGTCGACCCAGCCGCGCCCGCCGGCATGGGAGTCGCGAAAGCGATGGCGCCCGAGCTTGAAGTAGCCGGGGTCCCAGATCATCTCGCCCGGGGTGCGCGTCCGGGTGGCGAGCACCGCGAGCGCCATGAACGGCTTGTAGGTGGAGCCCGGCGGATAGGTGCCGCGCAGCGGCCGGTTGAGCAGCGGCGTGTCGGGGTCGTCGTTGAGCGCCTTCCAGCTTGCGGTGTCGATGCCGTCGACGAACAGGTTGGGATCGAAGGTCGGCATCGAGACGAAGGAGAGCACCTCGCCGGTGGCCGGCTCGATCGCGACCAGGGCGCCGCGTTCCTCGCCGAACCAGGTCTCGACGAGGCGCTGCATCGTGATGTCGATCGACAGCACCAGGTTGCCGCCGGGCACCGGTGGCTGGCGCGAGAGGCGCCGCACGATGCGCCCGCCCGCCGACACCTCGACCTCGTCGGCGCCGGCCTCGCCATGGAGCACATCCTCGTAGGACAGCTCCAGGCCGATCTTGCCGATGTGGGTGGTGCCGGCATAGTTGGCCGACTGTCCGTTGGCGTCGATGCGCCGCACGTCGGCCGGCGAGAGCCGGCCGATGTAGCCGAGCACATGGGTGGCGGTCTTGCCCAGCGGATAGGTGCGGAACTGGCGCGCCTTGATCTCGACGCCCGGGAACATGAAGCGCTGGGCGGCGAGGCGGGCCACTTCCTCCTCGGTCAGCCGGGTCTTGAGCGGAATGGTGTCGAAGTGCTTCCAGTCGGCGCGCAGGCGGCGAAAGCGGCGCTTGTCGCGGGCGCTGATGTCGACGATCGTCGAGAGGGCCTCGATGGTCGCGTCGAGGTCGGCGATGTGGTTGGGCGCCAGCTCGAGGGTGTAGGCCGAGACGTTCTCGGCCAGCACGATGCCCTTGCGGTCGACGATGGTGCCGCGCGTCGGTGGCGAGGGCACCAGCGAGATCCGGTTGTCCTCGGCCTGGGCGAGAAAGTCCGCATGGCGGTGGATCTGCAGAAACCAGAGGCGCGCCCCGAGGGTCGCGAAGCAGGCCAGCACGAACAGCAGGGCGACCACCACCCGCACGCGCAGCCGGCGGTACTCCTGTTCGGTATTGCGGACTTCGACCATGCGGCGGCGGGCGGCCTACAGCGGCCGGTTGTTGTCGCGGTGGCGGGCGCGACGCTGCGGCGCGAGCAGGACGAACTCCGCCAGCGGCCACAGCAGGGTGCTGCTGAAGGTCTGCAGGAAGTAGGTCCAGCCCGGGAAGCCCGCGCCCATGGCCAGGCGCAGCACCAGGATGACCAGCTGCGCGAGCAGGAACAGCGGCAGCACGTAGACCATCTGCCCCATGGGCTTGAACCAGAGCACCCGGCGGTGCAGCGAGATCGCCCCGTAGGACAGCAGGGTGTAGGCGAGCGCATGCTCGCCCAGCAGCGAGGCGTCGTGGACGTCCTGGACCAGGCCGAACAGGAAGGCGATGCCGATCCCGACCAGGCGGGGCTGGTAGATGTTCCAGAAAACCAGCACCAGGGCGAGGAAGTCCGGGATCGCGGCCATGCGCGCCCAGGGCAGCATGTTGAGCACCAGCGCGCCGACGATGCTCGCGGTGATGAACACCCGGTTGGCCGGCAGCAGCAGGTATTCGGGGCGGGTCAGCATCGGTCCATCGCGGTCATTCGCGCGAGCGGCTGCGCCGGCGCGTGGTGAGCTCCTCGGGAATCTCGGGCAGGGTACCGCGATCGAGCAGCAGGACCAGCAGCAGGCGGCTGCGCTCGATCGCCGCGGCCGGCTCGATCACGGCCCGCGAGAACGAACTCGAGGCGACCGGGCTGAACTCGATGACGCGGCCCACCGGCAGGCCCGGGGGAAAGAGATCGTCGAGCCCGGAGGTCTCGAGGAGGTCGCCCTCGCGCAGGTCGGCGTTCGAAGGCAGGTAGCGCAGTTCGAGCCGGCCCGGATCGGGGCCGCCGAAGGCGATCGCCCGCTGCCCGGTGCGCCGCACCGAGACCGGGATCGTCGACTGGCGGTCGGTGAGCAGGGTCACTTCGGCGCTGAATTCGGTGACCCGGGTGATCTGGCCGACCACGCCGCTGGCTTCGACCACCGGCTGGCCGGGCAGCACGCCGTGCTGCAGTCCCTTGTCGATCACCAGGTGGCGGATGAAAGGGTCGCGGGTCTCGTAGAGGACCTCGGCGACCGCCGAGCGGATCGCGAGCCGCTCGCGCATGTCGACCAGCTTGCGCAA
>JAMLIN010000097.1 GCA_023954135.1 Burkholderiaceae bacterium | reverse complement strand
GCGACGGCCGTCGACGTCGACGACCTCGAAGCGCCAGTTCTCCCACACCGCGACGTCGCCGGTGCGCGGCAGGCGCCCGAGCAGGAGCATCAGCATGCCCGACAGGGCGTTGTAGCGGCCGAACTCCTCCTCGGGGACCGATGCGAGCCCGAGGCGGGCCTTCAGGTCGTGGATGGCGATCAGCCCGTCGAGCAGCCAGGAGCCGTCCTCGCGCTGCACGGCGTCGGCGTCGTCGATGTCGGGGGTGCGAAGCTCCCCTGCGATTGCCTCGAAGACGTCGTACAGGGTGACCAGGCCCTGGACTTCCCCGTATTCGTCGACGACGAGGGCGACATGCTGGCCGCCCTGGCGAAAGCCCTCGAGCAGCTCCAGTCCGGTGAGGGTCTCGGGGACGAACAGCGGGGGCTCGAGCTCGACGTCGAGGCTCGGGGCGCTGCCGCCCAGGGCCTGGGCGAGCAGCTGCTTGCTGTGCAGGAAGCCGATGACCCGGTCGAGCCCTCCGTCGCAGACCGGGAAGCGCGAATACTGGCTCTGGGCAACCAGCGAGAGGTTCTCCTCCACCGGCCGCTGGCAGTCGAGATAGACCATCTCGGACTTGGGCATCATCATCGTGCCGACCCGGCGCTCGTCGAGGCGGAACACGTTGCGCAGGATCGCGTGCTCGTCGCGCTCGATGATGCCGGCGCTCGAGCCCTCGTCGATCATCGCGTGGATCTCTTCCTCCGTGACCCGTTGCGTTTCGCCGTCGCGCACCCCGATCAGCCGCAGGATCGTCTCGGTCGAGGCCGACAGCGCCCAGACGAAGGGCCGCGACAGGGTGGCGAGCACGGTCATGGGCCGGGCGACCAGTCGCGCGATCGTCTCGGGCTCGACCTGGCCGATCCGCTTGGGCACGAGCTCGCCGACCACGATCGTGAAGTAGGTGATCACGATCACCACCACCGCAGTGGCGAAGGGGCTGGCGACGCCGGCGGGGACGCCGAGCCCGACCAGCCACTGGGCAATGGGGCCGGCCAGGGCCGCTTCACCGACGATACCGTTGAGGATGCCGATCGAGGTGATCCCGATCTGCACCGTGGAGAGCATGCGGTTCGGGTCTTCGGTGAGCTTGAGGGCGGCTTCGGCGGAGCCGTTGCCCTCGGCGGCGAGCTTTGCGAGCCGGGCCCGGCGCGCGGTGATCAGCGCGATCTCCGACATGGCGAAAAGGCCGTTGGCGACGATCAGCGCGATGAGTAACGCAACTTCCATGGTGACGAGGGGATCCTCAAGGGGGGACGAGGCGACGCCTGCTGGCGATGTTGAGCAGCAGACCGAGGCCGAGGCCGAGCGTCACCATTGCGGTGCCGCCGTAGGACATGAAGGGTAGAGGTACGCCCACGACCGGAAGGATACCCGAGACCATGCCGAGGTTGACGAAGGCATAGGTGAACAGGATCAGGGCCAGCGCCCCGGCGAGCAGACGCGTGAAGGCGTTGGGCGCCTGGGACGAGATCAGCAGGCCCCGGCCGACGATGAGGAGGTAGACCGCCAGCAGCACCATGGCACCGACGAAGCCGAACTCCTCGGCGAACACGGCGAAGATGAAATCGGTGGTGCGCTCGGGGATGAATTCGAGATGGGTCTGGGTGCCTTCCATCCAGCCCTTGCCCCAGGTGCCGCCCGAGCCGACCGCGATCTTCGACTGGATGATGTGGAAGCCTTTGCCCAGCGGGTCGACCTCGGGATCGAGCAGGGTCAGCACCCGCTGCTTCTGGTATTCCTTCATGACCGCCCAGAGCAGGGGCAGGCCGGCGATCCCGCCGACGATGGTCAGCCCGATCACGCGCCAGGGCAGTCCCGCCAGGAAGATCACGAACAGGCCCGAGGCCGCCACCAGGATCGAGGTGCCGAGATCGGGCTGGCGCGCGATCAGCACCACCGGCACCGCCACCAGGACCGCCGCGATGACGAAGTCGTACCAGTAGCGCGCGCCCTCGCGCCGCTGGAAATACCAGGCAATCATCAGCGGGGTGGCTATCTTCAGGATCTCGGAAGGCTGGATGCGGGTCACCCCGATGTCGAGCCAGCGGCGCGCGCCCTTGGAGATGTCCCCGAACAGCGCGACCGCCACCAGCAGCGCGACCCCGGTCAGGTAGAGCGGCACGGCCGCCCGCATCCAGACCCCGATCGGCAGGTGGGCGGCGAACGCCATCACCCCGAGCGAGAGCAGCAGGTTGCGCAGGTGCGCGTCGAAGCGTCCGGTGTAGTCGATGGCCGCCGAGTGCATGGTCACCAGGCTGAGCGCGATCAGCAGCCCGACGCCGAGCATCAGCGTCGGGTCGAAGACCGCCAGCGCGCGGCGCAGGTAGTGCCAGACCGGGGTGCGCTCGTTGAGGATCATGAGCGCCCCTGCGTCGTGTCGTCGCGGGCGCCGACCGGGCCGACCGGCTCGCGTTCGGGCCGCTTCGGGCCGGAAGGCGTCGGGGCGGGAGCCGGCGGCGGGCGCTGCGGCGCCACGGCGCCGGGCGGCAGGATCGGCGGCATGTCGTCCTCGTCGATCTCGGGTTCCGGCGGCGTGTCGTCGATCTCCGCCTCCTCGAGCGGCGTGAGCAGCACCGCCGGGTCGGTGTCCGACGGCAGCTTGCCGAGCAGGTAGTAGTCGAGCACCTTGCGCGCGAGCGGCGCGGCGGCCGCGGCACCGAAGCCGCCGTTCTCGATGATGACGGCCAGGGCGATCTTCGGGTCCTCGGCGGGCGCGAACACCATGTAGAGCGAGTGGTCGCGATGGCGTCTCGCGATGGCCTTCTCGTCGTACTTCTCGTTCTGGCGGATGCCGATCACCTGGGAGGTGCCCGTCTTGCCCGCCGCCACGTACTCGGCGTTCCTGAAGGCGATCCGGCCGGTGCCGGTGACGTTGACCTGGACCATCGCCTCGCGCACGAGCTTGAGGTGCGCCGGGTCGATCGGGATCCGGTGCGTATCGGCCAGTTCGACCGCACGCCGCTCGCCGGTCAGGGGATCCTCGATCTCGCGCACCAGCCGCGGCGAGATCGAGGTGCCGCCATTGGCCAGCGTGGCGGTCGCGTGGGCGAGCTGCAGCATGGTGAAGGAGTTGTAGCCCTGGCCGATGCCGATCGACGGCGTCTCGCCGGGCAGCCAGCGCTGCTTGTAGCGGCGCATCTTCCATTCCGACGAGGGCAGGATGCCGCGCGATTCGTTCGTCAGGTCGATGCCGGTGAGCTGGCCGAAGCCCCAGGGCGCCATGTAGTCGTGGATCGCGTCGACGCCCATGTCGTACGCGGCCTTGTAGAAGTAGGTGTCCGACGACAGCACGATCGCCTTGCGCATGTCCACCCAGCCGCGTCCGCCGGCATGGGAGTCCCGGAAGCGATGGCGGCCGAGCTTGAAGTAGCCCGGATCCCACATGACCTCGCCGGGGGTGCGCACCTTGTTGGCCAGGATCGCCAGCGCCATGAAGGGCTTGTAGGTGGAGCCCGGCGGATAGGTGCCGCGCAGCGGCCGGTTGAGCAGCGGGGTGTCGGGATCCTCGTTGAGCGCCTGCCAGCTCGCGACGTCGATGCCGTCGACGAACAGGTTCGGGTCGAAGCTGGGCATCGACACGAAGGAGAGCACTTCGCCGGTGGCCGGCTCGATCGCGACCAGGGCGCCGCGCTCCTCGCCGAACCAGGTCTCGATGAGGCGCTGCATGGTGACGTCGATCGACAGCACGAGGTTGCCGCCCGGTACCGGCGGCCGGCGCGAGAGGCGCCGCACGATGCGTCCGGCGGCGGAGACCTCGACCTCGTCGGCGCCAGCCTGGCCATGGAGCACCGCCTCGTACGAGAGCTCGACGCCGATCTTGCCGATGTGGGTGGTGCCGGCGTAGTTGGCCGACTCCCCCTTCTCGTCGATCCGGCGCACGTCGGCGGGCGAGAGCCTGCCGATGTAGCCGAGCACATGGGTGGCGGTCTTGCCCAGCGGATAGGTGCGGAACTGGCGCGCCTTGATCTCGACGCCCGGAAACATGAAGCGCTGCGCCGCGAGCCGGGCGACCTCGTCCTCGGTCAGGCGCGTCTTGAGCGGGATGGTGTCGAAGTGTCGCCAGTCGGCGCGCAGCCGCCGGAACCGCTGCTTGTCGCGCGCGCTGATGTCGACGATCCTAGAGAGCGCCGTGATCGTGGCGTCGAGGTCGGCGACGTGGTTGGGCGCGATCTCGAGCGTATAGGCCGAGACGTTCTCGGCCAGCACGATGCCCTTGCGGTCGACGATCGTGCCGCGCGCCGGCGGCGAAGGGACGAGCGAGATCCGGTTGTCCTCGGCCTGGGCGAGGAAGTCGGCGTGACGGTGGATCTGCAGGAACCAGAAGCGCGCCCCGAGGATCGCGAAGCAGACCAGCACGAACAGCAGCGCGACGATCAGCCGGGTGCGCAGCCTGCGGTGCTCGAGCTCGGTGTTGCGGACTTCGACCATGCGCTCGCCGGCGGCCTACAGCGGGCGGTTCTCGTCGCGATGGCGGGCGCGACGCTGCGGGGCGAGAAGGATGAATTCCGCGAGCGGCCACAGCAGGACGCTGCTGAAGCTCTGCAGGAAGAACGTCCAGCCGGGGAGGCCCGCGCCCATCGCGAGGCGCAGCACCAGGGTGACGATCTGCGCGAGCAGGAACAGCGGCAGCACGTAGGCCATCTGCCCGATCGGCTTGAACCACAGCACCCGGCGGTGGAGCGCGATCGCGCCGTAGGAGAGCAGGGTGTAGGCGAGCGCGTGCTCGCCGAGGAGCGAGCCGTCGTGGACATCCTGGACCAGCCCGAAGACGAAGGCGATGCCGATGCCGACCAGGCGCGGCTGGTGGATGTTCCAGAACACCAGCACCAGGGCGAGGAAGTCCGGGATCGCGGCCATGTCGGCCCAGGGCAGCATGTTGAGCGCGAGCGCGCCGACGATGCTCGCGGTGATGAACACCCGGTTGGCCGGCAGCAGCAGGTATTCGGGACGGGTCAGCATCGGTCCATCCCTGCTAGCGGCCGCGCCGGCGCGTGGTGAGCTCCTCGGGGATCTCGGGCAGGGTGCTTCGATCGAGCAGCAGGACCAGCAGCAGGCGGCTGCGCTCGATCGCGGCGGCAGGCTCGATCAGGGCCCGCGAGAAGGCGCTGCCGGCGACCGGGCCGAAGTCGATGACGCGGCCGACGGGCAGCCCCGGCGGGAAGAGGTCGTCGAGCCCGGAGGTCTCGAGCAGGTCGCCTTCGCGCAGGTCGGCATTGGCTGGCAGGTAGCGCAGCTCGAGCCGGCCCGGATCGGGGCCGCCGAAGGCGATCGCCCGCTGTCCCGTGCGTCGCACCGAGACCGGGATGGTCGACTGCCGGTCGGTGAGCAGGGTGACCTCGGCGCTGAACTCGGTGACCCGGGTGATCTGCCCGACCACGCCGCCGGCGTCGATCACCGGCTGGCCGGGCAGCACCCCGTGCTGCAGGCCCTTGTCGAGCACGAGATGGCGGATGAAGGGGTCGCGTGTCTCGTAGAGCACCTCGGCCACCGCCGAGCGGATCGCGAGGCGCTCGCGCATGTCGACGAGCTTGCGCAG
>JAMLIN010000096.1 GCA_023954135.1 Burkholderiaceae bacterium | reverse complement strand
AAGGCCCGACCCATGACCGATTCCTCCGATTGCCTGTTCTGCCGGATCGTTCGCGGCGAGATTCCGTCGCGCAAGGTCTACGAGGACGACGAGATCCTCGCCTTCCACGACATCCACCCCGCGGCGGACCTGCATTTCCTGCTCATCCCCAAGGTCCATGTCGAGAATCTTTACAGCGCTGGGGCCGAGCATGAAGCCGTCCTCGGCCGGATGATGACGCTGGCCGCCCGCCTGGCCCGCGAGCACGGCAGTCCGGACGGTTTCCGCATCGTGGTCAACAACGGCCGGGTCGGGAGGCAGGAGGTGTATCATCTGCATATCCACGTCCTGGGCGGGCCGGAGCCCCTGCGCTCGGCGGTCGTCCCCAAGTGACACGCGTCGCGTGTCCGCATGAAGGAGTATCCATATGGGAGCGATGAGCATCTGGCACTGGTTGATCGTGCTGGTCATCATCATGCTGGTCTTCGGGACCAAGAAGCTGAAGAACATCGGCTCCGACCTCGGGGGCGCGGTTCGCGGCTTCAAGGAAGGCGTCAAGGAAGGCGCGGCTGACCAGGCGGGCAACGAGTCGTCCTCGAACACCGCCAAGACCATCGACGTCGAGGCCAAGGAGAAGGTCTGAGCGATCGGGCGGGGTGCCTGCCTGAGCGCCTCGCCGGTCGACGCCCGGCCTGCCATGCCGGAAGCGCCGACGAGCCCGGATACCGGGGCTTCCGGGCGAATGCTGCCGTCTCCCTGCAGGCGGATCCTGATCCCTCCACTCGTACCGTCGCATGTTCGACATCGCCTTTACCGAACTGATGGTCGCGGCGGTCGTGGCGCTCATCGTCATCGGACCCGAGCGGCTGCCGCGGGTAGCGCGTCAGTGCGGCGAATGGCTCGGCAAGCTGCAGCGCTACGTCAACGACGTCAAGGCGGACGTCAACCGCCAGATCCAGCTCGACGAGCTCCGCAACCTGAAGGACGAAGTCACTTCGGCCGCGAAGGATCTCGAGAGCTCGTTCAATTCCGCGGTCTCCGATACCCAGCAGGAGCTCGACCAGCTCGGCCGGACCCTCGCCGGCGACGAGCCGGAGCCGCTCGGCACGCCGCCGGCGACCGACTGGGAACGTGTCTACGAGGCTCGCCGCACCCGCGAGCGCATCCGTGATCGCCGCGTCGAGCGCGATCGTGAACTCGGCCGCAAGCGGCCCCGGCGTCGGTTTCACTGATGGCTGAGCAGGAAAAGGAAGAGAGCCTCGTCTCGCACCTGATCGAGCTGCGCAATCGGCTGATCAAGTCGCTGCTCGTCGTGCTCGTGTTCTTCGGCGTGTGCTTCTACTTCTCGGGCGAGATCATGCGCTTCCTGTCGCTGCCGCTCTACGAAGCGTTGCCGCCCGGCAGCAAGCCGGTCTTCACCGACCAGGCGGGCGCCTTCTTCACCCTGACCAAGCTGGCCTTCCTGACCGCGGTGCTTATCTCGCTGCCCTGGATCCTCTACCAGGCATGGGCGTTCGTCGCGCCGGGCCTCTACGAGCATGAGCGCAAGTTCGCCATGCCGCTGATCGTCTCGAGCGTCTTCTTCCTCGTCCTGGGAATCGGATTCGCCTACACCTTCGTGCTGCCGGCGGCCTACAAGTTCTTCATCAAGATGTCGGCGGGCACCGGCGCCGATGTCCTGCAGGACCTCCAGCGCTACTGGGACTTCACCCTCGCGATCTTCTTCGGCTTCGGCCTGACCTTCGAAGTGCCGGTCGTCCAGATGCTGCTCGTGAAGGTCGGCATCGTCGATGTCGACCAGCTTCGCAAGGCCCGTCGCTACGTCGTCGTCGGCGCCTTCGTGGTTGCCGCGGTGCTCACGCCTCCCGACGTGCTGTCGCAGTTCATGCTCGCGATCCCGCTGATCTTCCTCTACGAGTTCGGGATCTTCCTCGCGGGCTTCATCAAGGCGCACAGCCGCTCGCCCGAGGCCGAGGACGAGCAGCCCGACCCGAAACCGGGCGAAGTGAGCCAGGCGGACGGCCAGCCCGGCAGCTGATTCGAGGCAAGGCGAAGCCCCGCTAGTTGCGGGGCATGCGGGGCGGGTCGGGCCGCTCGGCGATCCGGATGTCGACGTCCAGCTTGCGGCCGTCGCGCAGGAAGTGAAAGCGCACCTGCGAGCCCGGCGCCTGGCGCGCGACGATATCGAGCATCTTCGCGATATTGGTGACCTGCTCGTCGCCGATCGCGACCAGGACGTCACCCACCCGCACTCCGGCACGTTCGGCGGGCCCGCCCTTGACGAGGGCGGTGATCACCGCGCCCTTCTCGCTCGGCAGGTTCAGGGCATCGGCGAGCTCCGGGGTGAGATCCTGTGGCTCCACGCCGATGAAGCCGCGGCTCACGCGCCCCGACTTCAGCAGCTGGGTGGTGACGTGGCTGACGGTGGACGAAGGAATGGCGAAGCCGATCCCGAGCGAGCCGCCGCTGCGCGAATAGATCGCGGTGTTGATGCCGAGCAGCCGTCCCTGGGTGTCGATCAGGGCGCCGCCCGAGTTGCCCGGGTTGATCGCGGCATCGGTCTGGATGAAGTTCTCGAAGGTGTTGATGCCGAGCTGGTTGCGGCCCAGCGCGCTGATGATCCCCATGGTGACGGTCTGTCCGACCCCGAACGGGTTGCCGATGGCGAGGACCACGTCCCCGACCTGTGCCTTGTCGACGTCGGCGAGCTCGATCGCCGGCATCGGCTCCTGGGTCTGCAGCCGCAGCACGGCCAGGTCGGTCTCGGGATCGCTGCCCACCAGGGCGGCGCCGATCTTGCGGCCGTCGGGGAACAGCACCTCGATGTCCTCGGCGTCCTCGACCACATGATGATTCGTCACCACCAGCCCGTCGCCGATGATCACTCCGGAGCCGAGGCTGGTGCGTGGCTGGCGGGGAAGCTCGTCGCCGAAGAAGCGGCGAAACAGCGGATCGTCGAGCAAGGGGTTGCCGGTCTGGCTTTCGGTGTCGTCCTGGTTGGTCAGCACGTTGACGACCGAGGGGATCGCGCGATTGGCCGCGCCCGCGTATGACAGAATCGAGGCGTCGCCCGACACGGGCGGCGCCGGCCCGTCGGCAGGACGCGAGGGCGTCTCGATCCGGGGCGCCGTGGCCGGCTCGCGCAGGTTCCGAGGCAGCCATTCGGGCCGCAGGACGGCAAGGGTGAAGAGCACGGCCAGCCCCACCGTGACGGTCTGCGCGAACGATAACCAGAGTGAGCGGAGCATGGGACGGACAACGAAACGACCGGCGGATGGCTCGACACGGCCGGCCGAGCCGCGCCAGGTCGGCGCCGGGGAACTCGCCGAAAGGGTGGGGCGCTGGTTGGAGGTCGAGCGTTTCGCGGATTATTGCCCAAACGGCCTGCAGGTGGAAGGCGCTCGCCCGATCCGGCGTCTGGTCAGTGGCGTTACCGCCAGCCTCGCCCTGATCGATGCGGCGGCCGAGGCCGGCGCGGATGCGCTGCTGGTCCACCACGGCTGGTTCTGGAAGGGCGAGGATGCCTGCCTCGTGGGTCTGCGCGGCGAGCGGGTACGGCGGCTGATGGCAAGCGGGATGAGCCTGTTCGCCTACCACCTTCCGCTCGATGCGCATCCGGAGCTCGGCAACAATGCCCGCCTCGGCCGGGTGCTCGGGCTGGCGGTCGCCGGCACGGGCGGCGAGCGCGACCTGGTCTGGCATGCGCGCCTCGACCGGCCGACAGCGGCGGCGGCGCTGGGGAGGCGGATTGCACGGCGCCTCGGGCGACGCCCGCTCGCCGTGGGCGCGCTCGATCGGCCGATCGAGCGGGTGGCCTGGTGCACCGGCGCGGCCCAGGACTACCTGGAGGACGCGATCGCGCTCGGCGCGGATGCCTTCATCAGCGGAGAGATCAGCGAACGGACCACCCATGTCGCCCGCGAGGCCGGCGTTGTGTACTTCGCCGCGGGCCACCATGCGACCGAGCGCTACGGGGTGCAGGCTCTCGGCGAGGCGATCGCCGGGGCCTGCGGGATCGAGCACCGCTACATCGACGTGCCGAATCCGGTGTGAGGGAGTCGCTCCGGGCGCATCGATGTCGACCGGCCGGAGACGCTCGGCCCGGGCATGTGCCCCGGCGGGCGTCTCCTCCCGGGCCGACGCTCAGCGCGACTGGCGCAGGATGTCGCGGATCTCGGTGAGCAGGAGTTCCTCGGCCGGCGGCGGGGCGGGCGGCGCGGGCGGCTCGGCGCGGCGCATCGAGTTGACCCCCTTGATGAGCAGGAAGATCACGAAGGCGAGCAGGATGAAGTTGATCAGGATCGTGATGAAGTTGCCGTACGCGAACACCGGTACGCCGGCCGCCTTCAGCCCTTCGAGCGTGCGCGCGGTGCCGGCCGGCACCTCGCCCAGTGGAATCAGCAGGCTGCTGAAATCGACCTTGCCGCCGAGAATGAAAGCGACGAACGGCATGATCACGTCCTCGACGAGCGAGGAAACGATCGTGCCGAAGGCACCGCCGATGATCACGCCGACGGCGAGATCCATCACGTTGCCCTTCATCGCGAACTCTTTGAACTCCGTCATCATGCCCATTTGCTGCTACCTCCGGGGAGCTTTGTCTTTGCTGTTCAGGCTGCTGGAATGCGCCGCGCCGGCTATCCTGTATTGGCCCGGGCGCCGCGCAACACTAGCACCGGAAGCACCCGACTTCCATCGCGGCGCGCATGATGTTGCGCGGGGGCTTCTAGATGGCCGTTGCAAAATGTTAAAATCAAGGGTTTTCCTAGTAACCGGCATGAACCTGAGCGAAGCGAATCCATGAGCGATCCGAACAAATGGGCCACCGCCTCGGGCCCGGACGTCCCCCCGGGCAACGCGCCGCAGCCGGCCTCGATCCGGCCGGTCGACCAGTCGCGCCGCGGTGCCATCGGCGCCACCGCCGCGCTCGGCGCGGTCGGCGGCATCGCCACCGCCGTACCGTTCGTCGCGAGCTTCTCGCCCTCGGAGCGTGCCAAGGCGGCGGGTGCCCCGGTCGAGGTCGACATCGCCGGCATGAAGCCCGGCGAGCTCAAGCGGGTCGAATGGCAGGGCAAGCCGGTGTGGATCATCCGGCGCACCGAGGCCATGGTCGACACCCTCGGGGGGCTGGATCCCCAGCTCGCCGACCCGGCTTCCGATCGTTACTACCAGATCCCGACGCCCGAGTACGCCAGGAACGAGTGGCGCTCGATCCGCAAGGAAACGCTGGTCGTCGTCGGCATCTGCCCGCACCTCGGCTGCTCCCCCTCGGACCGCTTCGCCCCCGGTGCCCAGCCCTCGCTGCCCGACGACTGGCAGGGCGGCTTCCTGTGCCCCTGCCATGGCTCGACCTTCGACCTCGCCGGGCGTGTCTTCAAGAACAAGCCGTCGCCGGTGAACCTCGATGTGCCCCCCCACACCTACCTCTCCGACAGCAAGCTGCTGATCGGCGAGGACAAGGCCTGATCCGCCCTGCGCGGACACGAGAAGAGCACCGAGGAGCATCGAGATGGCGCAGGACAAACAGATTGAAACCACCGGCCTGGTGGGCTGGATCGACGAGCGGTTCCCGCTGACGGCCACCTGGAAGGCGCACCTGTCGGAGTACTACGCTCCGAAGAACTTCAACTTCTGGTACTTCTTCGGCTCGCTGGCGATGCTGGTGCTGGTGCTGCAGATCGTCACCGGGATCTTCCTCGTGATGCACTACAAGCCCGATGCATCGCTCAACGCCTCCGGGATTCCGGTCGCGTTCGCGTCGGTCGAGTACATCATGCGCGACGTCCCGTGGGGCTGGCTGATCCGCTACATGCATTCG
>JAMLIN010000095.1 GCA_023954135.1 Burkholderiaceae bacterium | reverse complement strand
CGTTCAGCCGGCGGCGACGGCCTCGATCTCTACGAGCAGGCCCGGCGCGGCCAGTGCCTTGACGATGAGCAGCGTCGTCGCGGGCGGCGGCGACGTCAGGGCGCCGGCGGCTGCCTCCATGAAAGCTGGAATGTGGCTCTCGTCAGTCAGGTAGATGTTCACCTTGACGAGGTTGCCCGGGCCCATGCCGGCCGCGGCGAGAACGGCATTCACGTTGGCGGTGGCGAGCCGCGCCTGCTCGGCGATGTCCTGGCCGGGCTGCCCGGTGGCGTCCACGCCGACCTGGCCCGAAATGTAGAGGGTGCGCTGCGGTGCGGTGACGAGGGCGCCGGGACTGAGATAGGGCAGATTCGGAAAGCCCTGGGGTGTGACCATCTCGATCATGTCGTCTTCCTTTTCTTGCGGGTGAGGGAAGGTCGATCCGGCCGCTGCGCCTTCAGTTGCGCAAAGGTGGCCTGCACGGCCCGGGAGATCTCCGCCATCGGCATCCTGCTGCGCGAGAGCGTCAGCACGCCGTGGTAGAGGGTGATGAGCTGCACGGTGCTGCGGGCTGCCGCTTCCGGCCCGAGCTCGCGCGCGAGTACGCTCCGGAACGCGTTCTCGAGCAGGGCCATGGTGGTGGCGATGCCTTCGGCAGCGGGCCCGTCCTCCCGGCCGAACTCGATGATCGAGTTCGTCACGAGGCACCCGAAGCCGTCGGCCAGCGGCGGCTCCAGCACCGACTGGAACAGGCCCTCGAGGTCATCGAGCGTCGCGTCCTCGCCGGCGAAGCGGCGGACTCTCTCGGCGACGAATCCGTGCACATAGTGCTCGAGGGCCGCCCGGAACAGCCCTGCCTTGTCGCCGAAGGCGTTGTAGATGCTGCCCGAGACCAGGCCCGTGATCCGCTCGAGGTCGGCGATGGAGATGTCGCGATAGCCATGCATGCGAAAGGCATTGGCTGCCGCCATCAGCACGTTGTCGCGATCGAATGCTCTGCGTCGTCCCATGAGGACAATATTAGAGTGTTTATTTTAAAATGCAAGAACTAAATTCCATCACGGCATCACGGGGGGAGAATCTGTCGGTCGGAGCGCGCAGGAACGCGCGGGATTCCGCTTTCCGATCCGGTTTCAGCCTGGAGCTTCGCGAGCAGCAGCCCCATGCCCTACCGATTTTTCGCCGATGTCGTCCTCGTCGCCCACTTCGCCGTGGTGGTGTTCGTCGTGGGCGGCCTCGCGGCCGTTCTTGCCGGAAACCGGCTCGGCTGGCGATGGGTCAACGGCTGGTGGTTCCGGCTGGCCCATCTGGCGGCCATCGCCATCGTCGTGGCGCAGGCATGGCTCGGCCGGCTGTGCCCCCTGACGACGCTGGAGTCCTGGCTGCGTCTGCGCGCCGGTGCCGCCGGCTATACCGGCAGCTTCGTCGAGCACTGGCTCGGGCGCGTCATCTTCTTCGAGACGCCGTTCTGGGCCTTCACGCTCGCGTACACGGTGTTCGCGGCCCTGGTCCTCGCCACGTGGTGGTACTTCCCTCCGAGGCGGTGCCACGAGCAGTGAGTCGCCGTCGCCCGGGATCATGCGTTACGCCGTACCAGAATCCCTGCTGACGGTTCTGCCTGCGGTCGTTCTTCTGGCTGACGCATTGGTTGGTGCTGTTACCCGGTCCGTAGCCTGACAATTGATTCGAGTTCGTCGTGGCGTCGTGGCGCGGCAGTCCGGTCCGCTCCGACGTTGACCGGCATCGTGATATTCCTCGAGAGTCGATGCGTGGATATCGTCTGTAGTATCATCCCCCTGAGCACAGCAGCCAAACTCTTGACGTCCATGCGGAGCAATCCGCGTGATTGGACGATTTCCGATCTCCAGGCTGTCGCTCGGCAGAACGGGATCGTCTGGAGGCACCAGAAGAGCAGCCACTGTGTTTTCGTCCGTGCGGATGGGCGTACGTTGTCGGTTCCGGCGCACAGGCCCATCAAGCCGATCTACGTCCAGAAGTTCGTTGCGCTGGTCGCAGGAGCTTGAAGCGTGAGCAAGCTGTCTGACTACCCCTTCGAGATCCGGCCCCTGTCGGTAGAGGAGGGCGGCGGGTTCCTGGTGTCTTTCCCGGACTTCGCCGAATGCATCTCCGATGGCGAAACCATCGAGGAGGCCATCGAGAACGGCAGGGATGCGCTCAAGGCTACCGTTGCCGCCTTGAAGGCAGGCAAGCTGCCGGTACCGCCGCCGAATAGCGGAGGTGTTGCCTCGGGGAAGTTCGTTGCGCGCGTGCCCAGGACGATTCATGCGCAACTGGCGACTCGTGCGAAGGCCGAAGGAGTCTCTCTCAATGCCCTGGTGCTGACCTTCATCGCCCAGGGCCTCGGTGCCGTGCCTTCGGGGAAACGGTCCAAGGAGATTCTCTAGCCTTCTCTAGTCAATCGTCGGATGGACAGTTGGCTTCTCGGTCAGGCCGCCAAGGCGAGTCAGCCCGGGAACTCGGAAGTATCGACCAGCGAACCATCCTCCTCGACGGTCTCGAGCCAGACGGTGAAGCCCCAGAGCTTCTGGAGATTGCGCATCACCCGCGTCGAATCGCCCGACAGGCTGCGGCCGCGATGGCGGCGGTGCTGCACGCGCAGGCTTCGGTCGCCGTGACGGTCGTAGCCGACGATCTGGATGTCGGGCAGCAGGTTGTCGCGGTTGTACTGCTCGGAGAGCAGCTTGCGCACCCGCCGGTAGCCCTGCTCGTTGTGGATCGAGTCGATCTCGAGGAAGGCCTGGTCCTCATGGTCGGCCACCGCGAACAGGCGGAACTCCCGGATCAGCTTCGGCGACAGGTACTGGTTGATGAAGGATTCGTCCTTGTAGTTGCGCATCGCGAAGTCGAGCGTGCGCAGCCAGTCGCTGCCGGCGATGTCCGGGAACCACTCCCGGTCCTCGTCGGTCGGCTCTTCGCAGATCCGCCGGATGTCGCGGAACATCGCGAACCCCAGGGCATAGGGATTGAAGCCGCCGTAGCCGCGCTCGTCGAAGCCGCGCTGGCTCACCACGTTGGTATGCGAGGCGAGCACCTCCAGCATCAGGCCGTCCGTCACCAGGCCCTTGTCGTAGAGCCGGTTGAGGATCGTGTAGTGCCAGAACGTCGCCCAGCCTTCGTTCATCACCTTCGTGAGCCCCTGCGGGTAGAAGTACTGAGCCATCTTGCGCACGATCCGGACCACTTCACGCTGCCAGGGCTCGAGGCGCGGCGAATACTTCTCGACGAAGTAGAGCAGGTTCTCCTCGGGCTCGCCGGGCAGGCCGGTGTCGGCGGCATCAGCCTGCCCGGCCGGTGCGGGCGCCGGCGGCAGGGTGCGCCAGATCTCGTCGTGCCGGCTCCAGGCGTATTCCTCGCGTTCGCGCTGGCGGAGCCGTTCGGCCTCGGCCGAGAGCCTGGGGGGATGGCGGTAGCGGCTGACGCCGAAGTCCATCAGGCTGTGGCAGGCATCCAGGGTCTCCTCGACCGCGGCGATGCCATGGCGCTCCTCGCACTTCATGATGTACTTGCGGGCGAACACCATGTAGTCGATGATCGCGTCGGCGCTGGTCCACTGCCGGAACAGGTAGTTGCCCTTGAAGAAGGAGTTGTGCCCATAGCAGGCATGCGCGATCACCAGCGCCTGCAGGGCGATCGGGTTCTCCTCCATCAGGTAGGCGATGCAGGGGTCGGAGTTGATGACGATCTCGTAGGCAAGGCCGCGCGCGCCTTCCCGATAGGCCTTCTCGTCGCGGATGAACGCCTTGCCGAAGCTCCAGTGCGGATAGCTGATCGGCAGGCCCACCGAGGCGTAGGCGTCGAGCATCTGCTCGGAGCTGATCACCTCGATCTGGTTGGGATAGCAGTCGAGACCGAACTCGCCGACGGCGATCTCGCGGATCGCTTCGTCGTAGCGGGCGATCAGGTCGAAATCCCAGTCTGCGCCGGTGGAGATCGGGGTGCGTGACATCGTGGTCCTTCAGGCCGGCTGGCGGCCGAACAGCTCGCGAAACACCGGGTAGATGTCGCCGCGCTCCTGGACGCCGCGCATCGCGAAGCGCGGCGATTCGATCCGCCGGTAGGCGGACGACAGGGACGAGGCCCGGCTGCTGCCTTCGTCGCCGACCTCGATGTAGGCGAAGTAGCGCGTCCTGGGCAGCAGCTTCTCGACCAGGAAGTTGCGGCTCTTCTCGGGGTCCGCGCCGAAGGCGTCGCCGTCCGAGGCCTGTGCCGCGTAGATGTTCCACTGATCGACCGGATAGCGATCGACGATGACCTCCTCCATCAGGTGCAGCGCGGAGTACACAACCGTGCCGCCGGTCTTGGGGTCGTGGAAGAAGTGCTGTTCGTCGACCTCCTCGGCGTCGTCGGTGTGGCGGATGAAGACCACGTCGACATGTTCGTACTTGCGCTGGAGAAAGAGATACAGCAGCGTGTAGAAGCGCTTGGCAAGATCCTTCTTGCGCTCGTCCATCGAGGCCGAGACGTCCATCAGGCAGAACATGACCGCGCGGCTGAGTGGCCTCGGCACCATCACCCGGTGGCGATAGCGCAGATCCAGCTCGTCGAGAAAGGGCACCCGGGCGATGCGCCGGCGCAGGGCGGCGATCTCCTCGGCCAGCGCCGGGTCGGCGGCCGCCCGGGCATCGGCGTCCCCATGGGCCTCGATCTCGGCCAGCCGGCGTCGCGCCGCCCCGGTCAGGGCGATGCGCCGCCCGAGCGCCTGGCGCAGCGAGCGGGCCACCGCCAGATTGGTCGGCGCCCCCTGGGGGGTGTAGCCGGCGCGTTGCGGGCGGCTCTCCTTGAGGTTCCCGACGACGTTGCGCACCATGTTCGGCAGCTCGAGGTCGTCGAGAAAGAGCGTCATGAACTCCTCGCGCGACAGGGTGAAGGTGAAGCCGTCCTCGCCCTCGCCGCCCCCCTCGCCGCTGCCGCTGCCCTGGCCGCCGGCGCCCCCGGGCGGGCGACGGATGCGATCCCCGGTGTTGAACTCGCGGTTGTGGGGATGGACCGTCTCGCGATCGCCGCCGGCTCCGTGGCGGATCACCGGTTCGGAGATGTCGCGGTGCGGGATGTGGACGGTGCCGCCCTGCTCCATGTCGCGGATCGAACGGCGCGAGACCATGTCGGCTACCGCGCGCTGCAGGTGCGCCTTGTAGCGGCGCATGAAGCGGGCGCGGTTGACCGCGCTCTTGTTGCGATCGTTCAGTCGTCTGTCGATGATCACTGACATCGTCTGGCCCGGAAGGTTGCCTTTCGGTGCGCGCCGCGCGGCGCGCACCCCGCGACGCCTACTGCGACTTGCGCACCCGCAGGTACCACTCGCAGAGCAGCCGCACCTGTTTCTCCGTATACCCCTTGCTCACCATCCTTTCGACGAAGCTGTCGTGCTTGCGCTGGTCCTCGGCCGATGCCTTGGCGTTGAACGAGATCACCGGCAGGAGCTCCTCGGTGTTCGAGAACATCTTCTTCTCGATCACCTCGCGCAGCTTCTCGTAGCTCGTCCATGCCGGGTTCTTGCCGTTGTTGTTGGCGCGCGCCCGCAGCACGAAGTTGACGATCTCGTTGCGGAAGTCCTTCGGATTGGCGATGCCCGCCGGCTTCTCGATCTTCTCGAGCTCGCCGTTGAGTTGCGCCCGGTCGAAGCTCTCGCCGGTCTCCGGATCGCGGTAGTCCTCGTCCTGGATCCAGTAGTCGGCATAGGTGACGTAGCGGTCGAAGATGTTCTGCCCGTACTCCGAGTAGGACTCGAGGTAGGCGGTCTGGATCTCCTTGCCGATGAATTCCGCGTAGCGCGGCGCGAGCCAGCCCTTGATGAAATCGAGATAGCGCCGCTGCTGGTCCTCCGGCAGCTGCTCGCGCAGCAGCTTCTGCTCGAGCACGTACATCAGGTGCACCGGGTTGGCGGCGATCTCGGTCTGGTCGTAGTTGAACACCGCCGAGAGGACCTTGTAGGCGAAGCGCGTCGAGATGCCGCTCATGCCCTCGTCGATGCCGGCGTAGTCGCGGTACTCCTGCACCGACTTGGCGTTCGGGTCGACATCCTTGAGGTTCTCGCCGTCGTAGACCCGCATCTTCGAATAGATGCTCGAGTTCTCCGGTTCCTTCAGCCGCGAGAGCACCGCGAACTGCGCCATCATGTCGAGCGTGCCCGGCGCGCAGGGCGCGGCGGACAGCGAGCTGTTGGTGAGCAGCTTCTCGTAGATCCTGAT
>JAMLIN010000094.1 GCA_023954135.1 Burkholderiaceae bacterium | reverse complement strand
TCCAGGACCTGCAGAAGAAACTGCGCGAATCCGCCCGAATCGAGTAGCCCGCGGCAACCCCGGCCCGTGATCTCAGTCCGGGCCGGCGTCGTCCTCGAAGCGCACCTCGATGCCGCGCATGCGAGGATCCTCCGCCAGCCGGGCCATCTGCTCGTCCCGTGCGCGCTGGGCGGCGAGCTCCCGGCGCCGGTCGGCGAAGAACTCCCGCAGCAGCTTGCCGCAGGCTTCGGCTTCGATGCCGCCGACCACCGTGGCGTGATGATTCAGCCTCGGCTCGGAGAACAGGTCCACCACGCTGCCGGCGGCACCGGTCTTCGGATCCGGCGCCCCGAACACCACACGTCGGATCCGGGCATGCTGGATAGCGCCGGCGCACATCGCGCAAGGCTCCAGGGTCACATAGAGATCGCAGTCGGTGAGCCGGTAGTTGCCGACCAGCTCCGCAGCCGCGCGCAGCGCCCGGATCTCGGCATGCGCGGTCGGGTCGCTGGTGCCGACCGGATGATTGAAGCCGGTTGCCAGCACCTTGCCGGCGCGCACCACCACCGCACCGACCGGAACCTCGCCGAGCGCCCAGGCGTTGTGGGCCTGGTCGATGGCGATCCGCATGAAGTGGCGGTCGCGGGCGGGATCGGCCGGATCGGCGTCGTTGCCCATGACCTGCGTCGGTCCATTCACGGGCGCTCAGCCACCGGGGCGGGTCAACAGGGCCGGATCGAGCAGGCGCTCGAGCTCCGCGCGAGGGATGTCGGTCTCCTCGGCCGCCACGTCGAGGATCGGCCGCCCTTCCCGATAGGCCCGCTTGGCGAGCTCGGCCGCCTTGAGATAGCCGATCAGCGGGTTAAGGGCGGTCACCAGCACCGGATTGCGATGCAGGGCTTCGCGCAGGCGCTCCTCGTTGACGGTGAAGCCGGCGATCGCCTGGTCGGCAAGCGCGCGCGCCGCGCCGGACAGCAGGCCGATGCTCGAATGCAGGTTCGCCGCCACCAGCGGCAACATGACGTTGAGCTCGAAGTTGCCCGACTGTCCCGCCACGGCGATGGCCGCATCGTTGCCCATCACCTGGGCGGCCACCATCGCGGCCGCCTCCGGCACCACGGGATTGACCTTGCCCGGCATGATCGACGAGCCCGGCTGGAGCGCCGGCAGGGAGATCTCGCCAAGGCCGGCCAGCGGGCCGGAATTCATCCAGCGCAGGTCGTTGGCGATCTTCATCATCGCCACCGCCGCCGCGCGCAGCTGTCCGGAGAGCGCCACGGCGGTGTCCTGCGACGACAGGCTGGCGAAGAAGTTGGGCGCCGGCACGAACGCCAGGCCGGTATCGGCCGCCAGGGCCCGGCAGAAGGCGGCCGCGAAGCGGGGATCGGCATTGACTCCGGTCCCGACCGCGGTTCCGCCCTGGGCGAGCCGCAGCAGTGCCGGCATCGTCGCCCGCAGGCGCTCGGCGGCGTCGCGGACCTGTTGCGCCCAGCCACCGAGTGCCTGGTCCATGCCCACCGGCATGGCATCCATGAGATGCGTGCGCCCCGTCTTGCAGACACCCGCCAGCGAGGCGGCCTTGGTCTCGATGGTCGCGGCGAGATGCCCCAGGGCTGGCAGGAGCTCGTGCTCGATGCGCAGGGCCGCACTGACGTGGATCGTGGTCGGGATCACGTCGTTGCTGCTCTGGCCATGGTTCACGTGGTCGTTCGGACTCACCGGCCGGCCCAGCCGGGTCGCGGCGAGCGTCGCGATGACCTCGTTCGCATTCATGTTGGTGCTGGTCCCGGAACCGGTCTGGAACACGTCGATCGGGAAGTGCCGCATCGAGGCCGCATCGTCGAGGAGATCCGTGCAGGCCGCCGCGATCGCCTCCCCCATGTCCTGCTCGAGCAGGCCGAGCCCGACGTTGGCCAGCGCTGCCGCCCGCTTGATCCGCAGCAGCGCATGGATGAACGCCGCCGGCATGGCCTGGCCGCTGATGCGGAAGTTGTCGATGGCGCGCTGGGTCTGGGCACCGTAGAGCGCATCGGCGGGAACCCGCACCTCGCCCATGCTGTCGCGTTCGATCCGGGTGTCGGTCATGGCTTCACTCCTCTTGCTCGGGCAGGCGATAGACGCCCCCATCGGTGACTCCCGATTCTCCCTTGCCGGCACGCAGGTCCCGGTAGATCGCCGCCCGCATGATGAGCATCGCCACCACCGGCGCCGTCATCAGGACGAACAGCGTGATGATCAGCTCATGGATCACCGGGCGCGACTTGAGAACCGTGAAGTAGATCATCGAGGCGATCAGCAGGCAGCCCGCCCCGAGGGTAACGGTGATCGCCGGCCCATGGATGCGCTGGTAGAAGTTCGGCAGGCGCATCAGCCCCATGGCGCCGACCACCACGATGGTGCCGCCGAGGATCAGGAGAAAGGCCGTGGGGAGTGCGGCCCAGGCGGGAATCGATTCGAGGCCGTTCATTCGATGATCTCCCCGCGCATGAGGAACTTCGCCAGCGCGACCGTCGAGGCGAACCCGACCAGGGCGATCAGCATCGCTGCCTCGAAGTAGATCTGGCTGCCGTGGCGGATGCCCATCATGAGGGCAAGGAGCATCGCGCACATCCAGAGCGTGTCGAGGGCCAGGACCCGGTCCTGTGCCGAAGGGCCGATCAGCAGGCGCACGGTGCAGAACACCATCGCGATGACCACGCAGGCGAAGGCGAACATGATCGCGAAGCCGAGCAGTGCGCTCATGGATTCTCCTCGAAAATCTCGATCAGGGGCTTCTCGTAGGCATTCTTGATCGTGTCGATCCACCATTGCTCGTCGTGCAGGTCGAAGACGTGCAGGGCGAGCTCGTGGGTGCCGGGCAGGATCTCCGCCCAGACCGTCCCCGGCGTCGTGTTGATCAGGCAGGACAGGGCCGCCAGTCCGAAGGGATGACGCAGATCGAGCGGAATCCTGACGAACTGCGCGTTCACGTCGCGCCGGCGTCCGAGCATGATGATCCAGGTCACGTTGAGGCAGGAGCGCACGATCTCGACCAGTGCCATCGCCAGCAGGCGCACGAGCACCGCGGGTTTGCGCACGACCGGATAGCCGAGCGGTTGAAGACTACGGACCGCAAGAGGGATGATGACCGCCAGGACGGCACCGAGAAGCACGTCGCCGGCGGCGACGCTCTGGGCGAGGAGAAGCCAGATCCCGAGCAGGAAGGCCGACACCATCGGATAGGGCAGCCAGCGTCTCATCGCCCTGCCCCCGTCCGGGCCGGGACGACCGGCCCGGGAATCGTCGTCGCGCTCAGCACCCGTTCGACATAGTCCGTCGGGCGATGGAGGGTGTCGACGGTGCGCCCCAGGTACGCGAACACCGGCCCGGCGGCGATGGTGAGCATCACGCAGAGCAGCAGAAGCAGGCCGATCGGCGTCGCCTCGCTCACGAGCAGGCGCGGCGGCGTCACCGCGCCCTGCGCCCACAGCGTACGCACCCCGAAACGCATGAGCGAGATCGTCGCCGCCATGCCGGAAACGAGGATCAGCGCCAGCAGCACCCAGGACATCAGGCCGACCTGCGACTCGGCGGGGCCCGGCTGCAGCAGCGCATGGAACAGCGAGAACTTGCCGACGAAGCCCGAGAGCGGCGGCAAGCCGGCGATGATCATCGCGCAGCCGGCGAACCCCAGCCCGAGGAATGCCAGCGATCCCGGGATGCCGATGCCGACCGCCTCTCCAGGCGCATCCTCGATGCCGAAGGCCTCCATCGTCACCGCCAGCAGGGTGCTGCCGGGCGTGCGGATCCGCTCGATCAGCTCGATCAGCAGCATGAAGGCGGCCATCGCCATCGTCGAGCCGAGGAGATAGAAGAGCCCGGCGGCGACCAGGGAGGCCTGCCCGTAGCCGACCACGGCCAGCAGGATGCCGGACGACACGATCGCCCCATAGCCCGCCAGGCGCCCCGGCGCTTCGCTCGCCAGCATGCCGATCGCGCCGAAGACGATCGTCACGATGCCGCCCCAGAAAAGGACCTCGTAGCCGAAGCCGGCCACGGCTCCGGCGTCCTTCGAAAAAACGAGCAGCCAGACACGCAGGACGACGTAGACCCCGACCTTGGTCATCAGCACCAGCATCGCCGCCACCGGTGGCGAGGCCACCGAGTAGGTGGTCGGCAGCCAGAAGCCGAATGGCCACATCGCGCTCTTGGTGAGGAAGGCGATCGCCAGCACGGTGATGCCTATCGTGAGCAGGCTCGATTCGTCGGAACCGAGGCTCGCCACCCGCCCCGCCAGATCGGCCATGTTCAGGGTGCCCGCGGTAGCGTAGATCATCGCCAGGCCGATCAGGAAGAGCAGCGATGCGACCAGGTTGATCGCGATGTACTGCATGCCGGCCCGGATCCGGGCGACGTTGTAGCCATGGAGCACGAGACCATAGGAGGCCGCGAGCATCACCTCGAAGAAGACGAAGAGGTTGAAAAGATCGTGGGTCAGGCAGGCGCCGTTGATCCCCATCAGCATGAACTGGAACAGGGAATGGAAGTGCACCCCGGTGCGGCTCCAGCGCACCAGGGAGAACAGCAGGGCTGCGATGCCGATGATCGCGGCGAGCAGCAACATCATGGCGGCGAGGCGGTCGACCACCAGGGCGATTCCGAAGGGTGCCGCCCAGTTCGCCGCGAGATAGACTCCGATCCCGTCCGGCCAGTACTCGGCGTCGGCAAGCACCAGCAGCGCCACCGCAACGCCGGCCTGGGCGAGCAGCGCACCCATGCTCAGGGCGAACTTCAGCTGGTGCCGGCTCATGTGCAGCGGGATCAGCGCGGCACCGCACACCAGCGGCAGCACGATCGGCAGCAGGATCAGGTGATGGATCCACGACAGGGTCATGCCTTGGGCTCCTCCCCGTCGACATGGTCGGTACCCGTCAGGCCGCGAGAGCCGATCATGACGACGAGGTAGAGCGCGGTCGTTGCGAAGCCGATGACGATCGCGGTCAGGACCAGCGCCTGGGGCAGCGGATCGGCATAGAGCGCCGGGTCGACGAGTCCGCCCTCCTCGACGATCGGCGGCATGTCGACCCAGAGCCGACCCATCACGAAGATGAACAGGTTGACCGCATAGGACATCAGCAGCAGGCCGGTGATCACCTGGAAGGTTCGCGGGCGCAGGACGAGCCAGATGCCCGAGCCGAACATGACGCCGATGGCGATGGCGACGATGGCTTCCATCAGGACGCCTCCGCCGGCAGGGATGGCTCGACCGGGAGCGCCCCGGTGCCCGGCACCGGCGCCACCGGCGCCCGGTGGCTGCGCACCGATTGGTGAGCCAGCGCCACCAGGATCAGCATCGTCGCGCCGACCACGACGACGAACACCCCGATATCGAAGGCGGTCGCGCTCGGGATGTGGATCTCCCCGAGCAGGGGAACGTGCAGATGTGCCGAATGACTGGTCAGGAAAGGGTATCCGAAGAGCCAGGCTCCCATCCCGGTGGCGCAGGCGACCAGCAGGCCCGTGCCGAGCCAGCGGTGGGGCCACAGGTGCAGGTGGGATTCCACCCAGACGGTGCCGGCGATCATGTACTGCACGATGATGGCCGTCGCGAAGATCAGCCCGGCGACGAAGCCGCCGCCCGGCAGGTTGTGGCCGCGCAGGAAGAAATACGCGACCGCGATGCCCATGAAGGGCAGCAGCAGGCGCAGATAGACCGACGGAATGTGCAGATAGCCGCCGGGGGCGAGCTGTTCGGCGGGAGTCTGGCCGCTGGCCGGATCGACCGGGCTCGCCTGCTGGGCCGGCAAGGCGATGCTCTCGGGCGCCGGCCGGAAACGTCGCAACAGCGCGTACACGGTCAGGGCGACGATCGCCAGCACCGTGATCTCGCCCATGGTGTCGAAGCCGCGGAAGTCCACCAGCAGCACGTTCACCGTGTTGGAGCCGCCACCTCCCTCGAGGGTGTTGGCGAGAAAGAAGTCGCCGATGACATCGCCCTGCCGGCGCATCATCACGACGTAGCTGAGCACCGCGATCCCCAGACCGCCGGCGACCGCGATCAGCATGTCCCGCGAACGGCGCAGCCAGACATGGTGCGGCACCCGGATGTTCAGGTCGAACGGCGACAGGCGCGGCGGCAGCCAGCGCAGGCCGAGCAGGAGCAGGATGGTAATCACCGTCTCGACCATCAGCTGGGTCAGCGCGAGATCCGGAGCGGAGAGCCACAGGAAGGTCATGCTGGTGACGATCCCGGCGCCGCCGATCAGGATCAGGGCGGCCAGCCGGTGGTATTTCGCCTGCCATGCCGCCGCCACGGAGCAGGCGCAGCCGATCACCCACATGAGGGCGAACAGCGGGTCGACCGGGGTCAGCTCGCGCGTCGCGTCCCCCAGGACCGGACCCACCAGCAGCAGCGGCGCACCGACCATCAGGAGCAG
>JAMLIN010000093.1 GCA_023954135.1 Burkholderiaceae bacterium | reverse complement strand
ATCAGGATGAAGAGCGATTCCATTGCCAGAGCCTCGTTGCGTTGAGCGCGACCGCCAGTGACGACAGGGCCATGCCGATCGCGGCGGCCCAGGGGGGAACCAGGCCGAAGGCGGCGACCGGGATCGCGGTGGCGTTGTAGGCGGCAGCCCACCCGAGGTTCTGCGTCATGATCCGGCGGGTGCGCCGGGCGGTCGCCATGAGCTCGCCGACCCCGGTGATGGACGGCGCCAGGATGATCGCGTCGGCCGCGCTGCGGGCAAGCGCGCTGGCACGGCCCACCGCGATCGATGCGTCGGCGGCGGCGAGCACCGGCGCATCGTTGATGCCGTCGCCGACCATCAGGACGCGGGCGCCGCTCTCGCGCAGGCCGCGCACGAAGGCGAGCTTCTGTCCGGGGTCGGCCTGCGCGCGCCAGTTGCCGATGCCCAGCGCCCGGGCGACGCCGGCCACCGCCGGTTCGCGGTCGCCCGACAGCAGATGGGTGCGCAGGCCGAGGTGCCCGAGGCCGGCGACGAGGGCGGCCGCCTCCGGGCGAGGCGCGTCGGCGATCGCGATTCGTGCGAGCGCGATGCGCTTTCCGTAGCCGTCGCGGCCGTCGTCCCCGTCGAGGCGTTCGACCAGGAAGACCTCGCTCGCGCCGGCCAGGGCATCGGCGTTGGTAACGTCGGAGGCAGGACCGCCCGCGTCGGGTTCGTCGCAGCGCACCGCATCGGGGCGCCAGGCGTCGACGGGTGCCGGCGGCGCCGCGCGCTGCGCCGCGGCGGTGTCCTCGTCGATGCCGCACCAGGCGGCCGAGCCCAGCAGCAGGCGATGGATGCTGCCGTCACCGGCGCGCAGGCTGGCCGAGACACCGAATCCCGGTTCGTCATGGCGATCGTCGGGCAGGAGCGTAGCCCCGGCATCGCCGGCGGCGGCGATGATCGCGCGGGCGAAGGGATGCGCCGATCCGGTCTCGAGCGCCGCGGCCCAGGCCAGCAGCTCGGCCGAATCGCGGCCGGGGGCGGGCTGCATCGCGATCACCTCGGGCCGGCCCTCGGTCAGGGTTCCGGTCTTGTCGAAGACGACGTCGGTGCAGTGGGTCAGCGATTCGAGCGTGTGCCCGCGGGTGATCAGGATGTGCCGGCGCAGCAGCGAACCGGTGGCGGCGGCCAGGGCGGTCGGGGTGGCCATCGAGAGCGCGCAGGGGCAGGAG
This sequence comes from Burkholderiaceae bacterium, assembly GCA_023954135.1. GTDB lineage: Bacteria > Pseudomonadota > Gammaproteobacteria > Burkholderiales > Burkholderiaceae_E > JAMLIN01. Next base: position 5,302 of record JAMLIN010000093.1, on the reverse strand, counting down.
ACCACCAGCACCGCGATCGCGACCGGCGCCGCGCGCGCCGGGTCGATGACGAGCCACACCCCGAACACCAGGAGGCTGAACACGAGCAGGGCGCTCACGAACACGCCGGCCACGCGGTCGGCGATCCGCGACAGGCGCGGCTTGTCCTCGGCGCTGCGCTCGATCAGCCGCTCGATGGTCGACAGGGTGCTGCGGCCGGTCTCGCGCAGGACCTCGAGCGTCAGCGGGGCGCCGGCGTTGACCGCGCCGCCGGGCACCTCGTCGCCGGCGACGACGGGCACCGGTACCGATTCGCCGGTGAGCAGCGCGAGATCGACCGCGCCGCGTCCCTCGAGCAGGATGGCGTCGACCGCGATCCGCTCGCCGCCGTCGACCCTGATCCGGTCGCCGGGGGCGAGCCGGATCGCGGGAACGCTCTCCTCGCCGCCATCGGCGCCCAGGCGGGTCACCCGTTCGGGCGCCGCGCTGGTGATCGCATCGAGCGCCCGGCCGGCACGGCGCCGCGCGATCCACTCCAGGTAGCGGGAGCCCAGCAGCAGGAATACGAACATGGTGACCGAATCGAAATAGACCTCGCCGCGCCCGGTGATCGTCGCCCAGGCGCTCGCCGCGAAGGCCACGCCGATGCCGATCGCCACCGGCACGTCCATGCCCGGGCTGCGGGCCCGCAGGTCGCGCCAGGCGCCGGCGAAGAAGGGCGTCGCCGAGTAGAGCACCACCGGTACCGTCAGCACGAAGCTCGCCCAGCGCATCAGGCTGTCGTAGGCGGGCTCGATCTCGCCAGGCGCGGTGATGTACGCCGGAAACGCGTACATCATCACCTGCATCATCGCGATGCCGGCGACGAACAGTCGCCGGAACATCGCCTTGCTGGTGCGCACGATCGCTTCCTCGCGCTGCTTCGGATCGTAGGGCACGGCGCCGTAGCCGACCTCGCGAAAGCGCGCGAGCAGGGTGGACAGCCGGGTGGCGGCGGGATCCCAGCGCACCACCGCCCTTTCGGTCGCGAAATTGACGCTGGCCGCCAGCACCCCCGGCTCGGCCGCGAGCGTCCGCTCGAGCAGCCAGACGCAGGCCCCGCAGCGCATGCCCTCGATCGCGAGGCTCACTTCGGTTCCGGCGCCGTCCTCGGCCTCGCGCGCGAAGCCGGCCTGCACCTGGGCGTCGTCGTAGAGCGAGAGCTGCTCGAGCTCGGGCGGGACCGCCGCGACCTTGCTGGCCGGCCCGCTGCGGTGGCGATAGTAGTCGTCGAGCCCGGCCGCGACGATCGCGCCGGCGACCGCTTCGCAACCGGCGCAGCACATGGGACGCGGCCGGCCGTCGACGACGGCCGACCACCGCCCCGGTTCGAGGACCGGCAGGCCGCAGTGGAAGCAGGCGGATTCATCCGCCGTTTCGGTCGGCGGTGAGGGCATGTGGCTCAGAAGCAGTAGGCTATCGCGGCCTTTATGTGTTCGGTGGGATCGAGGCGCAGCAGCCCCATGACGCCGAACACGATGATCAGGATGCCGGCGCCGGCCTTGATCCAGCGATTGCGCAGCCAGCCGGTCACCCGTCCGGCTGACCAGCCGAGCGCGAGCAGGTTGGGCAGGGTGCCGAGGCCGAAGGCGGCCATCAGCAGGGCGCCGTCGATGGCGCTGGCGCTGGTCAGGGCGGCGACCAGACCGGCGTAGACCATGCCGCAGGGCACGAAGCCCCACAACATCCCGGCGACCCAGGCGTCGCGCGCGGTGTCGCCGCGCATCGCGCGGGCGGCGGCTGGCCCGACCGCCCGCCACAGGCCGCGTCCGGCCGCCTCGATCGGGGCGATCGAGCGGATGGCGCCACTTACGTACAGGCCGAGGACGATCAGGGTCAGGTTGGCGAGCACGAAAACGAACTGCTGCACCGGCAGCACCCGGCTCATGAGGAACGCGCTCGAGCCTATGCCGCCGACGATGGCGCCCGCCAGGATGTAGCTGGAGATCCGCCCCCCGTTGTAGGCGAGCAGCCGAAGCATCCGCGCCGCATCGCTGCGGGGCCGGGCGAGGCCACCGGGATTCCGCGCCGGTCCCACGGGCCTCGCATGGCCGGCGATGCCCATGGCGCTGACGATGCCGCCGCACATGCCGGCGCAGTGCAGGCCGCCGAACAGGCCGACGAGAAACAGCGACAGCAGGGAGGGCTCGAGCATCCGGATTCCGTCTAGAGGATCGGATCGACGTTGGCGCGGCGCACGGATTCGCGCTGGTAGCGATCGAAGCATGCGCCGATCGCGCGCAGGTAGCGCCGCCCCGGCGGCGTCACCGCGATCCATTCTTCGTCGACTTCGACCAGGCCGGCGTCGACCCACGGGTCGAGGGCACGGATCTCGGCGGCGAAGTACCCCTGGAAGTTTATCAGGTGGGCGATCTCGATCGATTCGATCGCGACCCGGCCTGCCGCGCAAAGACCGTTGATGACGGCGCGCCGGACCAGGTCGTCGGCGTCGAGCTCGATGCCCCGCGCCACCGGCAGCAGGCCCTGGCGGACCGCTTCGACGTACTCGTCGGGCGAGCGCAGGTTCTGGGCGTACGATGCGCCCACCCGGCTGATCGCGGACGCGCCGAGGCCGATCAGGTCGGACTCGGGCTGGGTCGAGTAGCCATGGCAGTCCCAGTCGAGGTGCCCGGCCCGCAGCGCGCGGGCGAGCGGATCGTCCGGGCGCGCGAAGTGTCCGGCGCCGATGAACTCGTAGTCCGCCGCGGCGAGGCGCTCGTGCGCACGCGCATGCAGGCTGGTGAGCTCGGCGAGCGAGGGCAGCTCGGCCGCCCGGATATGGCGCTGGTTGCGGTAGCGCTGCGGCTGGTAGCGGTAGTCGTGGAGGGTGATCCGGGTGGGGCCCATCGCGATGAGCTCTTCGAGCGTGCGCAGGAAGCCTTTCGCGGTCTGGCGCGGCAGGCCGCAGACCAGCTCGAGACCGATCGAGCGGAAGCCCGCCTCGTGGGCATCGGCGATGAATCCGACGGTCGGGATCGCTGCCTGCGGCCGCCGGACGGCGCGCAGGACCTCGGGATCGAGGTCGGGCACGCGGATCGCGAGGCGGTTGAAGCCGATGGCCGCCAGGCGGGCCGCCAGCTCCGGTTCGGCATTGCGCGGATCGATCTCGATCGCGTGGTCGCCGCCCGGGCGCACCCGGAACAGGCCCCGGATCGTGCCGGCGAGCCCGGCGAGCTCGTCGGGCCGGAAGAAGTTGGGCGTGCCTCCGCCCCAGTACATCCGGGTCACCTGCTGGCCATGGCCGATCTCGGCTGCGAGCATGCCGATCTCGCGCTCGAGTTGCCGGAGGTAGTCCAGGGCGCGCGCATGGCTGCGGCTGACGAGCTTGTCGCGGGCGCAATGATGGCAGCCCGAAGGGCAGAACGGCAGGTGGACGTAGAGCGACAGCGGGCCGGCGCCGGCCAGCCGGCGCCGTTGCAGCCAGCGCCGGTAGCTGGTCGCATCGAATGCCTCGACGAAGTGATCGCGCGCCGGATAGGTGGTGTAGCGCGGCGCCTTGAGCTCGAGCTCGCGCAGACGCATCCAGGTGTCCGACGGGGCTTCGCGCCAGGTGCCGTCATGCAATGCCGTGACCTTCATGGGGCCCGATATTGCCGCGCACGGCCGAGGCCACGTTGATGCAGGTCAAGCGGTAAAATGGCGGAACATGACCAATCCGATCCCCAGCTCCCGCGAACCCCAGGACGGCCTGCAGGCCAGGCTCAAGGCGGTCTGCGCGACCTGCAACCTGCGCGAGCTCTGCGTTCCCGGCGGGGTATCGCCTCGCGACCTGGAACGGCTCGACACCCTGGTGGCGACGCGCCGGCGCGTCCGGCGCGGCGAATCCCTGTTCCGGGCGGGCGACGGCTTCGATTCCCTGTACGCGGTGCGCAGCGGCTTCTTCAAGACCCGCCTCACCAGCGAGGACGGCCGCGATCAGGTCACCGGATTCCAGATGCCCGGCGAGCTGCTCGGCCTGGACGGCATCGCAACCGAGGTGCATTCGGTCGATGCGGTGGCGCTCCAGGACAGCGAGGTGTGCACGATCCCGTTCACCGACCTCGAGCGCATCTCGGCGGCCTTCTCCCCCCTGCAGCGCCATTTCCACAAGGTCATGAGCCGCGAGATCGTCCGCGAGCACGGGGTCATGCTGCTGCTGGGCACGATGCGTGCCGAGGAGCGCCTCGCGGCCTTCCTGCTCAACCTCTCGCAGCGCCTGCGCGTGCGCGGCTATTCCGCGAGCGAGTTCGTCCTGCGCATGACCCGGGAGGAGATCGGCAGCTTCCTCGGCCTGAAGCTCGAGACCGTCTCGCGGGCGTTCTCTCGTTTCCAGGAAGACGGCGTGCTCGAGGTGTCGAACAAGAACATCCGCATCCTCGACTTCCAGGCGCTGCGCGACCTGGTCGGCGTCGATCGCGGCGGCGGGCAGTGACACGCACGCTCTGGATCGATGCGGCGGGCCTGCCGCGGACGATCGACCAGACCGTCCTGCCGTTCGAGCTGCGCGAGATCTCCCTGGATTCGCAGGAAGCCTGTGCCGAGGCGATCCGCACGATGCGGGTCCGCGGCGCTCCCCTCATCGGGGCGGTCGGCGCCTACGGCCTCGCGCTCGCCCTGCGCGCCGATCCCGGCGACGATGCCCTCGAGGCGGCCTGCGCCGGACTGCTCGCTACCCGGCCCACCGCCGTCAACCTGCGCTGGGCCCTGGAGCGGGTCCGCGGGCGCGTCGCCGGCCTGCCGCCCTCGCGGCGCGCGGCGGTGGCCTGGGCGGAATGCGCCGCGATCTGCGACGAGGACGTGGCATGCAACCGGGCGATCGGGGTCCATGCCGCACGCCTGCTGGTGGCGGCCCGGGAGGCCGATGGCGAGCGCGTGCTCAATGTCCTCACCCACTGCAATGCCGGCCGGATCGCCACGATCGACGAGGGCACCGCGCTTGCCGCGATCTACCGCCTGCAGCGCGACGGCGTGCCGGTGCACGTCTGGGTCGACGAGACCCGGCCGCGTAACCAGGGCGCGAGCCTGACAGCCTGGGAGCTCGCCCAGCGCGGCATCTCCCATACCGTGATCGCGGACAACGCCGGCGGCCTGCTGATGCAGCGCGGCCAGGTCGACGCGGTCATCGTCGGCTGCGATCGCGTCGCCGCCAACGGTGACGTCGCCAACAAGATCGGCACCTACCTGAAGGCACTGGCGGCGCGCGATGCCGATGTGCCGTTCTTCGTCGCTTGTCCGGTCGCATCGATCGATCCCGGGGCACCCCACGGGGATGCGATCGAGATCGAATACCGCGATCCGCGCGAGA
>JAMLIN010000092.1 GCA_023954135.1 Burkholderiaceae bacterium | reverse complement strand
CTCATCCTGGGGCTGTAGTCGGTCCCAAGGGTATGGCTGTTCGCCATTTAAAGAGGTACGTGAGCTGGGTTCAAAACGTCGTGAGACAGTTTGGTCCCTATCTGCTGTGGGCGTTGGAGATTTGACGGGGGCTGCTCCTAGTACGAGAGGACCGGAGTGGACACACCTCTGGTGTACCAGTTGTCACGCCAGTGGCATTGCTGGGTAGCTATGTGTGGAAGAGATAACCGCTGAAAGCATCTAAGCGGGAAACTTGCCTGAAGATGAGATCTCCCGGGGACTTGATCCCCCTGAAGGGTCGTCCGAGACCAGGACGTTGATAGGCTGGGTGTGGAAGCGCAGTAATGCGTTAAGCTAACCAGTACTAATTGCCCGTGCGGCTTGACCCTATAACTTTGCGAGGGCTATGCCCCTCAAGTCGGCTTGACCGCAGACTTGTGTTGCAACACATACCCTGTTCGGCCTGATTTTCAACAGGCCGTCGAAAGGCGAATCGATATCTACCATTGCGAATTGGCTTTCCTGCCCCAGGCAGGGAGGCAACAAGTCATGCCTGATGACCATAGCGCGGTGGAACCACTCCTTCCCATCCCGAACAGGACAGTGAAACACCGTAGCGCCGATGATAGTGAGCATCTAGCTTGTGAAAGTAGGACATCGTCAGGCAGTTATCGGAAAGGGCCACCTTCGGGTGGCCCTTTTTTTTCGTCTGCGGTCTATGGCAAGGGGTGACTAGTGAGAACCCTCGTCGAGCGGGCAAGCGAGGTGAGGGCCGACCGTCCGTCGGTTTTCGATGCGCCCGGACGAGGCGGGGCGACAGCCGAGCATTTCTTCCTGTGATTAAACCCCCCTGACGGATAAAGTCGGACGGCCATGTCTCCATGGACGTGGCGATGGCCGCCGTACGGCATGTGGGACAACCCGTCTGGAGGCTGGCGGATGCGGTCCGGTTCGTCTCGACCGTACGATTTTCCTGGTTCGGCCGGTTCGGTTTGCAGAACGTAGTTGGGGGTGGTGGTGATGTCGGGTGAGGGAGAAGAAGTGCCGGGGATCCGTGGGGGTCATGGACTTCGGACGATCGCGTCCCCGGCACGCCCGCGCAGGGCGCTCATCATCTCTCCTACGCCGGTGGCGCCGCTTCTCGGTGGCGCGAGTGCCCGTATCAAGACGCTGCTCGACGCTCTTGGGACGATCGGCTTCGAGACCCACCTCGCGTTCATCGAACGTGACCGAGGCGACGAGCCGGCGATGCGTACGATGCTCGGGGAACGCTTCCACCCGATTCCCTACCAGCGCCAGTCCTGCGAGACTTCGTTGATGGCGCGTCTGCGTCGCCGGTTGCTCCAGGCACTGGGCATGGAGTCCGGCTGGTTATGGGATGTCGACGACATCTACGACCCCGGTGTGGAGGAACCGCTTGCGAAACTGCATGAGCGCTATCGCTTCGATGTGGTGATCGTCGAGTACGTTTTCTTCTCCCAGGCGTTGTCGGTCTTCGGTCCTGAAGTGCGCAAGCTGATCGACATGCATGATGTCTTCGGCTATCGGCATCGAACATACGTGGCCGCGGGACAGGAATCGCACTGGGTCTCGGTTCGGCCTCCCGACGAGGTTCGCGCGCTGTGGCGGGCCGATCATGTCCTCGCGATCCAGCCGGAAGAGGCCAGGCTGATGCGCGAGAGCGGTCTTCCGAACGTGGATGCCGTATCGCATGTCGTGAACCTGGCTTCCGATCCGGGAGCGGTTCCCGAGACGCCGATGGCGGTGTTCGTCGGTGCTGCCAACGATTCCAATGCGCATGGTCTGCAATGGTTCGTCACGCGGGTCTGGCCGATCGTGATCGCAAGCTGTCCGGAGGCCCGTTTTCATGTGGCCGGGGCGGTGTCCGCCGGCTGCCCGGTGGCTCCGGGGGTACGGCCGGAAGGCCGGGTGTCGAACGAGCGCCTCGACGAGCTCTACAGATCGGCGCGGGTCGCGGTCAATCCGGTCTTCACCGGTAGCGGACAGAGCATCAAGGTGCTCGAGGCGATGGGCTATGGAGTGCCGGTGGTCGCATCGACGGTCGGGCTGCGCGGGATCGTCGGGGCCAGCGAGCCCGGCATTGCGCGGGCGGACGATCCGGAAGCCTTTGCCCACGCGCTGATCGGCCTGTTCGGCGACCGCGACCATGCGGCGCGCGCCCGCGAGTCCGCCTATGCGTTCGCGCGGGCTTCCAACGAGGAGCAGCTCGCGGTTCTCGAGCGAGCCTGCTACGGGCGGGCAGTCCCGGAGTCGGCGACGAGGGATTCCGTGTTGCCGGATGTCGCGTTCGACCCGCTCCTTGCCAACGTGGCTCGGGCGACTCCGACCCAGTAGCTCGCCCCCAGCGGGATGATCTCGTCGTTGAAATCGTAACTCGGGTTGTGGAGCACGCAGGCGCCGCTGCCATGGCCGGCTTCGCGGTGCTCGCCCCTGCCATTGCCGATGCCGATGTAGCAGCCGGGCTTCGCCAGCAGCATGTACGCGAAGTCCTCGGAGCCCATGGTCAGCTCGAACTCGATGACCCGGTCGGCGCCGACGAGCCCGGCCGCGATGCCGCGGGCGAACTCGGTTTCGACAGGATGGTTCACGAGTGGCGGATAAGTGCGTTCGAACACCACCGTGGCGCTGGCGCCGAAGGCGGCGGGCAGGCTCTGCCCGATCTCGGTGATCCGCCGCTCGAAGAGATCGGTGACCCGACTGTCGAAGGTGCGCACGGTGCCGCGGATGACCGCCTGGTCGGGCACGATGTTGAAGGCGTCGCCGGCATGGATCTGGGTGACCGAGAGCACGGCGGCATCGATGGGCTTCTTCTCGCGGCTGACGATGCCCTGCAGCGCCATGACCAGCTGGCAGGCGATCCAGATCGGATCACGCCCGGTATGGGGCAGGGCGGCATGGCTTCCCTGGCCCTGGATGGTGATCTCGAACTCGTTGGCCGAAGCGAGCATCGGTCCCGCGCACAGCCCGAAGGTACCGACCGGCATCCCTGGCCAGTTGTGCATGCCGTAGACCGCATCGCAGGGGAATCGCTCGAAGAGCCCCGCGTCGATCATCGCCTGCGCGCCTGCGCCATGCTCCTCGGCCGGCTGAAAGATGAAATGCACCGTGCCCCCGGGGGGCGGGTTGGCGGCCAGGAAGCGGGCCGCGGCGAGCAGCATCGCGACATGCCCGTCGTGGCCACAGGCATGCATCCGGCCGGGATGGGTCGAGCGATGGCCGAATTCGTTGAGTTCCTGCAGGGGCAGGGCATCCATGTCGGCGCGCAGGCCCACGGCGGCGGATCCTTCGCCGCGCAGGCTGGCGACGACGCCGGTGCCGCCGATTCCGGTGGCGACCTCCAGCCCCCAGGCACGGAGCTGCTCGGCGATCAGGGTGGCGGTGCGGGTCTCGGCGTAGGCGAGTTCCGGATGGGCATGGATGTCCCGGCGGATCCGTGCGATCTCGGGCGCGAACCCGACGATCTCCTCGATCAGTTTCATCGCGCTGCTCCTTCGGGCCGCCGGCCCGCCATGGTTGCGTGGCCTAGCTTATCATCGGCGTGAGCGGCCGATGCCGGCCGATGCGAAGAGGACAGGGATGACGAGGCATGCCGAAGCCGTCCGCCCGTGGGCGGACTCCGGCGACGTCCCGATGCGGGCCGCATGTCCGCGCGACTGCCCGGTGGAGGTCGATGCTGTCGGCTGAGCGCGGATGCCCGATGTTGCGAAGACTGCTGCTCGTCCTTGCCAGCCTGTCTTTCGCGGCATGCTCGGCGCTCGAGGGGCCCGGTTATCTCTGGCAGTCGGTCGGGGGCCACCTCGAGCTGATGTGGCGGGCGCGGCCGATCGTCGAGCTGCTCGACGATCCCGCGACCGACGAGGCGCTCCGGCGCAAGCTTGTCCTGGTCCGCGAAGCGCGGGCTTTCGCATCCGCGGAGCTCGGCCTGCCCGACAATGGCAGCTATACGCGCTATGCCGCCCTCGACCGACCCTTCGTCCTCTGGAACGTGTTCGCCGCGCCGACCTTGTCGGTGGAGTTGCGCCGCTGGTGCTTCCCGCTGGCGGGTTGCGTCGGGTATCGCGGCTACTACGACAAGGCCGACGCTGAACGCTTCGCCGCACGCCTTGCGGCCGAGGGCTACGACACCCATGTGGCTGGCGTGCCTGCCTATTCCACGCTGGGCTGGTTCGACGATCCGATGCCGAGCAGCGTGCTGCGCCTGCCGGACGTGGAGATCGCGCGGCTGATCTTCCATGAGCTCGCCCACCAGGTCGTCTACGTCGCGGGCGACACCACCTTCAACGAGTCCTTCGCTACCGCCGTCGAGGAGGCCGGCCTCGAGCGCTGGCTGCGTCATCGCGAAGCGATCGACGGCGATTCCCGCCCGGCGGTGGCCTGGGCGGAGCATCGTCGCCGTCGGGAGGACTTCCTCGGCCTGGTGCGCCGGACCCGGGAGCGCCTCGCTGCGATCTATGGGAGCGATGAGCCGGATGAGCGCAAGCTTGCCGCCAAGGCTGCGGCCCTCGAGCGGATGCGCGACGACTACCGCGAGCTTCGCCGGTCGTGGGGAGGTTTCGCCGGCTATGATCGCTGGTTCGAGCGGCCGCTCGGCAACGCCCATCTCGCTTCGATCGGTGCCTACACCGATCTGCTGCCGGGCTTCCGGCGGCTGCTCGCCGAACGGGAGGGCGATCTCGTCGCATTCCACGCCGAGGTGCGACGGCTCGCCGATCTGCCGATGGACGAGCGCCGCGCCGCCCTCGGGGGTCAAGTCGTCGTTGGGGCCGCTGCCCTCCCGCCGACGGAAGCGGCCGGGGTCGGTGCGCCGCAATGGGCAGCAGGCACCGGCCGTGAGAGACTATCGGAAGAAGCCTCTGCCTCGCAGGATCAACGACAAGGAGACGAGAAATGAATCATCCCTGGTATGCGCATTATCCCGCGGGCGTACCCCACGAGATCGACCTGACGCTCTACTCGTCGTTGACGGCCCTGATCGAGGAGGCTTTCTCCAAGTACCGTGATCGCAAGGCCTATGTCGGCTTCGGCAAGGAAACGAGCTTCGGCGAGCTGGAGAAGATGTCGACCGCGATCGCCGGCTGGCTGCAGTCCAAGGGCCTCGTCAAGGGCGATCGCGTCGCCCTCATGATGCCCAACGTGGTGCAGTATCCGGCGGCGATCGCCGGCGTGTTGCGTGCCGGGATGGTGGTGGTGAACGTCAATCCGCTCTACACCCCGCGCGAGCTCGAGCACCAGCTCAAGGACTCGGGCGCCAAGGCGATGATCGTCCTCGAGAACTTCGGCCACACCGTGGCCCAGGTCGTGTCGCGCACCCAGGTGCGCCACATCGTCGTCGCGGCGATGGGCGATACGCTCGGGCTCAAGGGGGCCGTGGTCAATTTCGTGGTCCGTCACGTCAAGAAGATGGTGCCGGAGTTCCAGCTGCCGGGGGCGATCCGCTTCAACGCGATGATCGCCGAGGGCGAGCGGGCCGGCTTCAAGCCGATCGAGATCACCCAGGACGACGTCGCTTTCCTGCAGTACACCGGCGGTACCACCGGCGTCTCGAAAGGGGCCACCCTGCTGCACCGGAACGTGCTCGCCAACGTGTTGCAGTCCGAGGCCTGGAGCGAGCCAGCAATGAACAACCCGGCTCGCGGCGGACCGCCCGAGCAGTCCATCATCGTCTGCGCGCTGCCGCTCTATCACATCTTCGCGCTGACGGTCTGTTGCCTGCTCGGCATGCGCCAGGGGTCGCTGGTCATCCTGATCCCCAATCCGCGCGACCTGCCGGCGCTCATCAAGGAAGTCCAGCCCTACAAGTTCACCGCCTTTCCGGCGGTCAACACGCTCTACACCGCGCTCGCCAATCACCCGGATTTCGGCAAGCTCGACTTTTCCCAGCTGCGGGTCTCCAACGGTGGCGGTATGGCGGTAACGAGCGCGACCGCCAGGGCATGGCTCGAGAAGACCGGCTGCCCGATCATCGAGGGCTACGGCCTGTCCGAGACCTCGCCCAGCGTGACCTGCAACCCCGGTGATGCCACCGAGTTCAGCGGCACCATCGGGATTCCGCTGCCCTCGACCGAGGTCGTGATCCTCGATGACGAGGGCAACCCGGTGCCCTACGGACAGCCGGGTGAGATCGCGATCCGCGGCCCGCAGGTGATGGCCGGCTACTGGCAGCGGCCCGAGGAGACGGCCAAGGTCATGACCGCCGACAATTTCTTCAAGAGCGGCGACGTCGGCATCATGGACGAGCGCGGCTACATCAAGATCGTCGATCGCAAGAAGGACATGATTCTGGTCTCGGGTTTCAACGTCTATCCGAACGAGGTCGAGGAAGTGGCCAGCACCCATCCGGGCGTGCTCGAGGCCGCCGCTGTCGGAGTGCCGGACGAGAAATCGGGCGAGGTGGTCAAGCTCTTCGTGGTCAGGAAGGACGAATCCCTGACCGAGCGCGATCTCCAGGACTTCCTCCACGACAAGCTGACCGGCTACAAGCGGCCCAAGCACATCGAGTTCCGCAGCGACCTGCCCAAGACCAACGTGGGCAAGATCCTGCGGC
>JAMLIN010000091.1 GCA_023954135.1 Burkholderiaceae bacterium | reverse complement strand
AGCCACAGGCCGCCTTCGGCGATGACGGCCGCGCCGAGCCGCTCGGCGCAGCGCATCGGCCCGCCGGTGCTGGCTTCGAGGTCGTCGCGCCAGCGCAGCATGTCGAGGGTGTGATGATGCAGGCCGTACTCGATCGTGAAGCCGATCGCGCCGTGGACCTGATGGCAGTTTTCGTGGGTCGAGCGGATCGCATCGCAGACCACCACCACCGCCGCATCGATCGCGGCGCTGGCGCGATCCGAATCGATGCCTTCCTCGATCACGCAGGCGAGCGCGAAATTGGTGGCGCTGGCCGCCGCCGCGATCAGCTCGGCGGTGATCGCGAGCGAATGCTGGATCGCCTGGAAGCGGGCCAGCGCCTGGCCGAACTGCTTGCGGTCGCCGACGAAGCGGATGCTCATGTCGAGCGCCGCCTGCATCGCGCCGCCGGCCTGGATGCAGCGCGACAGCGCGAATGCCCGCTGTCGCCGGCCCTCGGTCGCATCGGCGGAAGCCGCGTCGTCGGGCTCGCCCGCAAGGGCGTTCGCGAGCAGCTCGTCGGCCATGTCGACCGGCGCGCCGTAGCGCGCCTGTGCCCGCAGGATGGCCGCCGCCGCCGGCCAGTCGTCGCCGGCGTCGAGGCCGCCGAGCGCCTCGCAGAAGCCGGCCTCGGCAACCGCCGTGCGCAGCGACTCGTCGGGCTCGCCGCGCACGGCCGCCAGGCGCGCCTGCGGCCCGAGCTTGCCGAACAGGCGGTTGGCGGCATCGTCGACCATCGGGTCGAACAGGGTCAGCGGGGTCGCCGTGGCTTGTGTCGTGTTCATCGTGTCGTCTCCATCAGCGCAGGCCGAGCCCGCGTGCCACCAGTCCGCGCAGGATCTCGCGGGTACCGCCGCGCAGCATCCAGGACGGCGAATAGATCGTGCATTCGGCCAGCGCCTCATCGAACTCGGTATCGATCGCCGGCAGCACCGGCTGCAGGTTGCGGGCGATCTCGATCAGCTCGCGTTCGTAGGCGTTGCCGAGGTCCTTGATCAGCGCCGCCTCGAGGTTGGGCGTCTCGCCGTTGGCGAGCATCGCGGCCACCGCGAGCGACATCCCGCGCAGCGCGCACAGGCGGGCGGCGAGCCGGCCGATCGCTTCCTGCACCCGCGGCTCGGGCGTCTTGCCGGCCGCCGCGACGAGGGCCTCGCCGAGGCGGATGCTGCTCAGGTAGCGCTCGGGTCCGCTGCGCTCGTAGGCGAGCTCGCTCGTCACCTGCGTCCAGCCGTTGCCCGGCGCGCCCACGATGGCGTCGTCGGGCACGAAGGCCTCGTCGAAGGTGAGCTCGTTGAACTCATGGGTGCCGGCCATGTTGATGATCGGCCGGATCGTGAGGCCCTCGGTGTTCTTCAGGTCGACGATGAATTGCGTCAGGCCGGAGTGCCGGGATTCCTGGCGCTCGCCGGTGCGCACCAGGGTGATCGCGTAGTGGTTGCGATGCGCGAAGGTGGTCCAGACCTTGCGGCCGGTGATGAGCCAGCCGCCGTCGACCTTCACGCCGCGCGTGCGTACCGATGCCAGGTCCGAACCCGAGTCGGGCTCGCTCATCCCGATCGAGAAGAAGATCTCGCCGGCGGCGACGCCCGGCAGGTACTTGCGGCGCTGCTCCTCGTTGCCGAAGCGCAGCAGCAGCGGCCCACTCTGGCGGTCGGCGATCCAGTGCGCGGCCACCGGCGCATTGGCCGCCAGCAGCTCTTCCGTGACGACGAGGCGCTCGAGCATGCTGCGTTCGCCGCCGCCATAGGCCTTCGGCCAGGTCATGCCGATCCAGCCGCGCTCGCCGAGGCGGCGCGAGAAGTCCGGGTCGTAGTGGATCGCGAAATCGCCCTGGCGCCGCCAGCGGCCTTCGGCCCGCTCCTTCGCGATGAACTCGCGGACCTCCGCGCGCAGTTCCTCGGCGCCGGCGGGGGGGCGGAAATAGGGAAAGTTGAAGCTCATGCGGACGGTCTCCTGCCTGTCGTGGTGTCCCGAAATCGCCGACGGATCGGGTGTCTGCGCATTCTAAGCGCTAGGACGGCGGAGAAAAGGCCCCCACGCTTCCCCGCTTCGCGGGTCGCTTCGGCCGCGCTCACAGGCGCGGCCGGTCTCGCCGGCGCGAAGCATGCTTCGCGAATTCCCGGCTCAACCCCGCCCAAGGGGGCGTTTTTCATCTTGGGACGGCCCGGCGATGAAAAAGTCCGGCGATGGTGCCGCCAGGGTGGGCAGGGGTCCGTTGCCGGCATCGCGGGAGCCGGAATTGCTGATGCTTGTCAAGATGCGCGCCGCAACGCGGACGCACAATGGGCTGAAGGCAGCAGGGACGCCGGTGGCAATACGGCGAGACAGGACCATCAATCGACCCAGGAGGTGCCATGTTCAAGAAGATTCTCGTTCCGACCGACGGCTCGGATCTATCCGGCAAGGCGGTGGCCGGCGCCATCGCGCTGGCGAAGCTGCACGGCGCCAGCCTGGTGGCGATGAACGTCCAGCCGCCGTTCCGGGTGCCGCCCATCGCGGAGATGCCCTCGGCGCAGTTCTTCTCCGAGGACAAGTACGAGGAGACCATCCGCGCCTATGCCGCCGAGATCCTCGCCGACGTCGAGACGCAGGCCAAGGCGGCCGGCGTTGCCTGCGAGGTGACCACCGCGGTCTATGACCAGCCCTACCAGGCGATCATCGACATGGCCGAGCGCAAGGGCTGCGACCTGATCTTCATGGCCTCGCACGGCCGTCGCGGGGTGGCCGGCCTGCTGCTGGGCAGCGAGACCCAGAAGGTTCTGACGCACTGCAAGGTCCCTGTCCTCGTGTATCGGTAACGCGGCTTCCGCGGCTTCGGATCGGGTACTACGGGGCGAGGCGGTCGCGCTGCCAGCGGCCGGCTTCGTCCCGACGGTAGCGGATCCGGTCGTGCAGTCGCGACGACCGACCCTGCCAGAACTCGAAGCGGTCCGGCACCAGCCGGTAGCCGCCCCAGTGCGGCGGGCGCGGCGGGTTGATGCCGAACTTCAGCCCGAACTCGGCGGCGCGGGCGACCAGCACGGCGCGCGAGCCGATCGGCTCGCTCTGCTCCGAAGCCCAGGCGCCGATGCGGGCGGCCAGCGGCCGGCTCGCGTAGTAGGCGTCCGCGGCCTCCGGCTCGGATTTGTCGACCCGGCCTTCGATGCGCAGCACCCGCTCGAGCGCGACCCAGTGGAACTGGATCGCGGCATGGGGATTGCCGGCCAGCTCGCGCCCCTTGCGGCTCAGGTAGTTGGTGTACCAGACGAGCCCGCGCTCGTCGGCATCCTTGAGCAGCACGACCCGCGTCGACGGCCGGCCGTCGGGCCCCACCGTGGCCAGGGTCATGGCGGTCGGCTCCAGCACCAGGTCGCGCCGGGCGATCGCTTCGTCGAGCCAGCTGCGGAACAGCGGCCAGGGCGAGTCGCCGAGATCCGCCTCCTCGAGCGAACCGGCCTCGTACTCCTTGCGCATCTTCGACAGATCGTTGCTCATGGATTAACGCGGCCGATAGGGCATGTGGACGTCGCAGCTCGCCGAACCGGCGCAGGCCTGCATCATGCGGTCGACCGCGGCACGCACCGCGCGGTCGAGCGCGCGGCGCTCGTCCGCCTCGGTCAGGCCGGGCTTGTCGAGGGGAACGCTCGCCGAATAGCGCTTGAGCGGCAGGAGGGTCAGGTCCGCGCCCTCGTGCATCACGCGCTCGCTGACGCCCGCTACCGCATAGGCGGCGGCCCGGTCGTTGCCGTATCGATGCACGCTGCCGAAGATCACGAGCCGGTGCTGCGCCGGCGGGACCGCGCTTGCGAACTTCGGGCTGAGCGCGTCGCCGATAGCTCGCCGGCAGTCGGTCGGCGCATAGCAGTCGATGACCAGGGCCTGGGCAAGCACGGGGGGCGCGGCAAGGCTGCCGGCCAGCCATGCGATGGCGATCGCAACGAGGCGCATCGGTCGGCTCCTTCGAGTCGAGATTAAGTGAGCGCCTAGTCTAGCCTAGCGCGATGTCAGGCGAGCTTCGAATAGGTGCCCGCTGCGGGAGCCTGCTGCAGGTAGCGGTCGAACTGCGCCGCCACCGCGCGCACCAGCAGCCGGCCGCGGGGCAGGACCTGGATGCCGTCGGGGCCGATGCGGATCGCGCCGGCCCGGTCCATCGGGGCGAGGCGCTCGAGCGCGTCGTCGAGGTAGCCCTCGGCAACCCCGTGGCGCCGCTCGAGGGCGCGCACATCGAGATGGAAGTCGCACATCAGCGCCTGGATCGCGTCGCGCCGGATGCGGTCGTCGGCGTCGAGCCGCAGGCCGCGCACCGTCGGCAGCTCGCCTTCGGCGAGCCGGGCGTAATACGCCGGCAGCCCCTTGTCGTTCTGGGCGTAGACATCGCCCACCGACGCGATCGCGGAGACCCCGAAGGCGAGCAGGTCGCCGGCATCGTGGGCCGCGTAACCCTGGAAGTTGCGATGCAGGCGGCCTTCGCGCTGGGCGACGGCGAGCTCGTCGTCGTAGCGGGCGAAGTGGTCGAGCCCGAGATAGACATAGCCGGCGGCGCGAAAGCGCGCCACGGCGCGCGCGAAGAGCTCGGCGCGGGTCTCGGCGTCGGGCAGGTCTTCCTCGTGGATACGCCGCTGCGGCTTGAAGAGCTGCGGCAGGTGCGCGTAGTGATACAGGGCGACCCGGTCGGGCGCGGCCGCGATCACCCGGTCGAGGGTCCGCTCGAAACCGTCGATCCGCTGCTTCGGCAGGCCGTAGATGAGGTCGACGTTCATCGAGCGGAAGCCGAGCTCGCGAACCGCCTGCATCAGCGCGAGGGTTTCCTCGTAGGGCTGGATCCGGTTGACCGCGCGCTGAACTTCCTCGTCGAAATCCTGGATGCCCAGGCTCACGCGATTGAAGCCGATGTCGCGCAGCCGGCGCAGCCGCTGCCGGTCGACCGTGCGCGGATCGACCTCGATCGAGTACTCGCCGTCGGCCGCCCGATCGAAGTGCTGGTCGATGTAGCCGAACAGGCTGGCGAGCTCGTCGTCGAGCATGAACGTCGGGGTCCCGCCACCGAAATGCAGGTGCGAGATCGCCTGGCGCGAGCCGAGGATTCCCCCCACCAGCCGCATCTCGGTGTCGAGCGCCGCGAGATACTCCGCCGACCGCTCCTGGTGTCGCGAACCGATCTTGTTGCAGGCGCAGTAGTAGCAGATGCGGCGGCAGAAGGGGATGTGGAAGTACAGCCCGAGCGCGGTGCCGTTCCGGTCGGCGCGTTCGGCGATCGCGTCGCGGTAGTCGGCCGGTCCGAAGCCGGCGTGGAAGCGGTCCGCGCTGGGATAGGAGGTGTAGCGCGGCGCCCGCCCGCCGAAGCGCTCGATCAGGACCGGGTCGATCTCGATATCGCCGGCTCCGAAGGCGGCCCGGACGTTCGTCGCCCCGCCGGTGCCGGTCATCGCGGGCGCATCGCCGGCTGGCGACGCCATGATCCCGGCCGTCGCGGCGGGGGGTCGGGAATCGAGGGCTGCATGGGATACTTCGTCGTTCATGGGTTCCCAGTCTAGCCAGGACCGGATTCACGGATGTTGAGCGGTATCAAGCCCGATCGCCGGGCAGGGGGCTTCGGCTTGCCAGGAATGAGCCTTGCCTTCCTGCTCGCGGCCATCATGACGCTGCCGGCGGCTTTCGCCGCCGGATCGGCGAAGCAGCCGGTCGACATCTCGACGCTTCCGAAGCAACCCGCCGTCCCGTCGCCGCCGCCCAAGCGGCCGGCCGGCGCGCTGCCGGCAGCGGGAGCGCCGCCTTCGGTGCTCGCAATGCTGCGCCGGGCGGGGGTGAGCGAGGACGAGATCGGCCTGCTCGCGGTTCCGGTCGACGGCGGCCGGCCGCTCGCGCGGTGGAACGAGGACCGGGCGTTCAACCCGGCCTCCACCATGAAGCTGCTCACCACCTATGCAGCCCTCGGCATGCTCGGGCAGGATTATCGCTGGCGCACCGGCGTCTACCTCACCGGCCTGCTCGACGGCGACCGGCTCGATGGCGACCTGGTCCTGCGCGGCGGCGGCGATCCGAAGCTCGTCGTCGAGGACATGCTCGCCCTGGTCGCCCGGATGCGCGCCGCCGGCCTGCGCCGCATCGACGGCAACCTGGTGATCGACGATTCCCTCTACCAGCTCGACCAGGGCCTACTCGAGCCGATCGACGGCGAGCTGACCCGGCCCTACAACGTCACGCCCTTCCCGGCGCTGATGAACTTCAAGTCGACCCGCTTCGTGTTCAAACCCGGCAAGAAGCGACTGTCGATCGAGCTCGATCCGCCGCTGGCCGACGTCAGGATCGACAACCAGGTCAAGCTCGTGCCGGGCAAGTGCCGGCACGGCCTCGGCAGCGTGCGGATCGTCGATCGCAGCGACGAACGGGATGCGCGCGTCGAGGTGACCGGGCGCTACTCGATCGGTTGCGGCCGCCAGGGCATGTTCGCCGCGGTGTTGAGCCATCGCCAGTTCATCCACGGATTCTTCAAGGCCGCCTGGCTGCAGTCGGGCGGCGAATGGAACGGCCTGACCCGCGTCGAGACCGGCGCCGCCCAGGGCAAGCCCTGGCTGGTCTGGGAATCGCCGCG
>JAMLIN010000090.1 GCA_023954135.1 Burkholderiaceae bacterium | reverse complement strand
CGGCGCGTCGTCGGCAAGATCGTCGTCGAGATGGGTGGATGAAGCCCGGGGCTCGATGACGGCCACGGCTCCGATGTCCCGTTGGGTCGCCGTGGGCCTGCTCCTGCTGACCGCGACCATCTTCGCGGCCAACCATATCGCGGCGCGGGTGGCCTTCGATCACGGCGTCGACGTTGTCACCGCGGTTGCGGTGCGTTCCGGCACGACCGCCCTGGTGCTGCTGCTGTTCCTGCGCCTTGCCCGTGTCCCGCTCGCGCTCGACCGGAGAACCGCGGGTCGGGCCGTGGTCGTCGGCCTGTTGCTGGCGGTGCAGAGCTACGGACTGTATTCGGCGGTCGCGCTGATTCCGGTCGCGCTCGCGCTGCTCACCTTCAACACCTTCCCCTTCCTGCTGGCGTTGCTCTCCTGGGCGGCCAGCGGCGTGCGTCCCGCCCGGCGTACTTTCCTGGCGATGCTCGTCGCGCTCTTCGGCCTGTCGCTCGCGCTCGACGTCGCCGGAAGGGTCAGCCTCGACGGCGGGCCCGGCTTCGCGGCTCGCTGGGCGACGATCGGCCCGGGTGTCGCCCATGCGCTGGTCGCTTCGCTGGCCTTCGCCGGGGTGCTGTACCTGACGACCCGCTGGCTGGCCGCGCTCGAGGCGCGTCTGCGTACCGTGCTGACGATGGGCGTGGTGTCGCTGGTCGCCATCGCCGCGGGCGTGATCGGCGGCGGGCTCGCCTTGCCGGCCGAGCCGCTCGCCTGGGTTGGCCTGGCCCTGCTGACGGTCTTCTACGGCATTGCCTTCACGATGATGTTCGCGATCCTGCCACGGGTCGGCGCGGTCGAGAACGCGGCACTGCTCAACTTCGAGCCGATCGCCTCGCTCGGCCTGGCCTGGGCGATCCTCGGCCAGGCGGTCGCGCCGATCCAGGTGGCGGGTGCGCTGATCGTGATCGCGGCGGTGGTGGTCATCGGGCTGCGGCGCGACTAGCGCGCGACGACGTCTCGTCCGGCGTGGCACCCGACGGCAAGCGCCGGTGCGGCGGCCTCAGCGGCTGCCGCTGCCGAGGCTTGCGCTTTGGCAGCCTGATCAAAGGCGCCGCAGCCGATCTGCGCGACCGTGATCGATTCGCCGGACAACGGGGAGTACGAGCGGGTCAGGCAACGGTATTTCAGTTTCTCCCCACCCGGATCGGCCATTCTTGCAGGCAGGGAAGGGCAGGCATAATATGTCGAGTATTTTGGACAATATTCGGCTGCGACCTGCCATGAACCTCATCGATATCGGTCAGGCCGTACGAGTGCGGCGCACTGAACTGGGCCTGTCCCAGGCGCAGTTGGCGCGTCTGAGCGGCTTGTCGCGCCAAACCTTGGTCGGCCTGGAAAACGGCACCCTTGGCGATCTGGGCGTCAACCGTGCAGGGCAGGTGATGGCGGTGCTGGGGTTGGATACTCCCAGGCCGGATACCTTGGCGCGGCGCAAGAAGCGAGGCCTGTGGATGGCGGCCAAGACGGCCAGCGTCAGCTATGCGCGTGAACTGCGCCCCGAAGCGCTCGAGCAGGCCCTGACGAGCGGTGACGTGCCGCCTCCATTCGTCCCTCATCTGGCCCATCTGTTCGACGAAGCGCCCGTGCCGATCGTCGTGATGGCCGTGGAGGAGGCGGCCTCGCGCGCGCACCTGCCGCCGCGGCAGATCTGGCGCAACGTGGCGAAACTGGCCGAATCCTTGTCCGTCCACCGACGGGCACTGTGGGTATGAAGCCCGGTTCACTGCCCGGAGGCCCCTGGGAGAAGCTGTTCCCGCGGGCACTGGCGCTGATCGACGAAATCAGCCGGTACGGTGGAATCGCCGATCCGTTATGACGGCAACGGGCGGCTGGCGACGCTGACCTACCCGAACGGGTTTGCAGTGACGTATGCGTACAGCGCGTCGAACCATTCGTGGAAGGTGGTCAGGAACGACACGGGCTCGACGATCTACGAGGTGGTGAGCGACCGGTACGCGCCGACCGCGGGCTCGCACCGGGAATACAAGGCGGTGTACGGCGACGGGTTCCAGGAGCAGCGGCTGTGGGACAAGCACGGTCGGCCGACGCATCGCCCGACACGGCACCCGACGGCAAGCCCCGGGGCGGCGGGCTCAGCGGGTGCCGCTGCCCGCCCGTAGCCGCCCGAACTGGGCGACCGCGGCGGTACGCGTCTCCACGCCCAGCTTGGCGTAGATGTGCTCGAGGTGCTTGTTGACCGTCCGCGGGCTCATGTCGAGGATCTCGGCGATGTCGCGGTTGGTCTTGCCTTTGGCGACCCATTCGATGACGTCGATCTCGCGCGGCGTCAGGCCGCTGAGCCTGGCCAGCGCCGCCGGCGGGGGCGCGGCCGGTGCGGATGGCGCGGAGAGGCGCGCCGCCCGCAGGTGGGCCCGGATCCGGGCTACCAGCACCGAGGGCACCACCGGCTTGACCAGGTAGTCGTTGCCGCCGGCGTCGAGCCCTTCGACGATCCTCTCGGTTTCGTGCAGCCCGGTCATGAAGATGATCGGCACCGCCGCCATGGCGTCGATCGCGCGCAGCCGGCGGCATGTCTCGAAGCCGTCGATGCCGGGCATGCGGGCGTCCAGGAGCACGACGTCGGGGGTTATCCGGGCGATCCGCGCGATGGCGCTCTCGCCGTCGGTCGCGACCAGGGTCGTGTAGCCGGCGTCCTCGAGGGCGTCGGCCAGCATCCGCAGCTCGTCGGGCGCGTCGTCGACCAGCAGGACGGTCTCACGCCTGGCCGGGGCGGGCGTCATCGTCGTTCTCGCTGGCGAGGGCGGCCAGGTCGTCGAAGCGAAGCTCGTGCGCGAGGCGCCGCAGCCAGGCGATCGCCGCCGGCGGCAGGCCGCCTTCGGCCTCGAGATCATCGATCGAACGCTGGATGCCTCGCAGGTGGCCGAGCCGGGCAAGGCTGGCGAGCCGTTCGGCAGCCGCGGCCGGCAGGCTCACCGTTTCTTCCGTGAGCGGAAGGCCGGCGGTCGTTGTCGGCGGCAGTTCCGTCGGGGGCTTCGAAGAGGATGCGGGCGACGGGTCGATGTGCTTCGGCGTGAATGTCCAGGTGATTCCCAGGTGCTGCTGGAGCACCGCGCACAGCGTGCTCTCGAGCACCGGCTTGAGCACGAAGTCGTCGCAGCCTGCCGCCTTGCGCCGTTGCGGGCTGTCGTCGTGGGCGGTGGCCGACACCATGACGACGGCACCCGGATAGCCGGCGTCGCGCAGCAGCGCACAGGCGCGCCAGCCGTCCATGCCGGCCATCTCGACATCGAGCAGCACGGCGTCGTGCCCGCCGGCGATCGCGGCGGCGATCGCCTCCGGCCCGTTGGCGGCCTGGTCGATGACGAAGCCTTTCGGTTCGAGCAGATCGGCGAGCAGCCGACGCTGGCTCGCATGGTCGTCGACGATGAGCAAGGCGCGCCGCGGCCCGAGATAGCCGTCGATCTCGCCCTCGGGCCGGTTGGCGATCGCCGGCCGGGCGACGCGAGGCAGGTAGAGCTTGACCGTGAAGGTGCTGCCGGTGCCGACGGTGCTCCGCACCGTGATCTGGCCGCCCATCAGCTCGGCGAGCAGTTGCGCGATGCTCAGCCCCAGCCCGGTGCCGGGCTCCGGTCCGCCCCGCGAACGGCTGCGCTCGAAGGGCAGGAATATCCGCTCGAAATCCTCGGCGGGGATGCCGCAGCCGGTGTCGATGACGGCGAATACCGCGATCTCCGCCCGGTGCGAGACCCGCAGCGTGACTTCGCCCTGGCCGGTGAACCGTATCGCGTTGCCGAGCAGATTGATCAGGATCTGCCGCAGGCGGCTTTCGTCGCCGAGGACGACGTCCGGCAGGGCGCCGTCGACGTCCATGCGAAAGCCGAGCCCCTTGCGCCCCGCCTCGAGCCTGAAGACGTTCTCGATGTGCTCCAGCAGATCGGCCAGGCGCAGCTCGCGTCGCTCGATCGTGAGGCGGCCCGCTTCGATGCGGGCGATGTCGAGCAGTCCGTCGATCAGCGCGAGCAGGTGCTCGCCGCTGCGCTGGATGGTCGCGATCGCCTCGCGGCGGCCCCGGGCGAGCTCCGGGGCGCGCTGCAGGATCTGGGCGTAGCCGAGGATGGTATTGAGCGGTGTGCGCAGCTCGTGGCTGATGCCGCGGACATAGCGGCTCTTTGCCGCGTTGGCGGCATCGGCGACGTCCTTGGCCTTCTGCAGCAGGGCGTCGGTCGCCTCGTGCGCGTCGATCTCGCGCATCAGCAGCTCGGTCTGGCGCTCGGTCTCGAGCTGGGCGACCTTGCGGCTCTCATGGGTGAGCACCATCCACCAGACGGCGATCGCCGAGATGAGCGCCAGCACCGCGTAGATCCGCAGGAAGGCGTCGCCGAGGTCGGCCTGTCCGGTGCGCGCCGCGATCGTCTCCTGCTGGTAGACCAGCGCCAGGATCGCGCCGATCATCATCAGCGCGATCGTGAGGATTCCGGCGAACAGGCCGATGCGGCGCACGTAGCTGTCGGGCACGAAATCCGGAAACCAGGTCATCACCCGGCGCCCGAGGGCATGCAGGGCCGCGTCGCGTGGCTTGCAGCGGTCTGCGCAGCGGGCGTCGAGCGTGCAGCACAGCGAGCAGATCGCGCCGCCGTAGGCGGGGCATGCTGCCATGTCCTCGGACTCGAAGGCGTTGGCGCAGACCACGCACTCGACCGATTCGCCCGGACGCCAGCGGGTTGTCGGCGTCCGGGCGAGGTAGTAGCGCCCGCGGGTGGCGAGCGCGATCGCCGGCGCGAGCACGAAGGCGGTCGCGAGCGCGATCGGCGGGGAGAAGGCCTGCGCGACCTCGCCGAGGTGCCCGCCGTAGGCGACCATCGCGAGCAGCGATCCGGCGAGCATCGCTCCGACGCCGACCGGGTTGATGTGATGCAGGTACGCCCGGCGGAACTCGATGCCTGCCGGGCTCAGGCCGAGCGGCTTGTTGACGACGAGATCCGCGACGACCGCGCCGATCCAGGCGACGGCGATGTTCGAGTAGATCCCGAGCACATGCTCGAGCGCATCGAGCACGCCGAGCATCATCAGCGCGAAGGCGATCGTCACGTTGAACACCAGCCAGACGACCCGGCCCGGATGGCTGTGCGTGAGCCGCGAGAAGAAGTTCGACCAGGCGAGCGAGCCGGCATAGGCGTTGGTCGCGTTGATCTTCACCTGGCACAGGATCACGAAGAGCCCGGTGATCAGCACCGCGGCGCGCGGGTCGCCCAGGGCCTGCTGGAAGACGACGAGATACATCTGCGTCGGCTCGACCGCCCGGTCGGGCGGGATCATGTGCTGCATCGCGAGGAACGCGAGGAAGGCGCCGCCGAACATCTTCGTCACGCCGGGCAGGATCCAGCCGGGCCCGGCGGCGAGGACCGCCGCCCACCAGCGCCTGCGGTTGGCGGGGCTGGCCGGCGGCAGGAAGCGAAGGTAGTCGACCTGCTCGCCGATCTGCGCGATCAGCGAGAAGGCGACCGTGGTCGCCGCCCCGATCGCGAGCAGGCCGATGCCGTCGTCGTGGTAGCCGCGAAAGCCCAGCGCATCCCCGTAGGTGTCCGGCATCCGCCAGGCGATGAAGGCGAAGGGCAGTATCTGGAGCACCAGCCAGAAGGGCTGGGTCCAGGCCTGCAGCCGGCTGATCCAGGTGATGCCGTGGATCACGATGGGGATGATCGCCAGCGAGCTGACCAGGTAGCCCCAGATCAAGGGAATGCCGAACAGCAGCTCCAGCGCCAGCGCCATGATCGCGGCTTCGATCGCGAAGAAGATGAAGGTGAAGCTGGCGTATATCAGCGAGGTGATCGTCGATCCGATGTAGCCGAAGCCGGCGCCGCGGGTCAGCAGATCCATGTCGACCGCGTAGCGGGCCGCGTAGTAGCTGATCGGCAGGCCGGTGGCGAGGATGACGACGGTGACCACGAGCAGTGCCAGGGCCGCATTGGCGAAACCCCAGTTGAGCATCAGCGTCGCGCCGATCGACTCGAGCGCGAGGAAGGACACCGCGCCCAGCGCGGTGTTCGCGATCCACCGGAACGACCAGCGACGGAAGCTGCGCGGCGCGAAGCGCAGCGCGTAGTCCTCGAGCGTCTCGTTCGCGACCCAGGCGTTGTAGTCGCGCCGGATCTTGACGATGCGCTGGGTGGCGGCGGAATCCACGATCCTCCTTCGACGGCGGTCTCGCCTCGATGCGATACGGCCCGGGCCCCGCGGCGAACGGGCGCCGTATCGACGCAAGAAGCGTTCCATTGCGATCGATCGCCGGGCCGCCGGGTTGCCGAAGGCGTGCCCGGGCGGTGCACCATGGCCGGGCTCCGGGGCGGCTTGCGGTGCGTTGCAGCACCAGAACCGAGAGTATCGATCCGACGCCACCACGGGCGATCTACGTCGAATGACGTATTTCTTCCGACCGGTTCCTTGTCGAAGATTGTGCATCGCAGCAGCGGTACTCGATCGCAATCGGATTCGCGCAACCCGGAACCCAAGGAGCCCTCTCATGACCGATCCCAGACCCCTCCGAGCCCATCGCCGACGCTTCGTCCTGGCCGCCGCCGGTGCCGCCGCGGCGCCGGCGCTCGGCCTCTCGATGCCCCGCATCGCGTTCGGTTCGGCCCCCGCGACCGCTGCGATCAACACCACCGGGCTCGCCATCACGGACACCGAGGTCACCGTCGGCCAGCTCCATTCGGCCACCGGCACGATGGCCATCTCCGAG
Organism: Burkholderiaceae bacterium; assembly: GCA_023954135.1. GTDB lineage: Bacteria > Pseudomonadota > Gammaproteobacteria > Burkholderiales > Burkholderiaceae_E > JAMLIN01. The sequence continues at coordinate 69 of JAMLIN010000090.1, read as the reverse complement.
ACTGGATCGATCCAGGCCGAGCAACTCGCGATCGATCAGATCAACGCGATGGGCGGGATCCTCGGGCGC
>JAMLIN010000009.1 GCA_023954135.1 Burkholderiaceae bacterium | reverse complement strand
ACGCGTCCGGTCCATTCACGGGTTCTGAGGCTCACGACCCGTGGCCGCCCCGGTTCTGGTATTCGACATCGAGACGGTTCCCGACGTCGCCGGCTTGCGGCTGCTGAACGACATCGGCCCCGAGGTGCCCGACGCCACGGTCGTCGAGATGAGCGAGCGCGAGTTCCAGCCGCTGCACCTGCACCGGGTGGTCGCCATCGGCTGCCTGATGCGCACGGCGGGGAAGTTCCGGGTGCGCTGCCTCGGCGAGCCGGGTGACGACGAGCGGAAACTGCTGCAGGAGTTCTTCGACATCGTCGAGAAGAGCACGCCCCAGCTGGTGTCATGGAACGGCGGGGGCTTCGACCTGCAGGTGCTGCACTACAGGGCGCTCATCAACCGGGTGAGCGCGTCGCGCTACTGGGAGACCGGCGACAATCGCCAGGAGTTCCGCTGGAACAACTACCTTGGGCGCTATCACAGCCGGCATCTCGACCTGATGGACCTGCTCGCGCTGTACACGCCGCGCGCCAGTGCCCGGCTCGACGATCTCGCCCGTCTCTGCGGCTTTCCCGGCAAGCTCGGCATGGACGGCTCCCAGGTCTGGGATGCCTATCAGGCGGGCCGTCTGCCCGAGATCCGCGACTACTGCGAGACCGACATCGCGAACACCTATCTCGTGTATTGCCGCTTCCAGCTCTTCCGGGGGCTCTGGACGCCGGATGAGTACGAGGCCGAGATCGAGGCGTTTCGCGCGCATCTCGAATCGCTCCAGGGAGCGCACTGGCCGCAGTTCCTTTCCCGCTGGCAGGTCGCTCAATGAGTCGCTCCCGGGCTTCGGCCGCGGGTACTGCGGCCGAGGTCGGCTATCGCCTCGGCATCGAGTCGCTCGATCTGGAGGCCCGCGGGATTGCCCGGCACGAGGGCAAGGTGGTGTTCGTGCGCGGCGCCCTGCCGGGCGAACGGGTGCTCGCGCGGCGGGTGCGCGCCAAGCCCAGCTACGACGTGGCCGAAACGCTCGCGATCGAGCGCGAGAGCAGCCAGCGCACGGTGCCGGCCTGTCCGCACTTCGGCACCTGCGGGGGCTGCTCCATGCAGCATCTGCATCCGGCCGCCCAGCTCGCCATCAAGCAGCGCGTGCTCGAGGACCAGATCGAGCGCATCGCCGGCCTGCGGCCAGGCATGATCCTGCGCCCGATCGCGGGGCCTGCCTGGGGCTACCGGTTCCGCGCCCGCCTGTCGGTACGCCATGTGCCGAAGAAGGGCGGGGTGCTGGTGGGCTTCCATGAGCGCGGTTCGAGCTACGTTGCCGACATGCGCGAGTGCCGGGTGCTGCCATCGGAGGTCTCGGACCTGCTGCTGCCCCTGCGCGATCTGGTCGGCGCATTGTCGATCCGGGATCGGATGCCCCAGATCGAGGTGGCGGTCGGTGACATGGGCGGGGCTTCGGCAGGCGGGGCCGGACCGGCGAAGACCGGGCGGACCATCGCGCTCGTCTTCCGGATCCTGGAACCGCTGAGCCCTGCCGACCGGGAGAGCCTGCGCGGATTCAGTGCGCGGCCGGGCCTGGAGATCTGGTTGCAGCCCAAGGGGCCGGACAGCATCTCCTTGCTCGCACGCGAGGGCCGGCTGGCCGGATCCGATCTCGAGTCGGGCCTCGGTTACCGCCTGCCCGAGTTCGACATCCGGATGCCCTACCGGCCGACCGACTTCACCCAGGTCAACCACGGGATCAACGAGGTGCTGGTGCGCATGGCGATCCGGCTGCTCGACCCGCGGCCCGACGAGCGCGTCGCCGACCTCTTCTGCGGCCTGGGGAATTTCTCGCTGCCGCTGGCGCGCCGCGCCCGTGAGGTGCTCGGCATCGAAGGCAGCCCGTCGCTGGTGCGTCGCGCCGCCGACAACGCAGCGGCGAACGCGCTCGCCGGGCGGGCCCGCTTCGAAGCGGCCAACCTCTTCGAGCTGAGCCCGGAGGCCTGGCACGCGCTCGGCGCCTTCGACCGGGTGCTCGTGGACCCGCCCCGCGAGGGAGCGCTGGCGGTGGCGCAGGCTCTCGCCGCGCCGGGCCCCAGGCCGCGCCGGATCGTCTATGTTTCCTGCAATCCGGCGACGCTCGCCCGGGATGCCGCCGTGCTGGTGCATACCGGCGGCTGGCGCCTGGCGGCCGCCGGCGCGGTCAACATGTTCCCGCACACCTCCCACGTCGAGTCGATCGCGGTTTTCGAGTGAGGCGGGCCTCGCCCGGTCGATGGGCGCGGGAGACCGAGCCAGGGTGAACTTGCGCGCCGGGCCATCGGCCCATGGCGTCTACGCGACCAGTTCCACCACGTCCGCATGCAGTGCCGCCATGCCCCTGTCGAACGTGGCGAGTCGACCGCCGTTGCTGCGTGCCAGTGAGGCCAGATAGGCGTCGGTGACCTGCTTGTGGCCGATCGCCCCTTTCATGTCCGCGTGCAGGTAGTCGAGCGTGTCCTGCCAGAAGCAATGGCGGGGATGTTCGACGAAACCGCGCAGCACGGCCAGCGCATCCTCGGCCCTGGGCACAGCACGAAAATTGAGCAGCATCCGCAGCAGCGTGCCCTGCGTGATCGGACAGGTGGCGAACGGGCTGGCGTGCCGGCGGAACCACTGCCGAGCGGTCTCATGCTGCACATGCGGGGGATAGGCCAGGGCAACGAGAATGTTGCCGTCCAGCAGTACCGGGGACATGGAAGACGGCATCAAGGCTCGTCTTCGAGCGCACGGACGTCATCGTCCGTCATGACGCGCCTGGCACCAACGACCACCGGCAAGCCGGTTTCATCGTCGATCCGGCAGATCCCCTGCGATTCGACTATGCGATTGGCCGGAACCTCCAGCCCGCGCCGCATCAGCTCGGCCACGACCTGGCCGAGGCTGCGCTTGTTGTGGCGCGCCAGGCTGGTGGCGATGCGATGCAGATCGTCAGGGAGCTCGATGGTGGTGCGCATGATTGCATCTTGATGCAAGAACATCATGATGTCTATATGCGATTGAACATACGCAGAGCCTTCGTGGTTGGCTGTTCTGGGGCGGCCAGACGATGGAAGAAAAGAAAAAAGGCCGCCGGGCAATCCCGCCGGCGGCCTTCGACCGGGTGCAAGCACCCGGAGTGAGGTTCCATGTCCTCAGTCGTCGCCGCCGAAGATGCCGAGCAGGCTCAGCAGGTGGACGAAGATGTTGTAGAGGCTCAGGTAGATCGACAGCGTGGCGGTGACGTAGTTGGTCTCGCCGCCGTTGACGATGCGCTGGACGTCGTAGAGCAGCCAGGCCGAGAAGATGCCGATCGCCATCACCGACAGGGCGAGGTAGAGCGCAGGCAACTGCAGCCAGATGTTGGCGACCATGCCGACGATGACCACCAGCAGGCCCATGAACAGCCACTTGCCCATGCCCGAGAAGTCGCGCTTCGAGACGGTCGCGATCGTGGCCATCGAGCCGAAGATCACCGCCGTGCCCCCGAAGGCGGTCATGACGAGGCTGGCGCCGTTGCCGAAGCCGAGCACATGGCCGAGCAGCCGCGAGAGCATCAGGCCCATGAAGAAGGTGAAGCCGAGCAGCAGGGCGACGCCGATCCCGCTGTTCTTGTAGCGCTCGATCGCGTAGAAGAACCCGAAGGCCACGGCGAGGAAGAGCACGAAGCCGATGAAGGGGTTGCCCGCCATCCAGCTGAAGCCGAGCTGCAGGCCGGCCCAGGCGCCGATCGCCGTCGGCACCAGCGACAGGGCGAGCAGGGCGTAGGTGTTGCGCAGCACCCGGTTGCGGGAGGCCTCGGCCAGCGGGCCGGCCGAGGGGAAGGTACGGGGCGCGGTGCGGTTCTGTTCGACAGCCATCGGTGCCACTCCGATTGTGAGGATACCGGGTCCAATATAGGGCCAGGCACCCGTCGTTTCAACCTCCGACATACAGCCGGCACTGCGGATTGCCCGGATTTCGCGGAATCGTCGCCGGAATCCCGTATGCTAGAATACAAAGCTCCATGTCGCCTTGGAAAAACCCCGTAAGCCACTCATTTGTCGGGGTTTTTTGCGACAAACCCCAATCAGACGAACCGACCAGTCACGGATTCCCATGGCCATCGAACGTACCCTGTCCATCATCAAGCCCGACGCCGTCGCGAAGAACGTCATCGGCCAGATCTACACCCGTTTCGAGCAGGCGGGCCTGAAGATCGTCGCCGCCCGGATGATGCATCTTTCGCGCGCCCAGGCCGAAGCCTTCTACGCCGTCCACCGCGAGCGCCCCTTCTTCAACGACCTGGTCGAGTTCATGATCTCGGGCCCGGTCATGATCCAGGTTCTCGAGGGCGAATCGGCGATCAGCAGGAACCGCGACCTGATGGGCGCCACCGACCCGAAGAAGGCCGATGCCGGCACGATCCGCGCCGACTTCGCCGACAGCATCGACGCCAATGCGGTCCATGGATCGGATGCGGCCGAGACCGCCCAGGTGGAGGTCGCGTTCTTCTTTCCGGGCCTGGACGTCCACGCCCGCTGATCCGGGCACGACGGGGCGAGCGTGACCGCAGCCGTAGCCGCGAAGACCAACCTGCTCGGACTCGATCCGCAGGCGCTGGTCTCGTGCTGCGCCGACTGGGGCGAAAAGCCCTTCCGGGCGCAGCAGCTCCTGCGCTGGATCCACCAGCGCGGCGAGGACGATTTCGCCGCGATGAGCGATCTCGCCAAGTCGTTTCGTGCCCTGCTCGCCGAACGTGCCTGTGTGGTCCAGCCGGCGGTGCTGTCCGACCATGTCTCCGATGACGGCACCCGCAAGTGGCTGCTCGACGTCGGCGGTGGCAACGCGATCGAGACCGTCTTCATCCCCGAGGCCGACCGCGGCACGTTGTGTGTCTCGACGCAGGCCGGTTGCGCGGTCAATTGCGCGTTCTGCTCGACCGGCAAGCAGGGTTTCTCGCGCAACCTTCGCACCGACGAGATCATCGCCCAGCTGCGCCATGCGAACCGGGCCCTGGGCCAGTACGACGGCGACTCCACGGTGGCGGGAAATCGCCGGATCAGCAACGTGGTGTTCATGGGGATGGGCGAGCCGTTGCAGAACTATGCGGCGACCATCGCCGCCGCCCGGCTGATGCTCGACGATCGGGCCTATGGCCTGTCGCGGCGCCGGGTGACGGTATCGACCTCGGGCGTCGTGCCCCTGATGGACCGCCTGCGCGACGAGTGTCCGGTGGCGCTCGCCGTGTCGCTGCATGCGCCCGACGACGCACTGCGCGACCGCCTGGTGCCGCTCAATCGCAAGTATCCGCTGGCCGAGCTGATGGCCGCCTGCCGGCGCTACCTCGAGCGCTCGCCGCGCGACTTCATCACCTTCGAGTACGTCATGCTCGACGGGATCAACGACGCCGATGCGCACGCCCGCGCCCTGCTCGGACTCGTCGCCGACATTCCCTGCAAGTTCAACCTGATTCCCTTCAACCCCTTTCCGGATTCCGGACTGCGGCGTTCCGGCCGGGACCGGATCCGCTCCTTCGCGAGCATCCTCGCCGATGCGGGTATCGTCACCACCGTGCGGCGTACGCGTGGCGACGACATCGATGCCGCCTGCGGGCAGCTGGCCGGCGCGGTTCGCGACCGTACCCGCCTCGTCGAGCGTTCGTCCAGCGTCCCGCCGATCGCGGAGTTGTCCCGATGCGCATGAATCGTCCTGGCCGCAAAAGGCTGTCGTGGCTGCTGGGGGCCGCGCTGCTGGCGGGTGTCGCCGGCTGCGCGACGACCGGCGGCGAGGGCGGCGGCGGTAGCGTCGTCGATGCCCGCTCGGTGGTTCCCAAGGCGGAGGTCGACACCGAAGAGCGCCGGCGGGCGCGCATCCGGCTCGAGCTCGCCGCGGGCTACTACCAGCAGCGCAACTATTCGGTGGCGCTCGACGAGCTTCGCCAGGCCCTGACGATCGATCCCGACTATGGCGCCGCCTACGGGATGCTCGGCCTCGTCTACATGGATCTCAACGAGAACGAGCTGGCCGACCAGAGCTTCCGCAAGGCCCTGACCCTGATGCCGACCAATCCGGAGCTCAACAACAACTACGGCTGGTTCCTGTGCCGGACCGGGCGACAGGCGGAGTCCCTGCCTTACTTCGAGAAGGCCGCCAGCGATCCGCTCTACCAGACGCCGGCGCGGCCCCTGTACGCCGCCGGCATCTGCATGCGACAGATGAAGGACGACGAGAAGGCACTGGCCTACCTGCATCGCGCCTTCCAGATCGAGCCGGGCGATGCGGTCACGCTCTACAATCTCGCTGACATCTATCTGATGCGCAGGGATGGCGAGCGCGCCCATTTCTATTCGCAGCGTCTCCTGAGAACCTACCAGCCGACCGCGCAGATGCTCTGGCAAGGGCTGCGGATCGCCCGCCTGCGCGGCGATTCCGTCGAGTTCGAGAGCCTCGCCTCCCAGCTGCGCCGTGGCTTCCCGACCTCGCCGGAGGCGAACCTGCTTGCCCAGGAAAGATTCGGTGACTGAAGACAGGCTGGAGGACGGCGAACCGGTCGTGTCGGAAGGGATGCCGGACGATTCGATGCAGGCCGACGCGCGGGGAAACCCGACCGAGACTCAATTCGATGACGGCTTCATCGCGACGCCGGCACAGTTCACCCGGGTTCGCGAGGAGAAGGGCTGGTCGGTCGCCGGGGTCGCCGGCAGGCTGCGCATGCAGGTACGCCAGATCGAGGCGATCGAGGCCGGCCGATGGGACGACCTGCCCGGAACCGCCTTCATGAGGGCTGCCATCCGCTCCTACGCCCGTCTCCTGGATCGTGACGCGGCACCCTTGCTGTCCTCGGTCGCCCAGCTCGATACCGGCCTCGACCTGAGGTCGAGCACGCGTGCGCCGGTGGCGATCTCCCCGACGGGCTCGTTCGGCGAGACATCGGGAATCGGTCGCTGGGGGCTCGCCTTGCTGGGACTGCTCGCCGTCATCGCCATCGCCTTCTATTTCGCTCCGGCGGGCGATCTGCGCTGGCCCTCCCAGTGGTTTGGCGACGAAGGCGGTACGATCGACAGCGCTTCGACGATCGCGGTACGGCCGCCGGCAACCGGGACCGAACCCGCCGCCGCGCGCCGGGAACCGCTTTCGGCCGGGAGCCCGAGCGACGATGCGGTCGCCGCCGCCGCTCGCGCCGCCAACGAATTGCTCGGCAGCCGACCCGCTGCGATCGCCGCGACGACGCCGGGGGCCGGGGAAGAATCAGCCGCCGGAACGGCACCGGGTTCGCCGGCCGATGCGTCGACGGGCGCGCCGGTCGATGCGGCGGCGGGAACCGCTGGCACGATCGGAACCGGTTCGCAGGACGCAGGCGGCGCCGCTGTGGCCGGCGCGACCGAATCGGCGCCGGCCGAGCCCGCCGCGACGCCGCCCCCGGATTCATCGACCGCGATGGTCGCCGCCTCGAGCCTGATGATGAGCTTCGATGCCGAATGCTGGGTCGAGGTCAGCGATGCGGGTGGCAGGCGCGTCGTCTATGGTCTGCAGAAGCCGCAGACCAGTCTCTCGCTCGATGTCGCCGGGCCGGTCTCCGTTCTGATCGGCAATGCGGATGCGGTCACCATGACCCGGGCAGGGGAGGCGGTCGATGTGAAGTCGGCGGCCCGCGACGGGGTCGCCAGGCTGCGCCTGCAGTGAGCATGTCCGCTTCCCGTCCGCCCGCTCCGTCCGGTGTCGGCGCCCGCCGGGCCTGCCGCAAGGCGGTGGTCCGCTGGGGTGAGCGCCGGGTGGCGATCGGCGGGGATGCGTCGATCGTGGTCCAGTCGATGACCAACACCGACACGGCCGACCCCATCGGGACCGCGATCCAGGTGAAGGCGCTGGCGCAGGCCGGGTCGGAACTCGTGCGCATCACGGTGAATTCGCCGCAGGCGGCCGACGCGGTGCCGGCGGTGCGCGAGCAACTCGACCGGATGGGTGTGGATGTCCCGCTGGTCGGCGACTTCCACTACAACGGCCACAAGCTGCTGACCGAGTTTCCCGATTGCGCGAAGGCCTTGTCGAAGTACCGTATCAACCCCGGCAACGTGGGCGCCGGCAGTCGTCGCGAGGACAATTTCTCGAAGATGATCGAGGTCGCCTGCCGCCACGACAAGCCGGTGCGGATCGGCGTCAACTGGGGCAGCCTCGACCAGCGGGTTCTCGCTCGCATGATGGACGAGAACGCGCAGCGCGCGCAGCCCTGGGATGCCGCGCAGGTGATGCGCGAGGCCCTGGTCGTCTCGGCGATCGAGAGCGCGGCCCAGGCGGTGGCCCTCGGACTGTCGCCCGATGCCATCGTGCTGTCGGCCAAGGTGTCATCGGTCCAGGATCTCATCGCGGTGTATCGCGAGCTGGCCGGACGTTGCGACTATCCCCTGCATCTCGGCCTGACCGAGGCGGGCATGGGGAGCAAGGGCATCGTGTCCTCGGCAGCGGCCATGGCGGTCCTGCTGCAGGAGGGTATTGGCGACACGATCCGGGTTTCCCTGACCCCCGAGCCGCGTGGCGACCGCAGCCGCGAGGTCGTGGTGGCGCAGGAACTGCTGCAGTCGATGGGGCTGCGCGCCTTCGCGCCCCTGGTCGTGGCCTGTCCCGGCTGCGGCCGCACGAGCAGCACCTTCTTCCAGGAACTCGCCGACCGTATCCAGCGCTTCCTGCGCGAACAGATGCCGGCCTGGCGCAAGCGCTATCCCGGTGTCGAATCGATGCAGGTCGCGGTCATGGGCTGCGTGGTCAATGGGCCGGGCGAGAGTCGCCACGCCGACATCGGGATCTCGCTACCCGGATCGGGCGAGGCGCCGGTCGCGCCGGTCTTCATCGATGGCGAGCGCTCGGTGACCCTCAAGGGCGACCGGATCGCCGAGGAGTTCCAGGCCATCGTCGAGGACTATGTGGCGCGTCGCTACGGCGTGCCGATGAAAGAGAACCCCTGAACTTATCCGGGCGCCGGGGATGCGCCATTCCCGATGCCGACCAGGCAATGAGCAAGATCGAGAAAATCAGGGGCGTGCGGGGCATGAACGATGTCCTGCCCGCCGACGCGCGATGGTGGCGCCGACTCGAGGAGTCGGTCGCGGCCACCATGGCCGCCTACGGCTACCAGCGCATCCGCACCCCGATCGTCGAGCCGACCGGGCTTTTCGTGCGCGGCATCGGCGAAGTCACCGACATCGTCGAGAAGGAGATGTACTCCTTCGTCGATTCGCTCAACGGCGAAGCGCTGACCCTGCGTCCGGAGTGCACCGCCGGCGTGGTCCGGGCGGTGATCGAGCACAACCTGCTCTATGATGGTCCGAAGCGGCTCTGGTACACCGGCCCGATGTTCCGCCACGAGCGCCCCCAGAAGGGACGCTATCGCCAGTTCCACCAGGTCGGCGCCGAGGCGCTCGGCTTCGCCGGCCCGGATGCCGACTGCGAAGTGATCCTCCTTTGCCAGCGGCTCTGGGACGACCTCGGTCTTGCCGGAATCTCGCTGGAGATCAACTCCCTGGGACAGCCGCCCGAGCGGGTCGCCCATCGGGAGGCGCTGATCGCGTACTTCGAGGCGCATGTCGACGAGCTCGATGCCGATGCGCGGCGCAGGCTGCATTCGAATCCGCTGCGGATCCTCGACACCAAGAACCCGGTGATGCAGGGCCTGGTCGAGGCGGCGCCGCGGCTCGCGGATTTCCTCGGCGAGGAGTCGCGCGCGCACTTCGAATCGCTGCAGACGATGCTGCGGTCCCGGAACATCCCGTTCCGGATCAACCCGCGGCTGGTTCGCGGCCTCGACTACTACAATCTCACCGTCTTCGAATGGGTTGCCGACGGCCTCACCGTCTGCGGCGGGGGGCGCTACGATCCGCTGATCGGGATGCTCGGCGGCAAGCCGGCACCCGCCTGCGGATTCGCGCTCGGGGTCGAGCGCATCATCGAGCTGATGCGTGCCGAGGCCGACAGCGGCGTCGACCCCGCCTGCGACGTCTATGTCGTGCACCAGGGGGAGGCGGCCGGACTGCTCGCCCTGGGTCTGGCCGAGCGGTTGCGCGATCGCGGCCTCGACGTGATCCTGCATTGCGGCGAAGGCAGCTTCAAGTCGCAGTTCAAGCGGGCCGATGCATCGCTGGCAACGGTGGCGCTGATCATCGGCGAAGAGGAGGCCGCCGGGTCGCGGGTGGGCGTGAAATGGCTGCGCGAGGCCGGAGCGGGCCAGCAGAGCGTGGCGCTCGCCGATATCGATGAATGGCTGATCGACCGCATGAGCGGATCGATCGACGAGCATACGGGGGATGACTGAAGATGGCCTACGATCTCGAGGAACAGGAACGGCTCGATGATTTCAAGGCGTTCTGGAACAAGCACGGCAACACGATCCTGACGGTCCTCACGGTCGTGCTGCTCGCCGTCGCGGCCTGGCGCGGCTGGGCGTGGTACGAGTCGAACCGGTCGGCCAGGGCGGCGGCCGTCTACCACCAGCTGAAAGTGGCGGTCGACGAGGCCGACGCCGAGCGCATCCGCTCCACCGCGCAGGTGCTGCGCAAGGACTTCTCGGCCACCGCCTATGCGCGCATGGGCTCGCTGGTCGCCGCCGAGGCGCAGTCGGTCGCCGGGGCGAACGACGCCGCCATCGAGAACCTGCGCTGGGTCGTCGACAAGGGCGGCGACGAGATCTTCGTGCTGGTGGCGCGGCTTCGCCTCGCTTCGCTCCTGATCGAGTCGCAGGCCTGGGACGAAGCTGCCCGGGTGCTCGACGTGGAGACGCCGTCCGCCTTCGCCGGCCTGTATGCGGATCGCCGCGGCGACCTCGCGATGGCGCAGGGCCGCAAGGACGAGGCGCGCGCGGCGTACGGCAAGGCGCTCGAGACCCTCGGGCCGGCGACCCCGATCGCGCGCCTGGTCCAGCTCAAGCTCGATTCGCTGGGCTCGACGGGAACCGGATCGTGAAGCGGCGCGGATTGCTTGTCGCGGGAGCCGCCCTGGCGCTGTCGGCGTGCTCGTCGGGCCGCAAGATCCCCGATCTCCCGAAGCTCGCCGCCGAGCGCGGCGCCATTCGCTGGTCGGTCGACCTCGATGGCGGAGGCTACGGGTTCGCGCCGGCGATCGTCGACGATCGCGTCTACGCCGCCGGGGCCGGCGGCAGCCTCGCCCGGGTGGCGCTGGCCAACGGAACGCTCGACTGGCGTATCGACACCGGCGCGCGGTTGATCACCGGGGTCGGCGCAGCCAGCGGCCTGGTCGCCGTGACCGACGAGAACGGCTCGCTGCGGGTCCACGACGACACGGGAAAGCTGCGCTGGCAGGCGGCGCTGGGCGCCGAGGCGGTCTCGGTTCCGGTGCTCGATGGCGACATTCTCGTCGTGCGGGGCAGCGACAACCGCATCCTCGCCTTCGACGCCTACAGCGGGCGCCGGCGCTGGGTCTATACCCGTCAGAATCCGCCGCTCGTCCTGCGCCAGACCAACCGGCCGCGGCTCGACGGAGCGACCGTCTACGTCGGCCTGCCCGGGGGGCGGCTGGTCGCGCTGTCGACCGAGACGGGGGCCATGCGCTGGGAATCGGCGATATCCCTGCCGCGGGGCTCCAACGAGATCGAGCGGATCGCCGACATACTCGGCGAGCCGGTCCTGGTCGGCCGGCAGATGTGCGCCGGCAGCTACCAGGGGCGGGTCGGATGCGTCGATGCCGCGACCGGGAGGCCGGCCTGGAGCCGGGAGATCTCCGCGGTCGGTGCGATCGATTTCGACGGCCGGATACTGGTCGCGGGTGATACCCGGGGCCGGGTCCATGCACTGAACGATGTCGGCGAGCCGCTCTGGGTCCAGGAAGGCTTCGAAGGCCGCCTGCTCGGCGCCCCGGCGCTGGTCGGCGATGCGGTGGCCATCGGCGACGAGGAGGGCTACCTGCACTGGCTCGCGCTGGCCGACGGCAGGCCGGTCGGCCGCGTCCGGGTCGACAGCAGCGCGATCGTGTCGGCGCCGCGTCGCGCCGGAGACCTCGCGATCGTGCAGACGGTCCGGGGCCGCGTCGCGGCCGCCGCGCTCGGCTGAGCCGGAAACCGAGGCTCCGGAATGTCCCTGTTGCCGGTCATCGCGCTGGTCGGGCGCACGAACGTCGGGAAGTCGACCCTCTTCAACCGGCTGACCCGGAGTCGTTCGGCGCTGGTGGCGGACATCCCGGGCCTTACCCGGGATCGTCAGTACGGCCGCGGGCGCGTCGGCGATCGCCCCTTCATCGTGATCGATACCGGCGGCTTCGAGCCGGAGGCCAAATCGGGAGTCTATGTGCAGATGGCCCGCCAGACTCGCCAGGCGGTGGTCGAGGCGGACATGGTCTTCTTCGTGGTCGACGGTCGCGAGGGCCTGACCGGCCATGACGAGGAGATAGCCGCCGAGCTGCGCAAGCGCGCCCAGCGGGTCCTGGTGGTGGTCAACAAGACCGAAGGGCGGCCACGCGAACAGGTGGCGAGCGATTTCCATGCCCTCGGGCTGGGTGATCCGGTACCGATCTCGGCCGCGCATGGCGACAACGTCCGCCCGCTGGTCGACATGGCGCTCGAGATGATCGCTCCGGCGCCGACGGCTCCGGTCGAGGGGTTCGACGAGACCGACTGGCCCGCCGATCCCGCCGACGCCGAGGCGCCGGATGTGGACGACAAGGACGACAAGCACGCGACTGCGCGCCGGGCCCGGGTCGCCGTGGTGGGGCGCCCCAATGCCGGCAAGTCGACCCTGATCAACACCCTGCTCGGCGAGGAGCGGCTGGTCGCCTTCGACCAGCCCGGCACGACCCGCGACGCGGTGGCCATCGACTTCGAGCGGGGTGGGCGATCCTATACCCTGGTCGATACCGCCGGCATCCGGCGACGCGCCAAGGTCCGCGAGACGGTCGAGAAGTTCTCGGTCGTCAAGACCCTGCAGGCGATCGAGGACTCCAATGTGTGCATCCTGATGCTCGACGCCTCCGAGGGCATCGCCGATCAGGATGCGAGCATCGCCGGCTACCTGCTCGAGGCGGGGCGGGCCGTGGTCGTCGCGGTGAACAAATGGGACCGGGTCGACGCCGCGGAACGCGAGCGGGTGCGCAGCGAGTTCGACCGCAAGCTGCACTTCCTGCGCTTTGCGCGGGTGCATTTCGTTTCCGCGCTCGAGGCGACCGGTATCGGGGCGCTCATGAAGTCCGTGAACGAGGCCCATGCGGCCGCCATGTGCAAGCTGCCCACGCCCAAGCTGACGCGGTCGCTGCACGAGGCGGTCGAGCGCCAGCAGCCCGCGCGCCGTGGCCCGGTCCGGCCGAGGATGCGCTATGCGCACCAGGGGGGCCAGAACCCGCCGATCATCGTGGTCCACGGCAGTGCGCTGCAGCACGTGACCGATGCCTACCGGCGCTACCTCGAGGGCTGGTTCCGGGACAGGTTCGAGCTCGTCGGGACGCCGTTGCGGGTGGAGTTTCGCTCGAGCCACAATCCCTACGCCGACTGATCCCTTGAAAACCGGCGCGGGGGCCTGAAATTCGGTTAAAGTGCGACGGAAAGTCCCCGGCCGGCAGGGGACTGTCTCCTCGATCATGAAAACGAGCGCTACGGAGCCGCCATGAGCAACAAAGGGCAACTTCTACAAGACCCGTTCCTGAACCTGCTTCGCAAGGAGCACGTTCCCGTCTCGATCTATCTCGTCAATGGCATCAAGCTCCAGGGTCAGATCGAATCCTTCGATCAATACGTCGTGCTGCTGCGCAATACCGTCACCCAGATGGTCTACAAGCACGCCATTTCCACTGTGGTGCCGGGTCGCCCGGTCCAGTTCCAACCTGAAAACACCGAAAGCTGACTGAATCACGCAACGAATTCCGCTGCCTGCTCGTGCGGGTAGCGCTCGGTCCGGCGATTCCGGACGAGCAGGGTCTCGACGAGCTCGCCGCACTGGCGGAATCGGCGGGTTTCACCGTGGCCGGCCGAAAGGTCTGCCGCCGTCAGCGTCCCGATCCCGCGCTCTACGTGGGTGCCGGGAAGGCGGACGAGATCGCCGCCGAGCTGGTCGCGGCCGATGCGGGGCTGGTGCTGTTCGACCACGAGCTGAGCGCCGTCCAGCAACGCAACCTCGGCGAGCGCTGGGGTGTCCCGGTCCTCGATCGAACCGAGCTCATTCTCGACATCTTCGGGCGCCGGGCCCGCAGTCACGAGGGCAAGCTCCAGGTCGAGCTCGCCCGGCTCGAGCATCTCTCGGCGCGGCTGGTTCGCGGCTGGACCCACCTCGAGCGCCAGCGCGGGGGTATCGGGGTTCGCGGCGGGCCGGGCGAGAAGCAGATCGAGCTCGATCGGCGCCAGATCGGGGCCCGGGTGCGGCGGCTGCGCGCCGATCTCGAGCGGATCCGCGGCCAGCGGCGCAACCGGCGCCGGGCGCGCGATCGCAACGAGGTGTTCAAGGTCTCCATCGTCGGCTATACCAACGCCGGCAAGTCGACCCTCTTCAACCGGCTGACAGGCGCCGGCACTTATGCCGCCGACCAGCTGTTCGCGACCCTCGATACCCTGACGCGCCGGGTCCGGCTGCCCTCGGGCGACTTCATGGTGGTATCGGACACCGTCGGCTTCGTGCGCGATCTGCCGCACCAGCTCGTCGATGCCTTCGAGGCGACCCTCGAGGAGACGGCCGAAGCCGATCTGCTGCTGCATGTGGTCGATGCGTCGGCGCCCGACCGCATCGAGCAGATCGAGCAGGTCGAGCGGGTGCTCGCCGAGATCGGTGCCGGCAGCATCCCGACGATCCTCGTCCACAACAAGATCGATCGTTGCGGGCTCGATGCCGGGACTTTCCGCGAGGGGGGCTGTGGTAGGATCGGGCGCGTTGCCCTGAGCGCCGTTACGGGTGACGGTATCGACGGGCTGCTCGCAGCGATCGCCGAGCACTGCGCGGCCCGACAAACAGACAGCGGTTCCGGCGACCCGGACGCAGACCAGCGTCCCGTGACATCGGGTCCCGACGAGTTCGGCACGCCCGAGCGCCGGTTCATCCGCTGATCCGATCCTCCTAGGCAAACGATTCCATGTGGAAGAGCATTCGATCGATCTTCTCGCTCAATGACCCCGGCTGGGGACGAGGGGGCGGTGGCGACAAGGACCAGGAGCCGCGCCGGCCGAACCAGGACGGCCAGGACGGCCCTCCCGACCTCGACGAGCTCTGGCGCGATTTCAATCGCCGCCTGAACGGCCTGTTCGGCCGCCGCGGCGGCGGTGGCGGGCCGCGCCTGCCCATCGGCGGTGGCGGCGGTGGCGGCGTTCCGACGCCTTCGTTCAAGGGGGCCGGCATCGGCCTGGTGGTGCTGTTCGTGGCGGCTGCGCTGCTGTGGCTGGCGAGCGGCTTCTTCATCGTGCAGGAAGGCCAGACCGCGATCGTGCTTCGTTTCGGCAAGGTCGCCAAGCAGATCGACCGCGCCGGTTTCACCTGGCGGCTGCCGTTCCCGATCGAGGTCCACGAGATCGTCAGCACGCAGCAGCTGCGCACCGTCGAGATCGGCTATCGCGGCAATCCGCGCAACAAGAACCTGCGCGAGTCGCTGATGCTGACGGGCGACCAGAGCATCGTCGACATGCAGTACACGATGCAGTACCGGATCGGTTCGGCACGGGATTACCTGTTCAACAACGACCTCGGGGGAAAACCCGAGGAGATCGCCAGGCAGGCGGCCGAGACGGCCATGCGCGAGGTGGTCGGCCGCGCGGCGATCGACAGGGTCCTCTACGAAGAGAAGGATCTCGTCGCGCGCGACGCCCTGAAGCTGGTGCAGTCGATCCTCGATCGCTACGGCCTCGGCGCCTCGGTCGTCGACATCACGATCCAGCAGGTCCAGCCGCCCGAGCAGGTGCAGGAAGCCTTCGCCGACGCCAACAAGGCGGCGCAGGATCGCGAGCGACTGATCAACGAGGGCGTGGCCTACGCCAACGACGTCGTCCCGAGGGCGCAGGGTATGGCGGCGCGGCTCATGCAGGAAGCCGAGGGCTACCGATCGAGCGCGATCGCCAGCGCGGAGGGTGATGCGGAGCGCTTCACCAAGGTCATGGAGGAGTACGCCAAGGCGCCCCGGGTCACCCGGGATCGCCTCTACATCGAGGCGATGCAGCAGGTCTTCAGCAACACCTCGAAGATCATGGTCGACGGCGGCAACGGCGGCAATCTCCTCTACCTGCCGCTCGACAAGCTGATCGCGGGTGCGGGCGGCGCGACGGCGGCCGATCCGACGCGCCGCGACCAGGCGACCACCACCACGCCTGCGCCGTCGCCACGCGGCGCGGCCACCGACGACTTCGCCGATACGCGTCGCGAGGCCCTGCGCAACCGCGACCGGGACGCGTTCCGCTGAGGCCAATCGGACCAACGAACCCATGAATCGACTGCTCTCCACCCTCGTCGTGCTGGCCGTGGCCGGAGTCCTGCTCCGCTCGTGCCTGTTCGTCGTCGACCAGCGCCAGTTCGCCGTCAAGTACGCGCTCGGCGAGATCCGTGAAGTCATCGACGAAGCCGGCCTGTACTTCAAGCTGCCGGTGCCGTTCCAGAACGTCGAATACCACGACAAGCGGATCCTCACGATCGACAATCCCGACATCGACCGCTTCGTCACCGCCGAGAAGCTCAACATCCTGCTCGACTCCTACGTGAAGTGGCGGATCGTCGATCCGCGCGAGTACATCCGCTCGGTGCAGGGCAGCCAGCGCGTCGCGGTCGATCGCATCCTGCGCAGCCTGCGCGACGGCCTGCAGAACGAGGTCGCGAGGCTGACCGTGGCCGACGTCATCTCCCTGCAGCGTGACCGGCTGATGGAGCGGGTCCGCGCCAAGGTCAACGACGACAACAGGACCATCGGGGTCGAGATCATCGACGTCCGGCTCAAGCGGGTCGACTTCGAACCGAACGTCCAGGAAGGGGTGTTCACCCGGATGCAGTCCGAACGCAAGCGGGTCGCCAACGAGCGCCGCGCCACGGGGGCGGCGGAATCCGAGAGGGTCCGGGCCGATGCCGAGCGCCAGCGCGAGATCATCCTGGCCGAGGCCTATCGGGATGCGCAGGGCATCAAGGGTGACGGGGACGCCCAGGCGGCGGCCATCTATGCCCAGGCCTTCGGTCGCGATCCCGAGTTCGCCGCTTTCTACCGCAGCCTCGGCGCCTACCAGTCGTCGTTCCGCAATCGCAGCGATGTCCTGGTGATCGATCCGTCCGCGGAGTTCTTCCGGTTCTTCAAGGAGAGCGCCGGCCAGCCCGGATCGCGCTGAGCGCGACCGGCGGGCCGCGGGTGATCCGTGCAAGTCGATACATTGCTGATGGCCGTCGGCCTGATGCTGCTGTTCGAGGGCCTGCTGCCGCTGCTGCTGCCGCAGCAGTGGCGCGAGATGTTCCTGCGGATCTCGCGTCTGCGTGACGGGCAGATTCGCTTCTTCGGGCTGATTGCGGTCCTGGTGGGCGGTTTCCTTCTGCTCGTCTAGTAGAATCAACTGTTTGGACGGCGCTCGCGCGAAGCGTGGGCCGCTTTCGGCCCTGCGGGTCCTTCCGGTTGCGGCCGGGCGGGGCGCCAGGCCCCACTGAGCCCATTCGACATGCCGCGCTGGCTATTGCCCGAAAGCATCGCCGATGTGCTGCCCTCCGAGGCACGGCGCATCGAGGAACTTCGCAGGTCGCTGCTCGACCTCTATCGCCGCTACGGCTACGAGCTCGTCATGCCGCCGCTGGTGGAGTACCTGAGCTCGCTGCTGACCGGGGCCGGCTCGACCCTCGAGATCCGCACCGCGCAGCTGGTCGACCAGTCATCCGGGCGCCGGCTTGGAGTCAGGGCCGACATGACGCCGCAGGTGGCCCGGATCGATGCGCATCTGCTGGGCCGCCAGGGCCCCAGCCGCCTGTGCTACGCCGGACCGGTCCTCCATGCCCGGCCCGCCGACCTCTTCGCTTCGCGGGTTCCCTACCAGGTCGGGGCCGAGCTCTACGGCCATGCCGGCCAGGAGGCCGAGCTCGAGATCATCGACCTGATGCTGGCCTCGCTGCGCGCGGCCGGCCTCGCCCGGCTGCGGGTCGACCTGTGCCATGCCGGCATCGTCCCGGCGCTGCTCGAGCGTGCGCCGCAGCTCGAGGCGGCCACCATCTACAGGATGATGGTCCAGAAGGACGTCGGCGGCCTGAAGGAGGTTCTGGCCGGCACGGATCCGGTGGTCTCGCAGGCCCTGCTCGCGCTGCCCTCGCTCTACGGGACGATCAACGGCGCCACTTCCGTGCTCGATCGGGCGACGGAGGTCCTTCCGGACATCGACGGGATCGGCAGGGCGCTCGACGACCTGCGCCGGCTGGCAGCTTCCTCGCTCTGGAGCCGGCTCGACGGCGTCGAGCTCGCCGTCGATCTGGCCGACCTGGCCGGCTACCATTACTACAGCGGCATCAGCTTCGCCGCCTATTCCCTCGACACCCCGGCCTCGGTCGCGGCGAGCGCGGCGATCGCCCGTGGTGGGCGCTACGACGGCGTGGGCGAGGCTTTCGGCCGGGCACGCCCGGCGACCGGCTTCTCCCTCGAACTGCGCTCGCTGGCGGAGATGTCGCCGGCGGCGCCGGCCTCGCCCGCGATCCGCGCGCCATGGGCGGACGATGCCGGTCTTCGCGACGCGATCGCGGCGCTGCGCGCACAGGGGGAGGTCGTGATCGAGATGCTCCCGGGACACGAGCACGAGGAGCAGGAGTTCGCCTGCGATCGTGAGCTCGTCAGGCTGGACGGTCGCTGGACCGTTCGTTCATGTTGATGGGATAGGGATGGCAAAGAACGTCGTAATCATCGGGACGCAGTGGGGCGACGAAGGCAAGGGCAAGATCGTCGACTGGCTGACCGAATCGGTCGCTGGCGTGGTCCGGTTCCAGGGAGGCCACAACGCGGGCCATACCCTCGTGATCGGCGGCCGGCGCCAGGTCCTGCGGCTGATCCCGTCGGGCGTGCTGCGTCCGGACGTGACCTGCTACATCGGCAATGGCGTGGTGGTCTCGCCGACGGCGCTGCTCGGCGAGATCGACGAACTGCAGGCCGCCGGCGTGGATGTCGCGAGCCGGCTGCGGATAAGCGGTGCCTGTCCGCTGATCCTGCCGTATCACGTCGCCATCGACCAGGCGCGGGAAGCCCGCAGCGGCGCCGGCAAGATCGGCACCACCGGCCGTGGCATCGGCCCGGCCTACGAGGACAAGGTGGCGCGCCGGGCCCTGCGGCTGCAGGATCTGCTCGAGCCGGTGCGCTTTCGCGAGCGGCTTGCCGAGATCATGGATCTGCACAACTTCGTTCTGGAGCGCTACCTCGGGGCGAAGGCGCTCGACGTCGACGAGGTGGCCGACGAGGCGCTCGGGCTGGCATCGCGGGTCACGCCGATGATCGCCGATGTGCCGGCCTTGCTGGCCGAGTCGATGGCGCGCGGCGAGAACCTGCTGTTCGAGGGGGCCCAGGGCGCATTGCTGGACGTCGACCATGGCACCTATCCGTTCGTGACGAGCTCCAACTGCCTTGCCGGCGCCGCCTCGGCCGGCGCGGGGGTGGGCCCCCGCGCTCTGCATCGGGTGCTGGGTCTCGTGAAGGCGTATACCACCCGGGTGGGATCGGGCCCGTTTCCCACCGAGCTGAACGACGACATCGGCCGCGGGCTGGCCGAGCGCGGCAAGGAGTTCGGTTCGGTGACCGGGCGTCCGCGACGCTGCGGCTGGTTCGATGCGGCCGCGCTCAAGCGCACCATCCAGCTCAATGGCGTGGACAGCCTCTGCCTGACCAAGCTCGATGTGCTCGACGGCCTGCCGACGGTGCGGATCTGCACGGCGTACGAGCTGGACGGCCGTCGGGTCGATAGCTTGCCCTTCGGCGCCGACGCGGTCGAGCGCTGCGTGCCGGTCTACGAGGACCTGCCGGGGTGGCAGGAGTCGACCGCCGGGCTGACCGCCTACGACCAGCTGCCGGGCAACGCGAGGCGGTATATCGAGCGGCTTGCCGAGGTCGCTGGAGCCCCCATCGACATCGTCTCGACGGGCCCCGATCGCGACGAGACCATCATGATCCGTCATCCGTTCTCCTGAACGACCGGGGCCGGACGCATGAGCGCGAAGGACCTCGTGGTCGACTGGGACGAGTACCACCGTCTCGTCGAGCGGCTCGCGCTGCAGATCCACGAATCGGGCTGGCACTTCGATGCGATCGTCTGCCTCGCGCGCGGCGGCCTGCGGGTCGGCGACATCCTGTCGCGGATATTCGACCGTCCCCTCGGGGTGATGTTCACGAGCTCCTACCGGGAGCAGGCGGGCCGGCAGCAGGGCGCCATCCGTATCGGCGAGCATCTCTGCTCCGCGGCCGAGCTGCCCGGTACCCATTGGCTGCTGGTCGACGATCTCGTCGATTCCGGCCAGACGCTGGGCGAGATCATGCGGGTCCTGCTGGCGCGGCATTCCCAACTGCGCGAGGTGCGCAGCGCCGTTCTCTGGCAGAAGGCGATCTCGGTCACCCGGCCGGACTACGTCGTGGAATTCCTGGCCAACAGTCCCTGGATCCGCCAGCCGTTCGAGGCCTACGACACGCTGCGTCCCGAGTCCCTCAGGGACCGGGTTTCCTGAGTGAGAGAACGCTTTCAGGGCCCCACAATGAAAAAAGCCGGCTATTGCCGGCTTCGGGATTGTGGTGCCCAGAAGAGGACTCGAACCTCCACAGTGTTGCCACCGCTAGGACCTGAACCTAGTGCGTCTACCAATTCCGCCATCTGGGCACTGCACGACAGGCCAGTGGCCGAGCCGCGCAGGAAAGGGCGAAGTTTAATGGTCTATCCGGTTTTGTCAACAAGCACCCCCGCCCATGGCGTGGCGGACGGGAACTCGCGATGAGTCGCCGCGACGGGAATGGCCAGGGTGACGGGCGGGATTCCGCGCCGCCCAGCCGGGAGGCGATCCTCGCCTGCCTGCGCAAGGCCGGCGTGCCGCTGACCGCGGCCGAGCTGATCGACCGGCTCGCGGTCCGGCCGGCGCAGCGCGAGCCGCTCGAGCGGCGGCTCGCCGCGATGGAGCGCGACGGGCAGCTCATGCCCAATCGCAAGGGGGTGCTGCTGCTCGCCTCCAAGCTCGATTTCATCGCCGGCCGGATCCAGGGACATCGCGACGGCTTCGGCTTCCTGATCCGCGACGATGGCGAGCCCGACATGTTCCTGTCGCCGCGCCAGATGCAGAAGGCCATGCATGGCGACCGGGTGCTGGTCAAGGAGGTCGGCACCGATCACCGGGGACGCGCCGAGGGCGCCATCGTCGAGGTCACCGAGCGGGCCAACCAGGTGCTGGTCGGGCGCTTCCTCGACGAGCGTGGCGTCAACATCGTCGTGCCGGAGAACCAGCGCATCAAGCACGACATCCTGATCCCGCCGGGGGATGCGGGCGGTGCCCGCCATGGCCAGGTGGTCACCTGCGAGATCGTGGATCCCCCGTCGGGACATTCTCAGCCGATCGGCCGGATCGTCGAGGTCCTGGGCGAGATCGACGATCCGGGGATGGAAATCGAGATCGCGGTCCGCAAGTTCGACGTCCCTCATGAATTCTCCGATGCGGCGCTTGCCCAGGCGGCTCGTCTGCCCGGGCAGGTCCGTCCCGCCGACTTGCGTCGGCGGGTGGACCTGCGCGACATCGCGATGGTCACGATCGATGGAGAGGATGCGCGCGACTTCGACGACGCGGTCTACTGCGAGCGGATCGCGGACGTCGGCGGGCGCCGGGGCGCCGGATGGCGCCTGCTGGTCGGGATCGCCGACGTGGCCCACTACGTCCGCCCTGGCGATGCGATCGATGCCGACGCCCTCGAGCGAACCACCTCGGTCTACTTCCCGCGCCGGGTCATCCCGATGCTGCCGGAGTCGCTGTCGAACGGGCTGTGCTCGCTCAATCCGGCGGTCGATCGCCTGGTGCTCGTCTGCGACATGGTGATCGACGACAAGGGCGTGGTGCGCGCCTACCAGTTCTACGAGGCGGTGATCCATTCGGCGGCCCGGCTGACCTATGGCGAGGTCTGGAATGCCCTCTCGGGCCAGCCGAGCACGCTGCCCGGCGCGATCCGTGAACGGCTCGATGCGCTGTACGCGCTCTTCCGGGTGCAGGTCACCGCCAGGCGCGAACGAGGGGCGATCGAGATCGACACCACCGAGACGAGCATCGTCTGCGACGCCGCCGGCCGGATCCTGCGCATCGAGCCGACGCATCGCAACGATGCGCATCGGCTGATCGAGGAATGCATGCTCGCGGCCAACACCTGTGCGGCCGACTTCATGCAGCGTGGCAAGCATCCGGCGCTCTACCGGGTCCACGAGGGGCCGACCCAGGACCGGCTCGCGACCCTGCGCGAGTTCCTGCGCGGCGTCGGCCTGTCGCTCGGCGCCGGCGAGGATCCGACTCCGGCCGACTACGCCGCGCTGGCGCAGAAGATCCAGGGGCGACCCGATGCCGACCTGCTGCAGACGATGCTGCTGCGCTCGATGCAGCAGGCGATCTACACGCCGGACAACGTCGGGCATTTCGGCCTCGCCTACGAGGCCTACGCGCATTTCACCTCGCCGATCCGGCGGTATCCCGACCTGCTCACCCATCGGGTGATCAAGGCGCTGATCCGCGGCGAGCGCTTCCGGCTCTCGGGCCGGCCGGCGCGGGGCAAGGGCGCCGACGAGGCGGAGACGGACGCCTGGCAGGCGATCGGGACGACCTGCTCGGCCAACGAGCGTCGCGCCGACGAGGCCTCGCGCGATGTCGAAGCCTGGCTCAAGTGCCAGTACATGCGCGAGCATGTCGGCGAGCAGTTCTCCGGCCGCATCACCGGCGTGGCGCCGTTCGGCATCTTCGTCACCCTCGATACCCTGTTCGTCGAAGGCCTGGTGCACGTCTCGGAGCTCGGCGGCGAGTACTTCCAGTTCAACGAGGCCGGGCACGAGCTGCGCGGCGAGCGGACCGGGCAACGCTATCGCCTGACCGATCCGATCGATGTCCAGGTGTCGCGGGTCGACCTCGAGGCGCGCCGCATCGAGTTCCGGCTGGTGCCGCGCACCGGCTACCGCGAGCTCGTCGAGAAACCCCGCCGGGGCGACGCGGATCCGATGCGTCGCCCGCCGCGCAAGGCGGCACCGGCGAAGTCCGAAGCCGCCAGCAGTGCGCGGGCCGCACGCCTTGCCGAGAGAGGGAGCGGGCGCAAGGCCGCCGGCGGCAAGCCCGGGCGCAAGGCGGCGAAGCCGGCCGGCAAGCGGAGCTCGCGCAAGTGATCGTCCACGGATTCCATGCGGTCGGAGCCCGGGTCCGCCGCAACCCGGAGAGCATCACCGAGCTCTACGTCGATGTCGATCGCCGGGATCCCCGCATGCGCGAGCTGCTCGGCCTGGCTGAGCAGGCGGGCCTGCGTCCGATTCCGGTGCCTTCCCAGCGGCTGGATCGCCTGAGCCCGGGTCGGCGCCACCAGGGCGTGGTCGCCATCGCCGAAGCGAGCCTGCCGGCGCTCGATCTCGAGACGATGCTCGACCGGATCGAAGGGCCGGCGCGCCTGCTGGTGCTCGACGGGGTGACCGATCCGCGCAACCTCGGCGCCTGCCTGCGCGTCGCCGACGGCGCCGGGGCACAGGCGGTCATCGCGCCGAAGGACCATGCCTCGCCCCTGAACGAGGCCGCGATCCAGACCGCCAGCGGTGCCGCCGAGTCGGTGCCGTACATCATGGTGACCAACCTGTCCCGCGCGATCGATGCGATGCAGGAGCGCGGCATCTGGATCGTCGGCACCGACGACGAGGCCGGATCCGATCTCTACGATGCCGATCTGCCCGATTCGATCGCCTGGATCCTGGGCGCCGAGGGCAGGGGGCTGCGCCGCCTGACGCGCGAGCGTTGCGACCTGCTGGTGCGCATACCCATGGCCGGCGTCGTCAGCAGCCTGAACGTCGCGGTGGCCTGCGGCGTGGTGCTCTACGAAGGGCTCAGGCGCTCGCGCCCGGCTGCGTCGGCGCGCTGATCGCGCTGCACGGAACGATATTCCCAGGGTGCCTGCGCGGCGGGATCCCGCCACAGGCCGATGCCTTCCTCGCGGGCCATGGCCTCGGCGCGTTCGTAGGGCTTGCGCAGCTCGGCCGGCAGGTCGCGCCGGTAGCGCCGGAAATACCAGGCGTGCCCGCCTTCGAGCATCGCCAGGCCGATGTCCCGCTCGCCGAGACGTATCGTCGCGACAAGCCGACCGTAGCGGTCCTTCTTCGAGGGGATGATCCGGACCCGTTCGCCCTCGACGAGGGCGGCGAGCGCGGCCCGGGATGCGTCGGCATGGGGCTGGTGGCGTTCCGGTGCATCGATCCCGGCGATCCGCAGGCGCTCGCTGCGCGTCTGTCCCGAGCGGCGGATCAGCAGCGAATCGCCATCCTGGACGCGCAGCACGACGGCATGGAAGTCCGCATCGCGCGCGCCGGCGGCGGGCGGCGCAAGGGCGGACACGGACAGGCCAAGAAGAAGCAGGAAGGAAAGGACGGCGCGGCGCATCGGGTGGGCGGCGGGAATCGATCCGCGAGTCTGGCAAGCCGGCGGATCCCGCGCAAGCCGTCCTTCGGCTGGCGAAAAGCCGATACGAATCCTACGGAAGGCGCGCCGTCGTCACGAATCGGTCGGCGAGCGGATCGAAATCGAGGGCGATCCGCTTGATCGACGCGACCGGCTTGCCGTCGACGATCGCCGGGGCGAATCGCGCGTGCCGGATCGCCCCGAACAGGGTTTCGATCGCCTCCGGATCGAGGCCATCGACCCGCTCTGCGGCAAGCCGCTCGAGCGTGCCGTCGGCGCCGATGTAGATCACGAGCTCGAGACTGCCTGGCTGCCTGCGCTCCAGGGCGAAGTCTTCCAGCCCCACCGGCGGGAAGGTGAAGCGCGCTGCAACGTCAGCCTGCCAGGCTTCGACATGGCCGGCGCCGGCCGGCGTCGCGGACTGGCTGCAGCCGGCCATGAGCCCGGCCGCGAGCAGGGCTGCGGCGGCGAGGGCATGACGACCGGGTCGGGCTGCCTTGTTCATGGGCTTGCCGAACCCTTGCCTCAGCTGCCGGGCTCGGTGATCTCTCGCCAGCCCATCGAGCGCGGGTCGAGATACCGCAGGTAGCCCTGGGTCAGCTTGAGCTCGTTGAACTGGCCGGTGATCACCGCCCGGATGTTGCCGCCCACCCGCACGAGCCGCAAGCCGACCGCACCGGTCATCGGATCGAAGGCCGTGATCCGGGTCGGCGTCCCGCCGCCCAGGGTGCCCGGGTCGTAGAGCTGGGACTGGCCGGTCTCGAAGTTGGCGGCATAGATCCGCGAGGAGCCGCCCTCGTTGCAGAGCTGGGTGGTCTGCGGAATCGTGCCGAGCCAGGAGATCTTGCCGAGGTCGGTATCCTGCGGATCGACGACGACGCGCTCGCCCGCGGCCAGCAGGTCGTGGTACCAGCCGGCCGGCTTGGCGGGGTCCGGGGTGATCGGGTTGAGCAGGTCGGTGTTGGCGACCATCACCGAGCGCGACAGCGGGAAGTTCGGCGCGTTGTCGACTCCGCTCTCCCAGCGCGCGAGCCGGGTGCCGTCGCGAAACGCGTAGAAGCTCTGCTGGTTCGTGGTGTAGATGTCGTCCTGTCCGAGCAGGCGACCGGTTCCGATGAAGACATACCGGTTGCGGGTGATCGGCGCGACCCGCACGATCGGTCCCGAAGTGATCGACTGGTTGGCCGGCAGCGAGGCGAAATGGACGGGCGCGGGAACGTCGGCGGACGCGCTCGTGAAGTCGAAGCGCCAGACGTTGCCGTCCAGATCGCCACCGTAGACTTCGCTTACCGTGCCATCGGCGCTGTCCGGGGTATAGGCCGTGACCTGCGCGAGCCCGGAAGGGTTGGTGTCGCTGCCCGAGCCGGTCGAGACCTTCTGGAGCAGGGTGCCCGTCTTGACGTCGACGATGTAGAGCCAGCCCTGTCCTGCGCCGGTCGAGCCGTGGGAGCTGATGTTGTTGTAGCCCGAGGTGAGCAGGGCGACCCAGCCCCATTTCTTCGTCTTGACGACCTGTGGCGCGCCGAAGGAGTAGCCCATGGTCGGGTCCTTGAACTCCCACAGCACCTTGCCCGCGATGCTCGCTTCGGTGGTGAAGGCGCTCGGGTCGGTGACGTCGATCCCGAAGTAGCCCCGCCCGCCCTTGCCGAGACCGCCGATCAGGACCGAACGCCAGTCGCCGCTCGCGCTGGTGGCGCCATTGGTGCGCGCGAAGTCCGCATCGTAGATCCAGGCGGTGGTGTTGACGTAATTGCGGTGGACGTAGTTCTTGTTGGTGAGGTCGGCGAGGACGCCGTTGCCCGCGCCAGCCGCCTTGGAGTACAGGAAGGAGGGGACGTAGGCGAATACCTCGGTGCCGCCATCCGAGCCGGTGACGCTGGCATCGAAGGCATGCAGCATGCCGTCGTTGGCACCGACGTAGAGCATCTCGCGGCGGTCCTTCCAGGCCGCCTTGAACGCGCCGTAGCCGGGATTGTAGGCGTCCGACAGCGGTGCGTTCGGGGCTCCCACATAGCGGGCTTCGGAGTCGATGATGTCGCCCAGCTTGGCCTCCACGATGGCGCCGGTGGCCGTCTTGCGAAGGCGCTTGCGGAAGGCGCCGATGTCGTTTCGACCGCGCAGCCACTCGAGCACCTGGCTGTCGTTGCCGAGCGCGCTGCGCTGCCAGCCCGAGAGCTGGTTCCAGCGGAACGGCTTGGCGACTCCGCCCGAAGCGCCCGCGCTGTTCTTCGTCCAGGTGACGATGCGCCGGCCGGTGTCCCAGCCCTGGTTGGCCAGCTTGTCGGCGGCGCTCCATTGCTGGGTGACGCTGACGTTGCCCGAGGCCTCGTCGAAGCCCGAGTAGGTATAGCCGGTCAGGTTGCCCGACCAGAATGCAGGATCGTAGCTGACCCGGAAGATCCCGGTATCGGTCTGCAGCTCGACCGAGCGGGTCGATGTATTGATGCCGACCGCGGTCGCCACCTGGGCACGGATCGACGAGAAGGCCGCCTTGAGGCCGTCGACCAGGGCTTCCGGCGACCCGGCCTCGTAGTAGTTGTCCGGCAGCCAGTCGCCGTCGCGATCCCAGACGTCGCGGATGTCGATGACGCCGTCGCTGTTCTCGTCGGCGATGGCGTCGCCGATGTCCAGGGTTGCCGGCGCGTAGGGGCCACCGGCGGGGTCGATCGTGTTCTGGTCGATGAAGCCGCCGTACTTGGCCGCCAGCCAGAGCTGGTTGCGCCGGCGCGGGTCGGTGCGCGAGACGCCGGTTCCCCAGCTGCCGGATTCGCGCACGTCGACGAAGTAGGAGCGCACCCGCTGCCGGCCCCTCGACTGGATCGTGGCCTCGGAATCGGGCCTGATGTCGCGAGAGTTGGCGTAGTAGGCGAGCGAGGCGATGTAGGCCGAGCCATTGCAGCAATTGACCTCGCCCGGCGCCAGCGGCGTGCCGTTCGACTTCAGCAGCTGGACGCCTTCGTTGGCGAGCTCGGTGGCGATGATCTCGTTCAGCATGGTCGACACGTTTGCGTCGATCGGGAAGCTGCCGGCGTTGGACGGCTGTGCGCCGCCCTCGTTGACGGTGGACGTGTTGCCCGGCAGGCGCTTGTCCTTGTGGGTGTTCGCATCGGCGATGCCGATGATGAAGTTGTTGGGGCACCATTCGTCGGCCGTCTCGAAGCCCGTCGGCGGCGCGAGCGGATCGTCCCAGTTGGTGATGATCGGGAAGCCGTCGACCTTGCGCGTGTTGCTGCCGCCGGTCAGGGCGAGGTTCGAGTATTCGGGGGTATGACCGAGGTTCATGTAGTAGCGCAGCGCCTCGTAGTACATCTCGCTGACGGGGTCGTGGCTCTTGTAGCCGTCGCGCCGCCCGAAGCGGTTGAGGTACTGGATGACGCCCGACTGGGTGATGGTGCCGGTGGTGGCGCTGGCATCGGCCGGATCGGGATTGGTCACGTAGATGCCGGTGGCGGCATCCCATTCGCCGTTGGCGTTGGCGGCTTCGCCGGCGGCTCCCAGCACCGGGCGGTTGGGGCCGACGAACTTCATGCGCGCGCGCAGCACGCCACCGTCTCGAAGGGCGTCGTCGTCGAGCAGGTAGCCCATCGCGGCGAAGCGCACTGCCATCGCGTTTTCCTGGACCAGGCCGGTCGGCTTGAGGGTGCCGGCGCTGTACGCGGTGCAGGTGGTGGCGGTCTCCGGCAGGTTCGGATCACAGACCTTCACCCGGACCCGGAAGTCGGCCGTGTTGCTGGTGATGCCGCTGTTCGATGCGATGCGCATCGTGGTGTCGCGGCCCGAGATCGAGACGTAGAACTCATTGTAGGTGTACGGCGTGACCTCCGCGGTGGCGGCGATCGGCAGGCCGGAGAATGCCTTGCCGATCTGCTTGACCGGGAACTGGGCGGTGCCGCCCTGGCCGTCGTGCCGCGCCTTCTCGAGGACGGTGAGGGTGGTCGTGTCGATGTACCTGTCGCCGCCGGTCATCACCCAGCGGAACAGGTCGGTCGTCTGCATCGTCGCCCAATTCAGGAAGTTGCCGCTCCAGCCCTCGGCGTATCCGCAGGTTGCGGTGGAGCCGGCGGGCTGGTCCTTGTAGCTGCGCGTCGAGTCGTATCCGTCCGTATATCGATAGGGTTCGAAATACTGCGCGCCGGAGTTGTAGCTGTAGCACTTGAACGGATCGAAGTAGCCGAGGTAGGGCATCGAAGCCCGGGGCTTGAAGCTCGGATTGCCCGTGTTGGCTGCGGCGACGCGGGTCGCCCGCACGCCGGGGCTGAAGTAGCAGGCGCTGCGCCCGCCGTCGCGTCCCGGACAGCCGGTGCCGGAGGTCTCGTCGTTGTAGGCCTGGACCACGCCCGTGGGCCACTCGACCGAGAGCGCGAGCATGACGTTCGCGGGCACGCTCAGCGTGGTGCGTGCCGGCTGGTCGGAGAGATCGGTCTCGGCCGCCTGCGCCAGGGGCGTCCAGGCGAGAAGGGTCGCCGCGACGATCACGGACCAGCGCCCGAGCGGACTGTTGCGCAGGCGGTCCGCCGGGCTGTCTGCCTTTTCGGCGGGGCGGGCGGGGTCATGCGGAACGCTGCGGGTACGCTGCATGGCAGGTCACTCGATGGGCAAGGTGAACAGGGCTTGCGACAGGGCTTCCACCCCGCGCGGTCCGTTGGTGCGTGCGGTGACCCGGAAGACCGGGGTGCGTGGCGTCGAGACGCTCGCGCAGCGTGAGCAGTTGTCCGGCACCCGTGTGCTCGACATCGCGCAATGGTTGTCCGCGGCCGGTTCCTGCAGGGAGCAGAGGCGCTCGATCAGGTAGACCGTCTCCATGCCTTCGCCGCTGGCGATCGCCGATGAGGTCGCGACCGAGCCGAACCCGGAAGCGAAGGAAGCGCCGTCCTTGATCGCCAGGGGAACGCCGGCGCTGTCGGTGGGCAGGGCGACCGCCGAATAGGCGAAGCCGCCGGCCTGGCCCAGCGCATCGGTCTCGGTGTTCTTGAGCATCGCGAAATGGCGGGTCGCCTGGGCTTCGAACTCGGTGATCGCCGTCCGGATCGCGATCTGGTTGCGGTTGACGGCGTCACGCTGGAACGAGGCGTTGCGCGCGAGCAGGGTCGAGGAATCGATCATCCGGACCAGGCCGATCGAGGCCATGGCCATCACGGTAACCATCACCAGGGCGATCGGCAGCGCGGTGCCGCATTGGCGGCGAAGCAGGGCGTGCATGCGCGGGGCCTCGTCAGGTACAGGCGCCGGGTGCGGGGATGCCGCCGTAGCGCCGATGTTCCGCGCAGAGCGCGATCCGCTGGTTCGGCAGCGGCACGACCGTGTCGTAGACCTGGTACTGGAAGCTGCGTTGCTCGACGCTGTGGTTGATCGTGGTCTGCACCGCCGCCGGCAGGTCCGGGAAGAGGGTGAGGCTGGCCGGACCCTGGATGCCCTGCCTCTCCGTCGAGCGCACCACGATCGCGAGGCGAAGCGCCTTGATCGCGCGGGTTGCTTCGCCGTTGGCCTGGAGGTTCGCGAAGGACCAGGTGCCGGTCGGGGCCACCCAGTCGTCGACGACGTTGTCGTCGGCCACGCCGCCGCCCGAGCCATCGTCCACGCCGTAGAGGACCTGCAGGTTGACGACGTTCTCCCCGATCGGGGCCGGCGTCGAGAGGGTCACCCGTTCGAGCATGTCGAGCTGGACCAGCTGCTCCTGGCCGCTCACGCCGAACAG
Organism: Burkholderiaceae bacterium; assembly: GCA_023954135.1. Classification (GTDB taxonomy): domain Bacteria; phylum Pseudomonadota; class Gammaproteobacteria; order Burkholderiales; family Burkholderiaceae_E; genus JAMLIN01. The sequence goes on along the minus strand of JAMLIN010000009.1, from coordinate 84,328 downwards.
CGCGAAGGTCGGTGTCGCCCCGATGTTCATCAGCGTGTAGTCGGCCGGCTGCGGCAGCACGGTGAAGCCGTTGGCGTTGTTATAGGGAGCGGCCAGGGCGCTGGACGTCGGCACCGCGGTGGGGGCCGTCTGACCGGCGGACGGCGGCGAGTAGCTCGAGTCGACCTGGCCGATCTGGCAATCGCCGCCGTTGGCCGACGGGTTCGAGACCAGCAGCATGTCGCCCGTCCGGAAGCCGACCGAGGGCAGGGTTTCGATCTGGGTCGCCGAGGTGATGGTCACCGCCATCGGCGCGCCGCCGGTCGAGTTCCCGGCGCTCATCACCATGACGGTATCGGGATTCGTGCCGCCGCCGTCGAGCACCGCGACCGGCAGCAGCCTGAGGTTGGCCGGAACGCCCGCAAAGGGCGCCGGCCAGGCGCCCGTCCTCGGCAGCAGGGCCGATGCGCCCTGCCAGGCGAGCAGGCGGCAGCCCCAGACATTCATGCCGTTGGCGAAGCCGTTGCCGGCGAGGCGCAGCTCGCGCATCAGCCGCCAGCCGGTCATCGTGCCGACCTGCTGGGCATCGGCCTGCCCGGTGGTGGCGCGACGGCCGATCTCGCTGGCGGAGAAGCCCTGCACGATCGCGAGCGCCGCGAGCAGGCCGATCGCCATGCCGACGAGAAGCTCGACTATCGAAAGGCCTCGCTGTGAATGCATCCCGACCTCAGTTTTCTCAATTGAACAGGGCGCTGACGGTGACATGCTGGCGGGTCTCGGTCATGGCGCTCATCGCCCCGGAGCCGTCGCGCGCCCGGTGACGGGGAGGAACCCATGTGACGACGATGCGGACCGTGAGCGGATCGCCGGCGACCGACGCGAAGTCGACGGTGGCGTCGCCGGCCGGCAGACCCACGTCGTCGCCCTGTACCCGATCCTTGAGCCAGAGATCGAAGAGCGCGCCTCCGGTGGAGAAGTCCGCGACCACGGTGGCGGGCGGCGCGATCTGCATGCGCGCCAGAAGCTCATCGGCCGCGGCCGCCGCCTCCGTGCGGTAGCGGGCGTCCGATGTCACCTGGGCGCCGGATGCCTGGGCGCCGATCATGCCGAGCACCGCGATCGCGAACACCACGATCGCGATCAGGCTCTCGAGCAGCGTGAAACCGCCCTGGTGTTGCTGCGGGCGGGACGGGGCGCGGCGATGCGAGATGGTGGTCGGCGATCGCATTCAGCACCCCGTTGGCAGCCTGGGCTGGCAGGCGGAATTGGTTCCCGCCGCCGCGGCGGAATCGCAGACCCGGATCGAGCCGCCCGGGGTCACATAGGTGCAGAAGCGGATCGACTGGGCGGCGTGGTTGAACTGGACGATTCGTGGCGTGGCGAACATCACCGGCGCGCCGCCGGAGAGGTCGAGCACACGGCCCATCGGCGTGAAGACGACCGACTGGAGGTTGCCGGCGGTGGTGATCGCGGCTCCGAATCGCTCGCGCGACTCACCGGCCAGGAACTCGTCGGCGCTGGTCGCATCCTGGACCCGGACCATCCAGGCGGTGGCCGCCGAGGGCGCCGTCGGTGCGGCACTCGCCACGTTGGCCGAGGTCGGGTTCGAGCTGGTCATCAGCACTTCGACGTTCCGGTTCAGTCGCGTCGCTTCGGCCTGCGCCTTGCGCAGCGACGCGGCCAGCGACTGGGCGGCCGAGGTCGCCTGGCGCGAGGCCATCATCTGCTCGAAGGTCGGTACCGCGATGACGATCAGGGCGCCGAGAATGGTCACCGTGAACATCAGCTCGAGCAGGGTGAACCCGGCGCTCGCGCACCGGAGCCCGGACCGGATGAACGGGCGACGGGCTTTCATCCTCATTCCTTGCGCACGATGAAGCGGTTGACCGGCAGCGCGCCGGAGTACCAGCCTGCCGGCACGGCGGCCGTCGCCTCGATGCCGGCGTCGTTGATCGTGTAGACGAAGCCTGCCGACGAATTGACACCCGTGGCGGTGAGCGTGAACTGCTGGCCGGCCGCGGCGGTCGCGCAGCTGACGTTGAACTGGCCTTCGGGGTCATGGAAATCGGCGACGGCGCAGCCGGTGCCCGCGGCATAGCTGCGGTTGCCGGCGTAGAACTGCTCCAGGCGCAGCTTGGTTTCCTTGAGCACGGCAACGCCCGCGGCCAGCCTGGCACGCTGCGTATAGCTGCCCCATGCGGGGATCGCGATCGCGGCGAGGATGCCGATGATCGTCATGACCAGCAGGAGCTCGATCAGGGTGAAGCCTTCTTGCCGACGGGTTCTGGGCATGTTGCAGTGCTCCGGGATCGGGGGCCGGTCACCGGGGAGGATGGGTCGGGACGGCTTTTTCACCGGCTCAGCTTAGTGGCCCGGCCGGCGTGCCGCGACGGGTCGCCGACGGGCGGCGCGTTTGCGGCGTTCAGTGGCGGGCCGCGCTAAGATTGATCCGGGGGAGGCCGCAGCCTGCGATCTCGGTGGTCGCCCGCCGTGCCGACGGACCGAGGAGACCATGCCCGAAGAAGACAGCGCACCCTGCCAGATGGCCGCCTATCAGGACTGGCTGGCCGCCCGCCATGGCCTGCGGTTCGACGACTACGAGTCCCTGCACCGGTGGTCGGTCACGGAGCTCGACGCCTTCTGGGGGTCGATACGCGAGTACTTCCAGCTCATCGACGAGGGCGATCCGCAGCCAGTGCTCGCCGCCGAGCGCATGCCCGGCGCGGTCTGGTTCCCGGGACTGAAGCTCAACTATGTGGACCAGGTCCTGCGTCATGCCGGGGTCGGAGACCCGCAACGACCCGCGATCGTCCATCGCAGCGAGACGGGGCGCGCCGGCGAGATCGCCTGGGCGCAGCTCCGGGACCGGGTCGCCGCGTTGGCGACCCGCCTCGTGGAGCTCGGCATCGAGCCGGGCGACCGGGTGGCCGCCTACCTGCCCAACATTCCCGATACGGTCGTCGCCTTCCTCGCGACCGCGAGCGTGGGCGGCGTCTGGTCGCTCTGCTCCCCGGACATGGGCCCGGTCGGAGTCCTGGACCGCTTCCGCCAGATCGAGCCGAAGCTGCTGGTCACCTGCGACGGCTATGTCTACGGCGGGAAGCCCCAGGACCGGATGGACGTGGTCGGCGAGATGCTGGCCGAGCTGCCGAGCGTACGCCACGTGCTGGCGTTGCCTTATCTCGATCCGGCTCGTCCGCTGGCGGCATTCGCCACCGATCGGCCGGTGCACGACCTGCGCGCCGCCTGCGAGGCGCCGGCCCCCGCCGGCTGGGCGCCCCTGCGGCTGCCCTTCGATGCGCCGCTGTGGATCGTCTATTCGAGCGGCACCACCGGCATGCCCAAGCCCATCGTCCACGGCCACGGGGGCGTGCTGCTCGAGCATCTGAAGCTCGGTGTGCTGCACAACGATGTCGGGCCGGACGACCGCTTTCATTGGTACTCGAGCACCGGCTGGGTCATGTGGAACCTCCATGTCTCGGGGCTGCTCGGCGGAACCACGATCTGCATCTACGACGGCAATCCCGGATGGCCCGACATGGGCACGCTGTGGCGATTCGCCGCGCAAGCCGGGGTGAGCTTCTTCGGCGCAGGCGCCGCCTACTATGCGAGCTGCGTCAAGGCCGGGGTTCGTCCCGCCGACTACGGCGATCTCTCCCGCCTGCGCGCGCTCGGCTCGACCGGATCCCCGCTGTCCGCGGAGAGCTATGAATGGGGCTGGCAGGAATTCGGTCGTGACCTCTGGTGGTGCGTGATCTCCGGCGGCACCGACTTCGCCGGCGCCTTCATCGGCGGCAACCGCCTGCTGTCCACGACGCCCGGCGAGATGCAATGCCGCTGCCTCGGCGCCGCCGTCGAGGCCTGGAGCGAGGACGGCAAGCCGCTCATCGATGAAGTGGGCGAGCTGGTCTGCGTACGCCCGATGCCGTCGATGCCGCTGCGGCTGTGGGGGGACGAGGATGGCAGCCGCTATCACGACAGCTACTTCGACATGTATCCGGGCACCTGGCGCCACGGCGACTGGATCCGGATCACGCCGTCGGGCGGCTCGATCATCTACGGCCGGTCCGACGCCACGATCAATCGGTTCGGCATCCGCATGGGGACGGCCGAGCTCTATCGGGCGGTGGAGACCATCCCGGCGGTGATCGACAGCCTCGTGGTCGATCTGGAGTACCTCGGCCGCGACAGCTACATGCCGCTGTTCGTCGTGCTGCGCGAGGGCGCCGTGCTCGACGAGGCGCTGCTCGGGCAGATCAATTCCCGGATCCGGACCGCGATGTCGCCTCGCCACCTGCCGTCGGAGGTCATCGTCGCGCCCGAGATACCGCGCACCCTGAGCGGCAAGAAGCTCGAGCTGCCGGTCAAGAAGCTCCTGATGGGCGTGGCGCCGGAAAAGGCGCTGAATCGGGACGCGATGGCCAATCCCGCCAGCATCGACTGGTACATCGAGTTCGCCCGGCGACGGGCGACCGCCAGCGATCCTTCCTGAATGCAGGGGCGCGCGAACGCCCCAGTCGAATCTCCGGAGATTCCATGAGCGAGCACAATCCTTCCACCGAATCGGCCGACCAGACCGCGATCCGCGCGCTGCGCGATGCGGCCCTGGAATATCACCGCAGCCCGACCCGGGGCAAGATCTCGGTCACCCCTACCAAGCCGCTGCTCAACCAGCGCGACCTGTCGCTCGCCTACTCGCCGGGCGTCGCCTATGCCTGCACCGCCATCGCCGACGATCCCTCACTGGCGGCCGAGTTCACCTCGCGGGGCAACCTGGTCGGTGTCGTCACCAACGGGACCGCGGTGCTGGGCCTGGGCGACATCGGCCCGCTGGCGGGCAAGCCGGTCATGGAAGGCAAGGCCTGCCTGTTCAAGAAATTCGCCGGCATCGACGTCTTCGACATCGAGCTCGACGAGCGCGATCCGGACCGACTGGTCGACATCATTGCGGCGTTGCAGCCCACGCTCGGTGGCATCAACCTCGAGGACATCAAGGCGCCGGAGTGCTTCTACATCGAGCGCAGGCTGCGTGAGCGGCTGCAGATACCGGTTTTTCACGACGACCAGCATGGCACGGCGATCATTTCATCGGCAGCGATGATCAACGGCCTGGAGATCGTCGGAAAGAAGATCGACCAGGTGCGACTCACGGTATCGGGAGCCGGGGCCGCGGCGATCGCCTGCGTCGACCTGATGGTCGAGTTGGGGGTGCGCCCGGAGAACGTCCTGATGTGCGATTCCAGGGGGGTCCTGCGCCCGGATCGCGGCGACGCCATACCGGAATCCAAGCTGCGCTATGCCCGCGAGACCGACGCCCGCACGCTCGCCGACGCGGTGAAGGGGGCCGATGTCTTCCTCGGCTGCTCGGCGCCCAACGTGCTGTCGCCGGAGATGCTCATGACCATGGCCGAGCGCCCGATCGTCCTGGCGCTCGCCAACCCGGATCCGGAGATCCGTCCGGAGCTCGCGCGCCAGGCGCGGCCCGACTGCATCATCGCCACCGGCCGCTCCGACTATCCGAACCAGGTCAACAACGTCCTGTGCTTCCCCTACATCTTCCGCGGCGCCCTCGATTGCGGCGCGACGACCGTGACCGAGAGCATGAAGCTCGCCTGCGTGCACGAGATCGCCGCGCTAGCGAAGGCCGAGGTCAGCGCCGAGGTGGCCGGCGCCTATCCGGGCCAGGAGATCGGCTTCGGGCCGGAGTACCTGATCCCGAAGCCCTTCGATTCCCGCCTGATCATGCGGATCGCGCCGGCGGTGGCCCGCGCGGCCGAGGAGTCCGGGGTGGCGGCCCGGCCGATCGAGGATCTCGTTGCCTATCGCGAATCCCTCACCCGCTTCGTCACCCAGACGGGCCTGGTGATGCGCCCGGTGTTCGCCGCGGCCCGCAAGGCCGCGAAGCGGGTCGTCTATACCGAGGGCGAGGAGGAGCGGGTGCTGCGCGCCGCCCAGGTCGCGGTCGACGAAGGCCTGGCCCGGCCGATCCTCATCGGCCGGCCCGCGGTGCTCGAGATGCGGATTCGCCGCGCCGGCCTGCGGCTGGCCGCCGGGCGCGACTTCGAGCTGATCGATCCGGACAACGACGAGCGATTCCGGGATTACTGGGAGGCCTTCCATCGTCTGCGTGCCCGTGACGGCGTGACGCCCGAGATGGCCAAGGCGGCGCTGCGCCGCTCGCACACGATCACGGGCGCCATGCTGGTTCGCCGCGGCGATGCCGATGCCATGATCTGCGGCCTGGTCGGGCGCTTCGATGCCCATCTGGAGAACATCGCCGGCATCATCGGGCTGGCGCCCGGCGCGCGCCAGTTCGCGGCGATGAATGCGCTCGTGCTCGACAAGCACACCCTGTTCGTCGCCGACACCTTCGTCAACGACGATCCCGATGCCCATCAGCTCGCGGACATCGCCCGCATGGCGGCCGCTGAGGTCGCCCGCTTCGGCCTGCCGCCGAAGGTCGCTTTCCTGTCGCACTCGAATTTCGGCTCCTCGCAGCGTCCTTCGGCCCGCAAGATGCGCGAGGCCCGCGATCTCTTCCGAAGGATCTGCCCCGATGTCGAGGCCGACGGCGAGCTGCATGGTGATGCGGCCCTGAGCGACGCCCTGCGCGGCGAGTCCCTCGAGGATTCGACCCTCCATGGTGCGGCCAACATCCTGATATGCCCCAATCTGGACGCGGCCAACATCCTGTTCAACGTCCTGAAGACGACCGGCGGGCAGGGCGTCCATGTGGGTCCGATCCTGCTCGGAGCGGCGGCGCCGGTCCATGTGCTGAATCCGTCGGCGACCGTGCGCCGCATCGTCAACATGACGGCTCTGGCCTCGGCGGACGACCGGGCATTCCAGCCGGTCCTCTGAGCGCCCCCAGGGCTGGGCTGCGCCCAGCCCGCCCCCCGCGGGGGTCAAGGAAACTTGGGGCGGCCCGGCGTTTCCTTGAGAGCCTGGCCTGGCACCGATCGTGCTAAGGTCGGCGGTACGGCAATGGTGACAGGCGGGGCCTGGTCCGGGACCGCGTGAGGGGAGGCGATGGCGGCATTCAACGAAATGTACGACGGCGACCGGGTGCGCGAGGCGTATCGGGGAGTGGCCGACTGGATCGCCAGCGCGGGCCTGGATGCGCTCGGCAACAAGCAGCGGGAGGCCGAGACCCTGTTCCGGCGGATCGGCATCACGTTCGCCGTCTACGGCGAGCCCGGCGAGGCTGCGCCGGAGCGCCTGATTCCGTTCGACGTGGTGCCCAGGGTGTTCACCGACAGGGAATGGCGCCGGATCGACCGGGGGGTAAGGCAGCGGGCGCGCGCGCTCAATCTCTTTCTCGGCGATGTCTACAGGCGCGGCGAGATCGTCCAGGCGGGCGTCATCCCGGCCGACATCGTCTATCGCAATTCCGCCTATCTGCCCGCGGCGGTGGGCTTCGTCCCGGCACGCAACGTCTACTCGCACATCGTCGGCGTCGACCTCGTCAGGGTCGGGCCCGACGAGCTGTACGTCCTCGAGGACAACTGCCGTACGCCATCGGGTGTCTCCTACATGCTGGAGAACCGCGAGATCATGATGCGGATGCTGCCCGAGCTCTTCACCCGGCACCGGATCAGTCCGGTGGACGACTATCCGGCGCTGCTGCGCCGGACGCTCGCGAGCCTCGCGCCACCGGCTTGCGAACGCGAACCCAACATCGTGATCCTCACCCCCGGCGTGTTCAATTCCGCCTACTACGAGCACTCCTTTCTCGCCGACCAGATGGGCGTCGAGCTGGTCGAGGGCCAGGATCTCTATGTCGATGGCGGCGCGGTGTACATGCGCACCACGCAGGGGCCACAGCGCGTCGACGTGATCTACCGACGGATCGACGACGACTTCCTCGATCCGCTCACCTTTCGTCCCGATTCGGCGCTCGGCGTTCCGGGCCTGTTCAACGCCTATCGTGCCGGCAAGGTGTCGATCTGCTCCGCCCCCGGAGCCGGCGTCGCCGACGACAAGGCCATCTATACCTACGTGCCGGACATGATCCGCTTCTATCTCGGCGAGGAGCCGATCCTCGCCAACGTCCCGACCTGGCGATGCGGCGAACCGGAGGCGCTCGCCTATGTCCGCGAGCATCTCGACGAGCTGGTCGTGAAGGAGGTCCACGGTTCGGGCGGCTACGGCATGCTGGTCGGGCCGGCGGCCAGTGCGGCGGAGCGCGAGGCATACCGCGCGCGCCTGGATGCCGCCCCGGGCGACTTCATCGCGCAGCCCACGCTTGCGCTGTCCTGCTGCCCCACCTACGTGGAGAACGGCATCGCGCCGCGCCATGTCGACCTGCGGCCGTTCTGCCTGGTCGGCGACGAGATCCGCCTGGTGCCCGGCGGCCTGACCCGCGTCGCCCTCACCGAGGGTTCCCTGGTGGTCAACTCCAGCCAGGGCGGCGGCGTGAAGGACACCTGGGTCCTCGCCGACTGACCGCCATGCTGAGCCGAACCGCCGAAAACCTCTTCTGGCTGGCCCGCTACATGGAGCGGGCCGTCAACACGGCACGCCTGCTCGAGATGGGGTACCGGATATCGCTCCTGCCGTCCTCCGCCAACGGATCGCGCAACGAATGGGGGTCGGTGCTCGATGCATCGCGCACGCGGGCCGGATTCGAGGCGATCCACGGCAACGACGTCCGCCAGGCGACGGTGGCCGACTATCTTCTGTTCGACCGCAACAATCCTTCGAGCGTCACCAACTGCCTGGACCGGGCGCGCGGGAACGCCCGGGCGATGCGCATCGCCCTGACGGCGGAGATGTGGGGCGCGATCAACGACAGCTGGCTCGCCTGGCAGCGGATGCTGCCGTCGCACGCGAGCGGCGGCGGCCTGCGCGATGTCCTGGAATGGATCCGCCGCCAGGGGTCCCAGTTCCGGGGCGCGACCGACGGCACCCTGATGCGCACCGACGGATACGAGTTCATCGGCATCGGGACCGCGCTCGAACGGGCGGACAACACGGCGAGGCTGCTCGACGTCAAGTACTACGTGCTGCTGCCCGGCAGCAGCTCGGTCGGCGGCGGCATCGATCACTACCAGTGGGCGAGCGTCCTGCATGCCGCCTCCTCGCTGCGGGCCTACCACTGGACCTATCGCACGGACGTCTCGCCTCGCAACATCGCCGACTTCCTCATCCTGAATCCGTTCACGCCGCGCTCGATACACTATTGCTACCGGACGCTGGGAGACCGGCTCAACGGCCTCGCCCGGTTCTACGGCCAGCGTCATGCCTGCCATGCCGAGGCCAACGAATCCATGACGATGCTCTCGGACCTGACGATCGACGAGATATTCGCCACCGGCCTGCACGAGTTCCTCGGCGACTTCATCGCGCGGACCGCGCGGCTGCACGGCTCGATCGCATCGGCCTACCACTTCGCGGGATAGCAGGATGAGGCTCCGGATCGAGCATCGGACGGTCTATCGATACGAACCCGCAGTGCGGCTCGTCGTCCAGAGCCTGCGCCTGCGGCCGTCCGGTTTCGATGGCCAGCGCGTCATCGAATGGCGGATCGAGGCGGGCGAGCACTCGATCGACGCCGGCTATGTCGACGGGGCGGGCAATCGGGTGAACATGCTGACCGCCCACGGTCCGCTCGAGACGCTCGAGGTCGTCTCGGCCGGCGTGGTCGACGTCGCTGACCGGGCGGGCGTTGTACGGGGCCTGCGCGAGATCGTGCACCCGCTCGTCTGGCTGCGGGCGGGCCCCCTGACCGGGCCGGCGACGGTGATCGAGGAGCTGGCCCGTTCGGCCGTGCCGAATCCCGGGGCGGACCGGCTGGAACAGGGCCACGCCCTGGCGCACGCGGTGGCGCAGGCGGTGCGTTACGAGCCGGGGGCGAGCCACGCCGGCACGACCGCCGCCGAGGCGCTCGCGACAGGGGTCGGCGTCTGCCAGGACCATGCCCACGTCCTGGTGGCGGCTGCCCGCAGCCTGGACATTCCGGCGCGCTACGTCACCGGCTATCTCCACGACGGCAACGGGAGCATCGGCGGCGACGCTACCCATGCCTGGGCGGAGCTCCATCTCGGCGTATACGGCTGGATCGGCTTCGACCCGGCCAACCACCAGTGTCCGACGCAGGACTACGTTCGCCTGGCCTGCGGCGTCGATGCGATCGATGCGGCTCCGTTCCGCGGCGCCGCCATCGGAGCCGCCCGGGAGACCCTGAGCCTCGACGTGCAGGTCCAGCCGGCTCAGCAATAGCCCGCCGCGCCCTTGCTGCCCGGGCGCCGGCGGTGGCGGAATGCCGGCCGGCGACCGGGTAAGATCGCAGGCGTGCCAACCGCAAAACACTCCGTCAGCACGAAAACCGGCCAGGACCGGCGAACCCGGGCCTCTCCGGATCCGTCGCCCGGAGAGCTGCGCCTGATCGTGGCGCTGTGGCCCCTGCTCGGCCGGCGCATCGCGGCGCTGGAGCCCGGGCGCCTCGGGCGCGGCCGGCCCGCGGTGCCGCCGATCCCGGACCAGCTGCGCTGGGCGGGGCTCTACGAGTTGCCGTTCCCCCGGCATCTCGCAGCCGCGGCGGTTGCCTTCGACATGGATCGCGAGCTGATCGGCGCCGCGCGGCAGGCCATCCCGATCGCGAGCCTCGCCAGGCTCACGAGCGTCTACGTCAAGCATGAATCCCGGGAGGCGGGCACCGAAGTCTCGGGGACGATCGCCGCCGAATCCTGGACGAAGGCCGGCTACCTGCGCTCGATGAGGGAGAGCCTGCGTTCGCTCGTCGTGTACGGCTGCAGCATCAACGAACTGGTCGCCAGGGCGCGGGATGCGGCCGAGGACCGGCCTCTGCTCGAAGCGATCCGGATCGATCCGGCGGTGCTGCTGGGCACCACCGGCGCGGCGCGGATGGCCCGGGCGCTGCTGGAGGGCGATGCCCGTTTCGTGCGTGGGGTGCACAAGGCCATGGCGGACGGGCCGGCGCCGCGCCAGCAGGCCAGGGAGGCGACCGGCATCGCGGCCATCGAGGCGATCTCCGCCGTCGCCTGGCAGGATCTGGCCGACGGGGAGCTGCTGACGCTCTTTCGCCGCTTGCGCCGCGAGGCGGCCTCGGCCACCCGTGGCCGCAGGTCCCGGGCCTGGGCAAGGGCGAGGCTGCGCCTGGTCGCCGAACGGGCTGCCGCCGGAAAGGCCGGCCCACGGGCATGAGCGGCCTCGGCATTCGCCTTCTCGTCGCGCTTGTCGTTCTCGGGGTCGCCTGGCTTGCGCTCGCCTGGGTCAACCGGCTCGCACCGCCGCGGGATCGTCCCGAATCGAAGGCGATCACCGGGACGGACGATACCCGGCTCGGCCGGGCGCTGGACGGGCAGGTGCGGGCGCATCCCGACCACTCCGGCATCTGGCCGATCGACGACGGACTCGATGCGTTCGCCGACCGGGCCCTGCTCGCCGAGGCGGCCGACGCGAGTCTCGATGTCCAGTACTACATCTGGCGCGCCGACATGTCGGGAATCCTGCTCGCCGAGGCCCTGTACCGGGCCGCCCGGCGGGGGGTGCGGGTGCGCCTGCTGCTGGACGACAACAACACCGCCGGGGCCGATCCGATGCTGGCCGCACTGGATTCGCATCCGAACATCGAGGTCCGGCTCTTCAACCCGTTCGCGATCCGGCGGTTCCGGATGCTCGGCTACCTCGGCGACTTCCGCCGCCTCAACCGGCGGATGCACAACAAGTCGTTCACGGCCGACAACCAGGCCACGATCGTCGGCGGCCGCAATGTCGGCGACGAGTACTTCAACGCCGGCCAGGCGATGCGCTTCGTGGACATGGACGTGCTGGCGGTCGGGCCGGTGGTGCGGGACGTGTCGACGGATTTCGATCGCTACTGGGAGAGCGCTTCGTCCTACACGCTCGGGAGCGTTCTCGGTGACGCGGCGAAGGTCGATCCCGAGCTCGTCTCGCGCCACGTCTCGATCGTCGAGAGCGAGCCGCGCGTGAGGGAGTATCTCGAGGCCGTGCGGGATTCCGGCTTCCTGCGGGATCTGCTGGAAGGGCGGCTTTCGTTCGAATGGACCCGCGTGCAGCTGCTGAGCGACGACCCGGCCAAGGCCCTCGGCCGGGCGACGCCCGAAGGCCTGCTGACGCATCGGCTCAGGCGGGTGCTGGGCGGTGCCGAGCGCGAAGTGCTGCTGGTGACGCCGTACTTCGTGCCGACCGATGCCGGGGTCGAGGCCCTGTCCGGCATGGTGGCCCGCGGTGTGGACGTCGGCGTGCTCACGAATTCCCTCGGGGCGACCGACGTCGTTCCCGTGCACGCCGGCTATGCGAAGCACCGCGGCGCGCTGCTGGAATCCGGCGTGCGGCTGTACGAGATGAAGCGCGAGGCCGCCGGCGACGGGCAGCGCGACCAGCACCGGCTGGTGGGCAGCTCGTCGTCCAGCCTGCATGCCAAGGTCTTCTCGGTCGATCGCGAACGCCTGTTCGTCGGTTCCTTCAATTTCGATCCGCGCTCGGCGAACTTCAACACCGAGATGGGCATGCTGATCGACAGTCCCGGGCTCGCCAGAGCGATGGCCGACAACATGCGGGCGGTGCTGCCCGGCCTCGTCTACGAGGTGAAGCTCGGCGACGACGGCAAGCTCTCGTGGATCGAGCGGCGCGGCGGCGTCGATGGGGGTGTGTCGGATACGCCGATCGTGCATCGCCGTGAGCCCGACGCGGGGTTCTGGAGCCGGGTCGGCGTGTGGATCACCAGCCGGCTTCCCGTCGAATGGCTACTCTGACGAGGATCCGCTCACCGGCTGCGGTGTGGACGCATCGGGCAGGGGAACAGGTCGACGGTTCCGGACCGCGCCCTGACCCGCTCGAGCAGGGGTTGGCAGCCCGCCGTGGTGCACAGTCGCCAGTCGTCGGTGTATTCGGACAGCGCCAGACGCAGGCGCGGTACCTCGAGGCCGCCGGGCGCGTGCCAGACGCCGTCACGCAGCACCGCGTCCGCGGGCGGCTCCATGCCGGCGCCGGATCCTCGCAGGCGTGATTCCTCCAGCACGAGACTGTGGCGGGCCCGATCGATCCGCCAGTCCTCCTCCCAGCCCACCTTTTCGATCGAATGGGTCCAGGCGAGGGTGAAGCGCTCGACCGGCAGGGAAACCGCGATCGAGGTCGCCACGGCAAGGCACAGCCCGAGGCTCATCGCGACCGGCGTCTGAGCCAGTGGATGAGCACGACGAGCGCGCAGACCGCGAAGCCGATCTGATCGGTGATCGCGGATGCGACCACGAGCAGGAACGCGCCGACGACTGCGAGAATCCGCTCGTACCATGTCATCGGCAGCCAGAGATAGCCGACGCTCGCCGCGCCCCAGAGCCCGATCGCTAGCAGGGCCTTGAAGACGACGTAGGCGGTGTCGAGAAGGGTCCCTGACTGCATCATCAGGGCTGGCGCATAGACGGCCATGAAGGGCACGACGAAGCCGGCGATCGCGATGCGCATCGCCTGGATTCCGATCTTCAGTCCGGATTCCTTCGCGATCGGCGAGGCGGCGAAGGCGGCCAGGGCGACCGGCGGAGTCAGGTCGGCCATGATGCCGAAGTAGAAGACGAACATGTGCGAGACGATCAGCGGCACGCCCATCTCGAGCAGGGCCGGCGCGGCGAGCGAGCTCGTGATGATGTAGTTCGGGATCGTCGGGATGCCCATGCCGAGCACCAGGCAGGTCACCATCGTCAGGAGGAGCGACAGGAAGAGGCTGTGCTCCCCGAGCGCGATGACGTAGCCGCCGAACGTGGTGGCCGCGCCCGTGAGGGTCATGACGCCGATGATGACGCCGACCAGGGCGCAGGCCACGCCTACCGACAGGGCGTTCTTGGCGCCTTCGGCCATGCCGTTGATCGAAAGCCGCAGTGCATCGCGGCCGCCGCGCACGAAGAAGTTCAGTGCGACCAGTGCCGCGATCACCACGAATACGGCGGTGATGCCCCAGCGCAGGAAGGAGGACGAAATCAGGGCGAGGCCGATCCAGAAGATGATCCGCAGAGCCATGCTCGATGCTCCCGAGATGGCTGCCGCCCCGAAGATCAGGATGACGGTGGCCGCGAGGCCGACGGTCCCCGAGAAGAGCGGGGTGTAGCCCGAGAAGAGCAGCCAGACCAGGGCGGCGAGAGGCAGGATCAGGTACCACTTCTCACGGACCGCCGCCCAGGGATCGGGGCATTCCGCCTTGGGTATGCCCATGAGGCCGAGTCGACCGGCTTCCACATGGACCATCCAGAAAGCGGTCGCGAAGTACAGGATGGCTGGAATGACCGCCGCCTTGACGACCTCGAGGTAGGGTACGCCGATCGTCTCGGCCATGATGAAGGCCACCGCCCCCATGACCGGTGGCATGATCTGTCCGCCCATGCTGGAGGTGGCTTCCACGCCTCCGGCGAAGGCCGAGCGGAAGCCGAACCGCTTCATCAGCGGTATCGTGAACTGGCCGGTGGTGACCACGTTGGCCACTCCCGAGCCGTTGATCGTGCCCATCAGGCCCGAGGCCACCACCGAGACCTTGGCCGGCCCGCCGCGGGTATGGCCGACGGTGCCCAGCGAGAAATCGGTGAACAGGCGGATCATCCCCGCCTGCTCGAGGAATGTGCCGAAGAGGATGAACAGGAAGATGTAGGTGGACGAGACGTAGGTCGGAATCCCGTAGATGCCCTCGGTCCCGAACGACAGCTGGTTGATGACCTGGTCGAGCCCGTAGCCGCGGTGCGCGAACTGGCCCGGCAGGTATTCCCCGAACAGGGCGTAGGCGAGGAACAGGCCGCAGATCAGCGGGAGCGCCGGACCCATCACCCGGCGCGCCGCCTCGAACACCATGGCGAGGATGATGATGCCGACCCAGAGATCGAGGGTGGTGAGCTCCCCCGAGCGCAGGATGAGGTCTTCCTCGAAGATCCACTGGTAGAAGCCGAGCACGAACGCGGCGATGGCAAGGCCCCAGCCCACCCAATGGCTGCCGGTGCCGCCGCGACGCAGGGTCGGCAGCGCCGCGAAGGTGAGCAGCAGCAGGAAGCCGACGTGCAGCGAGCGCATGACGAGGCTCGCCAGCGGCGCATAGGCCGCGGTGTAGATCTGGTAGGCCGAGAAAGCTACCGCGATCCAGAAGATCGCGTTCGTCGCGGCCGGTGAGCGCTTCCCGAAGATGTTGTGGGGATCATCGAGGACTGGATTGACGATCTCGGCGGGGGGCGGGCTGCTGGCTTGTTCGGACATGGGGAGCTCTCCGGGCGCAACGAAAGAGGGACGCGGCCGACGCGTCCCTCGGGCTGTAAGCGGCGAGCCGGCATGGTCTCCGGCTCGCCCCGCGGGCGCCTACTTGAGGACGCCCTTCTCGCGGTAGAACTTCTCCGCGCCGGGATGCAGCGGCAGCGGCATGCCCTTGAGCGCGTTCTCGAGCTTGATGCTGCGGGCGGCAGCATGGGCGGAGACCATCTGGTCCAGGTTGTCGTAGAGCGCTTGCGCCATCTTGTAGGCGATGTCGTCCGAGACGCCGCTATGGGTGACGAGGAAGTTGTTGATCGAAGCGGTCGGCACATCGGCCGCCTGGCCGTCATAGGTGCCGGCCGGAATGGTGGCGGCCTGGTAGGCGGGATCGCCGATCTTCCCGATGACATCGGCCGGGATCGGCACCACGACGATCTTCACCGAGGTGGCGAGGTCGCGGATCGAGGCCACGCCGAGGCCCGCCGACTGCAGGGTGGCATCGAGCTGGCGGTTCTTGATCAGCTCGACCGACTCGCCGAAGGGGAGATACTCGACCTTGCCGAGATCCTTGTAGGTCATGCCGGCGCCCTTGAACACCGCGCGCGCGTTGAGCTCGGTACCCGAGCGCGGGGCGCCCACCGACACCCGCTTGCCCTTGAGGTCCTCGAGGGTCTTGATGCCGGATTCGGCGCTCGCCACGATCTGGACGTAGTTCGGATAGATCGCGGCGATCCCGCGCAGCTTGTCCAGCGGCGCCTTGAATCCGACTTCCTCGTTGCCCTTCCAGGCGTCCGAGAGGGAGTCGCCGAGGGTGAAGGCGATCTCGCCGCGGCCAGCCTGGATGAGGTTCAGGTTCTCGACCGAGGCCTTGGTCGACTGCACCGACGATTTCGCCTCGGGGATCGCCTTGCCGTAGATCTGGGACAGGGCAACGCCGAGGGGATAGTAGATCCCGCTGGTGCCCCCGGTCAGGACGTTGATGAACTGCTGGGCATGGGCGGCGCCGCTCAGGCCGAGGCCGATGGCGGCAGCGACGATGAATCCTCGGATGTTCGACTTCATGGGGTCTCCTGTGGTCTGGAACTTCTTCTGCGAGGGAAGGAGATTATGGCAGGTATCGGAAACGGGTCGATCCGGAAACGCCCCGGGCGTTCCGGCCCCGACCCGGGTTCGGGGCGCCAGCGTGAATTCGACGATCCGTGTCGGGCGCGGCGACGACCAGATCGGAAAGTATGCGGGGACAGGGAATCGCAGTGCAATCCGGGGCGACCACAGTCCGCATCGGTGGCCGCCTGGTTCGCGGGGTGGTTGCCGCTAGCTCACGGAATCTCGATGTGGAAGCCAGGGTCGAAGAGGGCGTTCTCGACCACGCCGCCCGGGGCGTAGCCGCGCGGATTGGCCAGCACCCGGGTTGCGCCGATCCGGTAGTCGAAGCTGTCGTGGGTATGGCCGTGCAGCCAGAGCGCCGGCTGCCAGCGCCGGATGCGTGCCTCGAGATCGCTGACGAAGCAGGCGTTGAGCGGCGAATCGGCGAAGCGCGGATGAATGCTCTGCAGCGACGGAGCGAAATGGGTGACGACGACGGTCGGGCCGTCATGAGGCTCGGCAAAGCGCTCGTCCAGCCAGGCGACGGATTCGTCGCATAGTCGCTGCGCGATGGCCGGCGTGAAGCGCTCGTCGGAATCCGGCGCAAGCCTGATCCGGTCGAAGTCGCGCACCATTCCGAAGGCCATCGCCAGGCCTCGCTCGCGCGCCTCCTCGTCGGCGTGGATGCGATGGTCGGACCACAGGGTGCAGCCGAGAAAGCGCACGCCCTCGCAGATCCATTCGTCGCGCTCGAGCACCCGGACCTGGCTGTCGCGAGCCCCTTCACGCAGTTGCGCATAGGTCGAGACGAGGTCCGAACCGTAGAACTCGTGGTTGCCGGCGACGAACAGCGTCGGCTGCTCGAGCTGCCTGGCCCACTCCATCGCGGCGGCGGGGCGACCGAGGTCGCCCGCCAGCACCACGACGTCGGCGTCGGTGAGCGGCGGGGCCATGGCTTGCACCGAGAGATGCAGGTCGGAGAGCAGCAGGATCTTCATGGTCAGTCAGGTCGGCCGGAGTTTCGGCTTGTCCCGGGTGCCCTGGTTCGGCGAAAGAGGCTTCGACCCCGGAGGTCCTGCCGGATTCCCGTCCAGCGAAACGACAGCGGGCCGAGCTTTTCCTCCTCCTCGTCTTCGGGCGACATCGCCGGGCTCGTCCAGACGGAGTACAGGCCGAATACGCACATGGCGCAGACCATCGCCACGCCGAGCCCGACCGACCAGTCCCGGATCGGCAGGCTTGCGAAGAGCAGCACCGGCATGACGGCGACGACCGGGACCGTGATGGCGATGCGCTTGCGCAGGGTCTTGTTCATGGGGCGGATGGACGAAGAGGCCCCGTGCCGCGGCATGGGGTTGGGTCTGACGGGACGGTGGCGGGTGCCTGGGCGATGATACCGGCGCGGGGGCAATCCCGGAAGTCACGGATTTTGAAGGAGAACCCACCGGCCGTGCGGATCCCGTCGCATGCGATGATCGTCGATAGTTCATTGATTCGCCCTCGGGCATACGGGAAATGGCGAGGGGAGAGAGAAACCGTGTTCGAGCAAACCTTCAAGAACATCGACGACATCCTGCACAAGGACGCCGGCTGCACCAGCGAACTGGACTACACCGAGCAAAGCTCGTGGTTGCTGTTCCTCAAGTACCTGGACGACCTGGAGGCCGACAAGGCCGCCGAGGCCGAGTTGGCGGGCAAGACCTACCGCTTCATCCTTGATGAACACTATCGCTGGTCAAGCTGGGCCGCGCCCAGGGGCGCGAACGGCAAGCTCGACCACAACGTCGCCAAGACCGGCGACGACCTGCGCGACTTCGTGAACGGCAAGCTCTTTCCGTACCTCGCGGGGTTCAAGGCGCGCGCCAGCGGCCCCAATACCATCGAATACAAGATCGGCGAAGTCTTCAGCGAGATCAAGAGCAAGATCCAGAGTGGCTACACCCTGCGCGACGTGATCGAGCAGGTGGACGAGCTGCACTTCCGCTCCCAGTCCGAGAAGCACGAGCTGTCGCACCTCTACGAAGCCAAGATCCGGAACATGGGCAACGCGGGCCGCAACGGCGGCGAGTACTACACGCCCCGCCCGCTGATCCGCGCCATGATCAAGGTGACCCGGCCCAAGATCGGCGAGCACATCTACGACGGCGCCTGCGGCTCGGCGGGGTTTCTGTGCGAGGCCTTCGACTACCTTTCCAGCCAGCCGGACCTCACCACCGCCGACCTGAAGACGCTGCAGGAGCGAACCTTCTACGGCAAGGAGAAGAAGAGCCTTGCCTACGTGATTGCGATCATGAACATGATCCTGCACGGCATCGAGGCCCCAAACGTGGTCCACACCAACACGCTGGCCGAGAACCTGGCCGACATTCAGGACAAGGACCGTTTCGACGTCATCCTCGCCAACCCGCCCTTCGGGGGCAAGGAGCGCAAGGAGGTACAGCAGAACTTCCCGATCAAGACCGGGGAGACGGCCTTCCTTTTCCTGCAACACTTCATCAAGCGCCTGAAGGCCGGTGGCCGCGCCGCCATCGTCATCAAGAACACCTTCCTCAGCAATACCGACAATGCCTCGGTCAGCATCCGCAAGCTGCTGCTGGAAAGCTGCAATCTGCACACCGTGCTGGACTGCCCCGGCGGCACTTTCCAGGGTGCCGGCGTCAAGACCGTGGTCCTGTTCTTCAAGAAGGGTGCGCCCACGCACAAGGTCTGGTACTACCAGCTCGACCCCGGCCGCAATCTCGGCAAGACCAACCCGCTCAACGACGACGACCTGGCCGAGTTCGTGGCACTGCAGGCCAGCTTCGCCGATTCGGCGAAAAGCTGGTCACTGGACGCAAGCGCCATCGACACGGCCAGATACGATTTGTCGGTCAAGAACCCCAACGGCGGCAATGAGGTCATGCTGCGCAGTCCGCAGGAAATCCTGGATGAGATTGCGGCGCTGGATTCCGAAAGCGCTGATGCCCTGGTCGCAATCCGAGAGTTAATCGCGTGAGGTCCGACTGGGAGAGCGTAACGCTCGGTGAATTGATTCGGCTTGAGTATGGCAAACCACTTGCACCGGAAAGCCGTGATCCGAATGGGCTCTATCCAGTGTACGGTGCCAATGGAGAAAGGACCCGAACGAATAATTTCTATTGCGACAGACCGAGCATCATCGTTGGCAGAAAGGGGTCTGCTGGCGAAGTCACGCTGACAGAGATGAAGTTTTGGCCGCTTGACGTTACCTACTTCGTTGAGTTTGATCGCGCGCGACATGACCGGCGGTTTCTTTACTACATGCTCACAACGCTAAACCTTCGTGGCTTGGCAAACGGGGTCAAGCCGGGCATTAACCGCGACGAAGTTTATGCGCTACCGGTAAAGGTGCCGGCTCTCCCCGAACAGCGTCGCATCGTCGCCATCCTTGACGAAGCTTTCGAAGCCATCGCCACGGCCAGGGCCAATACCGAGAAGAACCTCTTGAGCGCGAGCGAAATCTTCGATCAACAGCATGACGCGATCTTCGCGTACCACGCGGGCGGTCCGCCTTCCATCCGACTGGGAGATTTGGCCACCTTCCGCAACGGTGCCAACTTCACCAAGCGGAGCAAGGGTCGCTCAGTGCAGATCATCGGCGTAAAGGACTTCCAGAATCACTTCTGGGTGCCGTTGGACCATTTGGAGACGGTCACGCTGGATGGTGATCTGAGTCCAGTCGACGCGATTTCCGAGGGAGACATCCTCACGGTTCGTTCCAATGGCAATCCGGAGTTGATTGGCCGCTGCATGGTCGTGGGAAGCTTGGCGGCGCCCGTTGCGCACTCCGGTTTCACGATCCGGATCAGGATCGACCGCGCCAAAGCGGCTCCAACTTACGTCTGTCACTGCCTTAGATCGCGTGCGGTGCGTCGTAAGCTGATTGACGCGGGGAAGAACAAGATGAGTATCAAGAGCTTGAACCAGGGGATGCTTGCCGAGATTGCGGTACCACTGCCGCCTCTTGCGACGCAATACGAGGCCGTAGCCAGGATCGAAGCGCTAGGGGCGATGACCCACAGCCTTGGCGAGGCTGCCGCCCGCAAACTGGCGGCCCTCGACGAACTCAAGAAATCCCTTCTTCACCAGGCCTTCAGCGGCAAGCTATGATGCGATTTGACCAAATCGAACGATTCGTTTAAATTGCCCGATATCAGTCGGCAGAGGTACACCCCATGCAAACCGTCACGGCCAATGAAGCCAAGACCCGGTTCGGAGAGTTGATCGAGCGCGCGCAACGCTCGCCGGTGGGTGTGCTAAAGCACAACCGGTTGGTGGGCGTGATGGTCAGCGCGCAGGACTACGAGGCGATGCGCCAGTTCTATGCCGACCGGCTGCTCCGCACCATGGAAGAGACAGCGTTGGCAGCCGAGCGGGCTGGGCTGACGCCCGAAAAGCTGGAAGAACTGCTGGCCGACGAAAGCTGATTCGGCGTGCTTTCGCCCGCCTTCAGCGTCGTCATTGACACCAACGTGTGGATCAGCGGCCTGATCAGCCGAACCGGGGCGCCGGCCGAGTTGACCCGACAGGTAGTGCGCAACTCCCGCCCCGCTTTTACGCAGGCGACGTTCGACGAGCTCAGGGATCGTTTCTGGCATCCCAGGTTCGACCGCTACGTTTCGATCGAGCAGCGCAACGCTTTGCTGGACGACATCGTCGGGGTCGCGCAGCAGGTAACTGTGCCGCAAGCGATTGGTGAGCGCAGGCTGTGCCGCGATCCGGCCGACGACAAGTTCATCCATGCAGCACTGGTGGTGCAGCCCTCATGGCTGGTGACGGGCGACAAGGATTTGCTGGTGTTGGCCGACACCCTGCGTGCCGAAGGCGTTGAGGTTCTTTCGCCAGCCGATGCCCTGGCCCTGCTCGCATTCCAGATCCCTGCGGGCCTGACACCATGAACGAAGCCGAAACCCGCGCCGAGCACATCGACCCCGCCTTGCAGGTGGCGGGCTGGGGCGTGGTCGAGGGTAGCCGTATCCGGCGTGAAGTCATCGCGCCCGGCCGCCTGCAGGGGCGCGGCCAGCGTGCCAGGGCCGACATCGCCGACTACGTGCTGATCTACCGCAACACCAAGCTGGCGGTGATCGAGGCCAAGGCCTGGGGCAAGCCCCATACCGAAGGGCTGGGGCAGGCCAAGCAGTACGCGACCAGGCTGGCGGTGCGCTTTGCGTACGCCACCAACGGCCAGAAGATCTATGGCGTGGACATGGCAAGCGGCGCGGAGGGCGACGTTGCCGCCTTCCCCAGCCCGGAAGAGCTATGGGCCAGAACCTATGCCGAGGCCAATGCCTGGCGCGAGCGCTTCGCCGCCGTTGCCTTCGAAGACAAGGGTGGCGCGTGGGAGAGCCGCTACTACCAGGAAATCGCCATCCGCCGCGTGCTGGAAGCCATCGCCAACGGGCGCGACCGCATTCTGCTGACGCTGGCCACCGGCACCGGCAAGACGGCCATTGCCTTTCAGATCGCCTGGAAGCTCTTTCACAGCCGCTGGAACCTCACCGACTGGAAGACCGGGGGCGAGCCATCGCGCCGTCCGCGCATTCTCTTCCTTGCCGATCGCAACATCCTCGCCGATCAGGCGTACAACGCCTTCACGGCCTTCCCCGACGATGCGCTGGTGCGCATCTCGCCGGAGGAAATCCGGAAGAAGGGCCGCGTGCCCAAGAACGGCAGCATCTTCTTCACCATCTTCCAGACCTTCATGAGCGGTCCCGGCGGATCGCCGCATTTCGGCGAGTACCCGGCGGATTTCTTCGACTTCATCGTCATCGACGAATGCCACCGGGGTGGCGCGAACGACGAAGGTCAGTGGCGGGCGATCCTGGACTACTTCGCCCCGGCGGTTCATCTTGGCCTGACCGCCACGCCCAGGCGCAAGACCAATGCCGACACCTACGCCTACTTTGGCGAGCCGGTCTACACCTACTCGCTGAAGGAAGGCATCAACGACGGCTATCTCACGCCCTTCAAGGTGCGGCAGATCGCCACCACGCTGGACGACTACACTTACACGCCCGACGACGCCGTCGTCGAGGGCGAGGTCGTGCCTGGCAAACGCTACGTCGAGGCCGATTTCAACCGCGTGATCGTCATCCGGGAGCGCGAGGAATACCGCGTCAAGCTCCTCATGGGTATGATCGACCAGCGCGAAAAGACCCTGGTCTTCTGCGCCACGCAGGAGCATGCGCTAATGGTGCGCGACCTGATCAACCAGGTGAAAGCCGGCGCCGATCCGAACTACTGCGTGCGCGTGACGGCGGACGACGGGGCCATCGGCGACCAGTTCCTGCGCGACTTCCAGGACAACGAGAAGACCATCCCGACCATCCTCACCACCTCGCAGAAGCTGTCCACCGGGGTCGACGCCCGCAACGTGCGCAACATCGTGCTGATGCGACCCGTCAGCTCGATGGTCGAGTTCAAGCAGATCATCGGGCGTGGAACGCGCCTGTACGATGGCAAGGACTACTTCACCATCCACGACTTCGTGAAGGCGCATCACCACTTCAGCGATCCGGAGTGGGATGGCGAGCCGGTGGAGCCCGAGCCGCCGCGCGCGATGCCGCCGGGCCCGTCGGGGCCATCAGGTACACCCGAGCCGCTGACCGCGATGGAGCCGCCGCCCGCGCCCAGGACCAGAGTCAAGCTGGCGGACGGCAAGGCGCGCGCGATCCAGAGCATGACGGCAACCACCTTCTGGGGGGCGGATGGCCGACCGCTCTCTGCCGCGCAGTTCCTCGAAGTCCTCTTCGGCGTGCTGCCCGAATTCTTCAAGGACGAAGACGAGCTTCGCCGGATCTGGAGCGACCCGGAAACACGCAAGACGCTCCTCGCCCAGCTCGCGGATCGGGGCTTCGGGCGGGAACCACTGGCCGAGATGCAGGCGATCATCGAGGCTGAGCAGAGCGACCTCTTCGACGTGCTGGCCTACGTGGCCTTTGCCACCGAGCCTAGGACCCGCGAGCAGCGTGCCCACGCGGCGAAGGCAGCGGCCACGCAGGGGCTGACCGACAAGCAGCAGGCTTTCATCGACTTCGTTCTCGCGCAGTACGTCAGGCAAGGCGTTGACGAGCTGGACCAGGAGAAGCTGTCACCGCTGCTGCGCCTCAAGTACCGCGCCCTGCCCGACGCCTTTGCCGAACTCGGCAGACCCGATCAGGTCCGCCGCGTCTTCGTTGGTTTCCAGAAGCACCTTTATTCGGACTAGGCAGGACACCGCATGAGCATTCCCAAGGCCGCGGCGGGTAGGCCGTGAAGCGATCCAGTTGGACAAAGCTGACTCGCGCGTCAGGGGATGTGCAGCACGAGTTGCACATCAACATGGAGTTTCATTACTTCCGCGAGCTGGAAGCTATTGAGACACAGATCGAGCAGTCAGCGGACCCCGTTCACCTGATGATGGCGCATGTTCAGGTGGTGATCTGGGGGGCGTTGATGGTCGAAAGCTTCGCCAATCGACTGAGGCGATTCCAGCTTGCGGAGCAAGTGATGCCCGACGCGCTTGACGGGCTTTGGGATCACGTAAAGCGAGATGGAACGCTTGAGAAGCTGAAACAGGCGAGCAAACGGTTCGGCGCAGCGACGCCCCCGGCGTGGCTAAAGGGCGAGATCGAACTGCGGGATCGATTGGTGCATTTCAAGGACAAACCAGTAAAGATTCGCCTGAGCGACTGGAGGAAGAATTGGGAAGAGGCTGGCCAACCGGGCGAGTTTTTGGAGTGGCTTCCACCGATGGGTATTCACCAGAAGTTGCTTGAAACGGCGATTGAGACTCGCAAGGATCGTTTCCTTGAGTACGGAAGGGTATTGGATGCGGCCGCACGAGCTATCTGATCTTCGCGTGGTGCAACCTTTGCGCATCACGGGCGTTGAAGATTGAACCGGGCGCGGGTGGCCTGGTCGTCGAGGATTTGCAGCGGAATGGTGGGTTGCCGGATCTACATCCTGGTAAATACCGACGCTTAGCGTCCTTGGTGAGGATGTTTTATCAAAATGGTGTCTGCTACAGGTGAATAAGAGATGAGGCTCGAGGACGAACTCCCGGTCTTGGCGCAGTACATCGAGGCACGCCGCAAAGACAGGCCTTCGCATCTTTACCATTATACAAACCCTATGGCCTTGGCTTCTATATTGAAGGACCAAGAGATTTGGTGTGGACATGTTCCGGATCTGAATGACGCTAAGGAATGTTTGCTGGCCATGGAGGTGTTTCGGGCGGCGATAGATGCACAGCAAAGACAGATCGAATCGACGCCACGTAAACCAGCTGTCGACGCCAGACTTGCGCCGCTCGATATATTGAACATGATCCGTGACGTGGCATTGGGGGGTATCGCGATGAGCCGTTCCGCTACGTTTGTCGCTTCATGGAGTGAGAACGGCAATTTGCTTTCCCAATGGCGTGCATATTGCCCTCAAGGGGGTTACGCGCTTGGAGTGCATGCTGGTGCGCTTGAGTCCGCTGCTAGATCACAGGGTTTTGAACTCGTGCCGTGCATATACAAGGCCGACGAACAGCTGGCGATCGCGCGTGCGTTTGTGGCCCACGTTGTTGCGAGAATCCAAGAGGCGGAGATCGAGGAAATGAGGAATCCGCATCAGGGATCTCAACTCGGCTCGAAAGGCTATCAGGCTGTGGCGCACTATATTCGTAGCGACTACTTCGGATGGATTGCCCCGGTGTTCAAGCACGAGGGGTTTGGGGAAGAGCGCGAATGGCGATTGATCGCGAGGTATAATCCGTATAATATCAATTCTGTAGAGAAACACCGACTACATGTGCAAGCCGGGTCCGACAAGCTAAAGCGGTATTTGCGGTTTCGCCTTAAGGGGGAAGCAGATAATGTTGCTTTTCGAACAACACAGGATCGGCTGTGCATCAATCTGGGGCCAGGCTTAGACGACGAATGGGAAGCCGATACAGTGCGGTATCTTGTGCGTTCGATGGTCGGTCCGATAGACGGTTGGATGGCGGAGCAGGGGCGCAGCCAATTGCGCCCGGTTTATCTGGAGGTTAATCCGTCAGGTATCCCGTTTCGACGGCCTACAGGTTGAAACGTACAGTGAAGGAAAATCTCTACGAACATTTGCTCTGGCTCATCTTGATCTGTGCATGCAAATCCCTTACCGTTTTTCTTCCCGGATGCAAGGAGATGCCGTGTCAACAGCGACCGTCACCTCGAAAGGGCAGATCACCATCCCGTCGAAGGTTCGCGGCGACATGGGTCTGGTTGCGGGCGACAGGGTGGAGTTCATCCGCATGCAGGACGGCCACTATGCCGTCGTGCCGGCTTCGCATTCGATCAAGTCCCTGAAAGGAATCGTTCCCCGTCCTGACCGGGCCGTCAGCCTCGCGGACATGCAGGCTGCGATGGAGGCCGGTGCGACAGGCGAATGATCGGCGTCGACACCAACCTACTCGTACAAATGAAAGGGCCTCGCATTGCTGCGAGGCCCTTGAAATTCTGGCTCCCCGAGCAGGGCTCGAACCTGCGACCTGCGGATTAACAGTCCGTCGCTCTACCGACTGAGCTATCGGGGAATAGCCCATCATCATAGCGTGCTGTCCGCACCGTCGCAAGCCACCGTCGTGACATCAGCGGTTCTGCGTGGTCACGAAGAGCTGGCGCGGATGCCAGTTTGATGTGGTGGTCGGGCACCTGTGGCACAGGAGGCTGCAAGCAGATCGTTCGGCTGGATTCGTTTATAATGTACATGATTCCGTACGGTTTACGAAGGATCCTGTCATGGGTTTTTTCGCCAGCGACGTGGTGCCGCTCACCCAGGCGCGCGCCAATCTTTCCGAACTGGCCGACGAGGTCAGGGCCGGTGCCGAGAAGATCATCACCAAGAACGGCGAGAGCTATGTGGCGCTGATCGATGCGCAACGGCTGGACTACTACCATCGACTGGAGCGAGAACGCATTCATCTGCTCCTGATCGATGACGCTCGTCGTGGCCTGGATGACGTTCTTGCCGGCAGGACACAGGATGCCGATGCCGCCGTTGCCGGGCTGCAGACGGCGCGCTCGAACAAGGCATCTGCAGGCAGCAAGGCGAAAAACAGGCGACGTGGCTGAGCAACTCTGGCGCGTGGAGCTGACCGGGAGCTTCCTGGAGCGTCTGGCATCCATCGAAGCGTTCCTGGAAGAGGCCGATGCTGCCGCTGCCTGCGATGATCTGCTGGCAGGCTTGAGGGGCACGGTGATACCCAATCTCGCGCGCTTTCCGCTGATCGGAACGCGCTACCTGGACCAACCGCCCCGGTCTGCCGAGGCTCTGGCCCGGCTCGCGCAACTTCCGCCGGGAGCGGCAGACGCGTTACGGATATACCTGCACGGCGACTATCTGATTCTCTACATGGTGGATGGGAGCAAAGCGATCGTGCATTTGCTGTCCATCCGCCATCATCGCGAGCTTTCGTTCGATTTCGCCCGGCTATGGCCCGCCGGCGGCCCGTGACCTTCGTCGAGGCCGCGACGGCTGCAAGCCGGCCGCGGCTTTCAGGCGACCTCGGCAGGCAGGATCTCGGCGGCGAACTTCGGATAGGTTTCCGCGATCTCCTCGCGGATCCGGCCGCGGATGAGCGCCAGGGTCGCGCCGTCCGGTGACGGTGTCATCGGCACGTCGGCGGGGCAGTCGAAGTCGAAGCCGGTCTCGTCGCGCACTTCCTCGACGCTGTGCCCCGGGTGGACGCTGCGCAGCCGGAAGCGGCGCTTCGTGCGATCGAAGTCGAACAGGCACAGGCGCGTGAGCAGCGCATGCGGCCCGCCGGGGCGATAGATGCCGTCGTCGCGCGGGCCGGCGGCGGAGACGAAATCCACCCTCGGCACCATCACCCTCCGGGTGTGCTCCTCGCGAAACAGGATCACCCGGGGCACCAGGTGGTAGAGGTAGGCCGATCCGAAGGAGCCGGGCCAGCGCACCGGGGTCTGGGGGTAGTCGCCGGTGCCGACCAGGTTGATGTTGGCCTCGCCGTCGAGCTGGCCGCCGCCGAGGAAGAAGGCGCCGATGCGGCCCTGGCCGATCAGGTCGAAGAGCTCGACGCCGCCGTTGGTGAAGCTGTTGTGGCGGCGCGATCCGAGGATCGACAGGCGCACCGCAGGTTCACCGTTCTGCTCGGCCAGCGCTCTGGAAAGCAGGGCGCCCGCGCCGGGGATCGGTGAGCTCGCGCCGACGGCAACGTGCCGCACGCCGTGCAGCAGGCTCGAGATCGTCAGGATCAGGCCTTCGACCGGGGTGGCCTCGGTCGCGACGGTGGCGGCGAGGCTCATGCCGGTTGCCCTTCAGCCGCCGCCAGCATCGATGCCCAAGGGGCTTCGGCGGCCAGGGATTCGAGCATGTCCCGGAAGCCTTCGGGGTCGCGGGCGGTGGCGACGTAGCGACGCATCCAGCCGGCATCCGGTTGCGCGCCGTTGAAGCCCACGGGCCAGGCGCCCTCGGGCGCGAGGGCGACACCGCCGATGTACATGGCAGGCACTGTGGCGCCGGCACGGGCCGGATCCTCGAACAGGTTGCCGTCCACGATCCGTTCGACCGTCACGAGGGCCGTCTCGGAGGCGTGCGCGAGCAGGAGCCCGTCGCGGTCGCGGCCGATGAATACGTTGCCGAAGCGGTCGGCGGCCTCGGCGTGGAAGAGCGCCACGTCGGGCCGGATCGCCTTGATGGCGATGATGGGGTCGTTCTCGGCGAAGGGGTTCGCAATCGGTTTCCAGTCGTCGCGATGGGCAAGAAGGTCGGACGAGAAGAGGCCGCGCAAGGGCATGAAGGGCAGGCCCTTCTGGGACGCCTGCAACCCGGCGTAGACGGCGGGGCAGGTGGCGTCGATCAGGCGCAGTCGGCCGTTGCGGACCGCGTCGGTGAACCGGGGCGCGGTGCCGAATTCGCCGAGTGTGATCGCGGATGTCTCGAGCGTGTCCACGCAGCCGGCGCCGATCAGCAGATCGGCATGCAGGCCGGCGGTCGGCACACAGACGAGATGCAGGCCACGCACAGCGCGCCGGACCAGGGCGAGCGTCGCGGCCATCGGCACGCCGGTGTCGTTCTTGGGAATGGCGAGCTTCGCGCCGTCGGGAATCCGGCTGGCGAGCTCGTCGAGCGTCATCATGGACACGGCTGTCTCCTTGTCCGGCTTCGCCGGTATGTGCGGTAAGTAGCCCAGTGTAGCGGGGATGGCCTGGCGATGGGAGCCCCGCGACGATCAGGCGACGGCGGCGATCGCGTCGACGACGCGCTGCAGGTTGCGGCTGTTGAGCGCGGCGAGGCAGATGCGGCCGGTGCCGACCGCATAGATGCCGAACTCCTCGCGCAGGCGATCGACCTGTTCGCGGTTGAGCCCCGAATAGGAGAACATGCCGCGCTGGCGGGTGACGAAGCTGAAGTCACGGGCGATGCCCTTGTTCGCCAGGCCCTCGACGAGGCCGCTGCGCATCGCGCGGATGCGATCCCGCATCCCGGTGAGCTCGCCTTCCCACTGGGCACGCAGGGCGGGCGTGGCGAGCACCTCGGCAACGAGCGCGGCGCCATGGGTCGGCGGGTTCGAGTAGTTGGCGCGTATCAGCCGCTTGATCTGGCTGGTGACCCGGCCGGTCTCGTCGGCATCGGCGGTGACCACCGACAGGGCGCCGACCCGCTCGCCGTAGAGCGAGAAGTTCTTCGAGAACGAGCTCGCGACCAGCAGATTCTGCCCCGATGCGGCGAACAGGCGCAGGGCGGTGGCGTCCTGCTCGATGCCGTCGCCGAAGCCCTGGTAGGCCATGTCGAGAAAGGGGATCGCCCCCGACCGGCCGCAGGCCTCGACGACCCGGTTCCACTGGGCGACGTCGATGTCGACCCCGGTGGGGTTGTGGCAGCAGGCATGCAGGACCACGACGTCGCCCGCCGAGGCGGCCTCGATGGCGGAGACCATCTCCTCGAAGCGCACCCCGTGCGTGTCCGGATCGTAGTAGGGGTAGGTTTCGACCTCGAAGCCGGCGGCTTCGAAGATGGCGCGGTGGTTCTCCCAGCTCGGGTCGGAGATGAGCACCTTGCCCTTGTCGTCGAGCCTCCGCAGGAAGTCCGCGCCGACCCGCAGGGCGCCCGTGCCGCCGAGGCATTCGAAGGTGGCGACCCGGTTGGCGGCGAGCAGGGCGGAATCGGCGCCGAACAGGAGCTGCTGGACCGCCTTGTTGTACTGTGCGAAACCCTCGATCGGCAGATAGCCTCGTGCCGGGGAGCTCGCGACGCGCCGGCGCTCGGCCTCGGCGACCGCCGCCAGGACCGGCACCTTGCCGTTGTCGTCGTAATAGACCCCGACCCCGAGGTTGACTTTCTCCGGCCGCGTGTCGGCGAGAAATGCCTCGGTCAGGCCGAGAATCGGATCACGGGGAGCAAGTGGCACCGCGGCAAAATTCGACGCAGACATGGGGGTTCTGCAAGTCCTTGATTTGTAAATGTAAAAATTATTTCAACCGACTGCGACAAGCCCGTCGATGTTGCGTGGCACTAGCTTTTTGGGGGCGCAGGCGGGATAATTCGTCCTTGGTCTTTCGCCTTCCATCGCGGGGCGCAGGCACCAACCGAGAGCATAGCGGAAACCAGGCTTGGCCGCGTCCTCGCGCGTTGCGAAAGAGGCGCGTTCGCGCCATTCCGGACCCCGGATTCCGGGACGGCATTTGCCGGTCCCTTTGTGTCGACTACTGGAAATACATGGCCGGATCGGTCCTCGACGAAACGAAGTTCCTTCGCTTCGACGATAGTCCATTCAACCTGTACCAGCCGTTCCCGCCGGCCGGCGACCAGCCGCGCGCGATCGAATCGCTCGTCCAGGGGGTCGAGGACGGCCTGAGCTACCAGACCCTGCTCGGCGTCACCGGCTCGGGCAAGACCTTCACGATGGCCAACGTGATCGCCCGGCTGGGCCGGCCCGCGCTCGTGCTGGCGCCCAACAAGACGCTGGCCGCCCAGCTCTATGCCGAGATGCGGGAGTTCTTCCCGCGCAACGCGGTCGAGTACTTCGTCTCCTACTACGACTACTACCAGCCGGAAGCCTACGTTCCGCAGCGCGACCTCTTCATCGAGAAAGATTCGTCCGTCAACGAGCACATCGAGCAGATGCGCCTGTCGGCGACCAAGTCTCTGCTCGAACGGCGCGATACCGTGATCGTCGGGACCGTCTCCTGCATCTACGGGATCGGGAACCCCGGCGACTACCACGCGATGGTGCTGACCCTGCGCGAGCGCGACCGTATGTCCCAGCGCGAGATCCTCCAGCGTCTGGTCGCGATGCAGTACACCCGCAACGACACCGATTTCGCCCGAGGCTGCTTCCGGGTCAGGGGGGACACCATCGACGTGTTCCCGTCCGAGCATGCGGAGCTCGCGGTGCGCTTCGAGCTCTTCGACGACGAGGTCGAATCCATCCAGCTGTTCGATCCGCTCACCGGGCGGATCCGCCAGCGGGTACCGCGCTTCACGATCTATCCGTCCTCCCATTACGTCACGCCGCGGGCCACCGTGCTGCGGGCGATCGAGACCATCAAGGCGGAGCTCGCCGAGCGCCTGCGCTTCTTCCACCAGGAGGGCAAGCTGGTCGAGGCGCAGCGCCTCGAGCAACGCACCCGCTTCGATCTCGAGATGCTCCAGGAGCTGGGCTTCTGCAAGGGCATCGAGAACTACTCGAGGCACCTCTCAGGAGCTGCTCCGGGCGAGCCGCCGCCGACCCTGATCGACTACCTGCCGGCCGATGCCCTCATCTTCATCGACGAGAGCCATGTGACGATCGGGCAGCTGGGCGGGATGTACCGGGGCGACCGCTCCCGCAAGGAGACCCTCGTCGAGTACGGTTTCCGGCTGCCCTCGGCCCTCGACAACCGGCCCCTGCGCTTCGAGGAGTTCGAATCGAAGGTCCGCCAGTGCATCTTCGTGTCGGCGACGCCGGCCGACTACGAGGCCACTCATGCCGGGCAGGTCGTGGAGCAGCTGGTGCGCCCGACCGGCCTGGTCGATCCCGAGGTGGACGTGCGGCCGGCGTCGAGCCAGGTGGACGACGTGCTCTCGGAGATCCGGGCGGTGGCCGCGACCGGCGGGCGGGTCCTCGTGACCACGCTGACCAAGCGGATGGCCGAGGATCTCACCGATTTCCTGTCCGAGCACGGCGTGCGGGTGCGTTACCTCCATTCGGATATCGACACGGTCGAACGGGTGGAGATCATCCGGGATCTGCGCCTGGGCGTGTTCGATGTGCTGGTCGGGATCAACCTGCTTCGCGAGGGGCTGGACATCCCCGAGGTGGCCTTGGTCGCGATCCTCGATGCCGACAAGGAGGGCTTCCTACGCTCCGAGCGCAGCCTGATCCAGACCATCGGGCGGGCGGCGCGCAATCTGGAGGGGCGGGCCATCCTCTATGCGGACCGGGTCACCGACTCCATGGCGCGGGCGCTCGGCGAGACCGGCCGGCGGCGCGGCCGGCAGGAGGCCTTCAACGTCGCCAACGACATCGTGCCGCGCGGAGTGGACAAGGCGGTGCGCGACATGATCGACGGCGTCTTCGATCCACGCCAGTCCCGCGCCGAGAGCCAGGCCGAGCTCGAGTCGCGGGAGATCGGCGCGATGAGCGAGAAGGCGCTCGCGAAGGAGATCAAGCGGCTGGAAAAGCAGATGCTCGAGTACGCCAGGAATCTCGAGTTCGAGAAGGCGGCCGAGACGCGCGACCGGCTGGCGCGGCTCAAGGAGCAGGTGCTGGGCGCCAGCGGCACCGACCTGCCGCCCGCGCCGGCGGATCTGCCCCAGCCGGCATGAAGGGTTCACGAGTTCAAGAATATTCATTTATCGGAAACTGAGATGGCCAACAAGGAACCAGTCACTTTCAGAATGGGAACCCGGGTGTTGTTCGTGTGCATGGGCAACATCTGTCGCTCGGCGATGGCCGAAGGGCTGTTCCGGCACATGGTTCGCCAGGCGGGGCTCGACGATGTCGTCACGGTGGCATCGGCGGGGACCCACGGATACCACGTCGGCGAGCCGGCCGACCGGCGGGCGATCGCCGTCACCGCCAAGCGGGGGATCGACATCTCCGAGCAGCGAGCGTCGCGGATCTCCGACCATGACCTGGAGCAGTTCGACCTCGTTCTCGCGATGGACTGGGACAACCTGTCGATGCTTCAGCAGACGGTCGGCAAGCGTCATCGCCACAAGCTCCAGCTGCTGATGCGTTTCGCCACCGAGTACGACTCGGCAACCATCCCCGATCCGTTCTACGGCAACCAGTCCGCCTTCGAGCAGACCTTCGACTACATCGAGGACGCCTGCGGGGGCCTGCTCGAGCTCGCCAAGCGGCGAGCCACCCAGGTCGCGGCGGCCTGAAGAACAGAACCCTTCGATCGCCCCGGATACTTGACTAAATTAGTCGGATAAGACTATGGTGAACCCAATCCCTCAACCCCTCCAGAGGAACCACCATGAGACTTACGACGAAAGGACGGTTTGCTGTCACTGCGATGATCGATCTCGCGCTGCGTGAGCATCAGGGGCCGGTGACGCTTGCCGGAATCAGCCAGCGGCAGAAGATCTCCCTGTCCTATCTCGAGCAGCTGTTCGGCAAGCTGCGCCGCCACGAGCTGGTCGAGAGCACCCGCGGCCCGGGGGGCGGCTACACCCTGGCGCGCCCGGCGCGCGAGGTCACGGTGGCCGACATCATCTTCGCGGTCGACGAACCGCTCGATGCGACCCAGTGCGGCGGCAAGGAGAACTGCCAGGACGACGGCCCGTGCATGACGCACGAGCTCTGGTCGACCCTGAACCGCAAGATGATCGAGTTCCTCGATTCGGTCAGCCTGCAGTCGCTGGTCGAGCAGCAGAAGGATCGCGTCGCGCAGGCCAGGCCGAAGGAGGTTTCCGCCGTCAAGGAGCACCGCGCTGCGCTGGCCTTCCCGACCTCCACGCTGCAGCCGATCAAGCTGTCCAACGGCCGGCTGACCACCGTCTGAGCGGCGTCGCCACCGTGCGCCGGTTCGGGGGGGGGGCCGGCGTATGGCGGATGCAGGCACGGCAAACGACAGGTACAGTGAACGATCGATCGACCTTGCGGGACCAGAGACAGACAGCATGACCACGGGCATCACGCTTACCAGGGCCGCCGCCGACCATGTCGGCGGCTTTCTCGCGCGCCGGGGCAAGGGCCTCGGCCTGCGGCTCGGCATCCGGACGACGGGTTGCTCGGGCCTTGCCTACAGGATCGAGTTCGCCGACGACATCGAGGAAGGCGACCGGGAGTTCGCGAGCAACGGCATCCGGGTCTTCGTCGACCCGAAGAGCCTGCCGTATATCGAGGGAACGGAGGTCGACTTCGTGAAGGATGGCCTCAACGAGGGCTTTCGCTTCAACAACCCGAACGTCAAGAGTGAGTGCGGCTGCGGCGAATCCTTCAACGTTTGAGCCGGCTCCGGATTCGGGCGCATGACCGCGTTGGGGCGCCTTGCCGTACAACCGTACTGTCTTCGGCGCCCCGCCTTGCCCTGCACCCGAATCCGAAGCCTTGTGCGAAACCGCTCGGAGGTCAGTCGGCCTCGAGCGTCGGTAGCTCGTCGGGCGGTATGTCGTGCCGCAGTGCCCGGATGGCGGCCTCCCAGTCCGCGGGGGGCACCCAGAGGCCGCGCGGTTGTTCCGCCCCGGGCAGCCCCGGCACCGCGAAGGTGAACTCGTCGCTGACGTGCACCGCGATGCCGCGCTGCTCGAGGATCGAACGCATCCGCTGCAGCATCACGATGTCGTAGGTCCGCAGGACGAGACGCATCGACCTGGTATCAGTGGCGCCCGGCCGCCCGAAGCCACTGATAGCCCCCTCGGGGGGCAGCGAGCGACAGCGAGCGTGGGGGCTGTTTCACTCTAGTCGAGCCGCTTCAGTGCCGGAAACAGCACGACGTCACGGATGCTGGCGCTGTCGGTGAGCAGCATGATCAGGCGGTCGATGCCGATACCGCATCCGCCCGCCGGAGGCATGCCGTACTCCAGCGCCCGGATGTAGTCCTCGTCGTAGTACATGGCTTCCTGGTCGCCCGCTTCCTTGGCTTCGGCCTGGGCGCGGAACCGGGCGGCCTGATCCTCGGGATCGTTCAGCTCGGAGAAACCGTTGGCGATCTCGCGGCCCGCGATGAAGAGCTCGAAGCGCTCGGTGATGCCCGGATGGTTATCGGATTCGCGCGCGAGCGGCGAGACCTCGACCGGGTAGTCGATGATGTAGGTCGGCTGGACCAGCTTCGATTCGGCGACTTCCTCGAACAGCGCCAGCTGCAGTGCCCCGATACCGGCGCCCGCCAACGGCGGCGTTGCGAGATCTACGCCGAGCCGGCGCAGTTCCTCGCGCAGCATGGCCGGATCGTCGAGCCGCGCGGTCGCGTACTGCGGGCCGCCGTGGACCCGGATCGCCTCGACGATGGTCAGCCTTGCGAAGGGCGGTTCGAGATCGATCCGCTGGCCCTGGTAGCTGAGCACCGCGCTGCCGGTGGTGGCGACCGCCGCTTCGCGCAGCACCCGCTCGGTGAAGTCCATCAGCCACCGGTAGTCGGTATACGCGGCGTAGAACTCCATCATCGTGAATTCGGGATTGTGCCGCGGGCTGATGCCTTCGTTTCGGAAGCTGCGGTTGATCTCGAAGACCCGCTCGAAGCCGCCGACCAGCAGGCGCTTGAGGTAGAGCTCGGGCGCGATCCGCAGGAACATCTCCTGGTCGAGCGCGTTGTGGTGCGTGACGAAGGGGCGCGCGGCCGCACCGCCCGGGATCGGGTGGAGCATCGGCGTCTCGACCTCGAGGAAGCCGTTGCCGCGCATGAACTGGCGCACCGTGTCGATCGTCCGGCTGCGGGCGACGAAGGTGTCGCGCGCCTCTCCGGTGACGATCAGGTCGACATAGCGCTGGCGATAGCGGATGTCGGGATCGGCGAGACCATGGAACTTGTCGGGCAGGGGGCGCAGGGATTTCGTCAGCAGCCGCAGCGCGCCGCAGCGGATCGAGAGCTCGCCCTTCATGGTCTTGAAGAGCACGCCCTCGGCCGCGACGATGTCGCCGAGGTCCCAGTGCTTGAATTCGGCGTGCAGCTCGGCGCCGATGCCGGCGTCGTTCATCCAGAGCTGGATCCGGCCGCGGGAACCGGTGCCGGAGCCGTCCTGAAGGGTCGCGAAGCTCGCCTTGCCCTGCACGCGCTTGAGCACCATCCGGCCCGCCACCGATACCTGGACCTGCTCGGCTTCGAGTTCCTCGCGGGTCTTGAAGCCGTAGTGCTCGAGCAGGTCCGCGGCCCGGTGACTGGGGCGCGCATCGTTCGGAAAGGCGACGCCCCGCTCGCGCAGGCGGGCGAGCTTGGCGCGGCGCTCGGTGATGATCTGGTTCTCGTCGGCCGCGGCCGCTGGCGGCGTGCCGGTGGTTTCGTCGCTCACTGACTCAGACTCCCGCCTTCAGGCTCGCGGAGATGAAGGGATCGAGGTCGCCGTCGAGGACCGCCTTGGTGTTGCTGATCTCGACGTTGGTCCGCAGGTCCTTGATGCGCGAATTGTCGAGCACGTAGGAGCGGATCTGGTGGCCCCAGCCGATGTCGGTCTTGCCGGCCTCGACCTTGTCCTGCTCGGCCCGCTGCTTGCGCAGCTCGAGCTCGTAGAGCCTCGCGCGCAGCATGTTCATGGCTTCGTCCTTGTTGCGATGCTGCGAGCGGTCGTTCTGGCACTGCACGACCACGCCGGTCGGCAGGTGGGTGATGCGCACCGCCGATTCGGTCCGGTTGACGTGCTGGCCGCCGGCGCCCGAGGCGCGGTAGACGTCGATGCGCAGGTCGGCCGGATTGATGTCGACCTCGATCGAGTCGTCCACTTCCGGATAGACGAAGACCGAGGCGAAGGAGGTATGACGACCGCCGCTCGAATCGAAGGGGGATTTGCGGACCAGCCGATGGACGCCGGTCTCGGTGCGCAGATGGCCGTAGGCGTAGTCGCCCGAGACGCGGATCGTCGCGCCCTTGAGGCCGGCGACCTCGCCCTCGGATTCCTCGAGGACCTCGGTGGCGAACCCCTTGCGCTCGCAGTAGCGCAGGTACTGGCGAAGCAGCATCTGCGCCCAGTCCTGCGCCTCGGTGCCGCCGGCGCCGGCCTGGATCTCGAGGAAGCAGGGGCCGGCGTCGGCCGGATTGGAGAACATCCGGCGGAACTCCAGCGATTCGACGACGGTCTCGATCGCGGCGGCGTCACGGTCGACCGCAAGCAGGGTGTCGTCGTCGGCTTCGTCGCGCGCGATCGCGAAGAGCTCGGCGGCGTCGGCCAGGCCGGATGTCACCTCGTCGATGACGAGGACGACGTCGTCCAGGGATTTCTTTTCGCGACCCAGCGCCTGGGCGTTCTGGGCGTCGTTCCAGACCCCCGGGTCTTCGAGCAGGCGATTGACTTCTTCGAGACGATCCTTCTTCAGATCGTAGTCAAAGATACCTCCGAAGCTCGCCGACCCGTGCGCGCAGGTCGTCGATGCGGGATTCGATCTGGTTCAGTCGCTCGGCTTCCATGGCGATCATGCTCGGTCGGGAAAACCCCCGATTATATCGGAGCGTCCCCATCGTCGATGTCCTCGACGACGAGCTGGAGCGCCTGTCGACCTTGCCAGTCGTTTCGCTCGAGGCGATAGGCGAGCCGTGCCTGCTCGCCCACGAAGGCGCTGCGCCCGAATGCGATTGCATCGAAGCCGCGCTCGCCGAGCCGCAGCGAGAGCTTCAGGTGCCCATCGCCCACCACGCGCTGGCGATCGACGCGGAACCGGTTGACGAACAGCGGCGCCGGAAAGCCCTGGCCCCAGATGCCGGCGTCGATCGCATCGAGCAGGCCGAAGTCGATCTCGGCGGGGGCGAGCGGCCCGTCGTGCAGCAGGATCTCGTCGAAGGCGTGCTCGTCGGCGAGCTCGATGATCGCCTCGTGCAGGGCCGAGGTGAAGCCGGCCAGGTTCGCGGCCGCGAGGCTGAGGCCGGCTGCCATCGCGTGCCCGCCGTAGCGTTCGATCATCCCGGGATGCCGGTTGGCGACCGTCTCGAGGGCATCGCGCAGATGCAGCCCCGGCACCGAGCGGCCCGAGCCGCGCAGCATGCCGGGTTCGCCGCGGGCCGGGGCGAGGGCGATCGCAGGCCGCCAGTGGAGATCCTTGAGGCGGCCCGCCACCAGGCCGACGACACCTTCGTGCCAGTCGTCCCGGCAGATCACCAGCGCCGGTGCACCGGCATCGGGGGCGCCGATGTCGGCGAGCGCCTGCGCGCGCATGTCCTGCTCGATGCGGCGCCGCTCGCGATTGATGGCGTCGAGCTCGGCCGCAAGCCGGGCGGCGTGCGCCGGATCGTCGGCGAGCAGGCATTCGATGCCGGTCGATATCTCGGCGAGCCTGCCCGCGGCGTTGATCCGGGGCGCGATCCCGAATCCGATGTCACGCACGCTGGCGCGGGCCGGCTCGATACCGGCGACCTGCAGCAGGGCTGCCAGGCCCGGGCAGGCGAGGCCGGCGCGGATGCGCCGCAGGCCGGCGGCGACGAGCCGGCGATTGTTGGGGTCGAGCCTGACCACGTCGGCGACGGTGCCCACCGCGACGAGATCGAGGAGGTCGACCAGCTCGACGCGCGCGCGGCCGGCCGTCGCGCCGAGCTGCGATCGCAGCATGCCGAGCAGGTAGAAGACCACGCCGACGCCCGCGAGGTGCTTGCTCGGGAAGGCGCAGTCGCGGCGGTTGGGATTGACGATCGCGGCGGCCGCGGGCAGGGTCGGGCCCGGCAGGTGGTGATCGGTGACGATCACCTTCATACCGGCGCGGTGCGCCGCTTCGACGCCTTCGATGCTGGCGATGCCGTTGTCGACCGTGAGCAGCCAGTCCGGGCGCCCGAGCCGCGGATGGCGGCTCGCGAGCTCGACCACCGCCGGGCCGAGCCCGTAGCCGTGCACGAAGCGGTTGGGCACGAGGTAGTCGACCGTGGCCCCGAAGCGGCGCAGGCCGCGGACCGCCACGGCGCACGCGGTCGCGCCGTCGCAGTCGTAGTCGGCCACCACGCAGATGCGCTCGCCGGCGGCGATCGCGTCGGCGAGAAGTGCGGCGGCGCGTCGACCGTCGGCGAGCGATTCCGGCGCGGCGAGTCCGGCGATGGCCGTGTCGAGCTCGGCGGCGTCGCGCAGCCCCCGGCTGGCGAGGATGCGGCATAGAACCGGATGGACACCCCGGCGGGCGAGCGATTCGGCGATGCGCGGATCGACCTCGCGCTGCCGCAGGAGCCGGCTGCGGGTCATCGGGCGGGCGTGCTGTGCGGTCCCTGGTCGGCGGTACGCCACCATTTCCAGCGATCGCCCGCCGACCAGCCGAGAGTCACCGATGTGTGCTCGCCGGTCAGGATGAATTCCAGCCGGGCCTTGTGGGTTGCCTGGCGCAAGGCCGGCGCGACGAGCGTGGCGAATGTCGACCAGGCGTCGCGCCAGCCGGCCGCGTCACCTTCGAGGACGGGCCTGCGCCAGCAGGACAGCTCGATCAGCCGCGGCTTCGCATCGAAGAGCTCGCCCAGCTCGGCGGCCGCCCGCGGGGCCGGCGTGACGTCCTCGGCACCTGCCGCCCTGGCCAGCGCCCGCAGGCTCGGCCGATCGGAATGGACCGCGGCGAAGGGGCTCGTGCCTGCCTGCGGCAGGGGGCCGTCGACCCAGAGCCAGTTGACCGGCAGATGGCCCGCGGATTCGCGCGCCTCGTTGGCCGGATGGCCATGCCAGAGCATCTGGACCTCGTTGATCCAGGCGGCCAGCAGTCGGGCGTCGGCACCCTCGGGAAGATGCTCCCGGATGTCGCGGCCGACGGCCACGCTCGCAGAACGTGTCGCCAGCGCCAGCGGCCGAGGCGGCAGCAGCAGCCAGCAGTCCGGTGCCAGCACGTCGAAGCGCGGGCCGGCATCGCCGAAATGGGCGTTCGCGGCGTCGCACAGTGCTGCCGCATCGGCCTGCGAGAGGGAGATCGCATGGGGCGGCAGGAGCAGCAGCTGATCGAGCCCGACATGCAGGTGGGCCGGGCGCATCACCAGGGCATGTCCGGGTCGGTCCCCGGACAGCAGGGCCAGCGCATCGCATGCGTCGGGGTGGGTATCGTCGGCCAGCCCGAACCGCGCGCGCAGCCAACGATCGTGGGGCCAGTCCCGCAGCGGTGCCTCGCCGGATTCATGATGCAGGATCCGACCACGACGAAGCCGTGTGCTTCGCACGGCGGCTGCCGCCGTGGCCGGCCAGTCGGGAGGATCTTGCGCGGGACCGTGCGCGTCGGGGTCGGCGAGGGCGCCCGGGCACAGAATGGAGGCAGTCACCCGGCGATTCTATGGCAAACTGCCGGCGCACTCATGAAACTCCCATACGAATACTTCATCGGGCTGCGCTATACGCGGGCCGGCCGGCGTACCGGTCGTCGCAACGGCTTCATCTCGTTCATCTCGGGGCTCTCCGTGGCAGGCATCGCGCTCGGTGTCGCCGCCCTGATCATCGTGCTGTCGGTGATGAACGGCTTCCAGAAGGAAGTCCGCGACCGGATGCTGTCGGTGCTCTCGCATATCGAGGTGCTCGCCGGCAGCGCGCCGATCCACGACTGGAGCGCCCTCGTCGCGCAGGCGACCCAGCGGCCCGACATCGTCGCCGGCGCCCCCTTCGTCGCCGGCCAGGCGATGCTGACCCGCGAAGCCAGCGTCCGGGGCATCCTGGTGCGCGGCATCGATCCGGCGAGCGAGCCGGGGGTCGCGGACTACGCCAGCCAGCTCGCCCTCGGGCGGCTCGACTCCCTGGCGCCGGGGGAATTCCGGATCATCATCGGCAAGGAGCTCGCCAACCAGTGGCTGCTCGACGTCGGTGACCGGCTCACCCTGATCGCGCCGCAGGGCAGCCCGACGCCGGCCGGGATCATCCCCCGGCTGCGCCAGTTCACGATCAGCGGCATCTTCGCCTCGGGCCACTACGAGTACGACAGCAACCTGGTGCTGGTCGATCTCTCCGATGCCGCGAAGCTCTTTCGCATCGACGGCGTCAGCGGCGTGCGCCTGCGCACGACCGACATGATGGCGGCGCCGTCGATCGCCGATGCCCTGGCGCGCGAGCTGCCCCCCGGGATGTACGTCCGCGATTGGGCGCAGGAGAACCGCAACTGGTTTGCCGCAACCCAGATCGAGAAGCGGATGATGTTCGTGATCCTGATGCTGATCGTGGCGGTGGCGGCCTTCAACCTCGTCTCGATGCTGGTGATGACCGTGACGGACAAGCTCTCCGACATCGCGATCCTGCGGACGCTGGGCGCGAGCCCCGCGAGCATCATGCGCATCTTCATCACCCAGGGCGCCTCGGTCGGCGTGCTGGGCACCCTGGCCGGCGTGGTGCTGGGCGTCGTGGCCGCCCTGAACATCGGGCCGCTCATGAGCGCCATCGAGCGGGCGCTGGGGTTCGAGGTCCTGCCCAAGGGGATCTACTTCATCAACTACCTGCCGAGCGACCTCCACTGGCGCGACGTCATCGTCATCGGCGTGGCGGCCTGCCTGATGTCCTTCGCCGCGACCATCTATCCGAGCTGGCGGGCCTCGCGGGTGCGGCCCGCCGAGGCGCTGCGCTATGAGTGAGCCCGATCGCGCGGCCGATGCGGCGGTGCTCGCCTGCACCGGCCTGCGGCGGGTCTTCGGCGACGGCGATTCTGCGCTCACCGTGCTCGACGGCGTCGATCTCTCGGTGGCCGCCGGTGAGATCGTGGCGATCGTGGGCTCGTCGGGCTCGGGCAAGAGCACATTGCTGCACCTGCTCGGCGGGCTCGACGAGCCGAGCGGCGGCACGGTGAGCCTGCTCGGCCAGCGGCTCGACAGCCTCGGGGAGGCAGCCAGGGGAACGGCCCGCAACCGGCTGCTCGGCTTCGTCTACCAGTTCCATCATCTGCTGCCGGAGTTCACCGCGCTCGAGAACGTGGCGATGCCGCTGCGCATCCGGCGCCTGCCGGTGAAGGCCTGCGAGGAGCAGGCGGCGGCGATGCTCGAGGCGGTCGGCCTCGCGGCGCGGACCAGCCACATGCCGGCGCAGCTCTCGGGCGGGGAGCGCCAGCGCGTCGCGCTCGCGCGCGCGCTGGTGACGCAGCCGCGCTGCGTGCTCGCCGACGAGCCGACCGGCAACCTCGATCGGCATACCGCCGCCCAGGTCTTCGCCCTGATGCGATCGTTGTCGCAGCGCATCGGCACCGCCTTCGTGATCGCGACCCACGACCTGGAGCTCGCCGGCCGCGCCGACCGGCTGCTCGCGCTGCGCGACGGGCGGATCGCCGCGGGATAGGCGACCATGTCCGTTCGCCTCGTCGATACGCACTGTCATCTCGACGCCGGCGAGCTCGTGGCGCTCGGGCTGGATGCGGTGGTGGGGCGGGCCATGCGGGCCGGTGTCGAACGGATCGTGGTCCCGGCGATCGATCCGTCCAACTTCGACACGGTGCGCGCGCTCGCGACCCGCTTCGAGGGCGTTCATTTCGCCCTCGGCATCCATCCGCTGCGCATCGACGCCTGCGACGAGCGGGCCCTCGAAGAGCTCGATATCGCGCTGGCGCAAAGCCGGGACGATCCGAAGCTCGTCGCCGTCGGCGAGATCGGGCTCGACTTCTTCGTCCCCGGATTCGATGCCGTTCGCCAGGAGCGCTTCTACCAGGCGCAGCTCGAGATCGCCCGGGCGCACGGGTTGCCGGTACTGCTCCATGTCAGGCGCTCGCAGGACCGCCTGCTGAAGTACCTTCGCATGATTCCGGTGCCGGGCGGGATCGCACATGCCTTCAACGGCAGTCGCCAGCAGGCCGAACGCTTCATCGGGCTCGGGTTCGCGCTCGGTTTTGGCGGCGCCATGGTCTGGGAAAGAGCGCGCAACATCCGCCGCCTCGCCACCGGCCTGCCGCTCGAGGCCATCGTGCTCGAGACCGACGCTCCCGACATCCCGCCGCCCTGGCTAGGCTCGGGCGAGCCCAACCAGCCGGCCGAAGTGGCGAGGATCGCGGCCGGGCTCGCCGGCCTGCGCAGGCTTGGCATCGAGGAGATCGCCGCGGCCACCAGCGCGAACGCCGAGCGGGTGATGCCCCGCCTGCGCCCGGCCACCGGCTGAGCGCGCGCAAGCGGCCCACTCGGTCCAACAGGTCGGGCAAGAGACGGACGCGCCGGACGCGGGCCGTCCCTAGTCTGGCGGCATGCCTCGCGTTGCCTTCGCCGGCGCATGGATCGGATGCATTGCCGGTGGCGGGCCGATGCGGTCCTCCTGGCCGCTGCTCTGGCCCGTGGTTCCCGCCGCCTTGCTTGCCCATCGCCTGCCGACGCTGCCATCGGCGGGCTGGACGGTGGCGCTCGCCGTGCTGGGCTGCGCGGCGCTCGTGCCGCACCGGCCGGCCTGTCGCTGGCTCGGGGTAGCGCTGCTGTCCATCGCGTTCTGTCTCTGGCGCGCGGCTGTGGCACTCGACGCCCGGGTCGACCCGGCGATCGAGGGCATCGACCTTCTCGTCACCGGCCATGTCGATTCGATGCCGGTGGCCGGCAGCTTCGGTCCGGTCCTGCGCTTTCGCATCGGGGACTGCCGCCTTGCCGAAACCCGGCCCGCCGTCGACACGCCCGCCGCGCCGTGTCCGGCCGGCGCCCGTGTCGTGCTGCGCTGGTCGGGCGGCGCCGCGGCGCTGACGCCGGAGCCCGGCAGCCGCTGGGCGCTGACGATCCGTCTCAAGCGCAACCATGCCGTGCTGAATCCGGGCGGCTACGACGCCGAGCTGGCGGCCCTGGCCGAAGGCATCGCCGGGCGAGGCTACGTGCGCGCCGGCGGGGCAACGGCCGATGGACCGTCGCGCTTGCCGGGTTACGAAGCCGGCATCGGCATCGCTTTCGAGCGCGCTCGTCACTGGGTACGCGGCCGGCTCGCCGAGGCGCTGGCCGCGCGCGATCCCGAGGCCGCCGGCACGCTCGTGGCGCTGGTGGTGGGGGACCAGTCCGCGATACCGCCGAGGCTCTGGCAGGTCTACCAGCGCACCGGGGTCGGCCACCTGATGTCCATCTCCGGGCTGCACATCACGATGCTCGCCGCGATGGCGCTGTGGGCCTGCCGACGGATCCTCGGCACCTGCGCCCGGCGCTCGCCGGTCATGTTCGAACGGTGGCCCGCGCCGCTGCTCGCCTGGTGGCCGGCGCTGGCGATGGCATTCGCGTACAGCCTCTTCAGCGGTTGGGGCATTCCGGCGCAGCGTACCTGCTGGATGCTGGCGGTGGCCGCCTGGGCGTCGGCCACGGGGCGGGCAGGCCGGATCGCCGATGTGCTCGCGCTCGCCGCCGCGGTGGTCGTGATCTCCGATCCCTGGGCGCCTCTGTCGGCGGGCTTCTGGCTGTCCTTCGCGGCGGTGGCCGCCATCGTGCTGCACGGCGGTGCCGCCGGCGCGCGGCCGGGCTGGTGGCGCGAGGCCGTCGGGACGCAGTGGGCGGCGACGGTCGCGATGTTTCCGCTGGGGGCAGTTTTCTTCGCATCGGTGAGCCTCGTCGGTCCGCTCGCGAACGCGTTCGCGATCCCGCTGGTGTCGGCGGTGGTCACGCCGCTGGCGCTTGCCGGCGCCGCGATCGCCTCGCTTTCATCGGCGATCGGCGCCATCCTGCTCTGGCCGGTCGCCGTCGTGACCGGCCTGCTGATCGCAGCGCTGCGGCTGCTCTCGGC
This sequence comes from Burkholderiaceae bacterium, assembly GCA_023954135.1. Lineage (GTDB taxonomy): Bacteria > Pseudomonadota > Gammaproteobacteria > Burkholderiales > Burkholderiaceae_E > JAMLIN01. Next base: position 40,351 of record JAMLIN010000009.1, on the reverse strand, counting down.
CGCCGCCGGCGCGATCGCGGTGGTCGCTTCGCCGGGCGCGGCGGCACTGGTTGCCAGCATCGTCGCCGGCTACTGCGTGCTGGCGCCGACGCGCCCGATCGCTCGCCGCCAGGCCTTCGTCCTGATGCTGCCCCTGCTGGTCGGCACCGATCCGCGGCCGCCCGCGGGACACTGGCGGCTGACCGCGATCGACGTCGGGCAGGGCAACGCGGTGCTGATCGAGACCCACCGGCACCGGCTGCTCTACGACACCGGACCGTCCTACGGGCCGGGCAGCGATGCCGGCATGCGGCATGTGGTGCCCTGGCTGCGCCGGCGCGGCATAGCCGACCTCGACCGGCTCATCGTCTCCCATGAGGACGACGACCATGCGGGCGGCGCCGGGTCGGTGCTCGATGCCATGCGCGTCGAGCGCATCTCCGGCGCCCTGGGGCGTGGCCATCGCCTCGCGGCCGATCCGCGCTTCACTCCCTGCGAGCGCGGCCAGCGCTGGCAATGGGACGGGGTCGAGTTCGAGATGCTGCATCCCGGTCCCGACCGGATCGATGCGCGCCAGGCGGGCGGGTCGCGCCGCGTCTTCGGCGGCAATGCCTCGAGCTGCGTGCTGCGCGTCCGCTCGCCGGCCGGCAGCGCGCTGCTGGCCGGTGACATCGGCGTAGCGGAGGAACGGGACCTGATCCGGATATACGGCGATGCGGGTCTGGCGGCCGACGTGTTGCTGGTGCCGCATCATGGCAGCGCCACCTCATCGAGCGCCGCCTTCCTGCTGGCGGTGACGCCGCGATTCGCGGTGGCGCAGGTCGGCTACCGCAATCGCTTCCGGCATCCGAACGCCGCCGTCGTCGAACGCTATCGGCGCCGGGGAATCGAGCTGCTGCGCAGCGATGCGCTCGCGACGATCCGGATCGGCTTCGCGCCGGGTCGCCCGCCCGAGCTCGCCAGCTGGCGCCAGGCCGACCGGCGCTACTGGCGGATCCGGGTCGAACCCGACCCGGATGTCACGATACCCGCGGACGGGGGCGACCCGACGCCCCCGCAAAAGCCCGTGCCGATCCGCCCGGACCGGGTTCCCGGCGGCGGCCCTACTGGGCCGTCCAGCCGCCGTCGATCGAAAAGGCCGCTCCGCGGATCTGGTCCGCGCCGGGGCTGCACAGGTAGACCGCCATGGCGCCGATCTGCTCGGTGGTGACGAACTCGATCGAGGGCTGCTTCTCGGACAGCAGGTCGATCCGCGCCTGCTCCTCGCTGATGCCCTCGCGTTCGGCGCGGGCGTCGATCTGCTTCTGCACCAGGCCGGTCAGCACCCAGCCCGGGCAGATCGCATTGCAGGTCACGCCGGTGCGCGCCGTCTCGAGGGCGATGACCTTGGTCAGGCCGACGACGGCGTGCTTGGCCGCGACGTACGCCGACTTCTGCACCGATGCCACCTTCCCATGGGCCGAGGCGATGTTGACGATTCGCCCCCAGTTGGCGCGCTTCATCGCCGGCAGGGCGCAGCGGGCGGTATGGAACACCGCCGAGAGGTTGAGCGCGATGATCGCGTCCCAGCGCTCGCGGGGAAAGTCCTCGACATTGGCGGTGTGCTGGATGCCTGCATTGTTCACGAGAATGTCGACCTGGCGGCCGCTGTCGGCGATGCGCGCGAACATCCGCTCGATCGCGTCGACGTCCATCAGGTCGGCGCCGTCGTAGCGGACGTCGACCTTGAACTCGGCCGCGATCCGCGCTCGCTCCCGCTCGATGTCCTCGTCCTTGCCGAAGCCGTTGAGGATGATGTCCGCGCCTTCGGCGGCCAGTGCCCGCGCGATTGCCAGTCCGATGCCGCTGGTCGATCCGGTCACCAGCGCGAGCCTGTTCTTCAGCATTCGATTCCCCCTGATAACATGCATTGAAAGGATGTCCCGATTGTATGTGCGCCCACGGATGACCACGATGAACGAGCCGCAATTGCGATACGTCACCTGCCCGGGCCCGCGGGGCCTGCACCGCATGGCCTACTGGGAGTGGGGCGCCGACAATGGCGGAACGCCGGTGATCTGCGCTCACGGCCTGACCCGCAACGGGCGTGATTTCGATGCCCTCGCCGATCGACTGGCTTCGCGATTCCGGGTCGTCTGCCCCGACATGATCGGGCGGGGCCGCTCCGACCGCGTGGCCGACCCGAAGATGTATATGGTGCCCCAGTACGTCTCGGACTGCGTCACCCTGATAGCTCGCCTCGATACCGACAAGGTCCACTGGATCGGCACCTCGATGGGCGGCCTGATGGGGATGTCGATGGCGGCCTTGCCCGGTAACGCGATCGCGTCCCTGGTGCTCAACGACATCGGCCCGGCTATCGATCCCGGCGGCCTCGCGCGGATCGCCGGCTATGTCGGCCAGGATCCCCGCTTCGGGAGCTTCGAGGAAGGCGAGAAGGCTCTGCGCGAGCTGATGGTCGACTTCGGCCCGCATACCGACGAGCAGTTCCGCCTCCTGTCGCGCCATTTCATCGTCAACCGCGGGGATCACTGGGGCTACCACTACGACCCGGCCATCGCGGTGCCGTTCCGTTCGGCGGGGCCGGCCCCCGACCTGTGGCCTCTCTACGAAGCGATCAAGGCTCCGGTGCTCCTGCTGCGCGGCGCCCGCTCCGACGTCCTCGCCGAGGATGTCGCCAGTGCCATGCAGGCCCGCGGACCGCAGGCGCGAAGGATCGATTTCGAAGGGGTGGGGCACGCGCCGACCCTGATCACGAGCGACCAGATCGAGCCGGTCGAACGATTTCTCCAGGAGCAGAGCAGATGACGATTCAGCGTATCAAGCCGGGTTCGCGGTTCGCCTCGGCGGTGTGCCACCAGGGCGTGGTCTATGTCGCGGGACAGGTCGCCAGCGATCCGAAGGAGGACGCGGCGGGGCAGACCCGCCAGGTGCTCGCGACCATCGACCGTCTCCTCGCCGATGCCGGTACCGACAAGACGCGCATCCTGCAGGCGACCGTGTACCTCGCCGACATGGTCGACTATGCGGCGATGAATTCGGTGTGGGACGCCTGGGTGGTCCAGGACAAGCTGCCGGCGCGCGCCACCGTCGAGGCGAAGCTGGCGGCGCCGCAGTACAAGGTCGAGATCGTCGTCATCGCCGCCCAGTCCGACTGACTCTCGAGACGGCAGGCCCTTATCGCCAGCCGACGCGGTCGACGATCCTGGCCGCTTCGAGCTGCGCCTTGCCGATCCGGCCGATCTCGAGCGGATCGGGCTTGAATTCGCCCAGGGTGGTGAGGGCGGGATTGTCGATCTTCACGCTGGCCACCGCCGGCCATTCGTTGTTGCCGTCGGCGAGCAGGCGCTGGGCCTCCTCGCCGGTGAGGTACTCGATGAAGCGCACGGCCGCCTCGCGGTGCGGCGCATGCCTGAGCACGCCGATGCCGGTGATGTTCATGTGGGTGCCGTTGCCGCCCTGGTCGGGCCAGACCGCCCGGACCTTCCCGGCGATCTCGCGATCGACGTCCTTCGAGGAACGCATCAGCCGCGCGAGGTAGTAGCTGTTGGTGAGCGCGACGCCGCATTCACCGGTGGCGGTCGCCTTGATCTGGTCGGTGTCGCCGCCTCTTGGCGAGCGGGCGAAGTTAGCCACGACGCCAGCCGCCCACTGCTCGGCCTTCTCGGGGCCGAGGTGCTCGATCATCGCCCCGATCAGCGACAGCATGTATGGATGGGTACCGCTACGGGTGCAGACCAGGCCCTTGAGCGCGGGATCCGCGAGGTCGGCGTAGTTGCGGACCTTGTTGCCGTCGATCTTCGCCGGGTTGTAGACGATCATCCGGGCGCGGCGCGATACGCCGAACCAGTTGCTGCCCTGGCCCTCGTCGATGCTGCGAAGGTTCGCCGGGATCCGCTCGGCGAGCACGGGGGACTGGACCGGCTGGAACAGGCCGGCTTCCTCGGCCTTCCACAGCCTGGCGGCATCGACGAGGATCAGGACGTCCGCCGGGCTGTTGGCGCCCTCGCTCGCGAGGCGTTCCATCAGGGCGTTGTCGGCCCCTTCGATCAGGTTGACCTTGATGCCGGTCTGCTTCGAGAAATCGTCGTAGAAGCGCTGGTCCGTCTGGTAGTGCCGGGCGGAATAGACGTTGAGCTCGGTGTCGGCGGCGCGTAGCGGCATCGCGGCGAACAGGCCGGCGACGAGCAGGGTGGCGCAATGAAGCGTTTTCATGGATTCTCTCGGGGTTCGACTGGAACGCGGGACCGCCTTTTTCCGTGACGAACCCGCAGCCGTCGGGCGAAGGGGCTCGCCGGCATCGGCGCGTGCCGAGACTAGCATGGAACGGGAATCGTTCTCAATGTGCCCGTCGATCGGGCTGGCCGCTTCAGTAGCGATAGAAGGACTCGGTGCTCCCGGCCCGGGCCACCGAAACCCGGGTTGTCGAAGGCGTGGCGTCGCTTGCTCCCGACCCGCGGTTCTCGTCCCCCGAGGAGGCAAGCCGGGTTGCCGGCGTGGGCGCCAGATCATCGACGGGCCCGAGCCGGCGGGCGCCGTTGTAGCGCTGGCGCCAGTAGCTGGTGTTCATCGACTCGATCCGTACGCTGGAGCCTGCCGAGGGAGCGTGGACGAAACGGCCGTTGCCGAGATAGATGCCGACATGGGAATAGGCGCGGCGCAGGGTATTGAAGAATACGAGATCGCCCGGCTGCAGGCTCTTGCGAGGAACCGTGGCGCCGGCACGGCTCAGGCCATGGGTGTCGCGCGGCGTGGCAAGCCCGATCTGGCCGAAGACGTGATGCACCAGGCCGCTGCAGTCGAGCCCGGTGGAGGGCTCGCTGCCGCCCCATCGGTAGGGGACTCCGACCAGCGCGACCGCGCGTAGCACCGCCTCGGAACCGAGCACCGGGGCATCGTGCGAGACGGTCGCGTTTCCTCCCGCAGGCCGCTTGGCCGGCCCGGCCGCTTCGGCACAGGGTGCCTGCACCATTGCGCAGGCGAGCAGCAGACTCGCCACGACCATGGGGACATGGCCGTGGCGCCCGGATGAGGGGCCCGGCCTGTGGTTCACGCGGTGCATCTCTCGAAAGTAAGCTTGGGGCCTTGAAAAGTCAATAAAAGCAATTACTTGAGCACCATATCTGAGGTGGTTCCAAGGTTGGTTCTCCGGCTGGTTCCGCATCTGGTCTTGCCGGGGCCGGCGGGATGCGTCAGTCTCGGGTAAGCATTCGGTGCTTGGATGAAAGCGCGGGCCGGGCGACGGAAGGTCCGGCGCAGCATTGGAGGAGGACAAACGCATGGCCGAGACGCTCGAGCAGTTCCACGCCCGCTCGATCAACGACCGGGAGGGATTCTGGGCCGAGCAGGCACGCCTGATCGACTGGAACGAGCCTTTCCGGCAGGTGCTCGACTATTCCCGGCCGCCGTTCGCCCGCTGGTTCGTCGGCGGCACGACCAATCTCTGCCACAACGCGGTCGACCGTCACCTCGCCAGCCTCGGCGACAAGCCGGCGCTGATCTACGTCTCCACCGAAACCGGAGCGGAACGCACCTGGACCTTCGCCGAGCTGCACCGGGAAGTGATGCGCATGGCGGCGATCATGCAGGCGCATGGCGTCGGCCGCGGTGACCGGGTGCTGATCTACATGCCGATGATCGCCGAGGCGGTCTTCGCGATCCTGGCCTGCGCGCGGATCGGGGCGATTCACTCGGTGGTCTTCGGCGGCTTCGCATCGAACTCGCTTGCCGCGCGCATCGACGACGCCACGCCGAAGATGCTGATCAGCGCCGACGCCGGATCCCGGGCCGGCAAGATCATCGAATACAAGCCGCTCATCGAGCGGGCGCTCGGCATGTGCGCCCACCAGCCCGACAAGGTCCTCATGGTCGACCGGCATCTCGCCGCCTTCGAGCCCGTGCCCGGCCGGGATCTCGACTATGCGACCGAACGCGAGGCGCATATCGACGCCGAGATACCGGTGACCTGGCTCGAGTCCAACGAGGTCAGCTACACCCTCTACACCTCGGGCACCACGGGCAAGCCCAAGGGAGTGCAGCGCGACGTCGGCGGCTATGCGGTCGCGCTGGCGGCATCGATGGCCCACATCTTCGATGGCAGGCCGGGCGAGACCTATTTCGCCACCAGCGACATCGGCTGGGTGGTCGGCCATTCCTACATCATCTACGGGCCCCTGATCGCCGGCATGGCGACCATCGTCTACGAGGGAACCCCGGTGCGTCCCGACGCCGGCATCCTCTGGCAGCTGGTGGAGAAGTACCGGGTCACGGTGATGTTCTCGGCGCCCACCGCGATCCGGGTCCTGAAGAAGCAGGATTCGGCGTGGCTCACGAAGTACGACACCTCGTCGCTGCGCAGCCTGTTCCTGGCCGGCGAGCCGCTCGACGAGCCGACCGCGAGATGGATCGCCGAAGGTCTCGGGCGGCAGGTGATCGACAACTACTGGCAGACCGAGACCGGCTGGCCGATCCTGTCCGTCGCGCATGCGATCGAGAACACGCCGGTGCGTCATGGCAGCCCGGGCAAGGTGCTCTACGGCTATGACGTGCGGCTGCTCCACGAGCAGACCGGCGAGGAGGTCGGCGCCAACGAGAAGGGCGTCATCACGATCGTGCCGCCGCTGCCCCCGGGCTGCATGCAGACGGTATGGGGCGACGATGCCCGGTTCGTGTCGACCTATTTCGAGTCGATCCCGGGGCGCATGGTCTATTCGACCTTCGACTGGGGCCTGCGCGACGAGGACGGCTACTACTTCATCCTCGGGCGTACCGACGATGTCATCAACGTGGCCGGCCACCGTCTCGGCACCCGCGAGATCGAGGAGAGCATCTCGAGCCATCCAGCGGTGGCCGAATGCGCCGTGGTCGGCGTCGCCGATTCGCTCAAGGGTCAGGTGGCGGTCGCCTTCGCGGTGCTGAAGGACCCGGACGCCCACGCGCAGCCGGACCGGAAGCTGGCGCTCGAAGGCGAGATCATGGCGGTGGTGGACAAGTCGCTGGGCGCGGTCGCCAGGCCGGCGCGGGTCCATCTCGTCACGGCCCTGCCCAAGACCCGTTCGGGCAAGGTGCTGCGGCGCTCGATCCAGGCGCTCTGCGAAGACCGCGATCCGGGCGACCTGACGACCATCGAGGAGCCGGCGACGCTCGACCAGATTCGCGATGCGCTCGGGCGGTGAGGCTTCGTGAACGAGCCGGTCGCGGCTTCTGAGCGACACCGCCCGCCCGGCCGGAGGCCCGCCTGATGGGGGCCGACGAGGCGGTATTCGTCCGCCGGGCGTTGTCGTTCCTGTTGCTGCCTCCGCTAGGCCTTGCCTGGCTCGCTCTCCTTGCCCTCGTGGTGGGTGCCGCCTGGCGTCGCATGCGCGGCGCCGCCGGTGTCGTGGCCTGCCTGGCGCTGGCCGGAATGCTGCTCATGTCGACGCCCTGGGCGGCGGTCGGGCTTATCGACAGCCTCGAGCATCGGGCGGGCCCCGGGCTCGACGAGGACGCGGTGCGCAGGATGGCGCGCGGGGCGCAGGGCCCGAGAGCGGTGGTCGTGCTCGGTGGCGGCATCCGCAGCGACAGCCGCGAGGCGTTCGGTCCGCAGGTGCCGCGCGAGCTCACCTTCGAGCGCCTGCGGGGCGCGGCGAGGATCGCACGCTGGAGCGGGCTGCCGATCGCGGTCAGCGGCGGCAGTCCTCTCGGCGTGCTGCATCCGGAGGCGCAGGCGATGGCGGAGGTGCTGGCCAATGACTTCGGAGTCAGGCCACGCTGGGTGGAAACCGACTCCCTGGATACCGCATCCAACGCCCGGCACAGCGCCCGGATCCTCGGCGCGGCCGGGATCGGGCGCGTCATCCTGGTGACCCATGCCTATCACATGCCCAGGGCCCGGGCCGCGTTCGAGGCGGTCGGACTGAAGGTGGAGGCAGCGCCGATCGGCTTCCTGGCCGGTCGCGGGGCGCCGCAGCCGCTTGCCTTCGTCCCCAGCGCGAGAGGATTCCAGCTCGCGAGCCTGGCGGTGCACGAATGGATCGGGATCGCCTGGTACCGGTTTTCCGGGCGGATTGCCGTCACCCCGTAGGAACCCCCTACAATCCCCAGACCGGAATCGGGGGAGCCTGGACATGGCGCTGTTCGACCGCTCGGCACTGAACCCGGGCGTCCGCGGTCGCGAGGTGTTCGCGTGGTCGATGTACGACTTCGCCAACTCGGGCTACACCACGGTCGTCCTGACCGCCGTATTCAATGCCTACTTCGTCGGGGTGGTCGCCGGCAACGCCGCCTGGGCCACCTTCGCATGGACGGCCGCTCTGGCGTTCTCCAGCCTGCTGGTGATCCTGACCGCGCCGGCGATCGGGGCGCGCGGCGACCGGCGCGGCGACAAGAAGACCATGCTCGCGATGGCGACGGCGGTCTGCATCGTCGCCACCGCCGCGCTCGGGCTGATCGGTCCCGGCGAGATCGCGTTCGCGCTCCTGCTCGTCATCGTCTCCAACTACTGCTACGTGATCGGCGACATGCTGATCGCCGCCTTCCTTCCCGAGCTGGCCCGGCCCGCCGCGCTCGGCAAGGTGTCGGGCTGGGGCTGGAGCTTCGGCTACTTCGGCGGCATGCTGACGCTCGGCCTGTCGCTCGCCTGGGTCCTCAGCGCCCAGAAGGCGGGGGCCGGGGCGGCCGAGTTCGTCCCGGTCACAATGTGGATCACCGCAACGGTGTACGGGCTGGCGGCCATCCCGGTGTTCCTGATCCTGCGCGAGCGCGCCGGCGCCGCGCCGGGCGCTTCGCCCGCGGCGATATCGGCGGCGCCGCTCGGCCGCATCCGGCACTACTGGCAGCGGGTGCGGGAATTCGACGACTTCGTCGGCCTGCTCTACTGCGGCTTCTTCTACCAGGCGGGCATCGCGGTCGTCATCGCGCTGGCGGCGGTGTACGCCGAGCAGGCGATGAACTTCTCGCAGGTGGAGACGATGAGCCTGATCTTCCTGGTGAACATCGCCTCGGCGCTCGGCGCCTTCGGTTTCGGCTACCTGCAGGACCGGATCGGTCATAGGCCGGCGCTCGGCCTGACCCTGGTCGGCTGGATCCTGATGAGCCTGCTGGCCGCCATCGCCACCGACCGCGCGACGTTCTGGGGGGCGGCCGCCCTGGCCGGCCTGTGCATGGGATCGTCGCAGTCGGCGGGCAGGGCGATCGTCGGCCTGCTCGCGCCGGCACGCCGGGTCGCCGAGTTCTATGGCATGTGGGCGCTGGCGACCCGGGTCGCGGCGATCGTCGGCCCGCTCACCTACGGCGCGGTGACCTGGGCGACCGGGGGAAACCACCGCCTCGCCATCCTGGTGACCGGCTCGTTCTTCGTGATCGGGCTGCTGATCCTCTTGCGGATCGACATCGAGCGGGGCCGGTCCGCCGGCCTCGCCTGCGCCGACTGAACACAGGCATGCTCACCCGGGCGTGCCGACCGGAGGAGGGGACATGGACGACGAGACGATCGGCTGGCTCGGCGCGAGCGAGCTGGTGGCCGCCTATGCGGCGGGCAGCCTGACGCCCGTCGAGGTCACCGAGGCCATCCTGCGCCGGATCGAGGCGGTCGATCCGTCGATCAACGCTTTCTGCCTCGTCGACGCGCAGGGCGCGCTCGCGCAGGCGGCCGCCTCGACCGAGCGCTGGCGGCGTCGCGAGCCGATGGGCCCGCTCGACGGCGTGCCGGCGACCGTCAAGGACCTGATCGACGCCCGCGGCTGGCCCACCCTGAAGGGTTCCCTCACGATCGATCCGGCGGGGCCCTGGGAGAACGATGCGCCGGTGGTCGCCCGGCTGCGCGAGGCCGGCGCGGTGCTGCTCGGCAAGACGACCACGCCCGAGTTCGGCTGGCGCGGCTCGACCGATTCGGCCCTGACCGGGATCACCCGCAACCCCTGGCGGCTCGATCGCACCCCGGGCGGGTCCTCGGGAGGCGCGGTGGCGGCGCTTGCCGCCGGGCTCGGGCCGCTGGCGTTGGGAACCGACGGGGGCGGTTCGATCCGCATTCCGGCGGCGTTCACCGGGACCGTCGGCATCAAGGCCCAGTTCGGCCGGGTGCCGGCCCACCCGCATTCGCCGATGGGCACCGTCGCCCATATCGGGCCGCATGCCCGCAACGTGCGCGACTGCGCCCTGATGCTGGGGGTGCTCGCCGGTTTCGATGACCGCGACTGGCTGGCGCTGCCCGGGCCGATACCCGACTGGGTCGCCGGCGTCGATCGGGTGCTGGCCCATGGTGGCGCATCCCGACCGCTCGCCGGAATGCGGATCGGGTTCAGCCCTCGCCTGCGGCATGCGCGCTACGTCGATCCACGGATCGAGGCCGCGGTCGCGGCGGCGGCCGGGCGGCTCGGGGATCTCGGCGCGATCGTCGAGCAGGCCGACCCGGACATCCCCGATGGCGAGCATGCCTTCAGGGTTCACTGGTTCTCCTCGGCGCGCCAGCTGCTGCACCGGTTGCCCCCGGAAAAGTACGCGCTCCTCGATCCCGGCCTGCGTGGGGTGGTCGAGCAGGCCGCGCAGTACACCCTGGCCGACTTTCTCGACGCGCAGACGACCCGGGCCGCCATCGCCTTCGGCATGGTGCGATTCGCCCGCCGCTTCGATCTGCTGCTGACGCCGGCGACCGCGGTGCTGCCCTTCGAGGTCGGCCTGTACGCGCCGCCCCGGCCGGCGGAGATCGGAGCCGGGCCCGAGCACGACTGGGCCTGGTGGACGCCGTTCTCCTGGCCCTTCAACCTGACCCAGCAGCCGGCGATCGTGCTGCCCTGCGGATTCAGCGACGACGGCCTGCCGATCGCGATGCAGCTGGTCGCGCCGAAGCACCGCGAGGACCAGTGCTTCCAGGTTGCGGCCGCCTACGAGGCCGCGACCGACTGGAGCATCCGGCGCCCGCCACTCACGCCACGGTGACGGGGATCTTCCCGATACGAGCCTGCCATTCGCGCGGGCCGGTCTGGTGGACCGATTCGCCGGTGGCATCGACGGCCACCGTGACCGGCATGTCCCGGACGTCGAACTCGTAGATCGCTTCCATCCCGAGATCCTCGAAGGCGAGCACCCGCGAGCCGCGGATCGCCCTGGAGACGAGATAGGCCGCGCCCCCGACCGCCATCAGGTAGGCGGCCCGGTGCTTGCGGATCGCCTCGATCGCGACGGGGCCGCGCTCGGCCTTGCCGACCATGGCGATCAGGCCGGTGCGCGAAAGCATCATGTCGGTGAACTTGTCCATCCGCGTCGAGGTGGTCGGCCCCGCCGGTCCGACGACTTCGTCACGCACCGGATCGACCGGGCCGACGTAATAGATGACCCGGTTGCGGAAGTCGACCGGAAGCTCCTCGCCGCGTTCGAGCATCTCCTGGATGCGCTTGTGCGCGGCATCGCGCCCAGTGAGCATGCGGCCCGACAGCAGCAGGGTCTGGCCTGGCTTCCACGACGCCACCTGCCCGGGCGTGAGGGTGTCCAGGTCGACCCGCAGGGATTTCTCGTAGTCGGGCCGCCAGTCCACGTCCGGCCAGATCGAGAGATCGGGCGGCTCGCAGTAGGCGGGGCCGCTGCCGTCGAGCACGAAATGGGCATGGCGGGAGGCCGCGCAGTTCGGGATCATCGCCACGGGCTTGGAGGCCGCATGGGTCGGGTAGGTCGCGATCTTGACATCGAGCACCGTGGTCAGGCCGCCGAGGCCCTGGGCGCCGATGCCGAGCGCGTTGACCTTCTCGTAGAGCTCGATGCGCAGCTCCTCGAGCTTCGACGAGGGTCCTCGCTGCAGCAGCTCGTACATGTCGAGCGGCTCCATGAGCGATTCCTTGGCGAGCATCATCGCCTTCTCGGCCGTGCCCCCGATGCCGATGCCGAGCATGCCCGGCGGGCACCAGCCGGCGCCCATCGTCGGAACCGTCTTGAGCACCCAGTCGACGATCGAGTCCGACGGGTTGAGCATCACGAACTTCGACTTGTTCTCGGAGCCGCCACCCTTGGCGGCGATCGTGACGTCGACCTTGTCGCCGGGAACGATCTCGTAGTGGATCACCGCCGGGGTGTTGTCGCGGGTGTTCTTGCGCTCGAAATGGGGGTCGGCGACCACCGAGGCCCTGAGGGTGTTGTCAGGGTTCGTGTAGCCGCGTCGCACGCCCTCGTTGACCGCGTCGCTCACCGAGCCGGGGAAGCCCTCGAAGCGGACGTCCATGCCGACCTTGAGGTAGACGTTGACGATGCCGGTGTCCTGGCAGATCGGCCGGTGGCCCTCGGCGCAGATCCTCGAGTTGGTCAGGATCTGCTCGATGGCGTCGCGCGCGGCGGGGCTCTGCTCCACCTTGTAGGCCCGCGCCAGGTGCTCGATGTAGTCGGCGGGGTGGTAGTAGCTGATGAACTGCAGGCCGGCGGCCACCGATTCGATCAGGTCGTCGGGCTTGATGACGGTCATGGCGGAGTATCCTCGGTGCGGGGAATGCGAGGCACGGCCGCGAAGGCCGTCCACGGGGATTCTAGCCCAGCCGAAAAGCGCTTCGCCGGGCAGGGAGACTGGCCTTGGCGCCGGCGGGCGCGTATCGTAAGCCGATCGTAAGCCGCCCGCCCTATGTTGGATCGGCGGTGCCACGGGTGAAAATACGAGCGAACAAGAGGAGGAAGACATGGCGGGCCAGATCGATTCGGTGCTTCAGGAAGGGCGGGAATTTCCGCCGAGCGAGGCATTCCGCGCCCAGGCGAACATCTCGGGGATGGACCAGTACCGGGCCCTGCGCGCCGAGGCGGACCGCGATCATCTCGCTTTCTGGGCGCGCCTTGCCCGCGAGAACCTGGCCTGGCACAAACCCTTCACCCGGACCCTGGACGACGGTAACGCGCCTTTCTACAAGTGGTTCGACGACGGCGAGATGAACGTCTCGTACAACTGTCTCGATCGCCATCTCGGTACCGAGGTCGAGGGGCGCACCGCGATCATCTTCGAGAGCGACGATGGCGAGGTCACGAAAGTCACTTACGGCGAGCTCCACAAGCGGGTGTGCCGCCTGGCCAACGGGCTGAAGGCGCAGGGCTACAAGACGGGCGACCGCGCCATCCTCTACCTGCCGATGTCGATCGAGGCCGTGGTCGCGATGCAGGCTTGCGCCAGGCTCGGGATCATCCACTCGGTGGTGTTCGGGGGATTTTCGGCCAAGTCGCTGCAGGAACGCATCGTCGACGTCGGGGCGAGCCTGGTCATCACCGCCGACGAGCAGCGCCGCGGCGGGCGCGCCCTGCCGCTCAAGCCGGCGGTCGACGAAGCGCTTGCCATGGGCGGATGCGAGGCCGTGCGCCAGGTCATCGTCTACCGGCGCACCGGCGGCGACGTCGGCTGGCAGGAGGGGCGCGACATCTGGCTGCACGATGTCGTCGAGGGCCAGGCCGACAGCTGCGACGCGGTCTTCGTGGGCGCCGAGCATCCGCTCTTCGTGCTCTACACCTCGGGTTCGACCGGCAAGCCCAAGGGGGTCCAGCATTCGTCGGCGGGCTTCCTGCTGATGGCCCTGCTGACCATGCGGTGGACCTTCGACGTCAAGCCCGGCGACGTCTTCTGGTGCACCGCCGACGTCGGCTGGGTCACCGGCCATACCTATGTCACCTATGGTCCGCTCGCGGCCGGTGTCACCCAGGTGGTGTTCGAGGGCATCCCGACCCATCCGAACGCGGGGCGCTTCTGGGAGATGATCGATCGCCACAAGGTGTCGATCTTCTATACCGCGCCCACTGCGATCCGCTCGCTCATCAAGGCGGCGAGCATCTCGCCGGACCATGCGCCCGACAAGTACGACCTGTCCTCGCTGCGCCTGATCGGCTCGGTCGGCGAGCCGATCAACCCGGAGGCCTGGGTCTGGTACCACCAGCAGGTCGGCGGTGGTCGCTGCCCGGTGGTCGATACCTGGTGGCAGACCGAGACCGGCGGCCACATGATCACGCCGCTGCCCGGTGTCCATGCGCTCAAGCCGGGCTCGTGCACCATGCCCTTGCCCGGCATCGATGCGGCCGTGGTCGATGAAGCCGGCCAGCCCGTCGATCCCGACAAGGGGGGCTTGCTGGTCGTGCGCAAGCCCTGGCCGTCCATGATCCGCACGATCTGGGGCGACCCGGAGCGCTTCCGCAAGACCTACTTTCCCGGCGAGCTCGGCGGCTACTATCTCGCCGGCGACGGCGCGAACATCGACCCCGACGGCTACTTCTGGGTCATGGGCCGGATCGACGACGTGCTGAACGTCTCGGGGCACCGGCTGGGCACCATGGAGATCGAATCGGCGCTGGTTGCCCACCCCAAGGTGGCGGAAGCCGCGGTCGTCGGCCGGCCGGACGACACCACCGGCGAAGCCATCTGCGCGTTCGTCGTGCTCAAGGGGAGCCGGCCGGATGCCGACAACGTCCAGCAGGTCGCGAAGGAGCTTCGCGACTGGGTCGGCAAGGAGATCGGCGCCATCGCCAAGCCGAAGGAGCTTCGCTTCGGCGACAACCTTCCCAAGACACGCTCGGGCAAGATCATGCGGCGCCTGCTGCGGGCGATCGCCAAGGGCGAGGAGATCACCCAGGACGTTTCGACCCTCGAGAATCCGGCGATTCTCGAGCAGCTCAAGCAGGCGATCTAGAGAACCTGCGAACGAACCCGAGAACGGCCGGCGCTTGCAAGCCATCAGGCTCGATGAAGGGACGCGGGACGGGCAGGGCGCCGGCCCGCGTCGCCGCCCGCCCGCAGGCCAGGGACGGGCGTCCTGATGTGCTTTGCCGTGGTCGCGGCGAAGGCGGTGGCCGAGATGGCGCTACTGTTCTATCTCGCGCAGTATGCGGTGCGGCTGCTGAGCTTCGGACGACATGAGGACAACCCGGTCTACCGGGGCATCCGCTTCCTGACCTCGCCGCTCACTCGCATCGGCCGTGCCCTCTCGCCGGCCGTGGCGCAGCGCCATGGGTCGCTGCTCGGCTTTCTCGTCGGCCTCGCTCTGTGGGTGGGGCTGGTGCTTGCCAAGCAGAAGCTCCATTGCGTGGCCTGACCCCGGTGCGGCCCGAAATCACTCCCGAGAACCTGCGCCGCTACTGGCGGCGCAACCTGCTCATCACCGGGAGCCTGCTCCTCGTCTGGTTCGTCGTCAGCTATGTCGTGGCCGCCTTCGCCCGCGAGCTGAGCTTCGACTTCTTCGGCTGGCCGTTCGCTTTCTGGGTGGGGGCGCAAGGCGCGCCGATCGTCTACGTGCTGATCATCTGGGTGTACGCCCGGCTGATGGACCGGCTCGACCGCGAGTTCGGGGTCGACGAAGAGGACGGCGAATGAGCAGCGCGTCGCAGCGCGCGCTCACCGCGCAGCTATGGCGCGTCTACACGCTCTACACGATCGGCTTCGCGCTCTTCGTCGCGGCCCTGGCGATCTTCGAGCAGATGGGCATGCCGCGCACGACGATCGGCTACATCTTCCTCGCCGCGACGATCCTCGTCTACGCCGGCATCGGCATCATCAGCCGGACCAACGATCCCGCCGAGTACTACGTCGCCGGCCGCCGGGTGCCGGCGATCTTCAACGGCATGGCGACCGGTGCCGACTGGATGTCGGCGGCCTCGTTCATCTCGCTGGCCGGAGGCCTGTATGCGGGCGGCTATTCGGGGCTGGCCTTCGTGATGGGCTGGACGGGCGGCTATGTGCTGGTGGCCCTGCTGCTCGCTCCCTATCTGCGGAAATTCGGCCGGTTCACCATCCCCGATTTCTTCGGCGCCCGCTATGGCGGCCACATTCCGCGGATCGTCGCGATCGTCATCACCTGCATGTGCTCGTTCACCTACGTCGTCGCGCAGATCTACGGGCTCGGCCTGGTGACGACGCGGCTGACCGGGGTCGAGTTCCAGGTCGGCATCTTCCTGGGGCTTGCGGGCATCCTGGTGTGCTCCTTCCTCGGTGGCATGAAGGCGGTCACCTGGACCCAGGTCGCCCAGTACATCATCCTGATCGCCGCCTACATGATCCCCGTCGTCTGGCTCTCGATCCAGCAGACCGGGAATCCCGTTCCCCAGCTCGCCTACGGCCAGCAGCTCAAGAAGATCACGCAGATCGAGAACCAGCTGATCGCCGATCCGGCCGAGATCGAGGTGCGGGCGATCTTCCTGGAGCGGGCAAGCCGGGCCGCCGAATCACTTGCCGATGCGCCGGCCACCTTCGAGCGGGAGACGGCCGAGCTCGATCGCCGGGCCGCGATGGCGAGGGCCGGCGGCGTGCCGGATGGGATCAAGGCGGCCGAGGCGGCGCTGGCCGCCTATCCGGCGAACCTCGATTCGGCCATCGCCCACTGGCGAGCCGAAGCGGCGCTCGCCAGCCGGGCGGGTCCGCTGGCCCGCCACGGCGAGCCCTTCGCCGGCGAAACCCCCGCGCAGCGCAATACCGCAAGGCTGAACTTCCTCGCGCTGGTCTTCTGCCTGATGGTCGGGACCGCCGCCTTGCCGCACATCCTGATGCGCTTCTACACCACGCCCTCGGTGCGCGAGGCCCGCAGCTCGGTGACCTGGTCGCTGTTCTTCATCTTCCTGCTCTATTTCACGGCGCCGGCACTGGCGGTGCTGGTCAAGTACGTCGTCTATCACGATGTGGTCGGCACCGCGTTCAGCGACCTGCCGGGCTGGGTCCGGCAGTGGCAGAAGGTCGACTCGAGCGTGCTGTCCATCGTGGACGTCAATCTCGACGGTATCGTGCAGGCGGCCGAGATCCTTCTGGGCAACGACATCGTGGTCCTCGCGACCCCGGAGATCGCGGGCCTGCCCTACGTCATCAGCGGCCTGGTCGCCGCCGGCGGGCTGTCGGCGGCACTGTCGACCGCCGACGGGCTGCTGCTGACGATCGCCAACGCCCTGTCGCACGACATGTACTACAAGATGATCGACCCGAGCGCGCCCACCGCGCGGCGGGTGCTGATCTCCAAGATCCTGCTGCTGCTGGTCGCCGTCGTGGCGGCGCTCACCGCGGCCCAGCGACCAGCCGGCATCCTCCACCTCGTTTCGGCGGCCTTCTCGTTCGCGGCATCCGGCTTCTTTCCCGCCCTGGTTCTCGGCATCTTCTGGAAGCGGGCGACCGGGCTCGGGGCGACGCTGGGCATGCTGGCCGGTTTCGGGGTCACCTTCTACTACATGACCCGGACCCAGCCCTGGCTGCGGGAGCTCTTCCACGGGATACCGGCGGAGCTGCCGGTCACCGGGTTGTGGTGGGGCATCGATCCGATATCCGCGGGAGTGTTCGGGGTGCCGGTCGGTTTCGCCGTGATCATCGTGGTCAGCCTGCTCACGCCGAAACCGTCCGTCGAGACCCGCAACCTGGTCGAGCGGATCCGCTATCCGCGCCTCGATTCCTGAATCCTCGCCGCCCGCCGTGCCCGAAGGGGAGGGGTTTGCTAGAATCGCCGCTCCCGGAGAGGTGGATGAGTGGTTTAAATCGCACGCCTGGAAAGCGTGTTCAGGGTTTACGCCCTGACGCGGGTTCGAATCCCGCCCTCTCCGCCAGGAATCCGACCACGCCATAGCAGCGTGGCCGGCCGCGGCGCGATCGCGGCGAACAACGAAGAGACAGTGGAGAGTTTCGATGGCGCTCGATTTCGAGGGAATCCGGGTCCTGGATTTCTCGCAGGTAATCGCCGGACCGCTCGCGGCGCAGCACCTCTCCCTGCTGGGGGCCGACGTGATCAAGGTCGAGCCGCCCGGCGGCGACCAGATGCGCGACCGGATGCTGCCGAGCCGCTTCTCCGGCATCGGCATGGCGCCGGGCTTTCTCGCCATGAACATCGGCAAGCGCAGCCTCTGCCTGGACATGAAGCACCCCGAGGGCAAGGCTCTCGTGCACCGCCTCATAGAAGGCGCGGACGTGCTGATCCACAACTATCGCAGCGGAGTCGTCGAGCGGCTCGGACTCGACTACGACAGCGTGCGCAGGATCAACCCCCGGATCGTCTGGTGCACGATCACCGGCTACGGGAATACCGGTGCCCGCCGGACCGAGGCCGCCTACGACGGGGCGATCCAGGCGGCCAGCGGAATGATGGACAACAATGGCCATCCGGAAACCGGGCCGACCCGGACCGGCTACTTTCCGGTCGATGCCATGTCGGGCGTTTCGGCTGCGTTCGGAATCGCTTCCGCTCTCGTGCGCCGGGAGCGCACCGGCGAGGGCAAGGCGGTCGACGTGGCGATGTTCGATTCCGGCCTGTTGCTGCAGAACGCGGCCTGCGCCCAGTACCTGGTCGAGGGAATCCCCGGCGGGCTGATGGGCAACAGCTCGCTGTCGAAGGCGCCGAGTGCCGGTGCGTTTCGCACCGGCGACGGCGTCGTTCTCTCGTCCGCGGTGCAGCAGGCGCAGGTCGAGGCCCTGTGCGACGAGCTCGGCATCGCCGATGTCCTGCGCGAGGAGCGCTTCGCCACGGCCCAGGCAAGGATCGCCAATGCCGACGCCTTCACCGAGGTGCTGACGAAGGCCTTCGCCGCCGACAGCGCCGCCAGCTGGGCGCGCCGTCTGTCCGCGCGGAACGTGCCGATCTCGAAGATCAACACGATAGCCGATGCGACCGCCGAGGCGCGCCTGGATCCGCGCAGCGTGCTGCTGTCGGCCGGCCGGCCGCGTGGCCACGACGAGGAGGTGGAGCTCATCGGGCTGCCGCTGACTTCGCCGGTCGATCCGCCGGCAGCCCTGCGTCCGCCTCCGGCGCTCGGCGAGCACAGTCGCGAGGTGCTCGCCGAGATCGGACTCGACGAGGAGCGCATCGCGACGCTGGTCCGGCAGGGGGTGGTCGTCGACGGCAGCGCCGGCTGATGCCACTGGCCCGCGCCATGCCGACTGATCGGGTAATTCCGGTTCGCGATCCGTTGAAACCCGGATGCACAAGCTACCCAAATAGGGCTATGCTTTGCGCCGATTCACCGATGCACTGCGCCCGCGCGGATCGCCCAGCGCTGTCCCCGTATCAACGCAATCCACGGATCCGGCGTTTTCCACGGATTCGGCGTTTGACTGATGAGTGAGGCCATGCTTTCATCAGCCGCTTTCCGGAAAACGATCCCTGATCCTTCAGGATCCTGATCTTTCACTCTATACATTCGTCGGCAACGGAGGAAACGAGACATGTCCAACCTGAGCAGCAAACTCAATCGGCGCAACGTCCTGAAAGGAACGCTCGCCGTCGCGGCGGCGCCCGCGATCATCACCTCGGCGAATGCCCAGGCGAAAGTCCACTGGAAAGTCCAGTCTCACTGGCCGCAGGCATCGGTCTCCTTCAAGGACAGCCTGGGCGTGCTCGCCGCCGAGCTGAAGGAACGCACCGACGGGCGTTTCGAGCTCGAGATGCTCGGCGCCGGCGAGATCGCCAAGGGCGGCGAGATCTACAACATCGTGCGCCGCGGCGTGGTCCCGATGGGCACGACCTCTCCCGCCTACAACCTCGCCGAATCCGAGTTGCTGCCTTTCTACATGGGCATTCCGGGCACCCTGCGCGAGCCCTGGGAGGCGATGCATTTCACGAAGAACCTCGGCCTGGAGAAGGCGGTCAACGAGCAGATGCGACCCAAGGGTGTCTTCTACATGGCCGACAAGGCCTACCCGACCGAGATCGTGCTCAAGAAGAAGATCGAGGCGGGCGCGAATCTCTCTGGCGTCAAGGTGCGCTCGGCGGGCGACATGCTCGAGTACCTCCAGGCCGCCGGCTTCGCGCCGCAGCAGGTCGCCGGCCCCGAGATCTACCAGGCGATCTCCACCGGCGTCGTCGACGGTGCTCACTGGGGCGCGGCGCAGGGCGCACTGTCGATGAAGTTCTGGGAGGTGGCCCCGGTTCACATGAAGCCGTCGCTGCTGATTGCCAACGACGTCTACATCATGAACGTCGCTGCCTATGACAAGCTGCCTGACGACCTGAAGCTCATCTTCACCTCGCTCGTCGAGGAGCGCTATTTCCGCCGCTCGGTCCAGTACCAGCACCAGGAGGCGGTCGCGCTCAGCAACGGCGTCGCGAAGATGGGTGTCACGGTCGAGCGCTTCCCGGACGACGTGCTTGCCAAGCTCGCGGAAGCCTCGAAGGCGATCATGGCGAAGCAGGCCGCCCGAGGGCCGTTGGCCAAGGAGACGAGCGAGAAGCTCACCAGCCTGATGAAGGACCTCGGCTACGTGTAAGGCTCAGCCGGCCTGCGGGTTTCCCTGAACGGCCGGTCGATACTGCCCGATCAGCCGGTGACAGGCGCTTCGGTGCCTGTCACCGGTTCATGAACTCAAGACAAACTACACGGGAGACAGGATGCTGAAGCTCGCCAGAGGCATCACCCAGCTCAACATCTGGATCGGCAAGATCTGCGCCTGGCTCATCGTCCCGATGTTCCTCGCGCTGATCGCCGACGTGATCATGAGATACGTCGTCGGCAGCGTGACCATCTGGACTGCCGAGCTCGCCCAGCTCATCTTCGGTGTGTATTCGGTCATCGCCGGCGGCTACCTGCTCGTCAATCGAGGGCACGTCAACGTCGACATCCTCTACGGAAGATTCTCGAAGAAGAGAAAGGCGGTGGTGGACCTCGCGACTTCCTTCCTGTTCGTCTTCTTCATGCTGGTGCTGATCTGGCAGAGCGCCGACATGGCCTGGGAGTCGATCGAGAAGATGGAAACCTCCTACAGTGTCTGGAATCCCTATATCTGGCCGGTGAAGCTCGCCGTGCCGGTTGCCGGCATCCTCCTGTTCCTGCAGGGTATCGTCCGGATGGTTTCGGACTGGCGGGCCATCAAAGGGCTCGAGAATGATCCGGATGTCTGGGGCAAGCAGGCCGCAGACGGTCCCGCACACTGATCGGGGGAAGCCATCGTGTCGGTCGAACTCGCCACAGCTCTGTTTTTCGGATGCCTGCTGGTATTCCTCTTCATCGGCGTGCCGCTGGTCTTCACCCTCGGGGGCATCTCGGTCATCTTCCTGTACTTCTCGATGGGCCCGGTCGGGTTCTACATCGTCGCCTCCAAGTTCTGGGATTCGATGACCAGCTTCACGCTGATCGCGATACCGATGTACGTCTACATGGCGATGCTGCTCGAGAAATCCGGCGTCGCCCAGAACCTCTACCGGATGATGCACGTCTGGTTCGGAGGCTTCCGGGGCGGCCTCGCGATCGGCACTGTCGCGATCTGCGCGATCTTCGCCGCCATGAGCGGCATCAGCGGCGCGGCGGTGGTCACCATGGGCACCATCGCCCTGCCGCAGATGCTCAACCGCGGCTATGACAAGCGGCTCGCGGTCGGGGCGATCAACTGCGGCGGGGGCTGGGGCATCCTGATTCCGCCCTCGGTGCTGATGGTGCTCTTCGCGATGCTTAGTGAAGTGTCGGTGGGTCGCCTGTTCGCGTCTGGGATCGGCCCGGGGATCCTGCTCTTCGTGCTGGTCTCGATCTATATCGGCATCCGGGCATGGCTGCAGCCGTCGATGGCGCCTGCACTGCCGCCCGAGGAGCGGGCCGGCTGGGGGGCCAGGTTCGAGTCGCTCAAGGCGGTGTTCCTGCCGCTGTTCATCGTGTTCCTCGTGCTCGGGGCGATCTTCGGCGGCTATGCCACGCCGACCGAGGCGGCGGCCCTCGGGGTGTTCGGGGCGCTCATCGCTTCGGCGGTGCATCGCAAGCTGTCGATGGAGGTGCTGACCGGTGCCGCCACCGAGACCCTGCGCCTGACCGCGATGATCATGTGGATCCTGTTCGCGGCGCACGCGTTCTCGACCGCCTATACCACCCTCGGGGCCAACTCCTTCATCAACGACATCATGATGATGATCCCGGGCGGGGAATACGGGGCGCTGGCGTTCATGATGGTCGTGCTGTTCATCCTCGGGATGGTGCTCGACCCGGTGGGGATCATGCTGATCACCCTGCCGGCCTTCCTGCCGGTGGTGGCCCACTACGGCTGGGATCCGATCTGGTTCGGGGTGCTGTTCATCATCATGATGGAGATCGGCTACATGACCCCGCCGTTCGGCTTCAACCTCTTCTACCTGAAGGGGGTGGCGCCGCCCGAGGTGACGATGAACGACATCTACATGTCGGTGATTCCCTATGTGCTGGTCACGATCCTCGGGGTGCTCATCATCATCGCCTACCCGCAGATCGCCCTGTACTTCCCGAACCTCTTCTTCGGGGAAGCGAAGTTCTAGCGGCGCTGGCCCGTACCAGGAAAACGGCTGCCTCCGGGCGGCCGTTTTCTTTGCAGTCTCAGGCCTGGCGGGCTATGAGGGTGACGCCGGCGATGATCAGCGCCATGCCGAGCCAGCCGCTGGCGGCCAGCGATTCCCCGAGCCACCAGCGGGCGATCAGCGCGTTGATGACGTAGCCGATCGACAGCATCGGGTAGGCGACGGTGACCGGTACGCGCGAGAGCGCCGCGATCCAGACCACCAGGCTGATGCCGTAGGCGGCGAAACCGAGCAGGAACGGCCATTGCCCGGCGATGCGCGCGATCGTCTCGGGTGCCGCCGCCAGGCTGAACT
Source organism: Burkholderiaceae bacterium (assembly GCA_023954135.1). GTDB lineage: Bacteria > Pseudomonadota > Gammaproteobacteria > Burkholderiales > Burkholderiaceae_E > JAMLIN01. The sequence continues at coordinate 17,888 of JAMLIN010000009.1, read as the reverse complement.
CGAGCGGCCCGGCGCGATTGGTGCCGGCTTTCAGCAGGGACTGGGCGAGCGCGTTGAGCACGACGCCGGTCATCACGAGGAGCAGTGCAGGAGCGTTCATCGGGCACCCGGGGAATGGGCACTAGAATAGCGACTTTTTCGGGCGACATCCGATTCGCCGCAGTCCGCATGGCCAGCCGCAAGAACGAGTACAGCGAAGCGTCGATCCGGGTCCTCAAGGGGCTCGAGCCGGTCCGGCAGCGTCCCGGCATGTACACGCGCACCGAGAATCCGCTGCACATCATCCAGGAGGTGATCGACAACGCCGCCGACGAGGCGCTGGCCGGCAAGTGCCGGTTGATCGAGGTCACCCTGCATGCCGACGGCAGCGTCACGGTCGCGGACGACGGCCGGGGCATCCCGGTCGGCCTGCATCCGGAGGAGCAGGTTCCGGTGGTCGAGATCGTGTTCACCCGCCTGCATGCCGGCGGCAAGTTCGACAAGGGCGACGGCGGCGCCTACAGCTTCTCCGGGGGCCTGCACGGCGTCGGCGTGTCGGTGACGAACGCGCTCTCGAAGCAGCTCGATGTCGAGGTCTGGCGCGATGGGGAGCGGCATGCGATCACCTTCGCCGGCGGCGACGTGGCGAAGGCGCTCGAGAGCCGGCCACCGGCCCGGGGTGAGCCGCGCAGCGGCACCCGGGTGCGCAGCTGGCCCGATCCGAGGTATTTCGACAGCCCGGCCATTCCGCTCGCCGACATGACCACGCTGCTGCGCTCGAAGGCGGTACTGCTGCCCGGCCTGCGCGTTGCCCTGGTGGAGGAGAAGGCCGGGCGGCGTACCGAGTGGCATTACCCGGACGGCCTGCGCGGCTATCTCGGCGAGACGCTTGCGACGGGCGGGGCGTCCGAGCCGGTCATCCCGGTCTTCGAAGGCGAGCAGTATGCCGGCATGGGACACGATACCTTCGCGGCGGGCGAGGGCGTGCAGTGGGCCGTGGTCTGGACCGAGGAAGGCCCGCTCGTGCGGGAATCCTACGTCAACCTGATCCCCACCACGGCGGGCGGCACCCACGAGTCCGGCCTGCGCGAGGGCCTGTTCGGCGCGATCAAGGCCTTCGTCGAACTCCACGGCCTCGCCCCGAAGGGGATCCGGCTCCTGCCGGAGGACGTCTTCGCCCGGGCGAGCTTCGTCCTGTCGGCGAAGGTGCTCGATCCGCAGTTCCAGGGGCAGACCAAGGAGCGCCTGACCTCGCGCGATGCGGTCCGGCTGGTGTCGTCCATGGTGCGCTCGCAGCTCGAGCTCTGGCTCAACGAGAACGTCGATTTCGGCAAGCGGCTCGCCGAGCTGGTGGTGCGCCAGGCGCAGGCCCGCAGCCGCGCCGCTCAGAAGGTCGAGAAGCGCAAGAGCTCGGGCGTCGCAGTGCTGCCGGGCAAGCTTACCGACTGCGAATCGACCGATACCGGCCGCAACGAGCTCTTCCTCGTCGAAGGCGATTCCGCCGGTGGCTCGGCCAAGATGGGGCGGGACAAGGAATTCCAGGCGATCCTGCCGCTGCGCGGCAAGGTGCTCAACAGCTGGGAGACCGAGCGCGATCGCCTGTTCGCCAACAACGAGATCCACGACATCGCGGTGGCGATCGGCGTCGATCCCCATGCGCCCGGCGCCGACGCCGATCTCTCGGGCCTGCGCTACGGGAAGATCTGCATCCTGTCCGATGCCGACGTCGACGGCTCCCATATCCAGGTGCTGCTGCTGACGCTCTTCTTCCGGCATTTCCGCGCCCTGGTCGAGGCCGGGCACGTCCATGTGGCGCGCCCGCCGCTCTTCCGGGTCGATGTGCCCGCGCAGGGCAAGCGCCCCATGCGCAAGCTCTACTGCCTCGATGCCGCCGAGCTGCAGCATGTCGAGGACAAGCTGCGCAAGGACGGCGTGCGTGAGGGCAGCTGGTCGATCTCGCGCTTCAAGGGGCTTGGCGAGATGAGCGCAGAGCAGCTTTGGGAAACCACCATGAATCCCGATACCCGGCGCCTGCTGCCGGTGGCGCTCGGCGGCGTCGATGCGTCGGCCACCACGGCCCGCTTCACCATGCTGATGGGCAAAGGGGAGGCGTCGTCGCGCCGGGCCTGGCTCGAGGAGCGCGGCAACGAGGCCGCCGTCGACATCTGAACAGGACTATCGAGCAGCATGAACCAGACGACCGACCTGTTCGACGAGAAGCCCGCCGACGACGACGAGGCGATCACGCTCGCCGACTTCGCCGAGCGGGCCTATCTCGACTATGCGATCTCGGTGGTGCGCGGCCGGGCCCTGCCGGATGTCTGCGATGGCCAGAAGCCGGTGCAGCGGCGCATCCTCTACGCGATGCACGAGATGGGGCTCGGACCGAACGCCAAGCCGGTCAAGAGCGCCCGGGTGGTCGGCGACGTGCTCGGCAAGTTCCACCCGCACGGCGATACCGCCGCCTACGACGCGATGGTGCGCATGGCGCAGGATTTCTCCCTGCGCTATCCGCTCATCGACGGCCAGGGGAACTTCGGCTCGCGCGACGGCGACGGCGCCGCGGCGATGCGCTATACCGAGGCCCGGCTCACCCGCTACGCGGCGCTCCTGCTGGACGAGATCGACCAGGGCACGGTCGACTTCGTGCCGAACTACGACGGCGCTTTCGAGGAGCCGTCGCTGCTCCCGGCGCGCCTGCCGATGGTGCTGCTCAACGGCGCCTCGGGCATCGCGGTCGGCATGGCGACCGAGATTCCGCCGCACAACCTGCGCGAGGTCGCCGCCGCCGCGGTGGCGGCCCTGCGCAACCCGAAGATCGGCGTCGAGGAGCTGCTCGAGCATCTGCCGGCACCCGACTTTCCGGGCGGCGGGCAGATCATCTCCCCGCCCGAGGACATCGCCGCCATCTACCGGGGGGGCAGGGGCTCGATCAAGCTGCGGGCGCGTCATCACATCGAGGAGCTCGCCCGCGGCCAGTGGCAGCTCGTCATCGACGAGCTGCCGCACGGGGTCTCGTCTCAGAAGGTCCTCGAGGAGATCGAGGAGCTGACCAACCCGAAGGTGCGCGCCAACCGCAAGGCGATCACCGCGGAGCAGCAGCAGTTGCGCCAGACGGTGCTCGCGGTCCTCGATACGGTGCGCGACGAGGCCGGCAAGGAAGCCGCGGTGCGGCTCGTGTTCGAGCCGCGCAGCAGCCGGGTCGACCAGCAGGAGCTGATCAATACCTTGCTCGCACACACGAGCCTCGAGGCGAACGTCGCAGTCAACCTCGTGATGATCGGCATCGACGGCCGGCCGCGCCAGAAGGACCTGGCGGCGATCCTCGTCGAATGGGGCGAATTCCGGCTGCACACGGTCACCCGCCGGTGCCGCCATCGCCTCGACAAGGTCGAGGACCGGATCCACATCCTCGAAGGGCGGCGGCTGGTGCTGCTCAACATCGACGAGGTGATCCGGATCATCCGCGAATCCGACGAGCCTAAGCCCGCCCTGATCGAACGCTTTTCCCTGACCGACCGGCAGGCCGAGGACATCCTGGAGATCCGGCTGCGCCAGCTCGCGCGGCTCGAGGCGATCCGGATCGAGCAGGAGCTCGCGAAGCTCGGCGCCGAGAAGGACGAGCTGCGCAAGCTGCTCGACAGCCCGGCGGCCATGAAGCGGGCGGTGATCCGCGAGATCGAGTCCGACGCCAAGGCCTATGGCGACGATCGGCGCACCCTCGTCGAAGCGGCCGAGCGCGCCACCGTCGAGATCCGGGTTTCCGACGATCCGGTCACCGTGATCGTTTCCGACAAGGGCTGGGTGCGCTCGCGCCAGGGGCATGGCCACGACTGGAGCCAGTTCAACTTCAAGGCGGGCGATCGTTTCGACGATGCCTACGAAGTGCGCGAGAGCGACAATCTCTTCGTGGTCGCCACCAACGGTCGCGTCCATTCCTGCAGCGTGTCGCAGCTGCCGTCCGCGCGCGGTGACGGCGCGCCGCTCACCAGCCTCGTCGAGATGGAGCCCGGCAGCCGCATCGCCTACGCGTTCGCCGCCAGGGCCGAGGACGGTGTGCTGCTCGCGACCCGGGGCGGCAACGGCCTGATCTGCCAGGCCGGCGATCTGGTCGGCCGCACCCGCCAGGGCAAGACATTCCTCACACTGGGTCCCGATGACGAGCCCACCCGTCCGGCGGTGTTCAACCCCGGCCACGACCGGGTGCTGTGCATGTCCGGCGAGGGCAAGGCCCTGGTCATCGGGCTGGATGAGGTCAAGGTCCTTCGCAAGGGGGGACGCGGCGTCATCCTGATGGGGCTCGAGGCGCGCGACGTGTTCGCCCAGGCGATCGTGTTCGGACGCGAGGGGGTCGTCGTCAACGGGATCGGTCGCGGCGGCAAGCCGGTCGAGCGCGCTTTCGGCGCGCTCGCGCTCGATGCCTGGCGCGGCAGCCGCGCCCGCAAGGGGCGTTTCCTGGAGCCGAGGATCAAGGATGCCCGGCTGACCCTGCCGCGTGGCGATGGCTAGGATCCGCGGCGACCGATCGGCGCGGCGATCGCGATCCCCGCTCCCGTTCCCCGTCCCGGGCCGCAACTGCGGCGAGCCCGGACGACTGAAACCACTCAAGGAGTCCGAATGACGAGCAAACCCGAGACCGCTGTCGGCGACGAATCACCGATGCGCTACGAGCTGCGCGAAGCGCGCAACGGGCGGCGCATCGGCTTCGCCATCCTCAACCGGCCGCGGCAGCTCAACGCGCTCAATCTCGCGATGTGCGAATCCATGCTCGCCCAACTGCGGGCATGGGCGTCGGACGAGTCGATCGCCGCGGTCGTGCTGGCGGGTGCCGGCGACAAGGGCTTCTGTCCCGGCGGCGACGTGGCCGAGGTGATCCGGCAGGTTCGCGGTGGGCAGCCCGATCGCTTCGTCTACGGCGACACGTTCTTCACCGTCGAGTACGAGCTCGACTACCTGCTCCATACCTATCCGAAGCCTCTCGTCTCGTACTCACACGGCATCAACATGGGCGGCGGTGTCGGCCTGTCGGTCGGGGCAAGCCACCGGGTGGTCGCGGAGGGCTCGCGAATCGCGATGCCCGAGATCCATATCGGCCTGTTCCCCGACGTCGGCGGCGGCTGGTTCCTGAACCGAACGCCGGGGGGTACTGGCGCCCTGATGGCCTTGACGGGGCTCACGATCAACGAGGCGGACGCGATCTTCGCCGGCCTGGCGGACTTCTTCGTCCCGCTGGAGTCGCGCGACGCCCTCTACGAGGGGCTCGCCGATATCGACTGGCAGGGCGGCGCGGCGGATTTCGCCGCCGTGACGCGCCTGCTGATGTCGTACCACCAGCGCTACCATGCCGGGCTGCCCGCTTCGAGCCTGCGGCAGTACTTCGATGCGATCCGCTTCATCGGCGCTCAGCCCGACGTGATCGCGGCCCGCGACGCGCTGCTGGCCGCCGCCCGGGAGGACGACTTCTTCGCCCGGCCCGCCGAGAGCCTGGCCGGGGGGTCGCCGACGGCCGCGCATGTCACCTGGGCCTACCTGAAGCGCTGCCGGCACCTGTCGCTGCGCGAGGTGCTCGATCTCGACCTGGTGCTGGCGCGCCAGTACCAGCGCCGCCATGATTTCCCGGAGGGCGTGCGGGCTTTGCTGATCGACAAGGACCGCCGGCCGGCATGGTCGCCGGATCGCTTCGAAGCGGTCGACTCCGACCTGGTCGAGGCCCACTTCCACCCGTTGCGCTGACCGGCTGCCGGGCCCGGCTTGAAAGGACGGGCCCGCGCCCGCATCTGGGCGCCACCGGCGGGCGACATATCCGGCGTCCGGCCACGCCCACCATGAACGATTCGAGGTACTCCAGTCGATGAACGACATTCCGAAGCCGGACGGGCAGTCGAGCCCGGCCGAGAAGCAGACCCTCGGCTTCCAGACCGAGGTCAGGCAGCTGCTGCAGCTGATGATCCACTCGCTGTACGGCAATCGGGAGATCTTCCTGCGGGAGCTGATATCCAACGCGTCGGACGCCTGCGACAAGCTGCGCTTCGAGGCGCTGGATTCGCCCGGCCTGCTCGAGGACGATGCCGAGCTCGCCATCCGGATCGAGTTCGACCGCGAGGCGCGGATCATCCGCATCATCGACAACGGCGTGGGGATGAGCCGGGAGGAGGCGGTGTCCAACCTCGGCACCATTGCCCGTTCCGGCACCCGCGAGTTCTTCGGCCAGCTATCCGGCGACCAGGCCCGCGATGCCCAGCTGATCGGGCAGTTCGGGGTCGGCTTCTACTCCGCCTTCATCGTGGCCGAGCGGGTCGTCGTGCTGAGCCGACGGGCGGGGGCGCAGGCCGGGGAGGGGGTGCGCTGGGAGTCCGACGGCAGCGGCGAATTCACGGTCGAATCGATCGAGCGCCCGCAGCGAGGCACCGAGGTCGTCCTGCACCTGCGCCCGGCCGGGAACGAGGCCGATGTCGAGTCCACCGACGCCTTGCTGAACGGCTGGCGGCTGCGCTCGATCGTCCGGAAATACTCGGACCATGTGTCCCTGCCGATCCGGATGCGCAAGGAGAAGCCCGCGGCCAAGGACGAGCCCGTCGACGACACCGAGGAATGGGAGACCGTCAACCAGGCGAGCGCGCTCTGGTCGCGGTCGAAGTCGGAGCTCGCCGACGAGGACTACAAGGCCTTCTACCGCAACCTCGGCCTGGACGGTGCGGATCCGCTCGCCTGGACCCACAACCGGGTCGAGGGGCGCACGGAGTACACCCAGCTGCTCTTCATCCCGTCGAAGGCGCCCTTCGACATCTGGGACCGCGAGCATCGGCACGGCATCAAGCTCTATGTGCGCCGGGTGTTCATCATGGACGACGCCCAGCAGCTGCTGCCTGCCTACCTGCGCTTCGTGCGCGGTGTCATCGATTCGGCGGACCTGCCGCTCAACGTCTCGCGGGAGATCCTGCAGGAGTCGCGCGACGTCAAGGCCATCCGGGAGGGCAGCACCCGGCGGGTGCTCGGCATGCTCGAGGAGCTCGCGTCCGGCAAGCCCGATGACTATGCGGCTTTCTGGTCCGAGTTCGGCCAGGTCCTCAAGGAAGGCGTGGGCGAGGACTTCGGCAACCGCGAGCGGCTCCTGCCCCTGCTGCGTTTCGCCAGCACCATGTCCGAGGGCGATGCCCAGACAGTCTCGTTCGCCGACTACGTCGGGCGCATGAAGGAAGGCCAGGAGAAGATCTACTACCTTACCGCCGAATCGCTCGCGGCCGCTCGCAACAGTCCCCATCTCGAGCTGTTCGCCCGCAAGGGTGTCGAGGTGCTGCTGATGGTCGATCGGGTCGACGAATGGATGCTCGGCTTCCTCGGCGAGTTCGACGGCAAGCCGCTCGTCTCGGTCGCCCGCGGTGACCTCGAGCTCGACGGGCTGGCCGACGAGGAGGAGAAGGCACAGGCCGAGCAAAGCGCGGAAGAGCACAAGGAGCTGCTCGGCAAGCTGCGCGAGGCGCTCGGCGAGCGGGTCAAGGAGGTGCGGGTCACCCGGCGGCTCACCGAGTCGGCATCCTGCCTGGTGTCGGACGAGGGCGACATCAGCGCCCATCTCGAGCGACTGCTCAGGCAGGCCGGGCAGAACGCGCCCCAGCGCAAGCCGATCCTCGAGATCAATCCCGACCACGCCCTGGTCGCGCGGATCCGTGCCGGTGATGCGGGGATCGAGGACTGGGCGATGCTGCTCTTCGAGCAGGCCCTGCTCGCCGAGGGCGGCCAGCTGGAGGATCCGGCAGGCTTCGTGCGCCGGGTCAACCGGATGCTCCTCGGACAATGAAGGCCGGCAGGCGGCGCGCGGCCGAGGCGAGCCCCCAGATCGCGGTCTCCGACGAGCGCGGCGTGCGCTACCTGCACTTCGGGACCGTCTGGGTGCAGGGCGCGATGCGCCTGCGCCGGCCCTGGGACATCGAGCTCGACTACCTGCGCCACATGATGGCCTGGCAGCTCTTCGTCGAGTCGGCCGGGGAGATCCTGCAGATCGGCCTCGGCGCGGCCTCGCTCGCGAAGTACGCCTGGCGGCGGCTGCCGAAGGCACGGGTGGTGGTGGTCGAGATCGATCCGGCGGTACTGGCGGTTGCCCGCCAGCAGTTCGGCCTGCCGCCCGAGGACGACCGGCTCGAGATCGTGATCGGCGATGGCGGCGAGTATGTCGGCCATCCCGGTAACCGCGGGCGCTTCCGGGTCATCCAGGTCGATGCCTACGATGCCGCGGCCGATGGCCCCGTGCTCGGCGGGCACGACTTCTACGCGGCCTGCCGGCGGGCGCTCGGAGAGCCCGGGGTGCTGGTCGTCAACCTCTTCGGGATGCACGCGTCTCTCGATACCCATCTTGCCGAGCTCGAGGCCGTTTTCGACGGCCGGGTGAAGCTCCTGCCGCCGGTCGACGCCGGCAACGTCATCGCCCTCGCATTCACCGGGCCGCCGCAGGAGCTGCCATGGCCAGCGCTCTACGAGCGGGCGACCGCGATCGAGGCGAGCCAGCCGCTGCGGGCAACCGGCTGGGTGAACGCCCTGCGCGATCGCAGCCGGGACGGAGCCGGCGGGCTGGTCGTCTGACGGACGGCCCGGTGGCAGCTGCCGGTACCCCGTAGGGAGCAGGGCGCCGTTCATCCGCCGCCGGATGAACGGCTACCCTCCGCCTGCTAGGCTGCCCCGATGAAATCCGGCCAGATCGAAGCGATTCCGCGCCATGCTCCGCGGGCCGACGGCAATGCCGCCGATGCCATCGGCCGTCCCGGCCAGCGCCTGCAGCTGCGCGAGCTGGTGCCCGCCCTGGTCGCCGACGGCCTGCTGGCCGAGGTCGATGCCAGCGCGATCCTGCGCTACGACGGCATCTCCAGCGTCGAGCAGCCGGCCCTGGCTTCGATCGCGCAACGTCGCCTGCGCACGCCCGCCGGCGGGCCGCTGGACATCGACGCGCTCGGCCGGTGGCTCGCCTCGCGTCTGGACATGGAATACGTCCACATCGATCCGCTCAAGGTCGATGTCGCGCGGGTATCCGAGGTGATGTCCAGCCAGTACGCCACCCGTTTCCGCATCCTGCCGATCGGCGTCGAAGCCGGCGCGGTCACGATCGCGACCGCCGAGCCGTTCATCACCGACTGGGTCGCCGAGCTGGGCCAGGTGCTGCGCAAGCGGATCCGGGTGGTGCTGGCCGACCCTACGGCGCTTTCGCGCTACATCGCGGAGTTCTTCACGCTGGCGCGCTCGGTCCGCGATGCCGGGCGCAACGGCAGGGCGGCGGGGCAGGAGAACTTCGAGCAGCTGGTCGAGCTGGGCCGCTCGGGTCGCAACCTCGATGCCAACGACCAGCACATCGTCACCATCGTCGACTGGCTCTGGCAGTACGCTTTCGAGCAGCGGGCGAGCGACATCCACCTCGAGCCCCGCCGCGAGCTGGGCGTGATCCGCTTCCGGATCGACGGGGTCATGCACAACGTCTACCAGGTCCCGGCTGCGGTGCTGGCGGCCATGACGAGCCGGATCAAGCTGCTCGGGCGCATGGACGTGATCGAGAAGCGCCGCCCGCAGGATGGCCGCATCAAGACCCGGTCGTCGGACGGCAAGGAGATCGAGCTGCGGCTGGCGACCATGCCGACCGCCTTCGGCGAGAAGCTGGTGATGCGGATCTTCGACCCGGAGGTCCTCGTCCTCGATTTCGACGCGCTCGGCTTCCTGCCCGAGGAGCTCGCCGCATGGCAGGCAATGGCTGCCCGGCCCAACGGAATCATCCTGGTCACCGGCCCCACCGGATCGGGCAAGACGACCACGCTCTACACGACGCTCAAGCAGCTCGCGACCGACGAGGTGAACGTCTGCACGGTCGAGGACCCGATCGAGATGGTCGAGGCGAGCTTCAACCAGATGCAGGTGCAGCCCGGCATCGACCTCGGCTTCGCCGACGGGGTGAGGGCGCTGATGCGCCAGGATCCGGACATCATCATGATCGGCGAGATCCGCGACCTCGAGACCGCCGAGATGGCGATCCAGGCGGCACTGACCGGGCATCTCGTGCTCGCCACCCTGCATACCAACGATGCGCCATCGGCGGTGACGCGCATGATCGATCTCGGGGTGCCCTCGTACCTGCTCGCGGCCACCCTCATCGGCGTGCTTGCCCAGCGGCTTGTGCGGCGCCTGTGCCCGGCCTGCAAGCAGCCGACCGACGACGTCTCCGAGGATCGCTGGCGCGGCATGATCAGGCCGTTCCGGGCGCCGACGCCGCCGCGGATTCACCGGCCGGTGGGCTGCCTCGAATGCCGGATGACCGGCTATCGCGGCCGGCTCGGGCTGTACGAGCTGCTCCAGGTCGATGAACCGATGCAGCAGCTCGTCGCTCAGGGGGCGCCCCTGCAGGCGATCCGCCGGCACGCGCTGCGCCACGGCATGCGGCCGATGCGGGTCTCGGGCGCCAATCGCATCGCCCAGGGGATGACGACGATCGACGAGGTCCTGCGCCAGGCGCCGCAGATCGAGGTCGGCGCACCGGCCGGCCCGGACGGGACGCAGGCCGCCCCCATCGGCGGCAAGGTCATCGTCGAGCCGGGCTGAGCAAACGGCGCCCGCCTTCTTCGCGGCGCGCACCCCATGTCATAATCCCCGCCGGCGGGTGGTCGCCCTGCATGCGGATGAGCGGCCGGCCATCGCTTCCGACAATCCCCGAGGAGATATCCGATGTCGATCGCCTTCAGGCTTCCGGCTTTCGCGGCCGCGATTCTGGCCGCCTGCGCCTTCACCGGCGCCGCGCATGCGCAGACCGAGATCAAGCTCGCCTACGCGCTGGCGGTCAACTCACACTACGGCGCGGGCGCTGCCGCCTGGGCCGAGACGACCGAGAAGCTGAGCAACGGCAAGCTGGTCTTCAAGCAGTTCCCGTCGAGCGCGCTCGGCGGCGAGCGCGAGACCGTCGAGAGCCTCCAGCTCGGCACGCTCGAAGCGGTCATCGTCTCGAGCGGCACGCTCAGCAATTTCGTGCCCGAGGTCGGGGTCACCGACATCCCCTTCCTGTTCCGCGACCTCCAGCATGCCCGCTCGGTGCTCGACGGCAAGATCGGCCAGGACCTGCTCGCGAAGTTCCCCCCGCGCAACCTGATCGCCCTCGCATGGGGCGAGCAGGGCTTCCGGCACCTGACCAACAGCCGCCATGCGGTCCAGGCGCCCGTGGACATGAAGGGCCTGAAGATCCGCACGATGGAGAATCCGGTCCACATCACCGCGTTCAAGACCCTCGGCGCGGCACCCACGCCGATGGCCTGGCCGGAGGTGATCGGCGCCCTCCAGCAGGGGACCATCGACGGCCAGGAGAACCCGATGTCGGTGATCGTGTCGGCCAAGCTGGCCGAGGTGCAGAAACACCTGACCCTTACCGGGCATGTCTACTCGCCGGCGGCGCTGATGGTTTCGCCGAAGCTCTGGAACAGTCTCGACGAGGAGGGCAGGAAGGCCCTGACGGAAGGGGCGAAGGCGGGCGTGGCCGCAATGCGGGCCTTCGTCGACGATGTCGAGAAGAAGGGCGTCGAGAACGTCAAGGCGGCGGGAATGAACGTGGTCGTCCTGGACGATGGCGCGAAAGCCGAATTCCAGAAGGCGCTCGAGCCTGCGTACAAGCAGTACGAGAGCCGCTACGGCAAGGCCTTGATCGACGGCATCGCCAACGCGAGATAGGGCGCGCGTCCCGTCCCGTCCATGGAAGCCCTCGAGCGCGCCTTCGTGGCGCTCAATCGCTGGGCGCTGATCGTCCTGCTGGCGGCGATGGCGTGCATCGTCTTCGCCAACGTCACGCTGCGCTACCTGACCAACGACTCGCTGGTCTGGGCCGAGGAGGTCGCCAGGTACCTGATGGTCTGGCTGACCTTCCTCGGCGCCGGCCAGGTGCTGCGCTTCGGCGGCCACATCGCGATCGAGAACCTGCACGACGTGCTGCCCGGCCGGGTCGGCATCGCCCTGCGCGGCCTGCTGGTCATCGTGCTGCTGGGCTTCTTCGCGACGATGGCATGGCAGGGCGCGATGTATACCAGCCTCACGCGCTTCCAGACCACTGCGGCGACGGGCATCTCCTTCGCCTGGGTCTACATGGCGATCCCGATCGGCTGCACGCTGCTGGCGATCCACCTGCTGCTGATCGCCCGGCGCTACGTGATCGAGCGCAGCGCGATGGAATCCACCGAGATCGACGCCGAGACGGCGGCGAGCCTCTGAGGATGATGATCGGCACCGGGGTGGCGCCATGGCACTGACGCTCTTCCTGGTTCTACTGCTGCTGTTCGCGCTCGGCATGCCGATCGCCTTCGCGCTGGCGATGGCGACCTCGATCGCCGTGCTGATCGACGGACGCTACCCGCAGATCGTGGTCCTCAAGGAGATGTTCACCGGGATCGACAGCTTTCCGCTGATGGCCGTGCCCTTCTTCATCCTCGCCGCCGAGCTGATGAGCGGCGGGGCGCTCACCGTGGTGCTGCTGCGCTTTGCCGCCCAGTTCGTGAGCCACCTTCGCGGCGGGCTGGGTTACGCGAACATCCTGTCGCTCACCCTCTTCTCGGGCGTCTCGGGATCGGCGATGGCCGATGTCGCGGGCCCTGGCGCGATGATGTCGCGCATGATGGAGAAGGCGGGCTACGACCGCGACTACGCGGCCGCGCTGACTGCCAGCACCGCGATCATCGGGCCGGTGATCCCGCCGTCGATCATCATGATCATCTATGCGCTGCAGGACGAGACGGTCTCGGTGGGCGCGCTGTTCATGGCCGGCTTCGTGCCCGGCGCCCTGATCGCCGTGGCGATGGCGACGACCAACTGGTGGGTATCGCGCCGGCGCAACTATCGTTCGGGCGGCGCGATGCCGCCGTTGCGCGAGATGCTGGTCAACACCTGGAAGGCGCTGCCGGCGCTGTTCCTGATCGTGGTGATCCTGGTCGGCATCCGCTTCGGGATCTTCACGCCCACCGAGGCCTCGGTGGTGGCGGTGTTCTATGCGCTCGCCTGCGGGAAGTGGGTCTATCGCAGCCTGCGCTGGAGCGCGCTGCCCGGAATCCTGTCGCGCGCCGCCCTGCTCACCGCCGCGGTGCTGCTGATCGTCAGCGCCTCGGCGGCCTTCGCCTGGGTGCTGACGATCGAACGGGTTCCGCAGGCCATGGCCGAGACGCTCATCGCCTGGGATCTTTCGCCGATCACGTTCCTGTTCGCGGTCAACATCCTGTTGCTGCTCTTCGGGATCTTCCTCGAGCCGCTGCCGGGCGTGATGATCCTGGTGCCCATCCTCGCGCCGATCGCCGCGACGCTCGGCATCGATCCCCTGCATTTCGCGATCGTGGTGATCGTGAACCTGACGATCGGGATGATCACGCCACCGGTGGGCGGGCTGCTCTTCGTCACCTCGGTGACGATCCACGTCAGCATGGTCGCGCTGGTGCGCCAGCTGCCGCCGTTCCTCATCGCCCACCTGGTGGTGCTGGCGCTGCTGACGCTCTTCCCGGCGCTGTCGACCTGGGTCCCCCACGCCCTCGGCTTTCGCTGAGCGGCTCCGGATGCGGGCACATGGCCGCGTTGGGGGCACCTTGCCGTACAACCGTACTGTCTGCGGTGCCCCCGCCTTGCCCTGCGCCCGCATCCGGACCCGTTGGCCGTGGCTCCGGATGCGGTGCTACTTGGCGAGCTCGCGCATGGCGTTCTCGAGGCCGCGGATGGTGACCGGGTACATCCGGTCGCCCATGATCTGCTTGATGACCGATATCGACTGTCGGTAATCCCAGACGCCCTCGGGTTCCGGGTTCAGCCAGGCGAACTTCGGGAAGCGCTCCACCAGCCGGCGCAGCCAGACGGCGCCGGCCTCCTCGTTGTTGTACTCCACCGATCCGCCGGGCTGGAGGATCTCGTAGGGGCTCATGGTAGCGTCGCCGACGAAGATCAGCCGGTAGTCGGCGTTGAACTTGCGCAGGATGTCCCAGGTCGGGGTGCGCTCGGCATGGCGGCGGCGATTGTTCTTCCAGACGTGGTCATAGACGCAATTGTGGAAGTAGAAGAACTCGAGATGCTTGAACTCGGTCTTGGTTGCCGAGAAGAGCTCCTCGGTCTGCTTGATGTGGTCGTCCATCGTCCCGCCGACATCGAGCAGCATCAGCACCTTGATCGTGTTGTGCCGCTCCGGGACCATCTTGATGTCGAGATAGCCGGCGTTGCGGGCGGTCGAGGCGATGGTGTCATCGAGGTCGAGCTCTTCCTCGGCGCCTTCGCGGGCGAACTTGCGCAGCCGGCGCAGGGCGATCTTGATGTTCCGGGTGCCGAGCTCGACGGTATCGTCGTAGTCGCGATAGGCGCGCTGCTCCCAGACCTTGACGGCGGTCCGGTTGCCCGCGGAGGGGCCGCCGACGCGGATGCCCTCGGGGTTGTAGCCCCCGTTGCCGAAGGGGGACGTGCCGTTGGTGCCCAGCCACTTGCTGCCGCCCTCGTGGCGTTTCTTCTGCTCGGCGAGGATCTCGCGCAGCCGCTCCATCAGCTTGTCGAGCCCGCCCAGGGCTTCGATCGCCGCCTTCTCCTCGGCGGTGAACTCGCGCTGCATCATGCGCTTGAGCCAGTCCTCGGGCACTTCGAGCGACAGCTCGGCGATCGACTCGATGCCCTTGAAATAGGCTCCGAAGGCCCGGTCGAACTTGTCGAAGTTGCGCTCGTCCTTGATCAGGGAGGTCTTGGAGAGGTGGTAGAAGTCGTCGATCGAAGGAGAGATGACCTTGCGCTGCATCGCCTCGAGCAGCATCAGGTACTCCTTGATCGAAACCGGCAGCTTGGCGCTGCGCAGGTGCTGGAAGAAGTCGATCAGCATGGATGTTCTCTCGTCCCGTCAGGGCAGGGGCAGCCGGGCCAGGCGGCTGGCGAGATGGCGCCTCACCGCGGGCCATTCGCTGTCAATGATCGAAAATACCACGGTGTCCCGCAGGCTGCCGTCGGCCAGGCGCTGGTGGTTGCGCAGGACGCCGTCCTGCTTCGCGCCCAGCCCGGCGATCGCGCGGCGCGAGGCCTGGTTGAACCAGTGGGTGCGGAACTCCACCGCGATGCAGTCGAGCGTTTCGAAGGCGTGGCCGAGCAGCAACGCCTTGCACTCGGTGTTGAGCGCGGTGCGCTGCACCGAGGCCGAATACCAGGTATGGCCGATCTCGAGCCTGCGCTGACGCGCTTCGACGTTCATGTAGCGGGTCGAGCCGACGATGCGCTCGTCGCGTACACGTCGGACCACGAAGGGCAGGGCGCGGCCCGCGTCGCGCTGGTCGAGGGCATCGGCGATCCAGTCGTCGATGCCCTCGGGACGGGGCACGGAGGTGTACCAGAGGTCCCAGAGCTGGCCGTCGGTGGCCGCGTCGACGAGCTCCGCGCCATGGCTCTCGTCGAGCGGCTCGAGCCGCACGTGCCGACCCACCAGGGTCAGCGCCGCCGGAGGCCAGTCTTCGCGGTCGATGGTCATGGTGCCGGTCTCCTTCGCGCGACTTGCCCTGCCGGCCGTATCGGGACGCCGGTCAGCGGTTGTGCCGCGCCATGAACACGAGGCGCTCGAACAGGTGCACGTCCTGCTCGTTCTTGAGCAGGGCGCCATGCAGCGGCGGAATCACCGACTTGTTGTCCTGCGAGCGCAATGCCTCGGGAGGGATGTCCTCGGCCAGCAGGAGCTTGAGCCAGTCGAGCAGCTCGGACGTCGACGGCTTCTTCTTGAGCCCCGGCATGTCGCGGATCTGGAAAAAGGTGTCGAGCGCGTCCTTGAGAAGCTCTTTCTTGAGGCCCGGGAAGTGGACGTCGACGATGGCCTGCATCGTGTCGCGATCGGGGAACTTGATGTAGTGGAAGAAGCAGCGACGCAGGAAGGCGTCGGGCAGCTCCTTCTCGTTGTTCGAGGTGATCATCACGACCGGCCGGTGCTTCGCGCGGATCAGCTGGTGGGTCTCGTAGCAGTAGAACTCCATGCGATCGAGCTCGCGCAGCAGGTCGTTGGGGAACTCGATGTCGGCCTTGTCGATCTCGTCGATCAGGAGCACGACCGGGACGTCCGATTCGAAGGCCTGCCAGAGCACGCCCTTGACGATGTAGTTGTTGATGTCCTTGACCTTCTCGTCGCCGAGCTGGGAGTCGCGCAGGCGCGAGACCGCGTCGTACTCGTACAGCCCTTGCTGCGCCTTGGTGGTCGACTTGATGTGCCACTGCAGCAGGGGCATGTCGATCGCCGCTGCGACCTCCTCGGCCAGCATCGTCTTGCCGGTGCCGGGCTCGCCCTTGATCAGCAAGGGGCGCTCGAGCGTGATGGCGGCGTTGACCGCAAGCTTGAGATCGTCGGTCGCGACGTAGTTCTTTGACCCTTCGAAGCGCATGTGAAGTCCTGTCCCTGTCTCGGTGTTTGTCCGGGCCGCGGCGGCCTGCAAGCTTTCCAGTATAGCGGCAAGCCCGGACGGCCGCCGGGAGCGGGATCTCCTGGCCGGCGGGCTGGACCCATTCCCGTGTTGTCTGGCGGCTGGACGATGGCGAGCGCGCTCGGCTAGAATTCCTTGCTTGCCCCCGGGCCGACAGGCCTGCCTTCACCGGAAATCGACAACGCGCGTCCCCCTTGCGCGACACGAAGAATGCTCATGTCCAATTCCCGTTCGCGCCTGCAAGGTCTTTCCGGAGCGGCGCTGGTCCTCGCCCTGTCCGCTCTCGCCCCGGTCGCAGGCCATGCCGCCGAGGCCGGCGATGCCGATGCCGCGAAAGGCAAGGTCTCGATGTGCATCGGCTGCCACGGCATCCCGGGCTACAAGACCGCCTATCCGCTGGTCTATCCGGTGCCGCGCATCTCCGGCCAGACGGCCAAGTACATCGAGAACGCGCTCGTCGCCTACCGGAAGGGCGATCGCAGCCACCCCTCGATGCGCGCCATCGCCGCCAGCCTGAGCGACCAGGACATCGCCGACCTGGCTGCCTACTATTCCGGCCGCTGAGCGCCGACCCGGATGCGGACCCTCAAGATGACCAAGATCCTCGCTTCATTCCTCGCTCTCCTGCTCTGCGCCGGCATCGCGCAGGCCGCCGACATCGCAAAAGGCGCCGAGAAGGCCGAGCAGGTCTGCGCCGCCTGTCACGGCAAGGACGGCAAGACTCCGATCGACCCCTCCTATCCGATCATCGCCGGGCAGCATGCCGAGTTCCTCGTCCAGGCGATGCGCGACTACAAGTCGGGGTCCCGCAAGAACGCCATCATGGGCGCGCAGGCGAGCCTGCTCTCGTCGGCCGATATCGACAATCTCGCCGCCTTCTATTCCAGCCTGCCGAGCGGGCTGAGCCACAAGAAATAGATCCCGGCGCCCGGCAAGTGCTGCTCGAGCCGCCCGCCACCACCGATCTCTGCGACGCCAACGAGGCTCGCCTGGACGACGGCAGCCTGCGCGTCCTGTCGCCCCTGCTGCGCTGCTGGGGCGGGCGTACCGCTTTCGCCGGCCCGGCGGCGACCGTGCGCTGCTTCGAGGACAACACCCTGGTCCGCAGTCGGCTCGAGACGCCCGGCGAGGGGCGGGTGCTGGTCGTCGACGGCGGTGCGAGCCTGCGCTATGCGCTGCTCGGCGGCAATCTCGCCGTGCTGGCCGAACGCAATGGCTGGGCGGGCGTGCTGGTCAATGGTTGCGTGCGCGATACGGTCGAGATCGACGCCTGCGCGATCGGCGTGCGCGCGCTGGCGGCGATGCCGCGGCGCAGCCGCAAGCTGGGCGGTGGCAGCATCGACGTGCCGGTGGACTTCGGCGGCATCGCCGTCGCGCCCGGGCAGTGGATCTACGCCGACGCCGACGGCGTCCTCGTGAGCGATCTCCCGCTCCACTAGGGCCTGTTCACCCTGTGATCGTCCCCGCGCCGGGGTCTGGCGGGCTGCCAGACGAGGCGCCGGC
>JAMLIN010000089.1 GCA_023954135.1 Burkholderiaceae bacterium | reverse complement strand
GCAAGGCGATGACCGGCGCGAACAAGCGCGCGCTGAAGTCGCTCGCCGACATGATCAAGGGCAAGGGCGGGCGCTTCCGCCAGAACCTGCTCGGCAAGCGCGTCGACTACTCTGGCCGTTCGGTGATCGTGGTCGGCCCGCAGCTCAAGCTCCACCAGTGCGGCCTGCCCAAGCTGATGGCGCTCGAGCTCTTCAAGCCGTTCATCTTCAACAAGCTCGAGACGATGGGCGTGGCCACGACCATCAAGCAGGCCAAGAAGTTCGTCGAGAACCAGGAACCGATCGTCTGGGACATCCTCGAGGAAGTCATCCGCGAGCATCCCGTGATGCTCAACCGGGCGCCGACGCTGCACCGGCTCGGCATCCAGGCCTTCGAGCCGGTCCTCATCGAAGGCAAGGCGATCCAGCTGCATCCGCTGGTCTGCGCGGCCTTCAACGCCGACTTCGACGGCGACCAGATGGCGGTCCACGTCCCGCTGTCGCTCGAGGCCCAGCTCGAGGCGCGCACCCTGATGCTCGCCTCGAACAACGTGCTGTTCCCGTCCAACGGCGAACCCTCGATCGTGCCGTCCCAGGACATCGTGCTGGGCCTGTACTACGCGACGCGCGAGAAGGTCAACGCGCCCGGCGAGGACATGATGTTCGCCGACATCAAGGAAGTGCAGCGCGCCTACGACAACGGCCAGGTCGAGCTCGGCACCCGGATCACGGTCCGGCTGGTCGAGTACGAGCGCGACCGCGAGCTCGATGGCGAGTTCGTCGCCCGGCCGCTGCGGGTCACCACCACGGTCGGCCGCGCGCTCATCTCCGAGATCCTGCCCAAGGGCCTGCCGTTCGAGCTGATGAACAAGGCCCTCAAGAAGAAGGAGATCTCGCGCCTGATCAACGCGTCGTATCGGCGCTGCGGCCTGCGCGACACGGTCATCTTCGCCGACCAGCTGATGCAGTACGGCTTCCGGCTCGCAACCCGCGCCGGGATCTCGATCGCGATCGACGACATGCTGGTGCCGCCCCAGAAGGAGCCGATCCTCGCCGCGGCCGAAACCGAGGTCAAGGAGATCGAGCAGCAGTACACCTCGGGCCTGGTCACCCAGGGCGAGCGCTACAACAAGGTCGTCGACATCTGGGGCCGCGCCGGCGACCAGGTCGGCAAGGCCATGATGGAGCAGCTCGCGACCGAGGAAGTGGTCACCCGCAAGGGCGAGCGGGGCCGCCAGGAGTCCTTCAACGCGATCTACATGATGGCCGATTCGGGCGCGCGCGGCTCGGCCGCCCAGATCCGCCAGCTCGCGGGCATGCGCGGCCTGATGGCCAAGCCGGACGGCTCGATCATCGAGACGCCGATCACGGCGAACTTCCGCGAGGGGCTCAACGTCCTGCAGTACTTCATCTCGACCCACGGCGCCCGCAAGGGCCTGGCGGACACCGCGCTGAAGACCGCCAACTCCGGCTATCTCACCCGCCGGCTGGTCGACGTCACCCAGGACCTGGTCGTCACCGAGGACGACTGCGGTACCGACAACGGCGTCGCGATGCGCGCCTTGATCGAGGGCGGCGAGGTCATCGAGGCGCTGCGCGACCGGATCCTCGGGCGCGCGACCTCGCACGAGGTGGTCAATCCCGAGACCCAGGAAACCCTCTTCGAGGCGGGCTTCCTGCTCGACGAGGATGCCGTCGACACGATCGAGCAGCTCGGCATCGACGAGGTCAGGGTCCGCACCCCGCTCACCTGCGCCACCCGCTACGGGCTGTGCGCCAAGTGCTACGGGCGCGACCTGGGCAGGGGGTCGCTGGTCAACGTCGGCGAGGCGGTCGGCGTGATCGCGGCGCAGTCGATCGGCGAGCCCGGCACCCAGCTGACGATGCGCACCTTCCACATCGGGGGGGCCGCCTCCCGGGCGGCCGTCGTGAGCGCGGTCGAGGCCAAGTCGAACGGCACCGTGCGCTTCACCTCGACGATGCGCTACATCACGAACGCCAAGGGCGAGCAGGTGGTCATCTCCCGCTCCGGAGAGGTGCTGGTGGTCGACGATGTCGGCCGCGAGCGCGAGCGCCACAAGGTTCCCTATGGCGGCACGCTGCTCGCCCTCGACGGCAAGCAGGTCCGCGCCGGCACCCAGCTGGCGACCTGGGACCCGATGACCCGGCCGATCATCACCGAGTACGGCGGCACGGTGAAGTTCGAGAACATCGAGGAAGGCGTCACCGTCGCCAAGCAGATCGACGACATCACCGGCCTGTCGACCCTCGTCGTGATCGATCCGAAGCGGCGCAGCTCGAGCGGCAAGAGCGTCCGGCCGCAGATCAAGCTGCTCGCCGAGAACGGCGAGGAGGTCAAGATCGCGGGCACCGACCACTCGGTGACGGTCAGCTTCCCGGTCGGGGCGCTGATCACCGTGCGCGACGGCCAGCAGGCCGGCGTCGGCGAGGTGCTGGCGCGCATCCCGACCGAGTCCCAGAAGACGCGGGACATCACCGGAGGCCTGCCGCGGGTGGCGGAGCTCTTCGAGGCGCGTTCGCCCAAGGACGCCGGCATGCTCGCCGAGGTCACCGGCACCGTCTCCTTCGGCAAGGACACCAAGGGCAAGCAGCGCCTGGTCATCACCGACCTCGACGGCAATGCCCACGAGTTCCTGATCTCGAAGGACAAGAACGTGCTCGTGCACGATGGCCACGTCGTGAACAAGGGCGAGCTGATCGTCGACGGCGCGGCCGACCCGCACGACATCCTGCGCCTGCTCGGGATCGAGGCGCTGGCGCGCTACATCGTCGACGAGGTCCAGGATGTCTACCGGCTGCAGGGCGTGAAGATCAACGACAAGCACATCGAGGTGATCGTCCGCCAGATGCTGCGCCGGGTGCAGATCGTCGATCCGGGCGATACCCCGTTCATCACCGGGGAGCAGGTCGAGCGTTCCGAGATGCTCGACGAGAACGACCGGGCGATCGCGGCCGACAAGATTCCCTGCACCTACGGCAACCTCCTGCTCGGGATCACCAAGGCTTCCCTGTCGACCGACTCGTTCATCTCGGCCGCCTCCTTCCAGGAGACGACCCGGGTCCTCACCGAGGCGGCGATCATGGGCAAGCGCGACGACCTGCGCGGGCTGAAGGAGAACGTCATCGTCGGTCGGCTGATCCCGGCCGGTACCGGCCTCGCCTTCCACCGCGCCCGCCACGCCAAGGAGCAGGTCGAGGCCCAGGAACAGGCCGCGATCGCGGCTGCCGAGGCCCTGTTCTCGGATGCTCCGGCCACCGAGCAGGCCACCGAAGGCGGCAGCGATCCGTTCGGGTCGCCCTCCGAGGGCGGGGAGAACTGACCCGCGCGCGGGTTCCGAAGCCTTTTGCCCGGGTGCCGCGCGTTCTGGCGGTGCCCGGGCAAGGGCAACGCCGTTGTTGCGGCGACGCAGCGCGGCGGCTATACTAGCTGGCTTTTCCGCGGCCACGAGAGGCCTTGCGGAATCCAGGAATTTTCAGGAAGCTCAGGATGCCTACCGTCAACCAGCTCGTGCGACGCGGTCGTGAATCGGCGCTGATCAAGAGCAAGAGCCCCGCGCTGCAGGACAGCCCGCAGCGTCGTGGCGTGTGCACGCGCGTCTATACCACGACCCCGAAGAAGCCGAACTCGGCGCTGCGCAAGGTGGCCAAGGTTCGCCTGACCAACGGCTTCGAGGTCATCAGCTACATCGGTGGCGAAGGCCACAACCTGCAGGAGCACTCGGTCGTGCTGATTCGCGGCGGCCGGGTCAAGGACCTGCCGGGCGTGCGCTATCACATCGTGCGCGGTTCGCTCGACCTCCAGGGGGTCAAGGACCGCAAGCAGGCGCGCTCGAAGTACGGCGCCAAGCGTCCGAAGAAAGCGTAAGGGCCGTCGAAGCCCGCGCCCGGCAGCTTGCCGGGCTGCGCAACAGGGACGCCGACAGGGCGTCCGACGGGAAGCGGAGGGCGCGAGCGAGTCGGCTCGCGTTCTCTTTTTTGACGAGTCACCCGGATGGCCGGGGCCGTCAGTAAGCGGCAACCCCCGCGCCGACCCGATGGGCGGGCCGGGCGAGTCGGGTTGTCAGGCCGGATGGCCGCGCGCGAGCGCAGGCCGGCCAGCTGAAGACTGAAGAGGTGATCGATGCCGCGTCGTCGCGAAGTGCCCAAGCGCGAGGTCCTGCCGGATCCGCTCTATGGCAGTGTGGATGTCTCCAAGTTCGTCAACGTCCTGATGCTCGACGGCAAGAAGGCCGTTGCCGAGCGCATGCTCTACGGTGCGTTCGACCAGATCAGGACGCGCTCGGGCAAGGATCCGGTCGAGGTCTTCAACCAGGCGCTGCAGAACTGCCGCCCGATGGTCGAGGTCAAGAGCCGTCGCGTCGGTGGCGCGAACTACCAGGTTCCGGTCGAGGTGCGCCCGATCCGGCGCTCCGCGCTGGCGATGCGCTGGCTGCGCGAGGCCGCCAAGAAGCGCGCCGAGAAATCCATGGGGCAGCGCCTGGCCAACGAACTGATGGAAGCTGCCGAGAATCGCGGCGGCGCCGTGAAGAAGCGCGACGAGATCCACCGGATGGCCGAGGCCAACAAGGCGTTCTCGCACTTCCGCTTCTAGTACGGGTTCGCGTTCTCCGCTTCTGATCCTGACATACCGCCCGTGACCCGGGCACCAAGGATCCACGAGATCCAGGAAGGCTGAATCATGGCTCGCAAGACACCCATCGAGCGCTATCGCAACATCGGCATCTCGGCGCACATCGACGCCGGCAAGACCACGACGACCGAGCGCATCCTGTTCTATACCGGCGTCAACCACAAGCTGGGCGAGGTCCACGACGGCGCTGCGACCACCGACTGGATGGAGCAGGAGCAGGAGCGCGGCATCACGATCACGTCGTCGGCCGTCACCTGCTTCTGGAAGGGCATGGACCTGTCGATGCCCGAGCACCGGATCAACATCATCGACACCCCGGGGCACGTCGACTTCACGATCGAGGTCGAGCGCTCGATGCGGGTGCTCGACGGCGCGTGCATGGTCTATTGCGCGGTCGGCGGCGTGCAGCCCCAGTCCGAGACCGTCTGGCGCCAGGCCAACAAATACCGGGTGCCGCGGCTCGCGTTCGTCAACAAGATGGATCGCACCGGCGCGAACTTCTTCAAGGTCTACGAGCAGATGCGCACGCGCCTGCGCGCGAACCCGGTGCCGATCGTCGTGCCGATCGGGGCCGAGGAGAACTTCAAGGGCGTGGTCGACCTGATCAAGATGAAGGCCATCCTGTGGGACGAAGGCTCGCAGGGCATGAAGTTCGACTACGCCGACATCCCCGCCGATCTCGTCGAGACCTGCAACAAGTGGCGCGAGAACATGGTCGAGGCCGCGGCCGAGGCCGACGAGGAACTGATGGACAAGTACCTCGAGGAGGGCGATCTCTCCGAGGAGCAGATCCATCGCGGACTGCGCAAGCGCACGATCGCGAGCGAGATCCAGCCGATGATGTGCGGCACCGCCTTCAAGAACAAGGGCGTGCAGCGCATGCTCGACGCAGTGATCGAGTTCCTGCCGTCGCCCGCGGATATCCCGCCGGTTGCCGGCCGTGACGACGACGATGTCGAGGTGCTGCGTCGTGCCGAGGACGACGAAAAGTTCTCCGCCCTCGCGTTCAAGCTGATGAGCGATCCCTTCGTCGGCCAGCTGACCTTCATCCGCGTCTTCTCCGGCGTGCTCAAGTCGGGCGACACCGTGCTGAACTCCGTCAAGGGCAAGAAGGAGCGCATCGGCCGCCTGCTGCAGATGCGCGCGAACGACCGCGAGGAGATCAAGGAGGTCCGGGCGGGCGACATCGCCGCCTGCGTGGGCCTGAAGGAGATCACCACCGGCGAGACGCTGTGCGATCCCGATGCGCCGGTCATCCTCGAGCGCATGGAGTTCCCCGAGCCGGTCATCTCGCAGGCCGTCGAGCCCAAGACCAAGGCCGACCAGGAGAAGATGGGCATCGCGCTGTCGCGCCTCGCCCAGGAGGATCCTTCGTTCCGGGTGCGTACCGACGAGGAGAGCGGCCAGACGATCATCTCCGGGATGGGCGAGCTCCATCTCGAGATCCTGGTCGACCGCATGAAGCGCGAGTTCGGCGTCGAGGCCTCCGTCGGCAAGCCGCAGGTCGCCTATCGCGAGACGATCCGCAAGAGCGTCGACGAGGTCGAGGGCAAGTTCATCAAGCAGTCCGGCGGCCGCGGCCAGTACGGCCACGTCGTCATCAAGCTCGAGCCGCTCGAGCCGGGTGGCGAGGGCTTCGAGTTCGTCGACGCGATCAAGGGTGGCGTGGTGCCGCGCGAGTACATCCCGGCGGTGCAGAAGGGTATCGAGGATACCCTGCCGACCGGCGTGCTGGCTGGCTTCCCCGTCGTCGACGTCAAGGTCACGCTGCACTTCGGCTCGTACCACGACGTGGACTCCAACGAGAACGCGTTCCGGCAGGCCGGTTCGATAGCCTTCAAGGAAGGCATGCGGCGGGCGAGCCCCGTGCTGCTCGAGCCGATGATGGCCGTCGAGGTCGAGACCCCCGAGGAGTATGCCGGCACGGTGATGGGCGACCTGTCCTCGCGGCGCGGCATGGTCCAGGGCATGGAGGACATGGCCGGCGGCGGCAAGACGATCCGTGCCGAGGTTCCGCTGGCCGAGATGTTCGGCTACTCGACCACGCTGCGGTCGCTGACCCAGGGTCGCGCAACCTACACGATGGAATTCAAGCAGTACGCCGAGGCCCCGAAGAACGTCGCCGACGCGATCATCACCGCGCGGTCGAAGTGAGCGCGGCGGATTCCCGGAACTTGTCGAGCATTAACTGAATCTGGAGCGGAAC
>JAMLIN010000088.1 GCA_023954135.1 Burkholderiaceae bacterium | reverse complement strand
CCGAAGCCGACCGCCCCGCCGAAGCGGAGCAGCGCGGGCGCAGCCGCCTTCGCAGCGAAAGAGAACGAAGGAATGAGCCGCTCAGCCGCCCGCGATCTGGTCGAGGCTGCGTCCCGGCGTGATCACCTGCGGATCGACGGCGAGCTCGATGAGCGCCGGGCGGCGGTGGCGGCCGATGAAGCCCAGCGCCTGCTCGAGCGCGGGGCCGAACTCGGCGGTCCGTTCGACCCGCGCGCCGAAGCCGCCGAAGGCCTCGGCATAGCGGGCGAAGTCGGGGTTGACCAGGTCGGTGCCGGATACCCGTCCCGGGAAGTCGCGCTCCTGGTGCATGCGGATCGTGCCGTACATGCCGTTGTTGAAGAGCAGGGTCAGGAAGCCGGCATCGTACTGGGCGGCGGTGGCGAGCTCCGCTGCGCTCATGAGGAAGTCGCCGTCGCCGGCGAAGCAGACCACGTTGCGATCGGGCGCCGCGATGCGCGCGGCGACCGCCGCCGGGATCCCGTAGCCCATCGCGCCGGAAGTCGGCGCGAGCTGGGTGCGCAGCCCGCCATAGCGCCAGAAGCGGTGGGCCCAGGTCGCGAAATTGCCCGCGCCGTTGGTCACGATGGTGTCGGCCGGCACCGCGCGCTGCAGCGTATCGACCACCTCCCAGAGATCGAGCCGGTCCAGGCCGGGCTGCTCGAAGACGGCCGGTCGTGCCCGCCAGGCATCGAGATCGGCGCGCGCCTGCGCAACCGAATCCCGCCAGCGCGGCGCCTCGATGCGCACGCCGGCGAGCGCGGCGGTGAACTGCGCCATCCCGGCATTGATCATCAGATCGGCCTGGAATACGCTGCCGAGCTCCTCGGCGCCCGGGTGGACATGGACCAGCTTCTGGCGCGGTCGCGGCGACTCGAGCAGCGTATAGCCCGAGGTGGTCATCTCGCCCAGCCGCGGGCCGATCGCGATCAGCAGGTCGGCATCGCGGACCCGCTCGGCGAGCTTCGGGTTGACGCCGATACCGACGTCCCCCACGTAGTTCGGGTGGTGATGGTCGATCAGGTCCTGGCGCCGGAAGCTGCAGGCCACTGGCAGGGCGCACGATTCGGCGAAGACGCGCAGCGCCTCGCACCCGGCGGGCGTCCAGCCGCTGCCGCCGGCGATCACCAGCGGTCGCTGCGCGGCCGCGAGCAGTTCGCGCAGGGTTTCGATCTGCGCGGGTGACGGATGCGCCTGCACCGGCTGGTAGCTCGCGCTGTCTGCGACCGACGCAGTGCCCGACAAGGTGTCCTCGGGCAGCGCCACCACCACCGGCCCCATGCGACCGCTGGTGGCGACCTGGAAGGCATGGGCGACGATCTCGGGAATCCGGTCGGTGCGATCGATCTGGGTGGCCCACTTGGCCATCGAGCCGAACATGCGCCGGTAGTCGACCTCCTGGAAGGCTTCACGGCCCATGAAGTCGTTGCCGACCTGGCCCACGAAGACCACCAGCGGCGTCGAATCCTGCTGCGCGGTGTGGATGCCGATGGTCGCGTTGCTGGCGCCGGGGCCGCGGGTGACCATCAGCACCGCCGGCCGTCCCGTCAGCTTGCCGTAGGCCTCGGCCATGAAGGCGGCGCTGCCTTCGTGGCGGCAGGTAACGAAGCGGATCGCGTCGCGGTGGCTGTAGAGCCCGTCGAGGACGGCGAGATAGCTCTCGCCCGGCACGCCGAAGACGGTGTCGACGCCATGCACGGCGAGCGCATCGGCAAGCAGCTGGCCGCCGCTGCGCGGTGGCGTGGGGCTGGAAGGGTTCATCGGGTGCTTTCTCTCAACGGTTTCGGATTCGGGTGCACGGCAAGGCGCCCCAACGCGGTCATGCGCTCGAATCCGGAACCGTATCAGACGATGGGTTGGGGAGCCAGCCAGCGTCGACTGGGCCGACCCGGGTTGGTGAGGGCGTCGATGAAGCTCTTGGCCCAGTAGCGGATGTCGTTGGCTACCAGCGTCGCGTACATGTCGCGGTGGCGGGCGATGCGCTCCTCGCGGGGCATCTCCAGCGCATTGCGGATCGCGGCGGCCATGCCTTCACGATCGTGCGGGTTGACCAGCAGCGCCGCGTTCAGCTCGGAAGCCGCGCCGGCGAACTGCGAGAGCACCAGCACGCCCGGGTCGTCCGGATCCTGCGCCGCGATGAACTCCTTGGCGACCAGGTTCATGCCGTCGCGCAGCGGCGTTACCAGGCCGACATCGGCCAGGCGCAGCATCGCGGCGACCGCGCCGCGCCGGTAGTTCCGGTTGACGTAGCGCAGCGGCACCCAGGCGACGTGCCCGTATTCACCGTTGATCCGGCCGACGCGGCCGCCGACCTCGGCGTCCATCTCGGCGTACTCGGGGATTTCGGAGCGGCTCTTGGGTGCGATCTGCAGGAAGGTGACCCGGTCGCGCCAGGGCTCGGCCGTGCGCAGGAACCATTCGTAGGCATCGATCCGCTGCAGGATGCCCTTGGAGTAGTCGAGCCGGTCCACGCCGATGATCAGGCGCCGGTCCGAGAGGCTTTCGCGCAGCTCGCGGATGAAGGCCGACTGGCTCGCCCGGCTGGCGAGCCGGCGCAGCTGCTGCGGATCGACGCCGACGGGGAAGACGCCGATCCGGAAGGTGTGGGTGCCGATCTGGTATTCCCGCCGGTCGCGGCTCGCGGCGCCGGCGACCGTCGTCAGATAGCGGGCGAAGTTGGCCGCATCGCTTTCGGTCTGGAAGCCGATGAGATCGAAGTCCACCAGGGCGCCGATGGTGACTTCATGCTTGGGCAGCGCCGTCAGGATGTCCGGCGGCGGCATCGGGATGTGCAGGAAGAAGCCGAGCCGGTT
This sequence comes from Burkholderiaceae bacterium, assembly GCA_023954135.1. GTDB lineage: Bacteria > Pseudomonadota > Gammaproteobacteria > Burkholderiales > Burkholderiaceae_E > JAMLIN01. The sequence continues at coordinate 4,145 of JAMLIN010000088.1, read as the reverse complement.
GCGATGGCCGAGCCTGCGCAGGGCGCGCGCCATCGGCATCAGGTGGTAGTCGTGGACCCAGACGATGTCGTCGGGCCGCAGCAGCGGGCCGAGCCGCTCGGCGAAGAACTGGTTGACCCGCAGGTAGCCCTCGTAGTGGCCGGCGGTGAACTCGGCGAGATCGACGCGATAGTGCAGGATCGGCCAGAGCACCCTGTTGGCGAAGCCGTTGTAGTACTCGTCGAACTCGCTCGAGCGCAGGTCGGTCAGGACGTAGCGGACGTGGTCGATCTCGGTGGTGGTGGGCTCCGGCGGCTCGTCGGAGACGTTGCCGCTCCAGCCGAACCAGATGCCCTCGCGCTCGTGCATCGCGGCCGCCACCGCGACCGCGAGCCCGCCCGGCGCCTGCTTGCCGTGCTCGTCGGGCGCCGCGACCCGGTTGGAGACTACGACGAGGCGAGCCACAGGCCTTCCTCCCACGAGATCGACAGGCGCATCGCCGAGTTCACGATGCCGGCCATCGAGTAGGTCTGGGGCAGATTGCCCCAGAGCTGGCCCGTGACCGGGTGCAGGTCCTCCGACAACAGGCCGTAGCTGTTGCGCGCGCCGAGCAGCTCGTCGAAGAGCGCGCGCGCTTCCTCGCGCCGGCCCATTGCCGCGAGCGCATCGATGGTCCAGAACTTGACGACCAGGAAGGCCGTCTCGGGCAGGCCGAAGTCGTCCGGCACTGCGTAGCGGAGCATCTGGCCGTTGACGGTCAGCTCGCGGCGGATGGTCTCGACGGTGCTGACGTAGCGGGGATCGTCGGCGGCGATGAGGCCGAGCTCGGCCATCAGCAGGACGCTCGCATCGAGCTCGTGGCCGCCGAGATGGCCGGTGAAGGCGCCGCGTTTCTCGTTCCAGGCTTCGGCCAGCAGGCGCTTGCGGATCTCGTCGGCCTGCTCGGCCCAGGCACGGGCATCCTCGGCCAGCCCGATGCGGCGAGCTATCCGGCCGAGCCCGTCGCAGGCCACCCAGCACAGCAGGACCGAATGGGTGTGGACCCGGGTGCGGCCGCGGAATTCCCAGATGCCGGCATCGGGCTCGAAGGCGAAGCGCGCGGCCTTGCGCCCGAGCGGTTCGAGCCGCCGGTAGAGCCCTTCGTCGCCCATCGTCGGCAGGCGCTGGTCGGCGAAGCTCTGCGCGACCGCGAGGATCACCGAGCCGTAGACGTCGTTCTGCAACTGCTCGGCGGCCTGGTTGCCGACCCGCACCGGCGCCTGGCCGAGGAAGCCTTCGAGCTCGGGGGCGATGCGCTCGGTGGTCGGCTGGTCGTGGACGATGCCGTAGAGCGGCCGCAGGCCGTCCGCGTCGCTCGCGGCGATCGTCGCGATGTAGTCGATGTAGCTCTCCATCGTCTTGGTCGCGCCGAGGCGGTTGAGCGCCTGGATCACGAAGTAGGCGTCGCGCAGCCAGCAGAACCGGTAGTCCCAGTTGCGCTCGGTACCGGGGGCTTCGGACACCGATGTCGTGTGCGCGGCGACGACCGCGCCGGTTTCCTCGAAGGAGCACAGCTTGAGCGTGATCGCCGCGCGGATCGTCTCCTGCTGCCATTCGTAGGGGATCGCGAGCGCCCGCACCCAGTCGGTCCAGTAGTCGATCGTCTTCTCGAGGAAGTGCGGTGCGATCTCGTCGGGAGCGTCGTTGAGCGGCTCGTCCGGCCCGAAGATCAGGTGCAGGGGCCGCGACAGCACGAAGGGGGATTCGTGCAGCACGTAGGAGAGCGGAGCATCGGTGGTCAGGCGGATCGGGTCGGGCCCGGAGCCGACGAAGCGGATGTGGTTGGAGCCGGCGATCGCGTGGCAGGGCTTGCCGTAGTCGTGCGTCGGCCGCACCCGCAGGCGGATGCGGGGCAGGCCCGCGACGGGTTCGATCCTGCGCACGATCGTGGCCGGGCGGAAATGGCGACCGTACTGCTTGAAGCGTGGCGCGAAATCCGAGATGCGCAGCGAATTGCCGGCGCCATCGGTGAGCACCGTCTCGATCACCGCGGTGTTGCGCCGGTAGCCGGAGCTGCTTTCCACCATGCCCTCGAGGGCGACCTCGCAGAAGCCCTTCTCCTGCTGGCCGGAAAGCAGGTTGCAGAAGACCGGGTCGCCGTCGAAGCGCGGTACGCACCACCACACGATGCGTCCGAACGGGTTGACCAGCGCCGCGACGCGGCAGTTGCCGATCACGCCGAGGTCGAGCGGTTGCGCGCTCAAGCCCGTGCCTCCAGCAGTCCGGCCACCCGCTCGATCGCCTCGCGGACATCGGCGGCCGTTGCGAACACGCCGGCAGCGCGGCCGATGGGGCGCTCGACCGACAGCGCGATGCCGCCGGCGGCGCTCACCGCGTCGAGCGCGACCCGGTCGGTGATGTCGTCGCCGATGAAGATCGGCCGCCGGCCGGCAAAGGGCTCGCCCGCCATGAGAATGCGGATCGCGCGCGCCTTGTCGAACCCCGAGCGCTTGACCTCGAGCACGGCCTTGCCGGGCAGCACCAGGATCGAGTCGTCGCCGGCTGCCTCGACGATGCTGCCGACCGCTGTGGCGAGCGCCCGCGCCAGTGCCGGCCGTTCGCGGAAATGGATCGCGATGCTCGAATGCTTGTCCTCGAGGATCAGACCCGGGTGGCGCGCCTGCAATGCGAACAGGTCGGCGCGGATCGCCGCCGGCAGGGCGATGTCCGGAAGCCTTTCGGTGCCCCCGGCGCTGCGCCGGCGCCAGTGGGCGCCGTGCGCGCCGGCCGCCGGCAGGCGCAGCGGCGCGAACAGCCGGTCGAGCTCGTCGACGGGACGGCCGCTGACCAGCGCCAGCGCGCCGGCAAGCCCGTCGTGGATACGCGCCAGTGCGATGCGCAGGCTCGGGGGGACGACGACCCTGTCGGGCCGCATCGCGATGTCGAGCAGGGTGCCGTCGACGTCGAGAAAGAGGGCCGGCGGTGGCTGGCCGGTCAGGCCCCGGACCAGGATGTCGAAGGCTCCCGCAGGTTCCGGCAACATGGACGTGAGCGTCATGGTCGGTTCATTCTAGCTGTCAGGACAGCACGACGGGCACCGCGCCCCGACGGGTGGATCGTTCCGGCGGGCGGCATGTTCGAATGGGGGCGGGCGCACTGGATAGGCATGAAGGGAGGGAACTGGTGGTGACATCGACAGGCATGGAGCGTGCCCGGTTCGGGATCGACCTCGGCGGCACCAAGATCGCGCTCGCCGCGCTCGATCGCACCGGCAAGGTGCTCCTGCGGCGCCGGGTGTCCACGCCCCGGGGCGACTACGCCGCCACGATCGAGACCATCGCCGGGCTCGTCGAAGTCGCCGAATCGGAGCTCGGCATGACGGCATCGGTCGGCGTCGGCACGCCCGGTGCGCCCTCGCGCGTCGACGGCCTGATGAAGAACTGCAACTCGGTGGTGCTCAACGGCCGGCCGCTCGCCGCCGATCTCGAGGCGCGTCTGGCCCGGCCGATCCGGATCGCCAACGATGCCGACTGCTTCGCCTTGTCGGAAGCGGCCGATGGCGCCGCTCGCGGCGCCGGCGTCGTATTCGGGGTGATCCTCGGCACCGGCGTGGGCGGCGGGATCGTGGTCGACGGCCGCCTGCTGCGAGGGCCCAACGCGATCGCGGGCGAATGGGGCCACGACGCCCTGCCGTGGCCTCAGCCGGACGAGCTGCCCGGGCCGGCCTGCTATTGCGGCCGGCGCGGCTGCCTCGAAACCTGGCTCTCCGGACCCGCGCTTGCCCGCGAGGCTGCCGCCCGCAAGCCCGGCCTGCCGGATGCGGACGATGTCGCCGCCGTCGTCCGCCGCGCGCAGGGGGGCGACGCCGATGCCGCGGCAGCGCTCGATGCCTGGTTCGACCGGCTCGCCCGCGGCCTCGCGATGGTGATCAACATCCTCGATCCGGATGCGATCGTGCTCGGCGGCGGACTGTCGGCGATCGACGCCACCTACGTCGAGGTGCCGCGGCGCTGGGGGCGCCATGTCTTCTCGGACCGGGTCGACACCGCGCTGTTGCGTCCCGTCCATGGCGACGACTCGGGGGTGCTGGGCGCGGCACGCCTCTGGTCCTCCTAGAGTGAAACAGCCCCCACGCTCGCAGTCGCTCGCTTCGGCCGCGCTCACAGGCGCGGCCGGGCTCGCCGGCG
>JAMLIN010000087.1 GCA_023954135.1 Burkholderiaceae bacterium | reverse complement strand
CGCCGGCGTCTCTCGCGCGGGCGAGGTCATCGACCTCGGCGTATCCGCCGGCATCGTCGACAAGTCCGGCGCCTGGTACAGCTACAAGGGAGAGCGGGTCGGCCAGGGCAAGGACAACGCCCGCGAGTTCCTGAAGGAGCATCCCGAGATCGCCCTCGAGATCGAGAACCGGGTCCGGGAGCACTTCGGGGTGGCGGCGCGCGGTGGCGGGTCCACCGAAGAGGCCGCCTGATCCGGCTTCACCTTCGGGCGCATGACCGCGTCGGGGCGCCTTGCCATGCAGCCGCTCTGTCTTCGGCGTCCCGTTGCGGCCGCGCTGGCAGGCGCGGCTGGTCTCTTCACGCGAAGGCGAAGCCGGAAGGCCCGGTAGACCGTGGGTCCGGACAGCCCTGAAGTTCCGTCGAAACGCGCGCGCCGGCCCCGCAGCCTGCGTGCGCGCGCGCTTTCATTGCTCGCCCGGCGCGAGCACAGCCGTCTCGAGCTGCGGCGCAAGCTCGCGCCCCACGCCGAATCCCCCGAACAGCTCGATACGGTGCTCGACACCCTGGAATCCCAGGGCCTGCTGAGCAACGAGCGCTTCGCCGACTCGGTGGTCAACCGGCGCGCCGCCCGCTTCGGCACCGCCCGCATCCGTCAGGAGCTTCGCGAGCACGGCCTGCCGGCCGAGCTCGTCGGCGAGCATCTGGCCGAGCTCGATCGCACCGAATATGAACGCGCCCACGAGGTCTGGGCGCGCCGCTTCGGCACGCCGCCCGCCGACCTACCCGAGCGGATGCGCCAGGCCCGCTTCCTCGCCGCCCGCGGTTTCCGGGCCGACGTCGTGCGCCGCGTCCTTGGGCGCCGCCCCGCGGACGACGAGCCTTCGCTCGACCCCGATGCCGACATCGATTCCTGATCGGGCCGGGTTCGGAAAGATCTCGAGAGAGCTTGCTTAATTTATCATAATCTGATAATAAAACCATGAACGAGGATCGTGACGCGAGCCTCGACACGCTCCTGGATCTTGACGGTCAGGTGCTTGTCGTCGATCCGTCGGGCGGTCATTGGGTCAGGTTCGTCGTTACCCGCGTTCCAGCCCTGCCGGAGAAGCCGCACGGCCTCGATTACTCGCTCACGCTTCACGGGCCTTCGGGCGAACGGCTGGTCGGCTTCGACAATGCTCATCCGGTTGGCCGAGGCAAGCGCGGCGAGCCGCTGGATCACCGGCATCGCCTCCAGACCGTGAAGCCCTATGCCTACGAGGACGCGGCCACGTTACTGGCCGATTTCTGGCAGGCGGTGGATGCGGTATTGAAGGAACGAGGTGTGCTATGACGACTCTGAAAGTCGGGATTGCCGACTACGAGGAAATGAAGGTCCGCAGCATGCGGATCGCACGCGGCGAGGTAAAACCCGCGCCTGGCGACCCGAAGGTGTGGTTCACCTCCACCGAATCCTTTGCCAGGGTGCTGTCGGCCGGCAATCGCGAACTGCTGCGCGTCATCGCCGAGAAGGCTCCCGCATCGCTGGAGGAACTGTCCGGGATCACCGGCCGGGCGGTGTCCAATCTTTCGCGCACCATGAAGACGATGGAGAGCTATGGTCTGATCCGTCTGGAGAAGGGTCGGGGCCGCCGGCTCGCGCCCAGGATCGTCCATGATCGCGTGGAGCTGGCATTGCCCTTGATCGATCACACCGAACCCGGGAAGGCTGTGGAAGGTCGTTCCTGAACGGTCCAGTGCGGCAGGGCCCCCGACGCGGTCAGGGTGCCCGAATGCGAGGCCGGACCAGCGTGCTAGACTTCCGCCTTGCCGTCCGGGCCGGCCCCGCCGCAGGGCCCGGATGGGCTTCGAACAATGTTCCGCATACCCACAGATGCCGCGTATCCCTTCGACGCGCACGCCCCTGAACGACGCCATCGTCGGGGCGGCGGGCGCCGGACTGCGCGGCATCTTGCGTTTTCGCGAACCGCTGCTGTCCTTCTGAGCGAGGAACCTCGATGAAGATCCACGAGTACCAGGGCAAGGAGATCCTGCGCAAGTACGGGGTCCCGGTGCCCAGGGGCATTCCCTGTTTCTCGATCGATGACGCGGTCAAGGCCGCCGAATCGCTCGGCGGCAAGGTCTGGGTGGTCAAGGCCCAGATCCATGCCGGCGGCCGGGGCAAGGGCGGCGGCGTCAAGCTGGCCCGCTCGATCGACGAGGTTCGCCAGCTCTCGGGCGAGATTCTCGGCATGCAGTTGAAGACCCACCAGACCGGGCCGGAGGGCCAGAAGGTGCGCCGGCTGCTGATCGAGGAGGGCGCCGACATCCGCAAGGAGCTCTACGTCGGGATCGTGGTCGACCGGGGCAGCCAGAAGGTCACCCTGATGGCTTCCAGCGAAGGCGGCATGGACATCGAGGAAGTCGCCGAGAAGACCCCGGAGCTCATCCACAAGGTCGGCGTCGATCCCCAGGCCGGCCTGACCGATGCGCAGGCCGACGACATCGCCCGCCGGATCGGCATCCCGGACGAATCGGTCGGCAAGGCCCGCGCGGCCCTCCAGGGCCTCTACAAGGCCTTCTGGGAAACCGACGCCAGCCTCGCCGAGATCAACCCGCTGATCCTCACCGGCGACGGTGCCGTGGTCGCGCTCGATGCCAAGCTGAACTTCGACTCCAACGCGCTCTATCGCCATCCCGACATCGTCGCGATGCGCGACATCGACGAGGAGGACGCCGCCGAGATCGAGGCCTCGAAGTTCGACCTCGCCTACATCCAGCTCGACGGCAACATCGGCTGCCTCGTCAACGGCGCGGGCCTGGCGATGGCCACCATGGACACCATCAAGCTGTTCGGTGGCGAGCCGGCGAACTTCCTCGACGTCGGCGGCGGCGCCACCACCGAGAAGGTCACCGAGGCCTTCAAGATCATGCTGCGCAACCCCAACCTCAAGGCGATCCTCGTCAACATCTTCGGCGGCATCATGCGCTGCGACGTGATCGCCGAGGGCGTGGTCGCCGCCTCCAAGGCCGTCGGCCTGAAGGTGCCGCTGGTGGTCCGCATGAAGGGCACCAACGAGGACCAGGGCAAGCGGATCCTCGCCGAGTCGGGCCTGCCGATCATCTCGGCCGACACCATGGGCGAGGCGGCACAGAAGGTGGTCACGGCTGCGGCCGGCGCCTGAGGACGAGGAACCGACGATGAGCATCCTGATCGACAAGAACACCAAGGTCATCACGCAGGGGATCACCGGCAAGACCGGCCAGTTCCACACCCGCACCTGCCGCGACTACGCCAACGGCCGGGCCGGTTTCGTGGCCGGGGTGCATCCCAAGAAGGCCGGTACCGATTTCGACGGCATCCCGATCTTCGGCTCGGTCAAGGAAGCCAGGGCCGAGACCGGCGCCACCGTCTCGGTCATCTACGTGCCGCCGGCAGGCGCCGCCGAGGCGATCTGGGAGGCCGTCGACGCCGACCTCGATCTGGTGGTCTGCATCACCGAGGGCATCCCGGTGCGCGACATGATCGTCGTGCGCGACCGCATGCGCAGAAACAACAAGAAGACCCTGCTGCTCGGGCCCAACTGCCCCGGGGTCATCACGCCCGACGAGCTCAAGATCGGGATCATGCCCGGCCACATCCACATGAAGGGCCGCATCGGGGTGGTTTCGCGCTCGGGCACGCTCACCTACGAGGCGGTCGGCCAGCTCACCGCGCTGGGCCTCGGCCAGTCCTCGGCCGTGGGCATCGGCGGCGACCCGGTCAACGGGCTCAAGCACGTCGACGTGCTGCGCATGTTCAACGACGATCCCGACACCGATGCGGTGGTCATGATCGGCGAGATCGGCGGCAGCGACGAGGAAGAAGCCGCCGAATGGGTCAGGGACAACATGAAGAAGCCCGTGGTCGGCTTCATCGCCGGCGTCACCGCGCCTCCCGGCAAGCGGATGGGCCACGCCGGGGCGATCATCTCCGGCGGCAAGGGGACCGCTCAGGAGAAGCTGGCGGTGATGGAGGCTTGCGGCATCAAGGTCACCAGGGATCCCTCCGAGATGGGCAAGCTCCTCAAGAGCGTGCTCTGAAACCGAACATGCATCCCAGGCCCGGCCGCCGGCGCATCGTCCGTCGGGTGGCCAGCGGCCGGACGATCCCCGAGGCAAGCGCGCCATGCTGGAATTCCTGACGACCATCGACTGGGCGGCGGTCGGCCAGATCATCATGATCGACCTGCTGCTGGGCGGCGACAACGCCGTCGTGATCGCGCTCGCCTGCCGCAAGCTGCCGCATCATCTGCGGTGGAGGGGCATCCTCTGGGGGACCGCCGGCGCGATCATCCTGCGGGTGGTCCTGATCATGTTCGCGGTGTTCCTGCTGCAGGTGCCCTTCCTGAAGGTGGTGGGCGGCCTGCTGCTGCTGTGGATCGGCGTCAAGCTGCTGGTCCCCGATGAGGACCACCACGCCGACATCGACGGCGGCACCGGGCTGGCCTCGGCGATCCGCACGATCATCGTCGCCGACCTGGTGATGAGCATCGACAACGTGATCGAAGCGATCGCGGCGGCGGCCGAGCAGTCCTCCAATGCCGACCACCAGATGGGCCTGGTGATCTTCGGCCTGCTGGTCAGCGTGCCGATCATCGTCTGGGGTAGCCGGATCGTGCTGGGCATCATCGAGCGTCACCCGATCGTGATCTGGTTCGGCGGCGCCCTGCTCGGCTGGATCGCCGGCGGCATGATCGTCACCGACCGCATCGTCCACGACTGGATCGGCCCCCAGCACGACATGGTGCCGACCATCGCCTCGGCCATCGGCGCACTCTTCGTGATCGCGCTGGGCAAGTGGCTGCTGGCCCGGCGCGCGCGCGCCGCCAGCCAGCGGGCGGCGGCCGACACCGCGCCGGCCGGCGAGGCCGGGTCCGACACGCCGTGACCGGGGCCAATCCCCGAACCGTCCGGCGGCAGTCGGACACCGTTCGGGGATCCGGGATTCGGGCGAGGCCCGCGCCCCGATAGGCTTGGCGCATGGATGCCCGGATGGTCGATCTTCCCTTGCGCGTTGCTGCCGGCCCGGTGGCCGGCTGAGCGCGCGTGCTCCGATGTCCGGACCCACGGAGTCGACCCGCCTCGCGCTGGTCCTGAGCGAGAACGGCCGCTTCCGGGCCGAGATCTCCCTTGATCGCGAGCGCCTGCGCATCGGGCGGCGCCCGTACAACGACCTCGTGCTGGACGATCTTACCGTCAGCGGCGAGCATGCCCTTGTACAGATCCGACCGGAGGGTTGCCTGATCCGCGACCTCGACAGCCGCAACGGCACCCATGTCAACGGGCGCCCGATCGTTGAATGCCTGCTCGCCGAGGGCGACAGCATCGACATCGGCATCTATCGCCTGCGTCTTGCGGGGGCGGTGTCCGGAGCCGCGGGGCAGGCTGAAGTGCCGATCGCCGGGCCGGCCGTGGCGGTCGCCATCGAGCAGCCGACGGGGTCCGCCGCGGGACGTGCCGTTGCCGAAGGGGGGACGCAGGCCGCGGTGGATGCGACTGCCGGCCTGCAGGCCGTGCTCGCCGAGCCGGCATCCGGGGAGCGGCCGCCCGACGCGGCGCCACTGCCCGCCATGCCGCTCCTCGAATACCTCAGCGGACCCTATGCCGGGATCACCCAGCGTATCGACCGCAACATCCTGCGGATCGGCAACGGGGATGCGCAGGCGGCGGTCATCGCCCGGCGCCGCTCGGGCTGGTTCATGACCCATCTCGAGGGCGGAGCGACACCGGTGGTCAATGGCGTCGCGATCGGCCCGGCGGCGAGCCCGCTCGCCGATGGCGACCTGATCGAGCTTGCCGGGGCGCGGATCCGCTTCCGGCTGCCGGGCTGAGCCGCCATGTCTCCGCCCGCCTCGCGCATCGGTTTCCGCCGCGTCCTGCCGGCGCTGGCGATCGTGCTCTTCGCGGCCGCGGCTGCCGCCGGCCTGGTCCGGCTGCCGGTGTTCGATGCGCTCGACCGGCTCGCCTACGACACCCAGCTGCGCTGGCGCAGCGCACCGGTCGACGAGCGGGTCGTGATCGTCGACATCGACGAGCGCAGCCTCGCCGAGCAGGGCCGCTGGCCCTGGGCGCGCGAGCGAGTCGCCAAGCTCTCGCGCGAGCTCACCGACGGGGCCGGGGCCGCGGTGGTCGGCTTCGACGTCGTCTTCGCCGAGCACGAGCACAGCGAGGCCGGCGACGGGCGCCTGGCCCAGGCGCTGCGCGACCGCCCGGTGCTGCTCGGCTACTACTTCAGCAGCGACCGCGGCGGCCAGCGCTCGGGGGTGCTGCCGTCGCCGGTCTTCGTCGCGGGGTCGCTCCCGCCCGGCATCGCGGTGACCCGGTGGGACGGCTACGGGGCCAACATCGCCCAGTTCGCCCGCGCCGCGCGCGACGCCGGGTTCTTCAACCCGGTGATCGACCCCGATGGGGTGGTGCGCTCGATGCCGATGCTCGCCGAGCTCGACGGCCAGCTCTACCAGTCCCTGTCGCTCGCCCTGCTGCGCGAATACCTCGGCGAGGGCGTGCTGTCGGTCGCCGCCGACCGGATCGAGGTGATCGGCAAGCGCGGCCGGGTCGCCATTCCGCTCTCCGAAGGCCTGACCGCGCTCGCGCCTTTCGCCGGCCGGCTTCCCGACGGCAAGCGCGGCCTGCCGTTCCGGGTGGTCTCGGCCACCGACGTCATCGAGGGCAGGGCGCCCGCCTCGATCTTCGCCGGGCGCATCGTGCTGGTGGGCACCACCGCCCCGGGCCTGTCCGACCTGCGGGCCGCCCCGGTGAGCGAGACCTACCCCGGGGTGGCGATCCACGCCACGCTGATCAGCGGGGCGCTCGACGGCCGCATCGACGCCCGCCCGCCCGAGGCGCGGGCGCTCGCCGGCCTGCTCACCCTCCTGGTGGGCGGAGTGATCGCATTCGCCGTGCTTCGGCTCGGGCCGCTGTCGATCAGCCTGGTGTCGGTCGGATCGGCCATCGCCCTGGTCGGGATCCACGCCCTCGTCCTGCAGAAGCTGCAGCTGGTGGTACCGGTGAGCGCCGCGGTGGCCATGGTGCCGGCGCTGGGCCTCTACGGCCTGGCGGTCGGCTTCGTGGTGGAAAGCCGGGCCCGGCGGGCGGTGATCAGCCTCTTCGGCGAATACGTCTCGCCCGAGCTGGTACGCAAGATGGCCGCCGACCCCCTGAACTATGACATCGACACCGGCGAGCAGCGCGAGCTCACCATCCTCTTTGCCGACATCCGGGGCTTCACCCGCATCGCCGAGACGATGAAGCCCAACGAA
>JAMLIN010000086.1 GCA_023954135.1 Burkholderiaceae bacterium | reverse complement strand
CCCGAGTTGATGGGCGTGGCGCCCCGGCTCGCCGCGGCGTTCACGCGCGGCGACGGCATCTCGTTCGCGGAGTTCGGCGCGGGCTTGCCGGTCGCGCTCGAGCGCATGAACCGCTCGATCTACGAGAACCGGCTCGTGCAGTGGTGGCTGCCGACCATGCCCGAGGTGGTGCGCCGGCTCGAGGCGGGCGGGCGTGCGATCGACATCGGCTGCGGGACGGGCATAGTACCGATCGTGCTGGCGAAGGCATTCCCGCAGGCGCGCATCGAGGGGCTGGATCTCGACGCGCGCTCGATCGGGATCGCGACGAGCTACGCGGCCGAGGCCGGCGTCGCCGAGCGCGTGCGCTTCGTGCAGGCATCGGCCGAGTCGCTGCCCGCGAAGCCGGCCTACGATCTCATCACCACCTTCGACGTGGTCCACGACCTTCCGGATCCGCTGGGCATCCTGGAACGCATCCGCGCGGCGCTGACCGAGGGCGGCAGCTACCTGATGGTCGAGCCGAAGATGAATGATGCGCTCGACGACAACCGTGAAAATCCCTTCGGGCGCATGTTCTATTCGATCAGCTGCCTGCACTGCGTGCCGCAGTCGCTCGCCCAGGGCGGCCCCGGCCTGGGCGCCTGCTGGGGGCCATCACGGGCGCGCGAGCTGGCCAGCCAGGCGGGCTTCGGTCATTTCGCAGTGCTGCCGGCACGCAGCCCCGCGATGGCGTTCTACGAGTTGCGCGCCTGAGGACAACGGGATTACGCTGGCGGTTCCCCCAGTGCATCATCCGTATCCCGCAACTCGCGCTCGATGTCTTCGATGCGCGGCAGATCCGTCTGCAGCTCTTCAGGCAGAGCCTGAACGAGTTGATACTCGGCCACTCCGATAGGCTTGCTCATATCGCGCAAAGCGTACTCGGCAACCACTTTGTTGCGGCTCTTGCAGAGCAGCAAGCCCAGGCTGGGGTTGTCGCTCTGGTGCTTGAGCTGGGTGTCCACCGCACTGAGGTAGAAATTGAGCTTGCCGGCATGCTCGGGCTGGAATTCGCCTGCCTTCAGTTCCACCGCCACGTAGCAACGCAGCTTGAGATGGTAGAAGAGCAGGTCGATGTAGAAGTCCTTGTCGCCCACTTCGACATGAACCTGCCGCCCGACGAATGCGAAACCTGCGCCCAACTCCATGAGGAATTGAGTGACGTGCTGGACCAGCGCATCCTCGATGGCGCGCTCCTGCGCCTCCTTGCCCAGGCCGAGGAAATCCAGACGATACGGGTCTTTCAGCGATTCCCGGGCGAGATCGGACTGCGGCCCGGGTAACTTCTGGTTGAAGTTGGTGATGGCCTGCCCGGTACGCCGGTGCAGACCGGTTTCGATCTGCATGACCAGAACATTGCGTGACCAGCCCTGCTCTATAGCTTGGGCTGCGTACCACCGACGCTCTTCGGCAGTCTGGAGCTTGTCCAGCAGGGCTAGCTGGTGATACCACGGCAATTGTGCAAGCACCGCCTGCACAAATTCCGGATCTGGCCAAGCCTGGGCGAAAGCCCGCATGTACTTGAGATTGCGCGGGGAAAAGCCCTTCATGTCCGGGAAGGCGTTTCGCAGATCACGGGCCAGCGTGTCCACGACCTTGCTGCCCCAGCCCAGGCTGGCCTGGCGCTCCAGAATGCCTTGGCCGATCTGCCAGTACAGCAAGACCAGTTCGCGATTGACCGCCAGGGTCGCGCGCTGCTGTGCGGCATGAATGCGCTGTTTGAGCTCGGCCAGCCACTCCACATATCCCGTGGGTACGGTGTTCGAATCATGCTTGCTCATGTGCGCAACCCGGATGCTACCGACCTCCAAGGATGGCATGCCGTCCACCCGGAATCCATTCATCCATAAGTCGAGGGCAAGGTGGAATCACCCGGGGCGGATCAACGGAGCGCGACCTCCCCGATCCGCTTGGCATCCTTCGGCGCATCCGCGCGGCGCTCGCCCAGGGCGGCCCCAGCCTGGGCGAGCGCTGGGGATCGTCGCGGGCGCGCGAGTTCGCCAGCCAGGCCGGCTTCGGTCATTTCGCGGTGCTGCCGGCGCCCAGCCCGGCGATGGCGTCCTACGAGCTGCGCGCCTGAGCGACGAGACGGCAGCGATTCGGGCACCCGCCTGCACCCTGCCCCGTAGAATCACGAGATGCACCGACACGGCGAATACAAGATGCCCGGCGGCAAGCTCGTGGTGGTCGACCTCGAGCTCGCTGCCGGTCACCTCGAGCGGGTGGTGGTGAGCGGGGATTTCTTCCTCGATCCGGACGAGGCGCTCGAGGCCATCGATGCTGCCCTGGCCGGCCTGCCGGCCACCACCGACACCGCCGCGCTGGCGCAGGCGGTGGAAGCGGGGTTGCCGGAGGGCACCACGATGTTCGGCATCAGCGCCGAGGCCATCGCCGTCGCGGTGCGCCGCGCCGTGGACGGCATGCCCGCGGACGAGGCCCGGCCGACATGAGCAGGAGCGCCGACCGGCCGTCCGAAGATGCTCCGGTGAACAGCCGCTGGAACGAGCACGACTGGCGGCTGATCCACACCCGGGCGCAGTCGCCGACGATGCACATGGCGCTCGACGAAGTCATCACCGACGAAGTCGGCGCCGGCCGCCGGCCCGCGACCCTGCGCGTATGGGAATGGGCCTCGCCGGCGGTGATCATCGGCCGCTTCCAGTCACTGAGGAACGAAGTCGATGCCGACGCCGCGCGCCGCCACGGCATCGAGGTCGTGCGCCGGATCACCGGCGGCGGCGCGATGTTCGTCGAGCCCGGCAACACCATCACCTATTCGCTGTCGGCGCCGGAATCGCTCGTGAAGGGCATGTCCTTCCCCGAAGCCTATGCCTTCATGGATTCCTGGGTCCTGGAGGCGCTGCGCGCCCTCGGCATCGAAGCCCGCTACCAGCCGCTCAACGACATCGTCTCGGACGCCGGCAAGATCGGCGGCGCAGCGCAGGCCCGGCGCAGCAAGGCGGTGCTGCATCACGTCACCATGTCCTACGACATCGATGCGGACAAGATGCTCCAGGTCCTGCGCATCGGCCGCGAGAAGCTCTCCGACAAGGGCGTCGCCAGCGCGGCCAAGCGCGTCGACCCGCTACGCAGCCAGACCGGCCTGGCGCGCGAGGCGATCATCGCGCGGATGGTAGAGACCTTCCGTGCCAGCCACGGGCTGTCCGAGGACGCCATCCGCCCCGACGAGACGGCGCGCGCCGAAGCGCTGATCCGGGAGAAGTTCGCCACCGAGGCATGGACGGCGATCGTTCCCTGATCAATTTGTCCGGACGACGGGCTCAGCCCACCGCGCTGCGGTTCGTTCGTAGCGCGCGATCGTCAAGCCTTCGGTGTCGATCTTGGTCTTGCGGCCCGACATCCAGTCGGCCAGCAGGCGTCCGGTTCCTGCGGCCATGGTCCAGCCGAGCGTGCCATGGCCCGTGGCAAGCCAGAGGTTCGGGATGCGCGTCGGGCCTACGATGGGCGTGCCGTCCGGCGTCATCGGGCGCAGCCCGGTCCAGAATTCCGCACGCGCGACATCCCCGCCCCGCGGGAAGAGATCGGTGACCACGAACTCCAGCGTACTGCGACGGGCATCGTCCAGCTTCAGGTCGAAGCCCGAGAGCTGCGCCGTTCCGCCCACCCGGATGCGCTCACCCAGGCGGGTCACGGCGACCTTGTGCGTCTCGTCCATGATCGTCGACTCGGGGGCCATGCCCGCATCGGTGATCGGTACCGTGATGGAGAAGCCCTTGACGGGGTAGACCGGAATCCGGATCCCCAGCGGTTTCAGCACGGCTGTCGAATAGCTGCCCAGCGCAACGAGGAAACGGTCGGCATGCACCGGCCCCTGGTCCGTCTCGACGGTCGAGATACCGCTGGCGTCTGCCTCGATGCGGCGGATATGCACGCCGAAGCGGAACTTCACGCCCAGGCTTTCGGCCAGCTTCGCGAGCGCGGTGGTGAACTTGAAGCAGTCGCCGGTCTCGTCGCCCGGCAGCCGCAAGGCGCCGACGAACTTGTGCCCGACCTCGGCCAATGCGGGTTCGTACTGCAGGTATCCCTCGCGGTCGAGCAACTGGTAGGGAACGCCGTACTGCGCGAGGATCTCGATATCCTTGGCGGTGTCATCGAGCTGCTTCTGCGTCCGGAACAACTGCAGCGTGCCTTGTGCGCGCTCGTCGTAACGTATGCCGGTCTCGGCACGCAGCTGCCCGAGGCAATCCCGGCTGTATTCGGCCAGCCGTACCATGCGCGCCTTGTTGATCCGATAGCGCGCCTCGGTACAGTTGCGCAGCATGGCCGCGCCCCAGCGCCACATCGCTGCGTCCAGCATCGGCTTGATGACCAGCGGACGGTGGTGCATCAGCAGCCACCGGATGGCCTTGAGGGGTACGCCGGGCCCCGCCCAGGGCGCCGAATAGCCCGGCGAAACCTCGCCGGCATTGGCATGGCTGGTCTCCAGCGCCGGACCCGACTGGCGTTCGAGCACCGTGACCTCGTGACCCGCCGTCGCAAGGTAGTAGGCGACGGTGGTACCGATGACACCGCTGCCCAGGATCGCGATTTTCATGGAGCCATTCCTAGTCAGCCACGCTCGTGATCATGCTCCGTTTCGTCGTCACTCGGTCTCGCCGAAGGTCTCGGCCAGCGCGCTCAGGAGGTTGTCGATCTCCTGCGCCGTGCTCGTGAACGGCGGGGCGAGCTGGATCGTGTCGCCGCCATAGCGCACATAGAAGCCCTTGCGGTACATCGCCATCGCGATCCGGTACGGCCGCCTGGCCGGCTCGCCGGGAGCCGCATCGACGGTGATGCCTGCGGCCAGGCCGAAATTGCGCACGTCGGCGACGTGGCGAACGCCACGCAGGCCATGCACCGCATTCTCGAAGCACGGCGTCAGCTCGCGCACGCGCTGCAGCGAATCGTCACGCTCCAGCAGGTCCAGCGTCGCCAGCCCTGCCGCGCAGGCCACGGGGTGCGCGGAATAGGTGTAGCCGTGCGGGAACTCGAGCATGTAGTCCGGCCCGCCGGCGGCCATGAAGGTGTCGTGGATCTCCTGGCGCGCGACCACCGCGCCCAGGGGCTGCACGCCGTTGGTCACCTGCTTGGCCAGGTTGATGATGTCGGGCTCGACGCCGAAGGCCTCCGAGCCGGTCCAGCTTCCCGTGCGGCCGAAGCCGGTGATGACCTCGTCGAAGATCAGGAGGATGTCGTGCGCGGTGCAGATATTCCGCAAGCGCTGCAGATAGCCCTTCGGCGGGATGAGGACACCGGCCGAACCCGCGAAGGGCTCGACGATGACCGCGGCGATGCTGGACGCGTCGTGCAGGGCGATCAGTTCCAGCAGTCCATCAGCCAGCTCGGCGCCGTGCTCGGGCATGCCCCGAAAGAAGCTCCCGTTGGGCGGCTGGGTATGGGGCAGGTGGTCGGCGTCCACACCCTGGCCGAAGAGCTTGCGATTGGCCCCGATGCCACCGACCGAGATGCCGCCGAAATTCACCCCGTGATAACCCTTGCTGCGCCCGATGAAGCGCGTCTTGCCCTGCTGCCCGCGCAAGCGCCAGTAGGCGCGCGCCATCTTGAGCGAGGTGTCGGCCGCCTCCGATCCGGAGCCGGTGAAGAACACGCGGTTGAGCCCTTCGGGCATGCGCTCGACGATCCGGTTGGCCAGCTCGAAGGACAGCGGATGGCCGAACTGGAACGCCGGGGAATAATCGAGCGTGGCCGCCTGGCGGGCTACCGCGTCGACGATCTCGCGACGGCCATGTCCAAGGCCCGAACACCACAGGCCGGACAGCCCGTCGAAGACGCGGCGGCCGTCGGCTGTGATGTAGTAGTTGCCGGCAGCGCCCGTGATGAGCCTCGGATTCGCCTTGAACTCGCGGTTGCCGCTGTAGGGCATCCAGTGAGCGGCCAGCCAGTCCGTATCGGTTCGAACCTGGTTCGACACCAGCGCTTCGGGTGCATTCATGAGGATTCTCCGGACGTTGATGGAGCAAGATCGGCGGCCCGGGACATCGCACCCGGCGCCCTTGACGCTTGGCATCGTGCGGCCCGTCATGCTTGAATGGAATACAGAAATCTGCACATCAACTTGACGATTTATGCAAGCAAAAGCACGCGCCCTCCCGGGCCGGTTGAACGACGTGGATCTGCGTCTGCTGCGGGTGTTCAAGGCCGTCGCCGACTGCGGCGGCCTGTCGGCGGCCGAGCTGGAGCTCGACATCGCGGTATCGACGATCAGCCGGCACATCAAGGACCTGGAGGAACGGCTCGGGCTGGTGCTGTGCCGGCGCGGGCGCTCGGGATTCGCGCTGACGCCCGAGGGCGAGAAACTGTACCTGGCGACCGAGCAGCTGCTGTCGGCCACCGAAGCCTTTCGCGGCAGCCTGCATGAGATCCACCGCGGCCTGGGCGGAGAGCTTCATGTGGCGATGTTCGAGAAGACGGCCACCAACCCGCAGTCACGTATCGCCCATGCGGTGGCGCAGTTCAGAGAGCGGGCGCCCGCGGTCTCCCTGCACCTGCACGTGGGCACGATCGCGATGATCGAGCGCGGCGTGATGAACGGGCAGTTCCAGCTCGGCATCGTGCCCGAGCACCGCCGATCCGACAGCCTCGTCTACGACGAGCTGTTCGACGAGACCATGCGCCTGTATGCCGGCAGCACCCACCCATGGTTCCAGCCCCGGCGCCGCGCGCCCGGATGGGCCGATTTGCGCGACCAGTCGCTGGCGGCGCTGGGCTTCCACTCACCCAACATGATGCTGGCCCACGAGCATCGGCTCGAGCGGCAGGCGACCGCGTCGGACCAGGAGGCCGTGGCCACCCTGGTGCTATCGGGCTGCTTCCTCGGCTTCCTGCCGGACCACTATGCCGACGGTTTCGTCCGCGATGGCCGGATGCGCGCCGTCGCGCCGGAAACGCTGAACTATCGCTGCCGGTTCTGCTGCGTGCACCGGCGGGTGCCGGCACTGTCTCGCGTCGCCGAGTCCTTCCGGGGAGCGCTGCTGGATTCTCACCGGGCTGTCCGCAAGGCCGCATCGAGCCGCGGGCCGCTCATTAGCGAGAAGCGCTGATGCGTGGCCCGAACCCGGCCGGCAGCAGAAGGTGGCGCTGCAAGCCGACCACGTTCTCCACGAAAGCGGAGGCTGCCTTGACGCGTGGACTGCGCCTGAGGTCTTCGTGGTACGCAAGCCAGAGATCCAGTGGCGGCATCGGCGAATGCGTCTTCACTCGTCGCAGGCCCGGATCGCCTTCCGAGGTGAAGCATGGCAGAAGCCCGCAGCCGGCGCCCGAACGCACTGCGGTGACCAGGGCCTGCAGGCTGTTGGAGCGCAGCACGATGCGTTCGTGAGGCACCAGCGCCGTCAGATACTGCGGCAGGGGTCCGCTTGCCGACTCGTCGGTATAGGTCAGGAAATCCTGTGATTCGAACTCTCTGTCGTCCCTGGCGGCGGCATAGAAGGCGAACGCGATCCGGCCGATTCGCTTCGCGACCAGTGCCGGAGTGGTCGGCGCACCCAGTCGCACCGCGATGTCCGCTTCGCGACGGGAGAGGTCGAGGCT
>JAMLIN010000085.1 GCA_023954135.1 Burkholderiaceae bacterium | reverse complement strand
CGTTAGCCATCAGCGAAGCGCGGTCTATGGCGTCACACGCTTGGATATGATAGCACTTTATGCTATCGTCACCGCGTGAACTCCAAGCACAGGAAGACGCTGGCAGCCATCTTCGCGCGACCAACCTCGCCGTCGATCGTCTTTTCCGACATTGAGTCTCTGATCAAAGCGCTCGGCGGCAGTGTCCGCGAGCGCGAAGGGTCCAGGATCAAGCTGGTGCTCGAGGGTCACGAATGGCGCTGCCATCGCCCCCACCCAGGTAAGGAGGCCAAGCGGTACCAGGTTGAAGAGGCACGCGAGCTTCTCGAGCGCGCAGGAGTCAAACCATGAACACGATGACCTTTCGAGGCTACACGGCTCGGGTCGAATACGACGAGCGTGACGACATCTTTGTCGGCCGGATCCTTGGGCTTCGCAGCATCATCAGTTTTCACGGAAGAACCGTGGCTGAACTGCGCCGCGAGTTTGCGGCGGCGATCAAGGACTATCTTGCAGACTGCGAAGAGCAAGGTATCTCGCCCGAGAAGCCGGCCTCGGGCAAGTTGCTCCTGCGCGTGCCGCCCGAGGTGCACAGTCGGGCGCTGATAAAGGCTCAGGCAATGGGCAAGAGCCTGAATCAGTGGGCTACCGAGGCACTCGAACAGGCGGTGCGAGCTGATGGCTAACCGCTCCATCGAGAAGGACGGGGATTGCCGGACCGCCCCACTGATAGGGGCTCGCCGGATCAGTCGCGCACGAGGCCTTTTGGCAAGGGAAACGCCGTATGCTCCTCGATGCCGGGCAGCGTCGTCACGCGCCCGGCGCCGAGTTCGGCCAGCCGCTCGACCAGCTCGGTCACCAGCACCTCGGGCGCCGACGCCCCCGCGGTGACGCCGATCCGGCGCCGGCCTTCGAGCCAGGCCGGGTCGAGCTCTGCCGCCGAGCCGATCAGCCGGGCCTCGCGGCCCATCTTGGCGGCCACCTCGCGCAACCGGTTGCTGTTGGAGCTGTTCGGCGACCCGATCACCAGCACCAGGTCGCATTGCTGCGCCATGAACTTGACCGCGTCCTGGCGGTTCTGGGTGGCGTAGCAGATGTCCTGCTTCTTCGGCTCGGCGATCGAGGGGAAGCGACGCTTGAGCGCGTCGATGACCTCGCGGCAGTCGTCCACCGACAGCGTGGTCTGGCTGACGAAGGCGAGCCGCTCCGGGTCCCGCACCTGCAGGCGCTCGACATCGGCCACCGTCTCGACCAGGTAGACGCCGCCATCGGCCTGGCCCATGGTGCCCTCGACCTCCGGATGCCCGGCATGGCCGATCATGATGATCTCGCGGTCCTCGCGGCGCATCTTCTGCAGCTCGACATGGACCTTGGTCACTAGCGGACAGGTCGCATCGAACACCCGCAGGCCGCGCCGCTCGGCCTCGTCGCGGACCGCGCGCGAGACCCCGTGCGCCGAGAAGATCACGGTCGCGCCGTCGGGGACCTCGTCGAGCTCCTCGACGAAGACGGCACCCTTGGACCGCAGGTCGCTGACGACATGCGCGTTGTGGACGATCTCGTGACGTACGTAGATCGGCGCGCCGAAGCGCTCGAGCGCGCGCTCGACGATCTCGATCGCGCGATCGACGCCGGCGCAGAACCCGCGTGGCTGCGCGAGCAGGGTTTCCATCAGAGCACTCCGAGGATCCGCACCTCGAACCGGACCGGCTGGCCGGCGAGCGGATGGTTGAAGTCGACGAGGACGCCATTGTCGTCGATCGCCTTGAGCACACCCGCAAAACGCCCACCGTCGGGGCGGGGAAAATCGATCACGTCGCCCGGCTCGTAGCTGGCATCCGGATCGGCATTGGCATCGAAGACGGCGCGCGACAGGCGCTGCACCAGCTCCGGGTTGCGCTCGCCCCAGGCCTGCCCGGGCGCCACGTCGAAGACGGCATGGGCGCCGTCGGCCAGGCCGTGGAGCAGTCGCTCGAGGGGTTCGGCCAGCTGCCCGTGCCCCAGCTGGAAGGTGGCGGGCTTTCCGCCGAAGGTGCTAATGACGTCGCCGCCGCCATCGGCGAGACTGAGCCGGTAATGCAGGGTGAGAAAAGAATCCGGGCCGACGCGGGCCGCTTCGCCCGCCGGCGTCTTGCTGGGTTCCGACACGTCGATTGCCCATCCCGCGCGCATGCGCCTGGTCGCCAAACCCCGATATTAAGGTATCGCCGATGCCCATCACCGACTGGCCAGCCGACACCCGGCCCCGGGAGCGCCTCGTGTCCCGTGGCGCCGACGCCCTTTCGGACGCCGAGCTGCTCGCCATCGTGCTGCGCAGCGGCCGCCAGGGCCGCAGCGCGGTGGCGCTGGCCCACGACCTGATCGGCCGCTTCGGCAGCCTGCAGGCACTCATCGCCAGCGGCAGCCGCTCCTTCTGCGATGCACCCGGCGTCGGCTTCGCGAGCTGGGCCAGCCTGCAGGCAGCGATCGAGCTAGCCCGGCGCACCCTGCGCGAGGAGCTCCACCGGGGCGACGCCCTCCAGTCCCCGGCCGCGGTCCGGGCCTTCCTCACCCTTTGGCTGCGCGACCGGCCCCATGAAGCCTTCGTGGGCCTCTTCCTCGACTGCCGCAACCGCCTGCTCGCAGCCGACGAGCTGTTCCGGGGGACCCTCACCCAGACCGCGGTCTATCCCCGGGAGATCGTCCGGCGCGCCATCGAGCTCAACGCCGGGGCGGTGGTGTTCGCCCACAACCACCCTTCGGGGGTCGCCGAGCCCAGCCATGCCGACCGGGCGCTGACCGAGGCCCTGCGCCGGGCGCTCGAGCCGCTCGAGATCCGGGTGCTCGACCATCTCATCGTCGCCGGCAACCGGGTGCTGTCCTTTGCCGAGCAAGGGCTGGTCTGAGGATAGCGCCGGCCCCGCACGTCCGCCGGCCCGGCCTTCCTGGCTTGCCTCCTGGCCACCGACCGGGTTAGAATTTCCGGCTTTGCTGCGTCTGTCGCGTGTTTCGGCGGCTGTCGCGCCATCCAATCGTGAAAACCGGCCCATGGCCGGAAGCCGCCGGAGGCCTTTCGCGTCCGGCCAAGGAGTTCGAGATGTCACGCGTTTGCCAGATCACCGGCAAGGGCCCGATGGTCGGGAACAATGTTTCGCACGCGAACAACAAGACCAGGCGCCGCTTCCTGCCGAACCTGCACTATCGTCGCTTCTGGCTCGAGAGCGAACGCCGCTGGGTCCGCCTGCGCGTGTCGAGCGCCGCGCTGCGTCTGATCGACAAGAAGGGCATCGAGGTCGTTCTCGAGGAAATGCGTCAGCGCGGCGAAGCCGCTTGAAGCGCCGGCGCGGCGCGGGCGCCTGAGCCCGCCCGCCGGACCCACCATTCCCCACGCGGAGAATCATCATGCGCGACAAGATCAAGCTCGAGTCGACGGCCGGAACCGGCCACTTCTACACGACCGACAAGAACAAGCGGAACATGCCGGAAAAGATGCAGATCAAGAAGTTCGATCCGGTGGCCCGCAAGCACGTGATCTACAAGGAAGCCAAGATCAAGTGATCGCCACGGCCCCGTGACGGGGTCGACACGCGGCCAGCAGGACATCAGGGCCTCGCCATGCGCGAGGCCTTTTCGTTTTCCGGCTCCTCAGGCGGCGGTCGCCGGCGCGTTTCCGCCTCCCCGCAGCGCCGCGCGCAAGGCCGCCATGTCGCGCCGTAGCAGCGCCATGAGGACGGCGTCGACGATCCGCGCCGCCTGCGGCGAGAAGATCCGCAACACGGCCCAGTAGAAGACGGCTCCACCGGCCGAGGCGATGATCATCGCCGGCACGTCGGACATCCAGGCGAGCAGCCAGGACAGCGCGCTCCAGACTCCCACGGCCATCAGCAGCGCGGTGAAGAACGCCCCGAGGCCAGCGCTGGCCTGCTCCCGGATCGACATCCCGGTGAGCCGGCGAACCAGCCAGGCATAGAACGGGAAGATCAGGAACCCGCGCAGACCCATCGCGATCGCGACCGCGGCGATGCCGAAAGGCAGCGAGACCAGCAGCAGGGCGAAGGTGAAGCACAGGGCGATCGCGGTCACCCCCATCTGCCAGTGCGCCTTGCCCATGCCGCGAACGATGGCGGTCTGGATCATCGTCACCGGCGAGCGGAACGCCAGCACCATCATCGCCTGCAGCACCGGCACCGCGCCGGCCCATTCGTTGCCGAAGAGCAGCGGGACCAGCACCGGCGCCAGCGCCCCGATGCCGAGAAACAGCGGGCATGCGAGCACCGAGCTCGCCTGGATCGTCCCGAGCGCCAGACGTCCGACGGCGGCAGGGTCGTCCTGCGACCGGGCGACACCGGTCTGCACCACCTGGTAGGCGGGCCGGATCAGCAGCGTCACGATCTGGTCCTGCAGGCGCATCGCGAGCGAATACAGGCCGACCGCGGCCGGTCCGAGCGAACGCGCGATCATCGCGCGCGGCAGCTGTTCGTCGAGATAGTCGATTCCCCAGGCGCCCCAGGTGCTTGCATTGAAGCCGAGCAGGTCGGTGAAATCGGACGTGCGCATGGTGATGCCGGGGCGCCAGCGCACGATGGCGGCCGAGAACACGATCGTCACGAGCGCGCGGGCGATCTCCATGCCCACCAGGCTCCAGATTCCATAGCCCGTCCAGGCCATGGCGAGCCCCACCATGCTCGCCACCACGCTCGCGCCCGATTCGACCGCGGCGAGCTCCCTGAAACGGGCGGTACGCATCAGCAGCGCGATCGGCACCACGGCGAGAGCGCCCAGCGGCAGGGTGGCCGCCCGTGCCGGCATGATCTCGACGAGCATCGGCCCCCCGTCGAAGAGCGCCGCCACCTGGGCGGCGCCGAGGCTCAGGCCGACCCAGCCGACCAGGCCGACCACGAGGGAGAACCAGAGCGTGACGTTGAGATGGCCGGGGCGAAGATCGCGCCGCTGCACCAGGGTGTCGATCGGCGCCATCGTCGCGAAGATCTCGATCAGCCCGACGCAGATCCAGGTCAGGGTGAACACCCCGTAGGCCTGCGGCCCGACGATGCGCGCGATGACGACGAGCGCCCCCAGGGTGACGCCCATCTGGACGACTTTCCCCGCAATGTTCCAGGCCGCTCCGCCGGCCAGTCGATCGAATTCCGCCATGGTGCTCCGGATGATCCGCGAGCCCGATGCCGGCGTCGATGACGGATCTCGCGGTTGCGCGGAATCGGGCGACGGACGGACGGCCGGGCGATCCCGGCCGCCCCCGGAGCACCGCCCGTCGGCCCCGCCGACCCGTCGGCCAATCGACCCTGCCCATGGCCTGCGCAGCCATGCACAGTTCACTGCATCACGGCAACGGGCCAGTCCCGTGATCGCCGCAAGGGATCTTGCGGCAGCCGACCGGGGATCAGCGGCCCGACCTGGAGGGGCCCGCCCAACCCGGCCATGCAACCGATCGTTCCGACCGAGCCCATGATCTCCTCACAGACCGAAACCGCCACGACTTCATCGACCCGCAGCGCGGAGCCGCCTGCGCAATGGACACCGCGGCGCATGCTCGAGCATGCCCGGCAGCACCCGATCGCCCAGACCCTGCGCATCGTCGGTCCGCTCGATACGGCACGGCTCGAAGAAGCCCTGCAGTCGGTGTTCGACCGGCACGAGGCCCTGCGCGCCCGTCCCGGAATGGTCGACGGCCAGCTGCGGATGCTCATCGGCGGACCGGCCCGCGCCTCCTTGCGCGTCGAGCGGCTCGAGCCCTTCCATGTGGACACGACGCGACGCTCCCGGGCCAACGAACTGCAGCGCTCGTTCATCCAGGCCGGTTCCGACCTCGGACGCTTCCCCCTGCTGCATGCGCAGCTGATCCGCTTCGACGAGCACCGCCACGAGCTCACCATCGTGGCCCATCCGGTGATCGCGGATCGGGAATCGCTGGACATCGTGGCGCACGAGATCGGCGAGTTCTATTCGGCGGCCATCGAATCCCGCGGGGTCGAGCTGCCGGCGCTGACGGCCTCCTACGCCGAGTTCGCCCGTGATCGCCTGGAACGCTTCGACGCGCCCGCCACCCGGGCGGCCATCGCCCGCTGGCGAGAGCGCCTCGGCGCGCTCGAGCCGCTCGAACTCGTCGCCGGACGCCCGGCCGCGCGCACCGCATGCGTCAGCGACCGGGTGGGCTGGCGGATCGATCGCGCCACGACCGAAACCCTCGAAGCCCTCGCCCGGGCGGAAGACACCGACCTCTACACCGTCGTTCTCGCCTGCTTCCAGACCCTCCTGATGCGCCATGCCGGCTGCGGCGAGGTGGCGGTGGGCACCGGAGTCGCCAACCGCACGCAGGTCGGCGGCCAGGCCCTGGTAGGCAGCTTCACGAACAACCTCGTGATGCATGCCGACCTGTCCGGCGATCCGGATTTCCGCAGCCTGCTGCGGCGAGTCCGCGAAGGCGTCGACGAAGCGATGCGCGATCGGGACCTGCCGTTCGAGCGGATGCTCGCCGAGCTCGCCCCGGCACGCGACAGCGGCGCGCACCCGCTGATGCCGGTCGGCTTCGAGCTGCGCGACCCCGGTCCCGGGATGCGGCTCGCCGGCACCGAGAGAATCGGCCTGCGCCTCGATCCCTCCATCTCCCGCTACGAGCTCTCGCTCGAGGTGACACGGACTGGAGAGGGACTGGACGCGGTCCTGGTCTTCGATGCGGAGCTCTTCGAGCGCGGTCGCATCGAGCGGATGGCCAGGCATATGCAGCGGCTGCTCGTGGAAGCGGCCGCGAACCCCGATCGTGGCATCGGCGACCTGCCGATGCTGGGCGAAGACGAGCTGCGCCGGGTCCGGCTCACAGGCCGGCAGACGCCGATGCCGCCATCGCCGCTTGCCACCATCGTCACCGAGTTCGAGGCCCAGGCGGCTCGCCGGCCCGAAGCGCCCGCGCTGGTCCAGGGGAAGCGGCGCCTGAGCTATCGCGAGCTCGACGAGGCTGCGAACGAGCTCGCCGGACGGCTGCGCGCGCTCGGCGTCGGCGCCGACGAAAGAGTGGCCTTGTGCGTCGACCGCAGCCCCGAGGCGATCGTCGCGATGCTCGCGATCCTCAAGGCCGGGGGAGCCTACCTGCCGATCGACGGCGCCCTGCCCGACGCGCGCCGCAACACCGTCCTCGAGGACTCGACACCGAAAGCGGTGGTCGCGCATCGAAGCCACCTCGATGGCCTCGGAGTTCCCGCCGGCGCGGGCCTCGTCGTGCTCGACCCGGAACCGGATCCGGCGAAACGGGAGGAACCGGCCAGCACCGCAGGCTCGCACCCGCAGGAAGCCATCGGCACTCCGGGCGAACCGGCCGCAGGACCCTCCTCGCTCGCCTACGTCCTGTACACCTCGGGATCGACCGGGCGCCCGAAGGGCGTGATGATCGAGCACCGGAATCTGCTCAACCATGCCTGCTGGTTCGCGGCCGAGTTCGGCCTGTCGCATGCCGATGTGTCCCTGCAGCGCACCACCCTCGCCTTCGATGCCGCCGGCGTCGAGATCTGGCCGACGCTCATCGTCGGCGCCACGCTGGTGATCGCCGACGAGGACCAGGCACGCGATCCGGGTGCCCTGCTCGAGCTCATCCGGACCGAAGGCATCACCGTCATGCAGGCCGTGCCGGGACAGATCGGCGCCCTGCTCGACGAGCTCGAGCGCCATCCATCCGGGCGAAGCCCGTCGCTGCGCGGCGTCTTCGTCGGCGGCGACGTCCTTTCGCCGCAGGACGCCCGCCAGTGGTACCGGCACACCGGCATCGCCCTGGTCAACATGTACGGGCCGACCGAGTGCACCATCGATGCCACCTTCCATCGATGGGCGCCCGATGCCGACGACGGGCCGGTTCCGATCGGACGCCCGGTCGGCAACTGCAGCATCCGGATCCTCGATGCGCAACTGCGTCCGGTGCCGCTCGGCGCCCCCGGCGAGATCTGCATCGGCGGCGACGGCGTGGCCCGGGGCTATCTCGGCCGTCCCGAGCTCGACGCCGACCGCTTCGTGGCCGACCCGGACGCCGCCTCGCCCGGCGCGCGCCTGTACCGCAGCGGCGACCTCGGCCGCCTGCGCGCCGACGGCGCCGTCGAGTACATCGGCCGGATCGATCGCCAGGTGAAAGTGCGCGGATTCCGGATCGAGCTCGGCGACATCGAGGCGGCCCTGCTCTCCTGCGGCGCCCGCAGCGCCGCGACCGTGGTGATCTCCGATTCGATCGGCATGTCGCGGGTCGCCGCCTGCGTGACGCCCGGCGACATCGACCTGGCG
>JAMLIN010000084.1 GCA_023954135.1 Burkholderiaceae bacterium | reverse complement strand
CGGGATGTAGACGAAGGATCCGTCGGAGAACACGGCGGAGTTCAGCGCCGCGTAGAAGTTGTCCGCCAGCGGAACCACGCTGCCGAGATAGCGCTCGACGAGCTCCGGGTGGTTCTCGACGGCATGGGAGAACGAGCAGAAGATCACGCCGACCGCTGCGAGCTGCTCCCGGAAGGTGGTGCCGACCGAGACCGAGTCGAACACGGCGTCGACCGCGACGCCGGCGAGCCGCGCTCGCTCGTGCAGCGGGATGTTCAGCTTCTCGTACGTTTCGAGCAGCTTGGGATCGACCTCGGAGAGATCCTTCGGGCCGTCGGCGAGCGACTTTGGCGCCGAGTAGTAGGACAGCGCCTGGAAGTCGATCGGTTCGATCCGCAGCTTCGCCCAGTCGGGATGCGGCATCGACATCCATTGCTCCAGGGCGGCGAGCCGGCGCTTGAGCAGGAACTCCGGCTCGCGCTTGCGCCGGGATATCTCGCGGATCGTGGTCTCGTCGAGGCCCGCCGGCAGCGTGTCCGAATCGATCTCCGTCACGAAGCCGTGCGGATACGGTCGCGACAGGGCTTGCGCGATGGTGGCGTCGTCGTGGGCTGCCGACATGGGTGTCAGGTCCTGGTGAAGTCGATCACGATCTCGCCCGGCTCGCGCCTGAGGTAGCTGATCTCCACCGCGTCGCCGTAGCGCGCGGCGAGTTGCGCCAGCAGGGGCAGGGGGTCGTGGTCGTTGACGAAGCGCATCGCTTCGCCGGGGTCGAGGCTGTCCATCGCGCCGAAGATCGCCGCATGGCGAAAGCGCTTCGATATCCCGCGGGCGTCGAAGACGTAGGCGGCCTGGGTCAGCTTGTCGGGGGATGTCATGTTCGGTCTCGTCCGGTCGTGGGCATGGGCATGGGGAGGCGATCCCGGGCCGATCCGGCGCCGGGCCTGCCTGGCTGTCAAAAGATGCATATAGTACGCATCTAATGTTAGCGCGGCTGGCCGATCAAAGCAATCTGTAGCGTACATCTTTGGACCGGAGGTCCCTTCTCCATCCCTGCAAGCGGTACGGGAAACTTCCCGCTTGACCCGTTTCCATTTGCAAACGAGAATCGTTGTCAAATTCTGCGATGCCGGTCGAAATCCGCCGGCCACCGCTGTCCGCCAGCCAGGCCGCGATATCCGCGCCCAGCCAGCAATGGAAACGCGCCACAAGGCTCGCAGCATCGGCATTCGTCGACGCTGCACTGCGGAATTCTCCCTCATTCGGTCGAGATCGGGATGAACTCCGCATCGGAGCCCGCCGGCGCGATGTTACCTGTCCGCTGGAATTCTCACCCGAATGCCCGTACTGTTTGCCGGCGATCCCGGTTCCGAGCCCGTTCGTGCGGTTTCGCCAGGCTGGCCCAGGAGTCTGGGTGGCAGAAGCATCGCCGGCTGCAACGCGCGAGAAAACGGTCCATCGCGGCGCTACCGCCTGCGCCCAGGGGGCCACCCTGGGCTTGTCGGCATCGCCACGCTGACCTCGTTTTTCGCGCGTTTCGCTTCGGCGGCTTCCGCCGCCCAGACTCCTTGCCTGCTGGCCCTGATCCTCCTGACCCATGTCGCTCCTGCTGCAGCGCAGGCCGCCGGCGAGGCGAGCCTGGAGCAGGTCGTCGTCACCGGCACGCGCACCGAGAAGACGCTCGACGATACGCCGACCCGTACCGAGGTCGTGACCCGGCAGGAGCTCGAGCGGACCGGTGCGGTGACCCTCACCGACGCGCTCGAGAACCTGCCCGGGGTGCACCTGTCCGAGGTGCACGGCAAGTCGGGCCACAGCATCTCGTTGCAGGGTCTCACCGGCGATCAGGTCCTCGTGCTGGTCGACGGACTGCCGATCACCGCCAGCACCGGGTCGACCGTCGACCTCAGCCAGCTGCTGCTCGTCGAGGTCGACCGCATCGAGGTGGTCAAGGGAGCCTCGTCGGTCCAGTACGGCAGCGCGGCGATGGGCGGTGTGGTCAACGTCATCACCCGGCCGATCCGGCCCGGATTCTCCGGCGCCGCCGCGGTCGACGTCGGCACCCGTGGCGACCAGAACCATTCCGGCGATTCGGACGATCTCGCCTGGCGCCACCTGCGCGGCCTGCTCGAAGGCGGATCGCAGCAGTGGCGCTGGCGGGTCGCCGCCGATGCCCTGCACGACGACGGCTACGCCGTCGACCCGAGCGGCTGGTCGCGCCAGGGGGACCGGATCCGGCGCGAGCAGGCCCTGGCCCGCCTCGGCTGGCATGGCGGCAACGGGCGGACCGCGTTCATCGAGTTCGAGCGCTACCGCGAGGCCGATACCCAGCGCTACACCCAGTACGCGCCACCCAACTACATCCCCCAGCGCAAGACCGAGGACATCGACCGCGACCGCCTGACCGGCGGGATCGCCTGGCTCTTCGACGGCGGTACCCGGCTCGAGGTGAAGGGGGTCGACGAGACCTACGACAGCACCACCCGGGGCGCTTCCAACAGCGTCGCCACCACCGATCGTTTCGCCGGGCAGCGCATGAGCCATCTCGGCGCGCAACTCGATCTTCCGGTCTGGCGCAACCAGCTCTGGCAGTTCGGCACGGACTTCCGTCGCGAGACCCTGAGGCAGACCAACAACGGTGTCGACGAGCTCGTCGGCGGCAAGGTCGAGCGCGACAGCCAGGAGTTGTTCGTCCAGAACGACATCTTCCTCGGCGAGAGGACCGAGCTCGTGCTGGGCCTGCGCTGGCAGGACGACTCCGATTTCGGCGGCCATGTCGCACCGAAGATCGCGATCCGCCATGAACTTCCGTCGCGCTCGGCCTGGACGACGAGCCTGCGCGGCAGCATCGGCGAGGGCTACCGGGTCCCGAACCTCAAGGAGCGCCACTTCCTGTTCGACCACAGCGCGCTCGGCTACGTGGTGCTCGGCAACCCCGATCTGGTCCCGGAGTCCTCGACCAGCTACCAGCTCGGGGCGGTGTTCGCCCGCGGCGACGACCTGCGCATCGAGCTCAACGCCTTCCACAACGAGATCGACGACCTGATCCAGATCGACTCGAATCCGAGCGGTAACGTCAACGGCGTCCAGGCCTATCGCTATCGCAACGTCTCGCAGGCCCGGACGAGCGGCCTGGAGACCGGCGTCACGTGGCGAGCCTCGCCCTCGCTGTCCGTGAACGCGGCCTACACCTATACGCAGACCCGCGATGTCGATACCGGTCTCGAGCTGACCCGCCGGCCGCGCAGCGTCGCCCGGCTGGGGGTCGACTGGCGCTTCGCCGAGCGCACCGTCCTCGCCACCCGCGTCCGCTACCAGAGCAGCGAGCTGTCGAGTTCCGATACCGGGGCCCGTTCGCCGGCCTGGGCGAGCGTCGACCTCAGCCTGACCCATGAATTCAGGGGCGGTCTTGCCGGGTTCTTCTCGATACGCAACCTGTTCGACAAGCAGCGCGATTTCACCGACCCCGCCGACTTCGGGCCGCGCTCGGGACGACTGGTGATGCTCGGGTTGCGCTACCGCTTCGGCGACGCCGCCGCGCCTCGCTGAACTAGCCGACCGGCATGTGCAACCCACCCCGGGGTCGTGAGACCCGAAACCCGATCGTGAGCGGCAACGCGATCGAACACCCGAAACCCGATCAACCTCACCCGAATCCGGAGAGACTCCCATGAAGAAGAGCAGCTATTCCATCGCCATCCTCTCGGCTGTGCTCGCCGCCTGCGGCGGCGGCGGTGGCGGATCGAGCCCCGAACCGGAACCGCCGCCGCCGACCACGGCCTTCACCGAGGAGGCGACCTGGACGGTGGTTCTGCCAGCCGAGGGGGAAACGGTCTGCTACGACTTCGACGCCAAGGCCGAGGCTGCCTGTACCGGTACGGCATGGGACGTGAAGCTCGCTGGAGGTCAGCGTTCGGCCGATCTGTACACGAACAGCGGGCCTTCCGGGGAGGGCGGCGGGGGCGCCTTCGCCACCCCGTTCGACCATACCTGGGAAGACCTGCTCGCCTGGTCGGACGCCTTCACCGATTCCACCGGCGCGGTGATACCGGCGCGGCTGTACTTCGCAGACACCGCCAACAGCGTATTCACCGGCGACAACGGCATCCAGTCGGAGGCCTTTGAATACGGCCTCGGCGGCGAAGGCGACCATCTCCTGTACCCGACCTACAAGGTGTTCCTCGTCACCACCGATTCGTCGAACGCCGACGCGATCGGCACTGCGGCCAACCCGGTGTTCGCGGTCCAGGTCACCGGTTACTACGGTGGCGCCGCGGGTACCGAGTCCGGGCACGTCAGCTTCCAGTGGGTCGACCGGGCGGATTCGGCCGGAACGGTGAAAACCGCGACGGTCGATGCGCGCAGCGACTGGGTCTACTTCGACCTGGTGACCGGCACCGAAAGTTCCGAAACCGGGGAGTGGCAGATCGCGTTCAACCGCTACAACGTCAAGCTCAACGGCGGCGCCTCGGCCACGGGCACCGGGGCTGCCGCGGGCTTTCTTGCCAAGGTGCCCGCAGGCTTCTACGACGGCGACGGCAATCCGGTCGCGGCGGCCATCCAGGGTGCCGACCCGGCGTCGATGGCCGCGGAACTGACCGCGGCCGACCTCGCGGGTCCGGCCATGGCTCGCAACTGGGTCCAGGACAGCATCGGCTCGCAACTCGCACCGGCCTACCAGGGCAGCTATCCGGGGGCGCTCGACTACGGCTGGTACAAGTACTATCCGACGGCCGATGCCGCATCGGCCGCAGGGCTGCCGGCCGTGGCGCACCTGCTCGGCGCAAACCCGGAGCAGGGCACGCTGGTCCGCTCCGGCGAAGGCAACAGCTACGCCCGGATGCGCCTTGCCGACATCGTCTACGCCGACCCGAACGATTCGGGCAGCGCGACGACCTGGACCTTCGAGTTCGGCATCCAGCCCGCGTCGGCGGCGGCGAACTGACAGGAGCGGAACATGAGTGACAGCAATCAGGCGCCGGAAGACGGCGCCGGCATCCGCCGCGCCTGGGACGAGCTGGTCATGGCCGAGCCCGGGCTGCGGCCGGTCGATGCCGCCGCGCGGCTCAGCGTGAGCGAGGGCCAGCTGGTGGCCTCGCGGGTGGGCGAGCGCGCGATCGCGCTCGCCGGTCCCTATGCGAAGATCCTCCAGGAGCTGCCCGCGGTCGGCGAGGTCATGGTTCTCACCCGCAACCCCAGCGCGGTCCACGAGAAGGTGGGGTGCTTCGACAAGGTCGAGATCGGCCCGGGGCACGGCATCGTGCTCAACCACGACATCGACCTGCGGCTCTTCATGGGCCAGTGGCGCCACGGCTTCGCCTTCGAGCAGCCGCTCGAGGGCGGCGACGTGCGCCGCAGCCTGCAGTTCTTCGACGGCGCGGGCGTCGCGGTCCACAAGGTGTTCGCCAGGCCCGCTACCGACATGGCGCAATGGCGGGCGATCATCGATCGTCATCGCGCGTCCGAGCAGAAGGACACCATCGCGGTCAGGCCGCGACCCGCGCCGGCGCCGGATCTTGCCGACGAGATGATCGACGTCGAGACGATGCGCAGCACCTGGGCCGACCTCCAGGACACCCATGACTTCTTCGGCATGCTGCGCGATCTGCGCGTCGGGCGGCGCCAGGCGCTGCGCCTGGCCGGGCCGAAGTTCGCCGAGCGCGCCGGGCGCGATTCGGTGGTCACGCTGCTCGAGCGGGCGGCCGCGAGCGGGGTGTCGATCATGTGCTTCGTGGGCAATCCCGGCTGCATCCAGATCCACACCGGCCCGGTGAGCAACATCAAGGCGATGGGCCCCTGGATCAACGTCATGGACCCGGGCTTCAACCTCCACCTGCGCAACGACCATGTGGCCGACGCCTGGGTGGTGCGCAAGCCGACCTCCGACGGGGTGGTCACGTCGCTCGAGGTGTTCGACGAGAACAACGTCAACTTCGCGCAGTTCTTCGGCGAGCGCAAGCCGGGCTCGCCCGAGCGCGACGACTGGCGCGAGCTGGTCGAAGGCCTGGTCGACCGGGAGACGAGCGCGGCATGATCGCGGACGGCATGTCCGGTCGAGGCCGCGACGGCGTGGCGAGCGCAGGCGGAGGATCCGTCGGCGGAGTTTCGCGCCGTCGATTCCTCTTCGCAGGTTCGTGCGCGCTTGCCGCAGTTGCCGGGCTCGTGCCGGCGGCGGGCGCCGCGCAGGGGCCGCAACGCATCGTCAGCGTCGGCTCCGACATGACCGAGCTCGTCTATGCGCTCGGCGCCGGCGACCGGATCGTGGCGACCGACACGACCAGCCTCTGGCCGCCGCAGGCGCGCGAGACGCCCAAGGTCGGCTACCTGCGCAATCTCTCGGCCGAGGGCCTGCTCTCGGTCGAGCCCGACCTGCTGCTGCTTTCGGGCACGGCCGGCCCGCAGAGCACCCTGCGCCAGCTGGCGGGCACGGGCCTGCGGATCGTGCAGGCCGCCGAGGACTATTCTCTGGCGGGAGCCCGCGCGAAGATCCTGCTGGTGGGGGAGGCCCTGGGCGAGCAGGCAAAGGCGGGCGAGCTCGCCGCCGGGTTCGATCGCGACGTCGCCCGCCTGCAGGAGACGCTGCGTCCGCTCGCGCATCCGCGGGGCGTGTTCCTGCTCGCGGCCGGCGGCGGCTCGCCCCAGGTGGCGGGACGGGAAACCGCTGCGCAGGCGATCCTCGATCTCGTCGGCGTCGACAACGCGCTCGACCATCGCGGCTACAGGGCGGTGTCGCCCGAGGCCCTGGTCGCCGCCGGGCCGGAGGTCGTCCTGGTCATGAACACCTCGTCGGGCCACGGCATCGAGGCAGTGGCCGCGACACCCGGCATGGCGCTGACGCCGGCGGGCCGGGCAGGGCGCATCGTCGAGATCGATGCCGTCGCCCTGATGTCCTTCGGTCCGCGGGTGGCCAGCGCCGCCACCGAGCTTGCCGAACGCCTGCGCATGCCTGCCGGCGTCCGGCGATGAACGGCGCCGGCGCGGCCGGCGCATCGCCGGCGGGCAAGGCGGACGGCGCCGCCGCCCGGCCCGTCTCGCGGGAGCGCAGGGGGCGCCGTCTCGTCCGGATGGCGGCCGGCCTCGCGTTCCTGGCGCTGTTCGCCGGCATCATGATCGGTCCGGTCCGGCTCGGGGTCGGCGAGGTGCTGCTCGGCCTTGCCGGGGCGCTCGGACTCGCCGACGCGTCCGAGCTCGGCTTCAAGGCGCAGGTCCTGCAGACGGTGCGCCTGCCACGGGTGCTGCTGGCGGCCGCCGCCGGAGCGGCGCTCTCGGTCTCGGGGGCGGTAATGCAGGGCATGTTCCGCAATCCGCTGGCCGATCCGGGGCTGATCGGGGTGTCGGCCGGCGGTGCGCTCGCGGCGGTCGCGGTCATCGTGCTCGGCCCCGGCCTGCTGGCGGTATTCGGCGGCTTCGCCCTGCCGCTGGCGGCCTTCCTCGGGTCGCTTGCGACCACCGGGCTGATCTACCGGGTCTCGCAGTTCGACGGCCGGGTCGTGATCCCCGTCATGCTGCTCTCGGGTGTCGCGGCCAACGCGCTCGCCGGCGCCCTGATCGGCTATCTCACCTTCCTGAGCGACGAGCAGCAGCTCAGGCTGCTCACCTTCTGGACACTCGGCAGCGTCGGTGCCGCCAGCTGGCAGGCCAGCCTGCCGGCCATCGCGGTGATGGTGGTCGCGACGGCGCTGGCGCTGCGGCTCGCCAGGCCGCTCAACGCCCTGCTGCTCGGCGAGGATGCGGCGATGCATCTCGGGGTCGAGGTGGCGACGCTCAAGCGCCGCTCGGTGCTGCTGACGGCGCTCGGAGTCGGCGCCGCGGTGTCGGCTTGCGGCATCGTCGGGTTCCTCGGCCTGGTCACGCCCCACCTCGTGCGCCTTCTGACCGGCCCGGACCATCGCTTCGTGCTGCCGGCGTCGGCCTTCGTCGGAGCGGCGCTGATGCTCTCGGCCGACCTGGTCGCCCGGACTGTGGTCGGCCCGGCCGAGCTGCCGCTGGGAGTGGTGACCGCGATGGTCGGTGCGCCTTTCCTCTTCTGGCTGCTCCAGCGCCGGCGCGGCGCGGAGGGCTTCGGATGATCGCCGGCGGGGTTCGCGCCGGCCCCGCTGCGGGGATGACGGCGAGCAGCAGCGGGACTGTCGCGGGCGGCGAGGGGATCTCGCGACTGGCGGTGCAGGGGCTGACGGTCCGCCGTGGCGGGCGGACGATTCTCGATGCCATGGGCTGCGAGTTCCGCAGCGGCGAGCTCACCGCGATCTGCGGCCCCAATGGCGCGGGCAAGTCGACCCTGCTGGCGGTGCTCGCCGGCTCGCTCGCCCCGGGTGGCGGGCAGGTCCGTCTCGACGGACAGCCC
>JAMLIN010000083.1 GCA_023954135.1 Burkholderiaceae bacterium | reverse complement strand
CTGGGCATTCTCGCTGGCGAGCTGCTCGGCCTGCAGCAGCGCCCGCGCGTTGACCGTCTCGATACGCCGCAGCTCGGCGTTCTCGGCCCGCACCCGGCCGATCTCGGTGGTGTATTCGCCGACCATGGCGATGGTGTCGCGCGGCCAGAGCAGGATGCGCTGGACCGGGTAGAGCAGGGTGCCGACGCCCTGGCGCAGCGGTGCGAGCACCCCCATGCGGGCATCGACGACGATCAGGACGATCGCGAGGATCGAGAAGAAGACGAGCCGTGCGTTGGCCGAGGGCCCTTGCTTGAAGAACGGCGGCGGGCTGCGGTCCATCTATCGGCCGGTAGGTGGGGTCGTCGCTGCGTCCGGCCCCAGCGGGTTGCGCTTATACAGTCCCGTATTACTCGTGCGTGAAGATCGTGCCCAGCTTGTCCATGCGCTCGAGCGCCATGCCGCAGCCCCGCACGACGCAGGTGAGGGGATCGTCGGCGATCAGGACGGTCAGGCCGGTTTCTTCCATCAGGAGCCGGTCGAGGTCGCGCAGCAGGGCGCCCCCGCCGGTGACCATGATGCCGCGCTCGGTGATGTCGGCGCCGAGCTCGGGGGGGGTCTGCTCGAGCCCGATCTTGACCGAGGAGACGATCTGGTTGAGCGGTTCGGTCAGGGCCTCGAGGATCTCGTTGGACGAGACGGTGAAGCTGCGCGGGATGCCTTCGGAGAGGTTGCGCCCCTTGACCTCCATCTCGCGGACCTCGGAGCCGGGGAAGGCCGAGCCGATGGTGTTCTTGATCATCTCGGCGGTCTGCTCGCCGATCAGCATGCCGTAGTTGCGGCGGATGTAATTGACGATGGCCTCGTCGAACTTGTCGCCGCCGACGCGGATCGAGCCCTTGTAGACCATGCCGCCGAGCGAGATGACGCCGACCTCGGTGGTGCCGCCGCCGATGTCGACGACCATCGACCCCGAGGCCTCGGAAACCGGCAGGCCGGCGCCGATCGCGGCGGCCATGGGTTCCTCGATCAGGTAGACCTGGGAGGCGCCGGCGCCGAGCGCGGACTCGCGGATCGCGCGGCGCTCGACCTGGGTCGAGCCGCAGGGGACGCAGACGATGATCCGGGGGCTGGGCGAGAACAGGCGGCTCTCGTGGACCATCCGGATGAACTGCTTGAGCATCTGCTCGGTGACCGTGAAGTCGGCGATGACGCCGTCCTTCATGGGGCGGATGGCCTGGATGTTGCCGGGAACCTTGCCGAGCATCTGCTTGGCCTGCGCGCCGACGGCCGCGATCGTCTTCTTGGCGTTCGGTCCGCCTTCCTCGCGGATCGCGACGACCGAGGGTTCGTCGAGGACGATGCCCTTGCCGCGCACGTAGATCAGCGTGTTCGCGGTACCCAGGTCGACCGCCAGGTCGTTGGAGAAGTACTTGCGCAAAAACCCGAACATGCCGGTCCTGTTTGTGATGAGGCGGTTTGCGCTGCCGCGGGTTACCCGGCTGGATCGGCAGGCTGGTCGGTTCGATTCGGTTCGGAAATCAACGGCCGATGATACCGTATAATTCTCCGACAACCGGGCCATCGTGGGCCGCATTCTCGCGGGTTCGCGGCCTTGCGCGCAAGTGCACGCGAACATCCGCGCAGCGCCCGCCTTCCACCCGTTCCCTTTTCCACGCAGCCGACCACGCCATGGCGCTCACGCTCGACGAAGTCCATCGCATCGCCCGCCTTGCGCGCCTCGCGATCGACGGCCCCGAAGCCGATCACACCCTGGCCCGGTTGAACGAGATCTTCTCGCTGATCGAGCAGATGCAGGCGGTCGACACCGCCGGCGTCGAGCCGATGACCCATGCCGAGGACATCGCGCTGCGCCTGCGCGCCGACGAGGTCACCGAGCCCGACCTGCGCGAGGCCTACCAGGCGGTGGCGCCGGCGATCGCCGACGGCCTGTATCTCGTCCCGAAGGTGATCGAATGAGCACCGCCCGGCCGCCCGAAGGTGCTCGCACCGCAGCCCGCCAGGGCGAAGGTTCCCCGATCATCACCGCCCGGCCGCCCGAAGGTGCTCGCGCACCGCAGCCCGCCAGGGCGAAGGTACTCC
The DNA here is from genome assembly GCA_023954135.1 of Burkholderiaceae bacterium. Lineage (GTDB taxonomy): Bacteria > Pseudomonadota > Gammaproteobacteria > Burkholderiales > Burkholderiaceae_E > JAMLIN01. The sequence goes on along the minus strand of JAMLIN010000083.1, from coordinate 6,337 downwards.
GATGAGCCAGGCCCCGATCGAGCGGCGCGGCGTCGCCGCGCTCGCGGCCGGGCTGGCCGCCGGCGAATTCTCCGCGGTGGAGCTGGCGCGCCATTTCCTCGCGCGCATCGAGGCGAGCGGGCTCAACGCCTTCATCGACGTGCAGCCCGAGCTCACGCTGGCGCAGGCACGCGCCGCCGACGATCGGCTGGCCGCCGGCGAGCGGGGTCCGCTGCTCGGCGTGCCGCTCGCCCACAAGGACATCTTCGTGACCCGCGGCTGGCGCAGCACCGCCGGTTCCCGGATGCTGGCCGACTACCGCAGCCCCTTCGATGCCGCGGTGGTCGAGCGGCTCGCCGCGGCCGGCGCGGTCTGCCTCGGCAAGACCAACTGCGACGAGTTCGCGATGGGATCGGCCAACGAGAACAGCCATTTCGGGCCGGTGCGCAACCCGTGGGATACCGCCGCGATCGCGGGGGGCTCCTCGGGCGGCTCCGCCGCGGCGGTCGCCGCCGGGCTCGCGCCGCTCGCCACCGGCACCGACACCGGCGGCTCGGTGCGCCAGCCGGCGTCGATGTGCGGCATCACCGGCATCAAGCCGACCTACGGCCGGGCCTCGCGCTTCGGGATGATCGCCTACGCATCGAGCCTCGACCAGGCCGGCGCGATGGGCCGCAGCGCCGCCGATTGCGCCGTCCTGCTCGGCGCCATGGCCGGGTTCGATGCGCGCGACGCCACCAGCCTCGATCGGCCCGCCGAGGACTTCGGCCGCGCCATCGGCTCGCCCGTCGAGGGCCTGCGCATCGGCCTGCCGCGCGAATACTTCGGCGAGGGTCTCGCGCCCGACGTGCGCAGGGCGATCGACAAGGCCATCGCCGCCTTGCGCGCGGTCGGCGCGGTCACCGTCGACATCTCGCTCGCGCGCACCGGCCTGGCCATCCCCGCCTACTACGTCATCGCACCGGCCGAGGCGTCGAGCAACCTGTCGCGCTTCGACGGGGTGCGCTACGGCCATCGCGCCGCCGAGCCGGCCGACCTGCTCGATCTCTACGAGCGCAGCCGCGCCGAAGGCTTCGGCGCCGAGGTCAAGCGACGCATCCTGGTCGGCACCTACGTGCTCTCGCACGGCTACTACGATGCCTACTACCTGCAGGCCCAGAAGCTGCGGCGCCTGATCGCCGACGACTTCCGGGCCGCCTTCGCGGCGGTCGACGTGATCGCCGCCCCGGTCAGCCCCACGGTCGCCTGGGACCTCGGCGAACGGGTCGACGACCCGGTGCGCAACTACCTTGCCGACGCATTCACCCTGCCGGCCTCGCTCGCCGGCCTGCCCGGCCTGTCGATGCCGGTGGGTTTCGGGGAGCGCGGCCGACCCGTCGGCCTGCAGCTGATCGGCCGCTGGTTCGACGAAGCGCGCCTGCTCGGCGTCGCCGGGCGCTTCCAGCAGGACACCGACTGGCACCTTCGACATCCCGGAGAGTCCGCATGAGCACACACTGTTCCCCGGCTGCCGCCCCGAAATCCGCGGCTTCGCGCGGCAGCTTCGCGCGCTTGCCCGCGCGACTGTCACGTTGTGGCCTGGTGGCTGCCGCCGCGCTGCTCGCGGCGGCCTGCGGCTCGCTCGGATCCATCGGCGAGCCGGCCCCGTCGAGCCCGGCCGCTCCGGAACTGCCGCCGTCGGCGACCCGGCCGGGCAAGTCGGCGCCGGCGCCCAAGGCGGCCGGGCGGCGCGGCCCGCATGCGGATGCGCGCATCGAGCTGGCCGGGCGCTGCAACCAGGTCGATGTCGACGGCTTCGGCGAGAACGCGATCCTCGACGTGCGCAACAACACGGTCACCGCGCTCAACTGGTCGATCAAGGTCGGCCGCAAGGGAACCTGCACCTTCAAGGGCACCGATTTCCGCCAGACCAAGTCGCGTCCGCACATCGAGCTGGTCTCGCGCGACGGATCGGGCTGCAAGCTCATGATCTGGCAGGAGCCGCGCCGGGTCACCCTCGGCCACCAGGGCTGCGCGCGCTGGTGCAGCCCGGCCAGCATCTCCGAGGACGCGTACCCGGTGATGTTCGACCCGCGTACCGGCGGCTGCGCCCGGCTCGGATAAAGAAGCCTATGCATTGGGAAGTGGTGATCGGGCTGGAGACGCACACGCAGCTGGCGACGCGCTCCAAGATCTTCTCGGGCGCGTCGACCGCCTTCGGCGCCGCCCCCAACACGCAGGCCAGCGCCGTCGATCTCGCCCTGCCCGGCGTGCTGCCGGTTCTCAATCGCGAGGCCGTCGCCCATGCGATCCGCTTCGGCCTGGCGGTCGATGCGGTGATCGCGCCGATGTCGGTGTTCGCGCGCAAGAACTATTTCTACCCCGACCTGCCCAAGGGCTACCAGATCAGCCAGTACGCGATTCCCGTCGTGCAGGGCGGACACCTCGACATCGACTGGGAGGCGGGCGGCGAGCGCCACCACAAGCGCATCCGGCTCACCCGCGCCCATCTCGAGGAGGACGCCGGCAAGTCCCTCCATGACGCCTTCGAAGGCATGAGCGGCATCGACCTCAACCGCGCCGGCACCCCGCTGCTCGAGATCGTCACCGAGCCCGACATGCGTTCGGCGAAGGAGGCGGTCGCCTATGCCAGGACCCTGCATGCCCTGGTGGTATGGCTGGGCATCTGCGACGGCAATCTCCAGGAAGGCTCGTTTCGCTGCGATGCGAACGTCTCGGTGCGCCCGCTCGGGCAGGAGGCCTTCGGCACCCGCAGCGAGATCAAGAACCTCAACTCGTTCCGTTTCCTCGAGCGGGCGATCGACTACGAGGTCCGCCGGCAGATCGAGCTGATCGAGGACGGCGGTACCGTGGTCCAGGAGACCCGGCTGTACGACCCCGATCGCGACGAGACACGATCGATGCGCAGCAAGGAAGACGCGCACGACTATCGCTATTTCCCGGATCCCGACCTGCCGCCCCTGCGCATCGAGCGCGCCTGGGTCGACGAGGTCGCCGCGGCCCTGCCCGAGCTGCCGGCCGCACGGCGCGAGCGCCTCGTCGCCGCGTACGGGCTGTCGGCCTACGACGCGGCCACCCTGACCGCCTCGCGCGCCATCGCCGACTATTTCGAGGCGGTGCTCGCTGCGCTGCCCGATGCTGGCAAACAGGCCAAGACGGCCGCCAACTGGGTGCTCTCCGACGTCTCGGCGGCGGTCAATCGCGACGAGATCGATTTCTCCGCCTGCCCGGTACCCCCGGCGCAGCTCGCCACCCTGGTCGGGCGCATCGCCGACGGCACCATCTCGGGCCGCATCGCCAAGGACGTATTCGGGCGGCTCTGGGGCGGCGGCGATCCCGATCCCGGTGCGGTCGATCGCATCATCGATGCGCAGGGCCTGCGCCAGATCAGCGACAGCGGCGCGCTCGAGGCGATCGTCGACGAGGTGCTCGCCGCCAACCAGAAGTCGGTCGAGGAGTTCCGGGGTGGCAAGGAGAAGGCCTTCAATGCGCTGGTCGGCCAGGTGATGAAGGCCTCGAAGGGCAAGGCGAATCCGGCGCAGGTCAACGAGCTGTTGCGGGTGAAACTCAGCAGCTGATCGCCGCTTCGAGTGCCTCGCGGTGCGCCGGATGCGCTATCGCGATGAGCCGCCGGGTCCGTTCGCCGGCCTCGCAGTCGCGCAGCTCGGCCGCGCCCCATTCGGTCACCACCCAGTCGGCGTCGCTCGCCGGCACCGTCGCCCGGGCGCCGGCCAGCGTCGGGACGATGCGGCTGCGCGCGCCGTCGGGCGTGGTCGAGGCCAGCATCAGGATCGAGCGGCCGCCGGGCGAGAGGCGGGCGCCGCGCACGAAGTCGGCAAGCCCGCCGATGCCGCCGCGCCAGCGGCCGTCGTCGTATTCGGAATTGGCCTGGCCGGCGAGGTCGACCTCGATGACCGAGTTGATCGCGTGCAGGCGGTCGAGCTTCGCATGCACCGCCGCATGATGGGTGTAGCCGGCCGGCCGCACGCGGCAGGCCGGGTTGCGGTGGAAGTGGCGGTGGGTCAGGCGGCTGCCGCCCAGGACATTGGTGACCGTGAGCCCGACGTCGATGCCCTTGTGCTCGTTGGTGACCGCGCCCGCCTCGATGAGCGCGACGGCGCCGTCGCCGAGGAGCCCCGAATGCAGTCCGAGGCCGCGGTGGCCGGCCAGCGCCGAGAGCACGGTGTCCGGCAGGCGTCCGATGCCGGTCTGGATGGTTGCCCGGTCCGGCACGATGGTCGCGACATGCGCTGCGATGCGCTGCTCCACCTCGGTGGGCGGCAGGATCGGCTGCTCGATCGGACCGGTCGCGGCCGGCACCGCATGGTCGATGCGCAGGCCCGCGGGGGGGCGGGCGCCGAAGCTCCAGGGGACGGCGGGATTCACCTCCGCGATGACGGCGCGCGCGTGCAGGGCGGCCTGCGCGACGTAGTCGTTGGCCAGGCCGAGGTTGTCGGCCGGCGCGCCGTCCTCGCCCGCGGGCAGCTGCATCAGGACGACGTCCGCATGCAGTCGGCCGCCGGCAAAGGCCGCTTCCAGCTCGCGATAGTGGATCGGCACGATCGCCGCGCCGTCGGCGCCGAACAGCGCCGCGGCCCGGCCCATCGCGCCGTAGCCGGTGAATCGCAGCGCATCGGTGTGGGCCGTCGCGAAGCTGCGCGAGAATACCGCGCCGAGAAAGACGCGCGCGCCGGGAAAGGCGTGGCGCTGGGCGGCCAGGGCCTGGGTCAGGCCGAGCGGCTCGGCGGCGACCTGGCCGCAGACCACGGTGTCTCCCGGGCGGATCCAGCGGGCCAGATCGGGCATCGGCATTGTTTCGCTCCATGAATCGTGCGGGCCGTCGCGATCGCTGCGTGATGGAAATCCGAGGGGCACGACCGGTTTGACATTGTGTAGCCTGCAACTGTAGCCTTTCGCCGGTTCGCGATGGCGCATCCTCCTGCGCTTCGTCGGGCCGGAAGATCGAAGATGGAAAACACGACGATGGTCGTGGGGTCATCGTTGCCTGCAGGGAGACATTCTCTTGATCGCAATGCCCCGTATCTCGGCGGCGCTCGCGCGCCTCGAGCATGCGCTGATGCATGTTTCGGCGGCGGCCATGATCGCGGTCATGCTGGTGGTCGTGGTGGACGTCGTGGCGCGCTATTTCTTCTCCAGCCCGCTCATCTTCGCCTATGACCTGATCGGCATGTACCTAGTGGTGCTGGTGTTCTTCTTCGCCCTGCCCGGCACCCTGCACCTGCACGGCCACATCGCGATCGACTTCTTCCAGCCCTTCATGCCCGCCCGCCTGCGTTTCGCCGGCGAGGCGATAGGCTATGCGGCCGGCACGGTGGTGCTCGCCCTGATCGCCTGGAAGCTCGGCGCGCGCGCCGGGGTGGCCTTCGTGAACGGTGACGTCACCGCGACGACGATCCCCTGGCCGATCTGGCTCTCAGAGGCGCCCGCGGCGCTCGGCAGCGCGCTGATCGCGCTGCGCTGCGCGTATCGCTGCATCGGCCACGTGCTCTCGGTGATCGCCGGAGAGGCAGTCGTCGAGATTCCGCCGCCGCACGACAAATCCCTGCCCGGCGAGGTGGCCGAATGACCATCACCGTCGTCCTCGGCATCATGTTCGCGATGCTGATCATCGGCACGCCGGTGGCGATCGCGCTCGCGGTGTCGGGCTCGATCGGCCTGTACCTGATCGGCGGCATGTCGATGCTGCTCGGCATCCTCGAGACCACGCCCCTGTCGACGGTGACCTCCTACGAGCTGATCACCATCCCGATGTTCATCCTGATGGCCGAGTTCGTGATCCTCTCGGGCATCGCCGACGACCTCTTCATGGCGGCTGCCGCCTGGATCGGCCGCATCCGCGGCGGCCTCGCGATGGCCACGGCAGTGGCCGGCGCCGGCTTCGGCGCGATCTCGGGTTCCAGCACCGCCGCAGCCGCGACGCTGTCGTCCACGACGATTCCGGCGATGATGCGCCAGGGCTACGAGCCGGGGCTCGCCGCCGGGGTGGTGGCGATCTCGGGCACCCTCGCGATGCTCATCCCGCCCTCGATCGCGCTCATCCTCTACGGGATCATCGCCGACGTGAGCATCGGCGCCCTGCTGATCGGCGGTGTCATACCGGGCCTGATGGTCACCCTGACGATCATCCTCACCGTCGCCTTCCTCGTGTGGCGCGATCCGTCCCGCGCGCCGGTGGCGCGCAGCTACAGCTGGCGCGAGAAGTTCTCCCGGCTGAAGGTGGTCGCGCCGCTGCTGTTCCTGTTCGGCCTGGTCACCGGCACCATCTACGTCGGGATCGCCACGCCGACCGAGGCTTCCGGGATCGGCGCCTTCGGCGCAATGCTGCTCGCCTGGAAGG
>JAMLIN010000082.1 GCA_023954135.1 Burkholderiaceae bacterium | reverse complement strand
GGGCGCGCCGACACCCTGGTCGATGCGATCCTCTGGCATGGCGGTGAGGCGGCACCGGCGCGCGAGCGCTTCCGGGCGCTCGACGAATCCCGGCGCGATGCGCTGCTCGACTACCTTCGCGGACTCTGATGAGAATGCGCGTTTCCGATCGTTCCAGGAACCGATGATGCGAGGATCCCTCTCTCTTCTGCTGGCATGCGGGATTGCCGCCGGCGTCATGCTCGCGGGCTGTGAGCGCGGGCCGAAGGGGCCCACCCCGGAATCCATCGCTGCGGCCGAGCAGAAGGTGATCGACCGGCTCTACGCCGCCCATATCGTGCCCGGCATCACGGCATTCGCCGCCGGCGCCGAGGAGCTCGCCACCGCCGCCGGTGCGTTCTGCGAGGCACGCGATGCCGGGAATTTCGAGCGGCTGCAGCAGGCCTGGCGCGATACCGTTCTCGCCTGGCAGCCCCTGCGCTGGCTGCAGACCGGCCCGGGCAGCGACCAGCACCGGATGCTGCGCATCGATGCCTGGCCGCAGGCACGGCTCGATCTCGTCGCGACCCGGGTCGGCCAGCTGCTCGCCTCGAACCAGTCGGTCGATGTCGGGGCGATCGCCGACCAGCCGGTCCAGCTCCAGGGTCTGCCCGCGCTCGAGACCCTGCTCTTCGAGGACCGCGGGCCGACGGATTTCCCGTCCGATGCCGCCGGCGATCGGCGCTGCGCGCTCGTCGCGGGCATCGCCGGCAATCTCGCCGGGATCGCGAGGACGCAGGAGCGGCTCTGGCAGCGCGGCGTCGCGGGCGGCACGGCGGCGAACTCGATATTCGTGTCGGCCGGCGGCGCCGCCGTTGCGCCGCACAACGTGATCAACCAGATCGGCAATCTGCTGATGCAGCAGCTCGTCGAGCTCAAGGACGCCGCCATCGGCGCGCCGCTGGGCATCAGCCCGAGCGGCCAGGCCTTCTCGCCGCGGCCGCGCCTCGCCCATTCGTGGCGCAGCCGGGCTTCGCTTGAACGCGTGGTGGCGTCACTCGAGTCGGTGCAGGCGGTGTATTCCGGCGGCAAGGCGGGCGACGATGGCATGGACGACCTGCTCGCCCTGCGCGGCGCCGCTGCCGCGGCGACCGAGTTCGAGACCCTGCTCGCCGCCGCGCTGGAACAGGCCCGGACATTGCGCGACGACGGCGCGACGATATACGACGGCGCCGCCGACGGGGCTTTCCGCGAACGCTTCCTCGAGCTGCGCAACCGGGTGCGTGATCTGGAGATTCACGCGCAGCTGGTGATGATGCCGGCGCTCGAGGTGGCCCTGACCTTCAACTTCGCCGACGGCGACTGAAGCCATGAACCGAAAGCACGCTTTTCCCTCGCCGCCGATCGCATTCGGGGACGCATCCGGCGATCCGCGATCGCCCCGGCCCGCGGTCGACGGGCAGCGGCGCCTGCTCCTTGCCCTTGCGCTCGGGGCGCCGTTCGCGGCCGGGCTCGCCGGCTGCGAATCCACCGCGCCGAGGGCCGCCTACCTTCTCGCTGCTCGCCAGTCCGACGGTGCGCATGCCTTGCTGCTGCATGATCCCGTCCATGCGGAGCTCGCGCGCATTCCCGTCGGATCGAGAGCCCATGGCTTTGCGTTCGATGCGAGCCGGCCGGCTCGAGTCGCGGTGTTCGCGCGCCGGCCCGGCACCGAAGCCTGGATCCTGGACCTGGCCGAGCGTCGGCTCGCCGGCCGGTTCGCCTCGGCGCCGGGCCGCCACTTCTATGGCCATGGCGCCTTCACCGTCGACGGCGCCCATCTGCTGACGACCGAGAACGACTACGACGCCGGTCGGGGCGTGATCGTCGTGCGTTCGACCGACGACTGGCGCGTCGTCGGGGAGATGCCGGCCCACGGTGTCGGCCCCCACGAGCTGCGGCTGATGCCCGATGCGCGCACCCTGGCGGTCGCCGTCGGCGGCATCCGCAGCCATCCTTCCCGGCCCCGGGAGAAGCTCGACGTCGAGGCAATGCGTCCCGCGCTCAACTACATCGAGCTCGAATCGGGGCGCCTCCTCGGCAGCTACCGGCCGCCCGACCATCGTCAGGGCATCCGCCATCTCGATGTCGCCGCCGACGGTACCGTCCTGGTTGCGATCCAGCACGAGGGCGATACGCGCGACGGGCCCGGCGGCGCGCTGCTCGCCCGCCATCGCGGCGAAGATGCCCTGGCGTTCCCGGAGGCCGCTCCTGGAGACTGGGCCGCGCTGGACGGCTACGTCGGCAGCATCCGGGCCGCCGGGGCGGGACGCCATGCGATCGCCAGCTCGCCGCGCGGCAACGCGCTGGTGTTCTGGGACTGGCGGGCGAACCGCCTGGAGGCCAGTCTGACCATGCTCGACGTCTGCGCGGTCGCGATCACTCCCGACGGATCCGCCGCCAGCGCCGCCGGCGGGGGCGGCGAGATCCGCGACTTCGTCCGCGGCGAGAGCGGCTGGCAGCTTGCCCGTGTCGTGCCGGCAGGGCGTGGCCCGGCGTTGGCCTATGACAACCACATGGCGTCGATCGGCTGAGACGGCTTCGCATTCAATCGCATAGCCGCGTTGAGGCGCCTTGCCGTGCACCGCACTGTCTTCGGCGCCCCGCCTTGCTCTGCAATCGAATGCGAACCCGTACGAGGGGGCATCGGCCGGCACGGGGATGCTGCCGGCGCCGGTGACGGACGCTATGATGTCGCCATGACGCGAACTGCGCTGATTCTCCTCTGGCGCGCCGTCGGCCTGCTGTTCTTCGTGATCGGCCTGATCGGCATCCTGGTGCCGGTGATGCCGACCGTGCCGTTCTGGCTGGTCGCCCTGTGGGCCTTCGGCAAGGGACATCCCGCCTGGCGCGCCCGTCTGCTCGATCACCCGGTATACGGTCCGCCGCTGCGGACCTGGGAGGAGCAGGGCGCCATTCCGCGACGAGCCAAGCGGGCGGCCTATGTCGGCCTCTGCGGCAGTGTCCTGATCTGCAGCCTGGTGCTGCACGATCGCCCCATCGTTCTGGCCATGGTCCTCGTGTTCCTGGGGGGTTCGGGGCTCTTCATCGCTTCGCGTCCCGAACCCATCGTGGTCCGCAGCGCCGGTCCGCAACCGCTGCCGGGTGCGGTGCCGCCGGGCGACGGGTCCGACGAGCCCTGAACATCCCGGGAAGCCGCCGGGCCGCGGCCCGCCCGCCGCGGCGCTCGCCGGACGATCGCGCTCAGGCTTTCGCGCGTCCCGGGTAGCTCACTGCCATGCCCGCCCGCACGTCCTGTCCGATGCCGTACTGCGGGAACGGATAGCGCAGCCCGTTCTTCGACAGTGCGCGCATGCCCGCGATCGCCTTCACGATGTACTCGGGCGGCAGCGCCATCAGCATCTCCTCGTCGAGCACGCCGCCGTAGCGCCGCTCGGCGAAGCAGGGGATGGACAGGCTCGGCGTGCGTGTCGACAACGCCCGGCCCCAGGAATCGGCGCAGGACGACTCCCCGACCACGCTCCAGTCGAAGCGCTTGTAGCCCGACCACTGCAGGCCGTTGATGAAGTACATCATCGCGCCCGGGGTGGCGTAGAACATCGCGATGTCGGGCGGGTCGAGCCGGCCGCCGGCCAGCGGCGAGACGGCCAGCGCCGCGTAGCGGCCTTCGGGCACGATCTGCATCGCGGCCTGGTGCGCGCTGGCATCGGCCGGGGTGGCGTACCAGACCCCCACCATCGACTGGCCGCTGCGCCAGGTGGCGTCCTGGGAGCCGAGCCCGACGACGGCGCGGCACTGCGCGCCCACCAGGTCGTCGCCGGTGATGCCGATGGTGCGTCCGAGGCGGGCGGCCTGGGCGATGATCTGGTCGGTGGTATGGATGGCGTCGGGCCGGCGGATCTTCGGTACCGCCTCCATCGCTTCGACGGTCTCGAAGAGCTTCACCCCGATGGGGAAGCTGCGCAGCTTGAGGATCTGTTCCAGCTCGGCGGTGAGCGTCGCCCAGTCCGTGCCCTGCATCGTGTCGGTCTGTTCCATGCCTGTCCCCTTTTCCTCTTGTCGGATGTTGCCGTCCGCCTATTGTGCCGCGCGGGAGGCTCCGGCGCCCGCCCGCTACGGCAGACGGCCCGGAGCGTGATGCCCCGGGCCGTCGATGACCCGCCTGGAACCCGAGAGGGCGTGGATGGTTCGTTCGCAGGTTACTCAGTACACGTCGTTCTGGGTGTTGTAGACGTTGAACTTGCCGGTCGGCGTGATCAGCCGCTTGTCCTTGATCACCGCCTTGAGCTTGCGGGTCTTGTCGTCGACCACCACGATCGCCGACTCCTGGTCCTTGGCGCTCCAGACCGAGAACCAGACCTCGTCGCCCGCCTTGTTGTACTCGGGCTGGGTGATCCGCTTCGCGCCGTCGGCGACGCCGGCCCATTCACCGATCGGCAGTACCTCGTACGGCTTGTCGAGATTGTCGATGTCGAAGACGGCGACGGTCTGCGATATCTTCGGATCGGGATTGAGCGGGGTGTCGATCCAGAGGTTGCGCGACTTGGGATGGGTCTTTATGAACAGATTACCGCCACCCTGCGCCTTGAGCGACTGGACTACTTTCCAGGCCTGGTCGGGCCGCTTGTCGGGGGCGGTACCGATCAGGGCGATCGATTCGTCGCCGAGGTGGCCGGTCGCCCAGACCGGGCCGAACTTCGGATGGACGAAGTTGGCGCCACGCCCCGGGTGCGGGATCCGGCCGACGTCGACTAGTTTCTCGAGCTTGCCTTCCTTGCTGTCGACCACTGCGACCTTGTTCGACTCGTTGGCGGCGACGAGGAAGTAGCGCCGGCTGCTGTCCCAGCCGCCATCGTGCAGGAAGCGCGCCGCTTCGATTTCGGTGGTCTTCAGGTTGCGGATGTCGGTGTAGTCGACGAGCAGGATCTTGCCGGTCTCCTTCACGTTGACGATGAACTCCGGCTTGTCGTGGTTGGCCACGATCGATGCGACCCGCGGCTCCGGATGGTAGTCCTGGGTGTCGACCGTCATGCCGCGCGTCGACTGGATCTTCAGTGGTTCGAGTGTGTTGCCGTCCATGATCACGTATTGCGGCGGCCAGTAGTCGCCCGCGATCGCGTACTTGTCGGCATAGCCGGCGGCCTTCGACGTCTCGATCGAGCGTGCTTCGAGTCCGATCCGGATCTCGGCTACGTTATCGGGTTTCTCCATCCAGAGGTCGATCAGGTTGATCCGCGCGTCGCGGCCGATCACCAGCAGGTAGCGTCCAGATGCCGAGGTACGCGAGATATGCACTGCGTAGCCGGTCTTGACGATGTTGATGATCTGCTTGGAGGCGCCGTCGATCAGCGCGACTTCACCCGAATCGCGCAGGGTCACCGAGAAGATGTTCTCGATGTCCCAGTCGTTCATCTTCTTCTTGGGGCGCTGCTCCGGCGGAACGATGACCTTCCAGGTCTGTTTCATGTCCGCGAGGCCAAACTCCGGCGGAATCGGCGGTTCCTGCTGGACGTAGCGCGCCATCAGGTCGACTTCGGCTTCCGTCAGATCACCGGATGTACCCCAGTTCGGCATGCCTGCAGGCGAACCGTAGTGGATGAAGGTCTTGAGGATCGCGGTGCCGCGCTCCAGAGTGATGTCGGGCGTGAGCGGCTTGCCGGTGGCACCCTTGCGCAGCACGCCGTGGCAGCCGGCGCAGCGCTCAAAGTAGATCTGGCGGCCTTTCAAGAACTCCGCCTCGGTCATCGGCGGCGCCTTGGGGTTGATGTTCTGGTGCATCTGCTCGTTCGCGAGCGGCGAAGCGTCTGCCTGCTGGTACTGCTGCGCCACGGCGCTGGCCGGTTGCTGCTGTGCCTGGCTTGCCGTGACGTTGGTGCATAAGGCAGATGCCGCCAGCGCGATCGCGCTGCAGATGGCTTGCTGTCTCGTTCTGGTCATGACGTCAACTCCATGAGTCGGAAAATTTGCCGGTGCCGTTGCACGTTCCCGGCGAGCACTACAAGCTCAGCCTACGTTGCACCGCAGCGAATTGCCTTGATGTGTTTCAAGTGAGATTCGGCGCCGCCGCAGGACGATGCTTCTGCGGGCCGGATGCACCCGGGTGGGCCGGGGCGCCGCGACCCGTGGCGGAATTCGATGGAGCCGATCATGTTCGTCAGCGGAAGGGGCCGGAAGCGTCGGCGTCGCGTAGCCAGGAAGGTCGTTCAACTGCCGCCGGGTGCGCAGCACAACGCGGGCGCGGCGGCGATCGACCGGATCACGGCGCTCGGACTCGCGGTGATCGCGCCAGGGGTCCTCGCGTTCGCGACCGCGCATGCGCAGCCCGCGCTCGAGGACGTCGTCGTCACCGCGACGCGTCACGACACCGGCGTCCTCGAGGCCCCGGCGAGCGTCACCCTCGTCGATCCGGAGGCGGTCGCGCTGCGCACTCCGGCGCGCGGGGGCGACCTCCTGCGCGACGTACCCAACGTCTATGCCCGCGGCGTCACGATCGGCGGCAGCTTTCCGGGTACCGCCCAGGCGGCGATCGCGATGCGCGGCGTGCCGCGCGGGATGCGCACCCTCATGCTGGTCGACGGCATGCCGATCAACAATGCCCTGTCGGGCGCGATCGACGTCGCCTCGATTCCGGTGTCGGACATCGAGCGGGTCGAGGTGGTGCGCGGGCCGATGTCGGCACTCTACGGCGGCCATGCGATGGGCGGGGTGATCAACTACATCACGGTGATCCCCGATGAGCCGGTGAACGAGTTTCGTTTCGGGCTCGGCAACATGGGCCAGCATCGCTACGGCCTGCTCCTGCGCCGGCGGCTGGAGCCGCAGGGATGGGGCTTCTCCTTCTCCTGGAATCGACGCGACAGCGACGGCTATCCCGACAGCGACTGGGCCGTCGCCACCGCGGCGCAGGGAGCCGGCATGCCGGGCGTCACCGGCGCGGTCCCGACCCAGGGTCGCGACGGCGCGCCGGCCTGGCTGCTCGGGTTCAAGGGCGAACGGCCCTGGAACACCACGCAGGTGAACCTCGCCGCCGACCGCCCCCTCGTCGGTGGTGGCCGCATCCGCGCGGGCGTCACCCTGTCGTCCTACGACGTCGGCTATGCGGCGCCGGTGAGCTTCATGCGCAACGCAGCCGGTGACCCGCTGCTGCTGGGCTCGGCCGACGTGGGCGGCGGCAACCGGGTGCGCTTCACCGAGGCGAGCTTCGCCATTCCCACGCCGTCGGGCGAGCGCGACCTGCGCGTCTACGGGCAGTGGACCCAGCCGCTGGCGAACTCGAGCGAGTTCCGCACGAGCCTCAGCTACCTGCGGCACGACTTCGACTACATGATGCCGAGCTTCGTGCTCGCTAACCTGTCGGGCGGCCCGGGCCTGTCCGTCGTGCAGCCCGACCATCGCTACGACATCGATGCGAACTGGCGTTTCCCGGTGGCTCGCGACTGGTTCGCCATCGTCGGCGTCGCCGCGTCGCGCGCCGAGCTCGATCGTCGCGAGGATTCGGTCGCCAACTGGCGCGACAAGGGCAGCGTGACCGGGGTGGCCACCCTGGGGCAGGGCAGCATGACCGGGGCATCGATCTACGCCCAGGCCGAATGGTTCGCGACACCGACGCTGACCGCCTATTTCGGGGTCCGCTATGACCGCTACCGGACCCGTGGCCGGGTCGCGCAGACGACCGACCCGGCCTTCGACATCAGCTACGCCGACCGCGGCTTCGATGCGGTGTCGCCCAAAGCGGCGCTGTCGTGGCGCGTCTCGCCCGGGGTCTCCCTGCGGGCTTCCTACGGCACCGGTTTCCGGGCGCCGAGCCTGTTCGACCTCTACTCACGCTACGCCTCGCCGAGCGCCATCGCAGGGATCGCCCAGGTCAACGAAGCCTCGCCCGATCTCGAAGCGGAGCACATCGAGGCGTTCGAGGTCGGGGCCGACGTGGCCTTCGGCCAGGGCAGCCAGTGGTCGGTCACCCTGTACACCCAGCGCCTGAAGGATCTCATCCATCGCCGCACCATCTCGCCGGTCCTGACCCACACGGTCAACTCGGCGGAGGCCCGCATCGACGGCATCGAGGCCTCGCTGCGCTGGCGGCCCGAGGCGCAGGCCTGGCGCGGCCTCGCGCTGACGGGCGCGGTCGGGTACCAGTTCCGCTACGAGATCACCGACAATCCGGCCGAACCGGCGACGGTCGGTCGCAAGCTCACCGACGTGCCGCGCACGACCGCCTCGATCGGCGCCGAGTACCGGCAGGGCCGCTTCGCCGGCCTGCTCACGTATCGCTACACCAGCGCCGTGTTCGGTTCGGGCGACGACATGAACCTGAACATCGCGAAGGGCGTCTACGGGGTCTACGATGCGCACGGCAGCTTCGACATGCGCGCGAGCTGGCAGCTGAATCGCCACGTCGAGCTCGGACTGGCGGTCGACAACATCACCGATCGCCGCTGGTTCGAGTTCTATCGACAGCCGGGGCGCAGCGTGATGGTCGAAACGGTCCTGCGCTTCTAGACCGGCTTCGCCTTAGGGCGCATGGCCGCGTTGGAGCGCCTTGCCATACAACCGTACTGTCTTCAGCGCTCCGCCTTGCCTTGCACCCGAATCCGAGGCCGAGTCAAGGGGTGCTCCGCTCCGGCGACGCCTGG
>JAMLIN010000081.1 GCA_023954135.1 Burkholderiaceae bacterium | reverse complement strand
ACCGGCTCGGCGACACCCTCAAGAACGGCCGCCGCGGCTCCTTGTCCGGCCGGCTGGTGGTCCACGGCATCCAGGGGCATATCGCCTATCCCCATCTCGCGCGCAACCCGGTGCACCAGCTCGCGCCGGCGCTCGCCGAGCTCGCCGCACACCGCTGGGACGAAGGCAACGAATTCTTCCCGCCGACCTCCTGGCAGGTCTCCAACATCCATGCGGGCACGGGCGCGGGCAACGTGATCCCGGGCGAAGCGGTGATCGACTTCAATTTCCGCTTCTCGACCGCGAGCACCGTCGATTCGCTGAAATCCGCCCTCACCCGCATCCTCGATGCGCATCGCCTGGACTACTCGCTCGACTGGTCGCTCTCGGGACTGCCGTTCCTGACGCCACCGGGCGAGCTGTCGCAGGCCCTGGCGGCGGCGATCCTCGCCGAGACCGGCGTCGAGACGACGCTCTCGACCACGGGCGGCACTTCCGACGGCCGCTTCATCGCCCGGATCTGTCCGCAGGTCATCGAGTTCGGGCCGATCAACGCCAGCATCCACAAGATCGACGAGCATGTGGAGATCGCGAGCCTGCCGGTCCTGGCGACGATCTACGAGCGCACGATCGCGGCGCTCATCGCGCGATGAGCCGTGCGGATCGCCACGTGGCCCGCCCCGGGGCGGCACGGCGCACGATGCGCACGGTGCGCGACATGCTGCGCTACGCCTGCACCCGCTTCGGCGCAGCCGGGCTGCACCACGGCCATGGCGTCGACGATCCTCATGACGAAGCGGCCTGGCTGATCCTCTGGTCGCTCCACCTTCCCCCCGCGCCGCTCGAGCCCTGGCTCGACGCCCGTCTCACGCCGGGCGAGATCGAGGCCATCGTCGAGCTCGTCGAGCGGCGCTGTGTCGACCGCACGCCTCTGCCCTACCTGACCGGCGAAGCCTGGCTGCGCGGCCTGCGCTTTCGCGCCGATCCCCGCGCGCTCATCCCCCGCTCGCTGATCGCCGAAGCGATCGAGGAATCGCTGCCCGACTGGCTCGACGCGGTCGGCCGGCCCGCACACTGGCCGCGGACCATCCTCGACCTCTGCACCGGCGGCGGCAGCATCGCGATCATCGCCGCGCTGGCCTTTCCCGAGGCGCGCGTCGAGGCCTCCGACATCAGCCCGGAAACGCTGGAGCTCGCCGCCGAGAACATCGCCGACCACGGCCTCGGCGAGCGCATCGGGCTGCACCGGGGTGATCTCTTCAACGGCCTCGGCCGGCGTCGCTTCGACCTCATCCTCTGCAATCCGCCTTACGTGAACTCGGAGTCCATGGCGCAGCTGCCCGCCGAGTTCCTGGCCGAGCCGCAGCTCGCGCTGGCCGGAGGCATGGACGGCATGGACCTGGTCCGGCGCATCATCGCGGGAGCGCCCCGGCACCTCACGGCGCACGGTCTGCTGCTGCTCGAGATCGGCCACGAAGCGAAGCACTTCGAAGCGGCATTTCCCTGGCTCGAGTTCGGCTGGCTGCCGGCGAGCGCCGGTGAACGGATGCTGGCCATCGCGACTCGGCGGCAGCTCGAAGCGACCCGATGATCCGCTTGCGCGGCCTCGGCCTGGCCCGTGGCGGCAAACCCCTGCTCGAGAACGCCGACGCCGCGATCGCGCCCGGCGAGAAGATCGCCCTGATCGGGCCCAACGGGTCGGGCAAGACCAGCCTGCTGCGTGCCCTCGCCGGCGAGATCGTCATCGACGCCGGCGAGATCGACCGACCCGTGATGCGTGTCGTGAGGCTAGAGCAAGGCCTGCCGCGAGGCGATTCTCCGGCCTGGCGCCATGTGGTCGAATCCGATCCGGTCCTGGGGGCGGCGCAGGCGGCGCTGGACGCCGCGCTCGCCGCCGACGACGGCCATGCCATCGGCGAGGCCCATGCCCGTATCGCGGAAGCCGGCGGCCTCGATGCGCCCGCTCGCGCCCGCAGCCTGCTCGACGGTCTCGGCTTCGATGCGGCGCAGGCCGAAGCGCCGGTCGACACGCTTTCGGGCGGCTGGCGCATGCGCCTCAATCTCGCCCAGGCGCTCTTCGTGCCGAGCGACATCCTCCTGCTCGACGAGCCGACCAATCACCTCGACCTCGACGCCATCCTCTGGCTCGAACGCTGGCTGGCCCGCTACGAGGGCAGCTGCCTGATCGTCTCGCACGACCGCGACTTCCTCGATGCGGTCGTCCGCAGCACGCTCTCGATCGAGGACTGCCGACTGGTCCGCTATACCGGCGGCTACTCGGCCTGCGAGCGCCAGCGCGTCGAGCGCCAGGAACTCGCCGAGCGCAGCTTCCGGCGCGATTCGGAACGCGCCGCCCACCTGCAACGCTTCATCGACCGCTTCCGCGCCAAGGCGAGCAAGGCCCGCCAGGTGCAGAGCCGGCTGAAGGCACTCGAGCGGCTCGACCTCGCCGCGCCGCTGCGCGCGGCGAGCGGGCTCGACTTCCGTTTTCCGCAGGCCGGGGAATGCCCCGACCCGCTCATGCTCGTGGAAGACCTCGCGGCCGGCTACGACGCTGCCGTGCTGCACGATGTGGACCTGGCCATCGAGCGCGGCGCGCGGATCGGCCTGCTCGGGCGCAACGGCGCCGGCAAGACGACCCTGATCCGGACCCTCACCGGCGAGCTGGCGCCGCTCGCGGGCCGGATCCAGCGCGCGGCCAGCGCGCGCATCGGCTATTTCGCCCAGCAGGGCGTGGAACGCCTGAGAGCCGACGACAGCCCCCTCGCGCACATGGCGCGGATCGCCCCGCAGGCGCGCGAAGCCGAGCTGCGCGGCTTCCTGGGGCGCTTCGGGTTTCGCGGCGAGGATGCGCTGCGCCCGATCGGGCCGATGTCGGGTGGCGAGAAGGCCCGGGTGCTGCTCGCAGAGCTGGTCCATGGCAAGCCACAACTGCTGGTACTCGACGAACCCACCAATCATCTCGACGCCGCCGCGCGCGACGCGCTCACCGAGGCGCTGGCGGAGTTCGACGGCGCGCTGTTGCTGGTTTCGCACGACCGGTACCTGCTGCGTGCCACTGTCGATCGCTTCCTGCGGGTTCACGACGGCACCGTCGATGCCTTCGATGGCGATCTCGACGACTACGCGGCCTGGCTGCAAGGGCGCGATCGTGCGTCCGTGGCGCCCGCCGGCAACGGCGCATCCGCCCGGGACCACACCGGAGAACCCGAGGCGCGCGGATCGCGCCGCGACGAGCGCAGGGCCGCGGCCGAGCGTCGCGCCCGTCTCTCGGGCGAGCTGCGCCCGCTCGAGCGCGAGCTTGCGGCGATCGAGAGCCAGCTCGCTGGCATCGAAGCCGAGGTCGCCGCCATCGACACCGTCATGGCCGACCCCGGCTTCCATGCCGATGGCGCCCGGGTCGCCGCGTCGGCCAGGCGCCGCGGCGAGTGCCGCCAGCAGGCGGAGCAGCTCGAGCTGCGCTGGCTCGAGCTGGCCGAGGATCGCGACCGGATCCTGGCGGGAGCGCAGGAGCCGGACTGATGCGCGAGAGCGTTGCCCTGTTCCTGTTCGATCTCGACGCCGCCCTGCCACCGGGCGCAGCCGACTGGCTGAGCGACGCGGAACGCGCGAGGGCGCAACGCTTCGCCACCGCAGCCCTGCGCCAGCGCTTCGTCACCGGACGCGCGACCCTGCGGCGCCTGCTCGCCGAGCGGACCGGAGATGCGCCCGACAGGGTTCCGATCGAGGACGATGACGACGGCAAGCCCCGGCTGGCGAACCGCCGGCTCGCCTTCAACCTCAGCCATGCCGGCAACCAGGCTCTGCTCGCGATCGGACCGGCCGGCCTGGCCCTCGGGGTGGACATCGAAGGTATCGCCGGGGTCTCGGACGTCGAGGCCCTGGCGACGATCTGCCTGTCGGCGGACGAACAGGCCCGCTTTGCCGATTTCAGGGACGAGGCCACGCGACGCGAGAATTTCCTGCGCCTGTGGGTGCGCAAGGAGGCCTGCCTCAAGGCGATCGGCCAGGGCCTGCGGATCGAGCCGGCCGAATTCAGGGTCGGATTCCCGCCGCCGGGCGCCGACCGGCCGGCCCGGGTCCGAGGGATCGACCTGCGAGTCTCGGACATCGATCCCGGCATCGCGGGCTTCGCCGCGGCGATTGCCGTCGTCGGTCCCGGCCCGATGCCGCCGCTGGCGCCGCCCGCCCGGCTGGCGCCCTAGGAGCGTGGGCGGTAGAAGATTTCCGCTGGATCTTTTCGCCGAGCCGACGGGTCGATGGTCAGGTCCGGGGCTCGGCATGCGCTGGATGCGGCTCGCCGGCCGCCTCGGTAACGTCCGATGCGATCGGCGTGGGCGTACCTCCGGACCCCGGTTGCGGCCTGATCAGGCCGCAACCCACCCCAGTCGATGCATCCGCCGCAGGTTCGACGCCAGACACACCAGGTTCCACTCACCGTTGACCCGGACCAGCCCCCGCACGCTGAACTGCCTGAACCCCATCGCCTGCTTGATCCACCCGAACACCGGCTCGGGGATCACCTTGCGCCGCCGGTAGTGCGCCTGCCCTTCGTCCGTGGCCATCCGATCGGCCATCCGCTGGGTTGCCGGATGCCTGTCCGGGTCGATCTTGCGAGGCTTCTTGCCGGCCTCGCGCCCCAGCGCCACACAGGCCACAGCCCCCAGGGCTTCCAGCGCCGCGAAGTTGACCTCGCTGGCATAGCCACTGTCGGCCAGGCTCATCTGCGGCAACGCACCCGTATTCTTCTTCGTGGCCGCCACCATCGCCACCAGGTGATGGCCGTCGTTGCCCGCATCGATTACCTCGGTGGCCACGATCAGCCCGCTCTCGTCGACCGCCGCCTGCGCGTTGTAGCACTGCTCGAAGCCGTTGCCCGTCTTCATGATCCGCGACTGCGGGTCGGTGAAGTTGTCCTGCGCCCCAGCCTCGGGCTGCCCGAACGCACGCTGGCACAACCGACCCCCCGGACCGCGCGTGTTGCCCTCATCATCCTGCTGGCGTCCATCCTGCCGGTCCTGTTCGCGCTGGCGCTCTTCCAGCCGCGCCTTGGCCGCCTGGATCGCCTCCAGGCGCCTCTCGCGCCGCGCCAGTTCCTGGGGCAACTCGTCGCCCCGGCGATCAGGACCATGCTCGCGATCCTCGGCCGCATCCTGTTGCTCGGCCTGCCGGCTCAGCGCCTCGATCTCGGCCTTGAGCTGCGCCTCGCGCTCGCCCATGCGCCCATAGCTCATCGCCTTGCGTTTGCTCGCGTTAGCCTTCACCTTGGTGCCGTCGATGCCTATCCGACCCAGCTTCACCAGCCCAGCCTCGCGCGCCAGCTGCACCACCTGTACGAACAGCGCCGAGAACTCCGACAGGTGCAACTGCCGGAACTCGCGGATCGTGCGATGGGCCGGGAAGTTGTCCGCCCCCAGCACCCGAAAGGCCACATCCTGCTCCAGCGACCGGGCGATCCTGCGCGAGGAGAACACCCCGCTGGCATAGGCGTACACCAGCACCTTGACCATCATCGACGGATCGTAGGGCTGGCGCCGCCGGCCATCGCCTTCGTAGCGGGCATGAAACGCCTTGAGGTCCAGCGCATCGACCGCATCGCTGACGAACCAGGCCAGATGGTCCTCGGGCAACCACTCCTTGAGCGAGGCCGGCAACAGCAGCAACTGGTCCGGATCGTACGGGCGGTAAGTCGTCGGCATGACCCCAATCCTACCGAGGATCGCTTCCTACCGCCCACGCTCCTAGGGCCTGTTCACCCTGCGATGGTCCCCGCGCCGGGGTCTGGCCGAGCGGCTGCCGGATGGGCATCCTCCGATACAATCGGCGCTGGAGACAGGCGCGGTCGAGCCGTCGCCGAATCGATTCCGGCGCAGTACGCCGCATCCCTTCGAGGGCACAACGCCATGGACAGACCCTTTCGACGCATCGCCGTGGTCGGCGCCGGCGCGATGGGCCGGGGAATCGCCCAGCTCTTCGCGCAAAGCGGCTTCGATGTCGTCGTGCACGACACCCGCGGCGAAGCCATCGACGCCGCGCTCGCGCACCTGAAAAGCACCTTCGAACGACTCGCCGAACGCGGCAAGATCTCCGCCGAGCAGGCGCGGGAGAACCTCGCGCACGTCATCCGCGGCGATTCCCTCGACAGCCTGGCCGACTGCGATCTCGTCATCGAGGCCATCATCGAGCGCCTGGACGTGAAGCAGGCGCTCTTCGCCCAGCTCGAAGCCGTCTGCGCTGCCGATGCAGTGCTGGCAACCAATACGTCCTCGCTGTCGGTCACCGCGATCGCGAGCACCTGCAGGCATCCGGGACGCATCGCCGGCTACCATTTCTTCAACCCCGTACCGCTCATGAAGGTCGTCGAGGTCGTGCGGGGAGCCGCCACCGACGAGGCGCCCGTCGAACGGCTCGTCGAGCTTGCGCGCATTGCCGGCCACCGCGCCGTGGTCGCCCGCGACTACCCCGGCTTCATCGTCAACCATGCCGGCCGAGCCTACGGGCCGGAATCCATCCGCGCGGTCAGCGAAGGCGTGGCCGACACGGTGACGGTCGATCGCATCCTGCGCGAGCAGGTTTCCTTCGACGGCAAGGGATTCAAGCTCGGTCCCTTCGAGCTGCTCGACCTGACCGGCCTCGATGTCTCGCATCCGGTGATGGAATCCATCTACCGGCAGTTCTACGACGAGCCGAGGTTCCGCCCCTCGGTGCTGACCGCCCAGCATTACGCCGCGGGCTGGTTCGGGCGCAAGACCGGCATCGGCTTCTATCGCCACGAGGGCGGCACGCAACGGACGCCCGAGGAATCCCCCCATCCGGAACCCGCGCACATGCCGCGGGTGTGGGTGGCGCCCGGGCCGGCCGCCGCCGCGCTGGGAGAGCTGGTCGAGGCACTCGGCGCGGCGACTGCCGCCGGCGCGACGCCTCCCGATGACGCGATGATCCTCGTCGCCCCCCTGGGCATCGACGCCACGACGGCCGCCGCCGGATTCGACGCCGGCCGCGTGGTCGCGATCGACACGCTCTTCCCCTATGGCCATCGGGCCTGCAAGCGCCGTGTCCTGATGGGCACGCCGGCCACCACGCCGGCGACCCTCGCCGCTGCCGCCGCGCTCTTCGCCCGCGACGGCGCCAGGACGTCCATCCTGCGGGACTCCGCCGGTTTCATCGCCCAGCGGGTGGTGGCCATGATCGTCTCGGTCGCCGCCGACATCGCCCAGCAACGCATCGCATCGCCCGCCGACATCGACGAGGCGGTCCGGATCGGCCTCGGCTATCCGGTAGGCCCGCTCACCATGGGCGACCGGATCGGCCCGGCCACCGTGGTCGAGATCCTGCGCGGCATGGCCAGGGTCACCGGCGATCCGCGTTGCCGTCCCTCCCTGTGGCTGCAGCGCCGCGCGCAGCTCGGCCTGTCGCTGCTGCACGAGGACAATGCATGAGCACGGATGGACGCGCGGCTCGACCCACAATGAACACATCATCAGACGAACGGAGGCGACGTGGCTGATCAACCGGACCAGCAAACCGAATCGACCGACCCCAACGCGGTGTTCGCGGGCACGATGGACGTGCCCGAGCGGCACCAGTTCGATGTCGGCGCACTCGGCGAATACCTCAAGGGCAAGCTGCCCGACTTCGACGGCCAGCTGCGCGTCGAGCTGTTCAAGGGCGGCCAATCCAATCCGACCTACAGGCTGCTCGGCAACAAGCGCAATTTCGTGATGCGCTCCAAACCGGGCCCGGTGGCCAAGCTGCTGCCTTCCGCACATGCGATCGAGCGTGAGTTCCGCGTCCTGGATGCGCTCGGCAAGACCGAGGTGCCGGTGCCGGAGGTCTACGCCCTGTGCGAGGACGAGTCGGTGATCGGGCGGGCCTTCTACATCATGGATTGCGTCGACGGCCGCGTGATGTGGAACCAGGCGCTGCCCGAGATCGACCCCACGGGACGCCGCGCGATCTACGAGGAGATGAACCGCGTCATCGCCCTGCTCCACAGCGTCGACCCCGCCGCGGTCGGACTGTCGGACTTCGGCCGGCCCGGCAATTACTTCGCCCGGCAGATCAGCCGCTGGTCCAAGCAGTACAAGATCTCCGAGACCGAGAAGATCGAGGCGATGGACAATCTCATCGCCTGGATGCCCGAGAACATCCCGGAAAGCGATGAGTCGACGGTCGTGCACGGCGACTACCGGCTCGACAACCTGATGTTCCATCCGACCGAACCGCGAGTGCTCGCGATCCTCGACTGGGAACTCTCCACCCTGGGACATCCGCTGGCCGACTTCTCGTACCACTGCATGTCCTGGCACATCGAGCCTGGCAAGTTCCGTGGCATCGCCGGGCTCGACCACACCGCCCTGAACATCCCGACCGAGATGGAGTACGTCGAGATGTACTGCAAGCGCGTCGGCCGCAACCCGCAGGACGTGCTCAAGCACTGGAACTTCTATATCGCCTACAACATGTTCCGGCTCGCCGGTATCCTGCAGGGGATCATGAAGCGCGCGGTCGACGGCACCGCATCGAGCGCCCAGGCTTTCGAATCGGGCCGCCGTGCCCGCGGGCTTGCCGAATCCGGCTGGCGGATCGTCGAGCAGATGCAGAAAGGTCGAGGCTGAGCCTCACCGACAAAGGAGACCGACATGGATTTCGAGTATTCACCGCGCGTCAAGAAGATGCAGGCGCAGCTGCTGGCGTTCATGGACGAGCACATCTATCCGAACGAGAAGCGCTATCACGAGGAAGTCGAGGCCAACCGCCGCGCGGGCGACGCCTTCGTGCCCACCAGGCTGATCGAGGAGCTCAAGCCCAAGGCGCGGGCCGTCGGACTGTGGAACCTCTTCCTGCCCAAGAGCGAGCGCGTTCCCGAGGGCCTGTCCAACCTCGAGTACGCCCCGCTGTGCGAGATCATGGGCCGGGTGCACTGGGCACCCGAGGTGTTCAACTGCGCCGCCCCCGACACCGGCAACATGGAGACCCTCGAGCGCTACGCCACCGAGGAGATCAAGCGCCAGTGGCTCGATCCGCTGCTC
>JAMLIN010000080.1 GCA_023954135.1 Burkholderiaceae bacterium | reverse complement strand
GCTTCAGCGCACTCCGATCCGCGCGACCACCGCCTCGGCCGCCGCCGCGACTGCTACGTCCCCGGGAAAGCGATGACTCACGATCGCGAGTGCCCCGAGGTAGTTCCGGTCGCCGTGCACGGCGAGCCATTCGAGCACCGCGAGCACCTCCTCGCGATCCTCCTCGCGCAGCACCCGGGTGGCCCAGTCATGGATCAGGCGGCTGCGGACGGCGAACAAAGGGGTTGCCGAGGACGCCGGCCCGCGGGCCGATGCGGCGCGCTGTCTGTCGGGGGTGTGGGTGTTCGACATCGGGGGAACTCCTTTTCCTGCGAGCATGAGTGATTCCACCGCGCCGACGAACGGTCCGATCGGTGAAAAAGGACGGTTCCACCCCCGCAATCCGCGGTTTCGAACGGCCGCTTACGGAATCGCGAATTGCCTGGCTTGCCCGCCGGGGAGCACAGTAGGGAATCGATACTTCTTTCCGGCCCTTGCGATGAACGACACGAACGCCCCCACCACAGCCAACGACCCCACCGCCCGGCTCGCCGAGTTCGCGGCGACGCTGCGCTACGAGGACATCCCGGCGCCGGTGTTGCGTCGCGCCGAGGACCTGTTGCTCGACTGGATCGGCTCCGCCCTTGCTGGCCGTGGCGCCCGTCCCGTGGAAGCGATCGCTCGCTTCGCGCGCACCATGGGACCGGCCGAAGGCCCCGCCGAGGTGCTGATCGAGCGTCGCGGGACCAGCCCGGTATTCGCCGCGATGGTCAATGCGGCGGCCTCGCATTTCGCCGAGCAGGACGATGTCCACAACAGTTCGGTCTTCCATCCGGCCGCCGTCGTCTTTCCGCCGGCGCTGGCGGTAGCCCAGGCGCTCGGCGCCTCGGGACGCGACCTGCTGGTCGCCAGTGTCGCCGGCTACGAGGTCGGCATCCGGGTCGGCGAGTTTCTCGGGCGCTCCCACTACCGCATCTTCCACACCACCGGCACCGCCGGCACGATCGCCGCGGCGGCAGCGGCCGGCAGGCTGCTCGGGCTGGACCCCCAGCGGATGCGCCACGCCTTCGGCTCGGCCGGCACCCAGGCCGCCGGGCTCTGGGAGTTCCTGCGCGATGCGGCCGACTCGAAGCAGCTGCACACGGCGCACGCCGCCGGCGCGGGCCTGACCGCCGCTTACCTGGCCGCCGACGGCTTCACCGGGGCGCAACGCATCCTCGACGGCGAACGCGGGATGGCCGCCGGCATGTCGAGCGATGCGGATCCGGCGCGCCTTGCCGACCGGCTGGGCAGCCGCTGGGCGCTAGCCGAGACCTCGTTCAAGTTCCACGCCTCCTGCCGCCACACCCATCCGGCGGCCGATGCCCTGCTCGCGCTGATGAACGAGCGGCGGCTCGCGGCGGGCGACATCGCCGAAGCCGTGGCGCAGGTCCACCAGGGCGCGATCGATGTGCTCGGCGCGGTCGTCCAACCACTGACGGTGCACCAGGCCAAGTTCTCGATGGGCACGGTGCTGGGCCTGATCGCGACCACCGGCCGCGCCGGCCTGGCGGAGTTCGACGAGCGCTTCCTCGCCGACGAGGTCAAGGCCTTTCGCGACAAGGTCCGCATGGAGCTCGATCCGGAGGTCGACACCGCCTATCCGAACCGCTGGATCGGCAAGCTGCGGGTGCGCACCAACGACGGTCGCGAGTTCTCGTCACGGATCGAGGAACCGCGCGGCGATCCCGGCAACACCCTGTCGCGTCCGGAGATCGAGGACAAGGCGATCCGCCTCGCCGGCTACCGGCAGGGCGCGACCGAGGCAGAGATGCGGCGGGTGATCGACCTGGTGTGGTCGCTCGACGGACTCGACAAGGTACCGAAGCTGCTCGTCAGTCCCTGACAGCATCCTCCGGCATCGGCGGCACATCCGGCGCACGGCCCGGAAGCCTAGTCAGATCGCCACGCTTCGTCGTGCCGACGGGCCCGGTCAGGGACCGAGCGGGTCGATCCGGCGCCAGTCGCCCTGCAGCGAGGCCGGCTCGAAGCTGGCGTCGTTGGTCCGATAGTAGTCGCCCAGGCCGTTGGTGAAGTTGTACTTGTACTGTCCGTCCAGGGCGATCTGCGAGTTCGTCCACGGATCGGTGAAGCTGCTGCGCCCGTGGATCTGGTCGACCACCGCCTGCTGGCCACCGTAGTCGCCGCCCACCGACGCGAAGCTGCCGCGACTGCGCAGCGTCGTCATGTAGCTCTCGTGCGCGGCGTCCTGGATCTGGTTGAGCCCCGCCATGTTCCGCTGGTGCGAGGCGAAGGCCGCCTTCTGGTCCGCCATCCGGCGCTGGTGCGCCACCGCCGACTGATCCATCATCTGGCGGGAGTAGGCATCGGATTGCTGGCGCAGGCGCTCGTTGATGCTCGTCATCACCCGGTCGTGCTCGGGATTGCGCACCATGCTGCGCCGCATCCCCTCGGCGACCCGATAGGCCTCCGGGTAGTCCTCGGCAAGGCTGAACACCGCCGTTCCCGGCGACAAGACTCCGAAGCCGCCGGGGCTCGAGAAGTTCGCAATGATGATCTGCCCCTGATAGCGCCGGCCGCCGCGTTCGCCGGCAAACCCGATCTCGTAGGCCTCGAGTTTCTGACCCCGGCTGGCCATTCGCTGCGCCATGGCCGCCGCGGCCGGATCCTCCATCAGTTGCGGGTACGGCGCCGGCCGATCGAGCCGCAGCCGCTCCAGCTTCTCGACACCCACCACATGCTCGACCGCCTGATTCAGCGCACGCTCGAAGGGCACGCCGTTGATGTTGCCGTAGGGGAACTGGCCGAGGTACGAACGGACGTACTGGTTGCGCGGGCCGATCGCCACCAGCTTGAAGCGGGTGTGCTGTCCGGTGTTCGGATCGACGGCGATGTCGTGCTGCAGATCCCACCCCTTGGGCACCGTCATGGTCGAGATCGGGATGCCGAGCCCCTGGTCGACGATCGTCACCTGGCGCTCGCTCCGGTTCGGCGCCAGGACGCGGGCCGCATCGGATGCGCCGTCCCTCGCCGGGCTGCCCGTGTTCACGGGCCCGCTTGCCGCCGCGCCCGGCTGCTCGGCCTCGCCCGTATCGGTGAACGCCACGACCCCGGCCACCGCCATGACCACGACTAACCAGAGGATCTTGTTGCGTGTCGACAGCTGCTTGAGGTTCATCCGCGCCTCCCGTGGACGATGGTAGCCGGGCATCGGTGTCACGGCGACATCCCCGATCGCCACAATCGGAACGCCAGGTCACCGGTGCGCGAGGGGAATACGGCCGCGCCTGCTCAGAACGCCAACGCGGCTTCCACGCCGGCATACCAGTGCCGCCCCGGCGCCGATTCGTAGAAGCGATCGTTCGACGCATTGACGATCACCGAACCGACGTGGGTCTCGTCGAGCAGGTTCTCGACGCGCAGCCGGGCGCCGAGCCGCCAGGGGCCGAGCTCCCTGTCGATGCCCATGCGCCAGCCGAGCACCATGAAGCTGTCGGCGCTCCCGGAATTGGCATCGTCGACGGGAACCCGGCCGTTCCAGCGGGCCGTCAACGCGGTCGCGAAACCCGATGCCTGGTGACGCCAGCCGAACTCGCCGTCGACGGTGTAGCGAGGCACGCCGGGCAGCCTGTGCCCGGCGAGCGAAGCCCCGGCGAGGCTGGTATCCCGGTGAAAACGCGCGTCGAGCCAGGTCCAGGCGAGCAGCGCCTCGAAGGGACCGAACCTCGAGTCGAGCCCCAGCTCGAGCCCCTGCCGCCGGGTGCGATCGGCGTTGCGATAGGTGGTTCGCCCCGCGAGGTTGCGATCGGCGACGATGTCGCCGCGGGTGTCGATCCGGAACAGGCTCAGCCGCACGAGGCTCGCGCGGCCAAGGCGAGTGTCGAGCCCCACCTCGACGTGGGTGCTGGTCGCCGCATCGAGCGAGAGATTCGGCCCCGGCTGACCGTCCGCGCGATAGGCGAGCTCGCTGAAGGTCGGCGTCTCGAAGCCGCCACCGATCGCCGCATGCAGGCGCGTCGCCGGACCGACGCGATACTGCATGCCGGCAACGGCGCGGGTCGCGGAATCGCTGCGACTGCCGGAATCGTCGGGATTGGTCGCGGTGATGAAGTCGTCCTCGATACGAAAGCGCACCCGCGAATGGCGCAGGCCGCCGGCGAGCTGCCAGCGCTCGGTGATGTCCCACCGGGCGATCGCGTAGGCGCCGAAGCCGTCGACGGTGTCGCGCTCGTCGCGGCGCAGCGCGCCGGCCACCCCGGAATCGTTGACGAAGCCGCGACGCCGCTCGCTCATGCGATCGAGCTCGACGCCGACGGTGTAGGCGACCGGCGCCCCGGCGAGCTCGCTCGCCCGGGTCCACTGTGCGCCGATGCCGCCGAAGCCCCGGTCGAGATCGACCACGCCACCCGACGAAGTGGCGCCGTCACCAGCGAAGGCAAGGTACTGGCGCATGCGGCGCTCGCCGCCCCAGGCGCGCAGCTTCAGCTCGTCGCCACCTCCGAGCCGGCGGCGCCACTCCAGCCCCGCCTGCCGGTGCTCGACCGACTTGCGGGTATCGAACGCGATCGCGCCGGTGCCGGCCTGGCGCGGATTCTCCTCGAGTTGCGCCCGGGTCAGGCCCAGCGGATCCTGGGCCTCGGGCTGATCGAGCGTCGCGACGACGAAGGCGAGGCGCGAACCATCGGCATCCTCGCGCACCAGCTTCGCGCCCCACTGCTCGCGCCGACTCGCGCTGTGCTCGCGCCAGCCATCGCTCGAGCGCACCGACCGGCGCAGCGACAGGCCGACATCCCCGACCGTCGTCCCGACGCCGACGCCCCACTGGCGGGTGCCGAAGCTTCCCGCCCCGCCCGAGAGGCGCAGCGTGGGTGCGCGAGGCGGATCCCGGGTGTAGAGCGTCACCACCCCGCCCGAGGAATTGCCGAACAGCGCGGCGAAGGGTCCGCGCAGTGCGTCGACATGCGCCGCCGAATCGAGCTCGAAGGGTCCGGTCTGGCCCTGGCCGTCGGGCATCGTCAGCGGGATGCCATCCTGCACGAGGCGCACCCCGCGCACACCGAAGGAGGCGCGAGCGCCGAAGCCGCGCGAGGACACCTGCAGGTCCTGGGCTTCGTTGTAGCGATCACGCACCACGATGCCGGGCACCCTGCCGAGCAGGTCGGGCAGGCCGGCACCGATGCCCTGGCGTTCGATCGCCTCGGAGTCGATCGTATCGAGGGCAAGCGGCAAGCTCGGGCCGGTCGCCTCGGGCCGACTGGCCGAGACCGTGATCGCGTCGAGGCTGCCTGGCCGCGACTGCGCGGGCGCCACCGAAGCGGACACGAAGCCGATCGTCGCGATGCCCGCGATCGCGATCCGGCGCGGCTGCACGCCGCCGGCGCAAGCACGCGGGCACCACATCGCGATCACTGCCCCGCGGGCTTCCCGGACTCGGCCCGCGCGGCATCCTCCACGAGCAGATCGACCAGGGTACGGGCGAGCATCGGCAGGCCTTCGAGGCTGCGCACGCAGATCTGCATCTGGCGCACCGCCCAGGGATCGGTGAGCGCCGCGATGTCGATCGCCATCGATTGCGCATGCCGGCGCGAAGCGGACTCCGGCAGCACGCCGATGCCGACTCCGGCCTCGATCATCCGGCAGGCGGCCTCGAAGTTGCCGACCCGGATGCGCAGGCGCAGCGGCTGGTGCAGCGTGTCGCAGATCCTGTGCAGGAAACCGTGCAGCGCGCTGGTCTCGGCCAGGCCGACGTGCTCGTAGCCGAGGGTGCTCGCGAAGGCGACCCGGCCCTGCGCCGCAAGCTCGTGGCCGCGCGGCGTCACGAGCACCAGCGCATCGCGCCGGTAGGGAATCGTGTCCAGCGCTTCGGTTTCCACCCGCTCGGCGACGATGCCGATATCGGCCTGGCCGTCGACGACCGCACGGATGATGTCATGCGACAGCCGCTCGCGCAGATCGATGTTCGCATCCGGATGCGCCTGGAGATAGGTCCGCAGGACCGGCGGCAGGTACTCGCCGAGCGAGGTCGTGTTCGCGAAGACCCGTACCTGCCCCTTGAGCCCGGTGGTGTATTCCTGCAGGTCGCTGCGCAGGTGCTCGATCTGGTCCAGCACCGCCCGCGCATGCTGCACGAAAGCCTGGCCAGGCGGCGTCAGGGTCACGCCCTGGCTGGTGCGGTAGAGCAGCTTCGCCCCGATGTTCTCCTCGAGGTTCTTGACCCGGGCGCTGGCCGCCGGCAGCGAGATGTTCGACGCCTCGGCGCCGCGGGTGAGGCTGTTGGCCTCGGCGACGCGGACCATCAGGCGCAGATCGACGAGATCGAAACGCATGAGGCTATCCTAGCCTGATCGCGATCCGGTGGCAGGCATTGCGCGCCCGTTCGAGCGGCTGTGACGCGCCGGCGGTGTCGGTCGCCCGGGCGATGATCGAGGTGGCGCCCGCGATCCGGTCACGGGCGATGCGCAGCTCGAACCTCTGCCAGGCGTAGCCGCGCCGGGGATCGACTTCGGCATCGACCCAGCTCGCGCCCTCGTCGAAGCTGATTCCGACCCGGTCGATGCCCCGTGCCGCCCAGGTCCGGCCCCAGATGCGGACCGGATCGCCGGTCACGACGGCGCGATCGGCCGGGGCGACGATGACCGCATCGGGTGGCGCCTCCCAGACCGGCACCGACCCCACTGCCGTACCGTCGGCCCGCTCCGGGCCGGGGTCGTTGTAGAGCCGGGTCGTGGTGATCGCGGGCGAACGCCGGTCGGCGACATGCAGGCGGCAGAGCCACTTCACCGAGTTGGTGCCGTAGAAGCCGGGTACCAGCAGCCGCAGCGGGAAGCCGTGCTCGGCTGGCAGCGGCTCGCCGTTCATGTCCCAGGCGAGCAGCACGTCGCCCGCCGCGATCCGCTCGACGGGCACATCCTTGATGTAGGCATCCGCGCTCCAGTCGGCATAGCTGCCGTGATCGGGGCCGTACGCCCAGACGAAGCTCGCCGCCGGATCGGCGCCGACATGCTCGAGCACCTCGCGCAGGTCGGCACCCGCCCACACCGCGTTCGACGCGTTGTGGGTGTTGATCGCCGGGTTGTCGGGAAACCCGGCGCACTTCATGAACGTCTCCACCTCGTAGCGACGAAAGCGCTTCAGGCCGTCGAATTCCAGCCGCAGGGGACGGCGCACCATCCCGTCGATGCGCAGGCGCCAGTCGGCGAGCGCGATGCGCGGCACTCCGAAATGCGCGAGCACGAAATGATCGGCATTGGACGTGACCGGATCGGTCAGGGCATGGATCGGGACGCGATGCCGGAAGGTGGTATCCGGCGTCATCTCCAGCGCGGGACGCCAGTCTTCCTCACGGTCTGCATCGCTCATGTCAGACGACCCCGTCGCGCACCAGCGCCTCGATCTCCTCGGGGCCGAAGCCCGCTTCCGACAGGACGAGCTTCGTGCTGGCGCTCTTGTCCTCGAGCGGATGCACCATCCGCGCGGGCGTTCGCTGCAGCCGGACGGGCTGGTCGACGAGGCGGATCGTCCCACGACGAGGATGCTCGACCGGGGCCGCGATCCGTTCATGGTCGACCTGCGGATCCGCGAACGCCTGGTCCATGGTGTAGATCGGTCCGCACGGTACGTCGGCTTCGTCGAGCGCGGCCATCCATTCGGCCATCGTCCGGGTCGCGAAGGCCTCGGCAAGGATCCGGTTGAGCGCGACACGGTTGGCCGAGCGCCCCTTGCCGGCGACGAACTCCGGCCGCTCCGCGAGCTCGGGCTGTCCGATCGCGCCGCACAGCGCGCGCCACTGCTTGTCGCCGCCCACCCCCACATTGAGATAGCCGTCGCTCGTCGGATAGGCGGAGGTCGGCATGCTGGTCGGATGGTCGTTGCCGACCCGCACCGGCACTTCCCCGTCGACGAGATAGCGTGCCGCCTGGAAGTCCATCAGCGCGATCCCGGCATGCAGCAGGGATGTCTGCACCCACTGTCCCTTGCCGCTCGCCTCGCGCTCGAGCAGTGCCGTCAGGGCCCCGAGCGCGCCGAACAAGCCCGTGGTCACGTCGACGACCGCCGCGCCGGCGCGGGTCGGCTCGCCGCCGGGAAAGCCGGTCGCGCTCATCAGGCCGGTCATGCCCTGGAGGATCTGGTCGAAGCCGGGCCGCCGCCGGTAGGGACCATCCTGTCCGAATCCGGACATGCTGACGAGCACGATCCGCGGATTGACCGCCGACAGCGCCGGGTAGTCGATGCCCAGCCGCTCCTTGACGTCCGGGCGGAAGTTCTCGACGACGACGTCGGCCGACTCCACCAGGCGAAGGAACACGGCCTTCCCTCGCGGGGACTTCAGGTCGAGCGTCATCGATCGCTTGTTCCGGTGCAGGTTCTGCATGTCGGGGCCATCGCGCGCGCCGACGTAGAGCTCCTGCCGGTCGGCCGAGTCCGGCGGCTCGACCTTGATGACGTCCGCACCGAAATCCGCAAGCTGCCGCACGCAGACCGGCCCCGCGCGTACCTGGCTCAGGTCGAGCACCCGGAAGCGCGCCAGCGCGCCCTTGTCGTTGATCCTTTCCATCACGCAACCCTCGAACTCAACGCCCGCGAAACAGCGGCCGGCGCTTCTGCATGAATGCCGTGCGCCCTTCCGTGTAGTCCTCGCTCGCGAAACACCGCTCGACCAGGGCCTGCACATGACCGAGGTCGCGCTCGGACTCGGGCCGCAGGGCCTGGTCGACCGCCTCCTTGGCCGCCTGGATGGTCAGGGGCGCGTTCTGCGCCATCGCCCCGACCAGCCCGGCGATCGTCGCCTCGAACTCGGCGGCCGGCACCACCTGATTGACCAGCCCCATCCGCCAGGCCGCATCGGCGTCGTAGTGCCTGGCGGTGAACAGGATCTCGCGGGCATATGCGGGGCCGACGGTATCCACGAGCTTCTTCACGCCCGCGAAGCCGTAGCCCAGCCCGAGTCGCGCGGCCGGGATGCCGAAGCGCGAGCTCGCCGATGCGATCCGCAGGTCGCACGCGAGCGCGACCGCGAGGCCGCCGCCGATGCAGTAGCCGTCGATCGATGCGACCAGCGGCTTGCGCAGGCGGGCGAAGGCCTCCATGGCCGCCGCGGAGGTCCGTTCGTAATGCGCCTGCGCGGCGGCGCCCGAGCGGGCGCTCTCGAACTCCGAGATGTCCGC
>JAMLIN010000008.1 GCA_023954135.1 Burkholderiaceae bacterium | reverse complement strand
GATAGAGGGGGCAAATAATTGGGGATCACAGGGCGGAGCGCTCGATCCAAATTGTATCGCCTGCGAAGGAGGTACCTTGTCAAACCTCATGAATCGAATTTGGGGCCAGAATGCCCTTGCTGGATTTCATGATGCAATGCAGGTAAATAGCGGCCATGCATTGACTCGAGATATCACCAATGTGCCGTACATGATTCCTGCCGCCCTGATCACTTACGGGGCGGGTGTTGGCCAGCTGATGAATATGTCGCCAGTACCAGTGCATGTGCATCGACCTGTCAGGGAAGGCGGCAAGAATGAATCGAAATACCGTTCGAGTGTTCTATGGTAGTGGATAAATGCCTCTTCATAGAAATGGAGTAATTTCCGTAAGTCTGTTCGCCTTCTCTGTCTCTCTAGCATTCTCTTTGAAGGTGATATTGCGCAAGATTGGGTCGAGGGATTATCGAAGAATATTATTAAATTCATGAAATCTTGCTCGCGAAGAACCGCTCGGATTAGCGTCGGGTGTATAAACTCTCGACTCCAAAACAGGGTGAATTTTCGATCGGCTTCTTAGTGTTGTATCAACATTCGATCATAATGCGCGATTAACGTGAGGCACGGAAAGTTATGTTAACTCCCTGCTGTCACAAGATATGCTACGCACACAAAGCGACTTTGCTTGTTGCTTGTTGAATTGAGCAACCTGAGAAGGCGACCTTATTGAGCTGGAGTTGGGTAAAGATGGAAGCCCAGGGACCCATGGCTCCCACTTGGATATCTCGAATTTAGACGTGCTCCGCGGCAATGTATTGAGAGTCAGTGCAAATGGTTCGACTTATTTTAATCATTTTATCTCTATCGACGGCAGGTTGTATTTACTTTACATCTTGGGATAGTGTGGCGAATACTTGGGTTGGACACTCGGTGGACAAGTTTTCAGGGTTGAATGGCCCGCCGCTATCGATACGGCAATTGCCCGATGGATATCGAGAATACGAGTTCTCACTTCCAGAAGTAAGCCGAAGTTGCACTCAATATTGGATAGTTGATCAACGTTCAATCATAATACGCGGTTGGCACAAAGGATATTGTAGGGTGATGTAATCGACGTGGGATACGTCGAAGTTCCTTTGCTCTCTTGGCGGGAGGCTGTTCATATTTTTCCGCCAAAAGCCGTGCGGTGAATATTTGAATCGAGAGCCGATCGACTAATCGGTGCAGATCAAGGTGAACGGCAACTGGTACGACACTAGTTCCACCTATGATGGCAACGGCCGGCTGCTGCATCGGATCTGTTTGAGGATCAATGACGAGGATTCGAAATATCGCTCAAGTGTTTTGTGGTAAAGTAGTGAGTCTTTGATGATTCGATTGATTCATATCGCCTTCATTCTTTGTGCGGCAGGATGCACGTCGTTTCGATCCTGGGACGACGCTGCTCGCCTTTGGGTTGGACGGTCAATTAAGGAGTTCATCGAGATTGAAGGGCATTTGTCGTCGATAAAAGAAATTTCAGATAATCGACGAGAATATAAATTCGAATTCACAAATGTTCATCCGAGTTGTGTGCATTACTTTGTAGTCAACAAAGATTTGATTATTGAGGACTTCTGGCATCAAGGGTTTTGTCGGCTGATGTAGAAGCTGGTGCACTGTTTCTGAGCAAATGGGGGCCGACTCCAATTGGCACGACTTACGCCCATAAGGCGACAGGCCAGTTCACGCAGACGACCTATCCCCTGGTTACAAGATCACGACGACGTACAACAAGCGCGGCGAGAAGATCTCGACCACTGACCCGAACATGGGACGTGGACGTACCAGTACAACGCGATCGGCAAGGCGGTCAGCATCGGGGTTGGTAGTTCGCTGAATGGCCACGGTGGAGGCGGAAAATTCGTCGCCGCCACCCTTGCAGGGGGAATAAGCTCGAGAGTGGCAGGTGGCAGCTTCGGGGCAGGGGCGAGAACCGTAGCCTTCGGATACCTCTTCAAAGCTCTGCCCAGTCTCTATAAGGAAGTCGTCGGTTATGAGCTTGATATGGGACCGGGCGGCGAAGCCCAGGTGAAAAAGTTTACTCAAGGCCCAATAGAAGGGGCAAATAATTGGGGGTCTCAGAGAGATATTGTCGATCCGAATTCAAATTATCGCATCTGCGAAGGGGGTTCATGGTCAAGATTCATCAATCGAATCTGGGGTCAAATGCACTGGCGGGATTTCATGACACGATGCAGGTAAATAGCGGCCATGCATTAACCCGAGAGATTGCCAATGTGCCATACATGATTCCTGCCACCCTGATCACTTACGGGGCGGGTGTTGGTCAATTGATGAATAGGTCGCCGGTGCCAGTGCATATACATGGAACAACTCGCAGGAATGGTGAAGAATCGAAATATCGTTCAAGTGTCTTATGGTGATGAGTTGGTGTTGCAAATGATGTGGCTTGTTAGAATCTGCTTGCCTTTCTTGCTGGGAGGATGTGCGTATTTTGTCTCCTGGGATGATATTGCACAAGGCTGGATTGGAAAGTCGATTGATAGATATATTTCAATGCACGGCGAGCCATCGTCTGTTAAGAGACTTGCAGACGGGCATCAAGAATACAAATTCTTGTTTCCAGAAGTGAGCCGGAGTTGCACTCAATATTGGATAGTTGATCAACAGTCGGTCATGAAGCGCGGCTGGCACAAAGGGTATTGTCGAGTGATGTAATCGAAACGAGGTACGTCGAATCTCTGTTGTCATCGGACCCCCGATACATACAGCAACTTGGGAGAATATGGGGTCACACATCAGTTTCCAGCGACCGGTACGCGCCGACGGCGGGCTCGCACCGGGAATACAAGGCGGTGTACGGCGACGGGTTCCAGGAGCAGCGGCTGTGGGACAAGCACGGGCGGCCGACGACGACGGCGTACCGCAGCCCGACCAATGCCCTGGTGCGCTCGCAGCAGCTCGCCTACGACCTGGCCGAGAACGTGGCGAGCAAGGTGGAGGCCACGCAGGTGGGCAGCTTCACCGAGAGCTACGGCTACGACGCGTTGAACCGCCTGACGTCGAGCTACGGTGCGGGGCTGCCGAGCAAGGTGTACCAGTACAACGCGATCGGCAACCTGACCTTCAAGACGGGGGCGGGGAACTACACCTACCGTTCGGCGGGGTATGACGCCTTCGCCGTAAACCCCGAATCCGGCATGCCTTCGGCGCGGGGGCGCGATGCGCCCCGAAAAGCGTGCCGGTGGCTACTCGACCGTCACACTCTTCGCCAGGTTCCTCGGCTTGTCCACATCCGTCCCCCGCGCGAGGGCTGCGTGGTACGAGAGTAATTGCAGCGGCACCACATGCAGGATCGGGCTCAGCACGCCGGCGTGGTCGACGAGGTTGATCACGTGCACGCCGTCGGCCGGCTCGATGTGAGTGTCGCGGTCGGCGAAGATGAAGAGCTCGCCGCCGCGGGCGCGGACTTCCTGCAGGTTGGACTTCAGCTTCTCGATCAGAGAATCCTTCGGCGCGACCACCACCACCGGCATGTCCTGGTCGACCAGGGCCAGCGGGCCGTGCTTGAGCTCGCCCGCCGCATACGCCTCGGCGTGGATGTAGGTGATCTCCTTGAGCTTCAGCGCGCCTTCCATCGCGATCGGGTAGTGCACCCCACGACCGAGGAACAGGGCGTTCTCCTTCTTCGCGAAACTGGCGGCCCATTCCTTCACCGCGTCTTCGCATTCCAGCACCCGGTTCATCGCCGCCGGCAGGTGGCGCAGCTGCTGCAGCAGCTCGCGCTCTCGCTCGGCGCCGAGCCGGCCGCGCTCCTTGGCCAGCACCAGGCTCAGGACGAAGAGCGAGGCCAGCTGGGTGGTGAAGGCCTTGGTCGAGGCGACCCCGATCTCGGGGCCGGCGCGGGTGAGGAAGCGCAGCTTGCTCTGGCGGATCAGCGCCGATTCGGGCACGTTGCAGATCGTCAGGGTGTCGCGCAGGCCCTGGGTCTTGGCATGCTGGAGGGCGGCGAGGGTGTCGGCCGTCTCGCCCGACTGCGAGATGGTGACCACCAGGGTGCCGGGCAGCGAGACCGAGTCGCGGTAGCGGTATTCGCTCGCGATCTCGACGTTGACCGGCAACCCCGCGATCGATTCGATCCAGTACTTGGCGACCAGCCCGGCGTGGTAGCTGGTGCCGCAGGCGATGATCAGGATCTGGTGGGTGCGCCCGAAGACTTCGGCCGCGTCGGCGCCGAACAGGCCCGGAGAGATGGCGCTGGCATTGGCGAGCATCTCGAGCGTGTTGGCGATGGCGCCGGGCTGCTCGAAGATCTCCTTCTGCATGTAGTGGTCGTAGTTGCCGAGCTCGATCGAATCGGCCGAGATCTGGCTCTCGACGATCGGGCGCTCGGCCGGCTTGCCGTCTGCGTCGGCGATGGTGTAGCCGTCGGCGCGGATCTCGACGACGTCGCCTTCCTCCAGGTAGCTCACATGCCGGGTCACCTGCAGCAGCGCCGAAGTGTCCGAGGCGAGGAAGTTCTCGCCCTTGCCGCTGCCGCCGTTGCCGATGCCCAGCAGCAGCGGTGAGCCGCGGCGCGAGCCGACGACGGTGCCGGGCTGCTTCGAGCTGATCGCGGCGATGGCGTAGGCGCCGTCCAGTTGCGCGACGGTCAGGCGCACCGCCTCGAAGAGGCTCGCGCCCGCCTTCACATGATGATGGAGCTGGTGAGCGATGACCTCGGTGTCGGTGTCCGACTGGAACTCGTAGCCCTCGGCGCGCAGCTGCCTGCGCAGGGCTTCATGGTTCTCGATGATGCCGTTGTGCACCACGCAGACCTCGAAGCCGTCGCCGCTCGAGTAGTGCGGATGGGCGTTGCTCTCGGTGACGCCGCCGTGGGTGGCCCAGCGGGTGTGGGCGATGCCGGTGGGCGCATCGGCATGGGCTTCGCTCGCGCGCGCCGCCAGGTCGGCGACCCGGCCGACCGCCCGGACCCGGTCGATCCGGCCGTTGAGTGTGGCGAGCCCGGCCGAGTCGTAGCCGCGGTACTCGAGCTTGCGCAGGCCCTCGATCAGGATGGGCACGACATTGCGTCCCGCGACGGCCCCTACGATTCCGCACATCTTGATGGCTCCTTGCTGGCTCAGGCTTTCGGTTGCTTGACGGGGCGCTTCCAGTTCTCGATCGTGGTCTGCTTCGCGCGCGAGATGGTGAGCTTGCCGGCGGGCGCCTCGCGGGTCAGCGTGGTGCCGGCTCCGAGGGTGGCGCCCGCTCCCACGGTGACCGGCGCCACCAGCTGGGTGTCGCTGCCGATGAAGGCGTCGTCGCCGATGACCGTCTTGTACTTGTTGGCGCCGTCGTAGTTGCAGGTGATGGTGCCGGCGCCGATGTTCACCCGGGCGCCGACCTCGGCATCGCCCACGTAGGCGAGGTGGTTGGCCTTCGAGCCTTCGCCCATGCGGGTGGCCTTCATCTCGACGAAATTGCCCACGTGCGTATGGGCGGCAAGCTCCGTGCCGGGGCGCAGCCGGGCATAGGGGCCGATGCGGGCCTCGCTGCCTACGCTCGCGCCGTCGATGTGGGTGAAGGGCAGGATCTGCGCGCCGGCGCCGATGCGCGCGTCGCGCAGGACGCAGTTGGCGCCGATGCTCGCGCCGTCGGCGATCTCCACCCTGCCTTCGAAGACGCAGTTGACGTCGATCGAGACGTCGGCGCCGCAGGCGAGGCTGCCGCGCACGTCGATGCGGGCCGGGTCGATGAGCGTCACGCCGCCATCGAGCAGGTTGTCGGCGATGGCGCGCTGGTGGATGCGCTCGAGCTCGGCGAGCTGGCGCTTGCTGTTGACCCCGAGGGTCTCCCAGACATCGGCCGGCTGCGCCGAGACGACCGGCATGCCTTCGGCCACCGCGGCGGCCACGATGTCGGTCAGGTAGTACTCGCCCTGGGCGTTGTGGTTCGACAGCCCGGCGAGCCAGCGCTCGAGTGCCGGGGTCGGGGCCACCAGGATGCCGGTGTTGACCTCGCGGATCGCCAGCGTGGCGGCATCGGCATCCTTGTGCTCGACGATGCGCACGATGTTGCCGTCCTTGCGGACGATGCGCCCGTAGCCGGTGGGATCCTCGAGATCGACGGTCAGCAGGGCGAGCCTGTCGGTGCCGGCGGCGGCGACGAGCTTCGCGAGGGTGGCGGCGCGGGTGAGCGGCACGTCGCCGTAGAGGACCATCGTCGGGACCGATTCGTCGAGCTCGGGCACGGCCTGCATCACCGCATGGCCGGTGCCGAGCTGCGGCGCCTGCAGCACCCAGCGGACGTCGGAGGCCGCCATGCGCGAGGGCACCGTCTCGCCGCCGTGGCCGTAGACCACGATCTGCCGTTCCGGGGAGAGGGTCCGGGCGCAGTCGAGGACATGGCCGAGCAGCGGCTTGCCGGCCAGCGGGTGGAGGACTTTCGGCAGGGCGGACCGCATCCGCTTGCCCATCCCGGCGGCCAGTATGACGACGTTCATTTTGTCTTCTGTATCAACGAGTTGCTGAAAGAGAGGGGAGGTATCGATCGATGCCTCGCCATCACGGGCGTCCACCGGAACAGTAGACGATATTCCGGATGCGCGGGCGAAGTCGATGACGGAATGCAGGTTGCGGGTGACGCACGGACGTTGCGTCCGCGCGTCTGCCAGCCTGCTCAGGCCTTGGCGGGCTGGCGCTCGTAGAAGATCTGCGGCGCGAGGCTGCCGACGATCATGCCGACGATGGCGGCCATCACGCCGACGAGCTGCGGCGGCACCAGGGCCTCGGGGGCGAAGTTCAGGCAGAACAGCCAGGTCGCCTCGCCGCAGATGATGGACAGCAGCGCGCCCTGGACCGTGGCCCGCTTCCAGAACACGCCTGCCGCCAGTGGCACGAGGGCGCCGACCAAGGTTACCGAATAGGCTTCCTGGATCATCTCGTACATCGTGCTCTGGCTGTTGAGCGCGAACAGCAGGGCGGCGATGGTGAACAGCACCAGCACGGTGCGCAGCAGGACGAGGAAGTTCCGGTCCGAGATCTGCGGCATGAAGGGCCGCAGCACGTTCTCGGTGAAGAGCGCGGTGGGGGCGAGCAGGGCGCCCGCCGCGGTCGACAGGATCGCGGAGACCAGCGCCCCGAAGAACAGGACCTGGGCCCAGAGCGGGGTCCGGTCGAGGATCAGCTGGGGCAGGATCCGCTGGATGTCGCGCTCGTCCTCCGAGGCGAAGAGCTCGGTGAAGCTCGGGTCGATGACGATCGCCGAGTAGGCGATGAACATCGGCACGAAGGCGAAGCACAGGTAGATGATGCCGCCGAGCAGGGTGCCGCGCACCGCGGTCTTCTCGTCGCGGGCGCTGGTGACCCGCTGGAAGACGTCCTGCTGCGGAATCGAGCCCAGCGCCATGGTCAGGAAGGCGGCGACGAAGGCGAACCATTCCACGCTGCCGCCCCTGGGGAAGAGGTTCAGCTTGCCGGCTTCCGCGGCGGCCGTCACCACGGTGACCGGGCCGCCGGCCATGTCGCTCACGACGAAGGCGATCGCGGAGAGGCCGATCACGATCACCGCGGTCTGCACCAGGTCGGTGAGCGCGATCGACCACATGCCGCCGAACAGGGTGTAGAGCATCACGATCACGGCGGCGATCATGATTCCGTGCGTGAGGCTCAGGGCACCGCCCGAGAACACCGAGAAGATCAGCCCGAGGGCGGTCAGCTGGGCGGCCGTCCAGCCGAGGTAGGAGGCGGTGATAGCGAGGCTGGTGATCACCTCGATCGACTTGCCGTAGCGCCGGCGGTAGTAGTCGCCGATGGTCAGCAGGTCGAGCCGGTACAGGACCTTGGCGAACAGCACCGCGAAGAGGATCAGGGCGCAGGAGGCGCCGAAGGGGTCGGCCGGCACGCCCGAGAGGCCGTCGCGGGCGAAGGTGGCCGATACCGACAGCACCGTCTCGGCGCCGAACCAGGTGGCGAACACCGTCGCCATGTTCATGTACAGGGGCAGGCTGCGCCCGGCGACGAGGAAGTCCTTGGCGTTGTGCACCCGCCTGGCGGCATACAGCGCGATGAGGACGGTCCCGATGAGGTAGACGGCGACGAGCGCGAGCAGCATGGCGGGCTTCCCGGTGAGCGGCGCCAGATTTTAAGGCCTGCGGGGCCCCTGCGGTGACGGCGTTGCGCGGAAGATTCAACAGGGCCCGTTTGCAGGCCCTACACCCAGTGCCAGAGCTCGAGCACCCCGAGCACCGCCACCAGCAGCGCCAGCCAGCCGATGCGCCGGCGCAGGTCGCGCTGCTCCTCGGCCATCTCCTCGAGCAGCCTTGCGCTGCGCCGGGCGCTCTCGTCGTCGACCGATCTCTGGAGGGCGGCATGGACGAGCCGGGGTATCTGCGGCACCAGCTGGGCCCACTGCGGCGCCTCCCGCTGGAGGCGATCGACCAAGCCTCGCCAGCCGATCTGCTCGGCCATCCACTGCTCCAGGATCGGCTTGGCGGTGACCCAGAGATCGAGATCGGGGTCGAGCTCCCGGCCCAGACCCTCGATGTTGAGCAGGGTCTTCTGCAGCAGCACCAGCTGGGGCTGGATCTCGACGTTGAAGCGGCGCGAGGCCTGGAACAGGCGCAGCAGGACCAGCCCGAGGGAGATCTCCTTCAGCGGCCGGTCGAAGAAGGGCTCGCAGCAGGCGCGGATCGCCCCTTCCAGCTCGTCGATCCGGGTGTCCGCGGGAACCCAGCGCGATTCGACGTGCAGCTCGGCGACCCGCTGATAGTCGCGCCGGAAGAAGGCGAGGAAGTTCTGGGCGAGGTAGTTCTTGTCGAATTCCGACAGCGTGCCGACGATGCCGAAGTCGAGCGCGATGTAGCGGTTGAAATCCTCGCCCTCGGCGCCGACGAGGATGTTGCCCGGATGCATGTCGGCGTGGAAGAAGCCGTGGCGGAACACCTGGGTGAAGAAGATCTCCACCCCGTCGCGCGAGAGCTTCTTCAGGTCGATCCCGGCCTGGCGGATCTGCTCGATGCGCCCGATCGGGATGCCGTGCATCCGCTCCATCGTGAGCACCGTGCTCGACGAGTAGTCCCAGTGCATCTCCGGCACCCGCAGCAGGCCGGAACCCAGGAAGTTGCGTCGCAGCTGGGCGGCGTTGGCGGCCTCGCGCAGCAGGTCGAGCTCGTCGTGCAGGTGCTTGTCGAACTCGGCGATCACGTCGAGCGGGCGCAGGCGCCGCGCATCGGTCGACACCTTCAGCAGGAGCGAGCCGGCCAGGCGCAGCAGCTCGAGGTCGCGCTCGATGACCGCCGCCATGCCGGGGCGCAGGACCTTGACGGCCACCTCGCGGCCGTCGTGCAGGCGGGCGAAGTGGACCTGGGCGATCGAGGCCGAGGCGACCGGCGTGCGATCGAACTCGGCGAACATCGTCGACAGAGGGCGGCCGAGGCTGCGCTCGATCTGGGCGACCGCCTGCTCGCCGGGAAAGGGCGGGACCCGGTCCTGCAGGTGCGCGAGCTCGTCGGCGATGTCGGTGGGCAGCAGGTCGCGCCGGGTGGAGAGCACCTGGCCGAATTTCACGAAGATCGGCCCGAGGCGCTCGAGCGCCTGGCGCAGGCGCTCGCCGCGCGGCGCATCGAGCCGGCGGCCGAAGCGCAGCCAGCGCCCGAGGGTGAGCAGCAGCGGCATGCGACTGCCCGCGCCCGTCACGATGATCTCGTCGAGACCGTTCAGCCAGGCGACGAAGAGGATCCGGGTGAGCCGGGTGATTCGCACGATGACGCTCCCGGCCCGGCCGTCAGGCGGCCGGGTTCGGGTAGAGGCGCTGGATCTCCGCGATGCCGGCGAGCGTCTCGGCATCGAGCACGGTGCCGGTGGCGTCGATGTCCTCGGCAAGCTGCGCCGTCGAGGTCGCTCCGATGATCGAGGATCCGACGAACCAGCGGCTGCAGACGTACCCGTGCGCGAGCTGCACCAGGCTCAGCCCGCGGGATTTCGCGAGCCGGTCGTAGGCGGCGACGGCATCGTCGACGTGAGGCTTGGCGTAGCGCGGGCCGAAGGCGGGGAAGAGGGTGAAGCGGGCACCCTCGGGGCGCGCCCCGCCCATGTACTTGCCGGCGAGCTTGCCGCCGGCCAGCGGCCCGTAGGGAAGCAGGGACATGCCGTTGCGGAACAGCGCCTCGGCGAGATCGCCGTCGGCCGAGCGCGAAACCAGGCTGTAGCAGTTCTGCACGGTCACCGGGCCGGGCAGGCCGAGCTGGGCGGCAGCGTGGTGAAAGGCGCAGACGCCCCAGGTCGATTCGTTGGACAGGCCCCAGTAGCGGATCTTGCCCGCGCGCACCAGGGCGCCCATGGCTTCGACCTGCTCGGCGATCGACGGACCATCGCGTTCGGCGGCGGGGTCGAACACCGTCTGGCCGAAGTTCGGCAGGTTCCGCTGCGGCCAGTGGATCTGGTAGAGGTCGATGCGGTCGGTGCGCAGGCGGCGCAGGCTGGTCTCGCAGGCCTCGGCGATGTTGGCCTTGTTCAGGTCGGTGCGGCCGCCGCGGACCCAGTCGCGCCGGCCGGGGCCCGCGACCTTGGTCGCGATCACGAGGGCGTCGCGATCATGGCCGGCGAGCCAGTGGCCGAGGTATTCCTCGGTACGGCCCTGGGTCTCGGCGCGGGGCGGCACCGGGTACATCTCGGCGGTGTCGATGAAGTTGATGCCGCGCTCGACCGCCAGGTCGAGCTGCGCATGGGCCTCGGCCTCGGTGTTCTGCTGGCCCCAGGTCATGGTGCCGAGGCAGACGGTGGATACCTCGAGTTCGGTTCCGGGCAGGGTCCGGTATTTCATTGTTCGCTTGCCTCTCGCTTCACTGTCTCGATCGCAGGATGGAAGGATATCCGGTCGAAGGCGATGTCGCCGTCCGGGCGTGGCTCGCCGTCGGCGACGATGCCTTCGAAATCGA
This sequence comes from Burkholderiaceae bacterium, assembly GCA_023954135.1. GTDB lineage: Bacteria > Pseudomonadota > Gammaproteobacteria > Burkholderiales > Burkholderiaceae_E > JAMLIN01. Next base: position 119,448 of record JAMLIN010000008.1, on the reverse strand, counting down.
AGAGATCGCGGTCCATCAGATGGGAGGGGACGACCCTGCCCAGGGCCGCGAAGGCGTTCTCGACCCGGCCGGGGAAACGCTTCTCCCAGTCGCGCAGCATCTCCTTGGTCGCCTGGCGCTGCAGGTTCGCCTGCGAGCCGCAGAGATTGCAGGGGATGATCGGGAACTCGCGCCACCGGGCATAGGCTTCGAGATCGGCCTCGCGCGCATAGGCGAGCGGACGGATCACGACATGGCGCCCGTCGTCGGAGACGAGCTTGGGCGGCATGGCCTTCAGCTTGCCGCCATGGAACATGTTCAGGAAGAAGGTCTCGAGGATGTCGTCGCGATGATGGCCGAGCGCGATGCGGGTGGCGCCGAGCTCGCTCGCCACCCGGTACAGGATGCCGCGGCGCAGTCGCGAGCACAGCGAGCACATCGTCCGGCCTTCGGGGATCACCCGGGTGACGATCGAGTAGGTGTCCTGGGTCTCGATCCGGAACGGCACCCCGATGCCGCGCAGGTAGTCGGGCAGCACGTCGGCCGGAAAGCCGGGCTGCTTCTGGTCGAGGTTGACCGCCACGATCTCGAAGTCGATCGGCGCCCGCTCGCGCAGCGTCAGCAGCAGGTCGAGCAGGGCATAGCTGTCCTTGCCGCCCGACAGGCACACCATCACCTTGTCGCCCGGGCCGATCATGGCGTGATCGCCGATCGCCTGGCCGGTCAGGCGAAGCAGGCGCTTGTGCAGCTTGTTGCGCTCGTGGGCGATCCGCTCCTGGCGGCGCGGGTCGGCCGTGGCGACGGAATCGTTCATGGCCGCATCCGGAAGACTTCGATGCCGACGGTGCGGCAATCGGCATAGACATGGGGCTTCTCGGTGCTGGCGCGCACCGCGCTGACCGCAGGGATCTCGAAGCAGGCGGCGACGACCCGATCGAGCAGGGTCTCCTGCAGGTTGAAATGCCCCGAGCGGGCGATCTCGATGATCCGGTGGCGCAGCACGTCGTAGTCGATCACGTCCTCGACCGCATCGCGCATCGAGGTCGAGGCGGCGATCGGAACGAAGATGTCGACGTTGATCAGCACGCGCTGGGGCGCGAGCCGCTCGAAATCATGGAAGCCGATGGAGGTTTCGACGGCGAGCTCCTGCAGGAATATCCTGCGGCAGTCGGCAAGCCGCGGGTCGAGTAGCCAGGTCAACTGGACGGTCCGTGGGTAGGTAGGTGGGGGGCGACGAACATGACGTCGCGCGCGAGCGGCACGAGGTGCTGGCCGCCGTCGACGATCAGGTTGATGCCGGTGATCGCCGGCGAGCCGGCGAGAAAGACCACGGCGTCCACGATGTCGGCGGTGCTCGAGGAGCGTCCGAGCGGGGTGAGCCGGTGGGCGGCCTGGAACTCTTCCTCGGTCTGTTCGCCCGAGGCCAGGGTGATGCCGGGCGAGACCGCCGCGACGCGCAGGCGCGGCGCGCAGCCGATGGCCATCATGCGGGTCGCGCCCAGCAGCCCGAACTTGCTGACGGTGTACGAGAAGTAGTCGGGGTTCAGGTTCTCGAGCTTCTGGTCGAGCAGGTTGACGACGAAGCCGTGCCCCCCCTCGCCGAGATGATCGTGGAGCCGGGCGGCGAGATCGACCGGCGCCACCAGGTTCGGGGCGAGATGACGCTCCAGCGTCGCCGCCTCGAACTGCCCGGGGCTGTCGAATTCGAAGAGCGATGCGTTGTTCACCAGGCCCTCGACCGGCAGCGCCCTGACCGCCTCGTCGAACACCCGGGCCCGCTCGCCGGCATCGGCGAGATCGCCGCCCACCGCGACCGCCCGGCGACCGAGCGACTCGATGTCGGCGACCGTGGTAGCGGCGGCCTCGGCCGAGCGATGGAAATGCACCACGACGTCGTGCCCGGCCCGCGCGAGCCCGAGCGCGATCTCCCGGCCGAGGCGCTGCGCCGCGCCGGTCACCAGCACCGCGCCGGTCCGGGTGTTTTCGTCCTTCATCCCGGCGATTCTACAATCGGGGGATGGACGAGCTCCCCGAACCCGACGCCGAAGCCCGTCGGGCCAGCAAGGAACTGAACGCGCGCCTGCTGGCCTGGATCGCCGGGGACGGCGGCTGGATCGGCTTCGACCGCTTCATGGCCGGCGCGCTCTACGAGCCGGGGCTCGGCTACTACACCGGCGGCAGCAGGCGCTTCGGCCGCGACGGCGATTTCGTCACCGCCCCCGAGATCTCGCCCCTCTTCGGTGCCTGTGTTGCCGGTCAGTGCGCCCGCTGGTTCGAGACGCTGGGCGTGCGCCGGATCGTCGAGTTCGGCGCAGGCACCGGCCAGCTCGCGGCGCAGGTGCTCAACGGGCTTGCCCGGGACGGCATCACCGACGTCGACTATCGGATCGTCGAGCTCTCGGCGCCGCTGCGCCAGGTGCAGCGGCACACCCTCGAGGCCCTCGCCCCCGATCTGGCGCCGTGCGTGAGCTGGCTCGAGAGCCTGCCCGAGCGGATCGAAGCGGTGGTGATCGGCAACGAGCTGATCGACGCCATGCCGGTGCGCCTGTTCCGGCTCGATGACGGGATGGTGCTCGAGCGCGGCGTCGGCGCGGCCGTCGACGCCCCGGAGGCACTCCCGGATGCTCCCTTCGCAAGCCCGTTTCGCTTCGTCGACCGGCCGGCTGACCCCGATTTCGCCCGCCGGGTGCTCGAGACCCTCGCGACTTCGGGCTGGGCCCAAGGGGACGAGCCGCTGTCCGCCTGGGGTTCCGGTTACCAGTCGGAGTTCGCCGAGCAGGGACCAGCCTGGCTGGCGAGCGTTGGCGAGCGTATGGTACGCGGCGTGGTGCTGCTCTTCGACTACGGCTTCCCGGCCTCCGAGTACTACCACCCCCAGCGCAACGGCGGCACGCTGGCCTGTCACTACCGGCACCGGGTCCACCACGATCCGCTGATCCTCGCCGGCTTGCAGGACCTCACCGCCCATGTCGACTTCAGCGCCCTCGCGCGCGCCGCGGCCGATGTCGGGCTCGACTGCATCGGCTTCGGATCGCAGGGCAGCTTCCTGCTCGGCGCCGGCCTTCTGGAGCACCTGGCCCGCAGCGCCGAGCCCGGCTCGACCGCCTATCTGCGCCAGGCCCAGGCGGTCGGGCGCCTCGTGAGCGAGGCCGAGATGGGCGAGCTCTTCAAGGCGATCGCCTTCGCCCGCGGCGGGGACTTCGATGCCGCCGCCTTCGAGCGCAGCGACCGGCGCGGAGTCCTGATCCGATGATCCGCTGGCTGGTCGTCGTGGTGCTCGCCTCGATCCTGTTCTCGGGGCTGATGCCCTGGCTGCGCCGCTTCGGCTTCGGTCGCCTGCCCGGCGACTTCGATTTCCGGCTCTTCGGGCGCGAGTTCAGCCTGCCGCTGATGTCGACCCTGCTGCTTTCGCTGCTGGCGATGCTGATCGCGCGCTGGATCTAGGAAGCGGGCGCGTCCGACCCATTCGCAGGTTCCCGGCCCGCGAGAGGGCCGTTCAGGCGCCGATCCGGACCGGGTCGACGAGGCCGGCGAGCGCGGCGCAGACGCTGTGGGCCGTGATCGCGCTGCTGCGCGGGTTGGCGGCGCTGGGGCGGTTCTCGATCCGGATGCGCAGCCGGGTGCTGTCGCTGTCGATCTCGACCTCGTGCACGTTGCGCTCGAGCGCCGGATCGCTCCAGATCTCGACTTCGGTCCGCTCGCCTCCGATGCCTGCCAGGCTCAGGGTGGCGGCGATGTTCATGTTCCGCGGCCAGGCGGCGACGGCCTCCCGGGCATTGCCCGCGAAGACGCGCTGGGGGCCGGCGGCGCCTCCCGCGTCGAGCCCGGCCGGCGGTTTGCTGGTCCGGATGCGCACGCTGTCGATCCGCCCCATCGCCGCGGCGCGCAGCGCGTCGATACCGGCGACCGCTCCGGACGGGACGAGCAGGCGGGTGCCGGTACGTCGCGCCCGCTCGATCCATTGCGGCTCCTGCAGGAGCACGCCGACGTTGACCGTCATGACCGTCCCGCCGCCGTCGATGCACGTCTCGAGCAGGGCGGCCGTGGCCTCGGGCGCAAGGCAGTCGACGATCACATCGCATTGCCCGGCCAGCGCGTCGATCGCCGTCGCCTGCGCGGCGATCCCGAGGGACGACAGTCGGGCCGCGATCGCCTGCGGGTCGCGTCCGGCCGCCGCGGCAAGGGCGAGCGAGCGTGGCGCCGATGCCGCCAGCCAGCGCGCGACCTCCGTCCCGATGTTGCCCAGGCCCGCGATCCCGACCGTCAGGGCAGGCCGATGCCGGCTATCCATGGTCGATCACCAGGTGGCGAATGTCGGTCATTCTCTTCATCACGTAGCGGGTGCCTTCGCGCCCGAAGCCCGATTCCCTTCCAGCTGCCGATACTATGGCAATCCGCATGAAAGCGCGGAGAACCCCATGGAGCACGACGCGATTTGATCGAGACCGCAAGCCTGCGCTACTTCCGTGAGGTCGCCGCCCAGGGTTCGCTGCGCCATGCCGCCGAACGGCTGTACATCGCGCAGAGCGCCCTGAGTCGCCAGATCCGTACGCTCGAGGCCGAGCTCGGCGTGGCGCTCTTCGAGCGCCGCGCACGCGGCATGGTGCTCACGGCCGCGGGTCGCCTGCTGCTCGAGTATATCGACGACTCGCGGGCGCGCCTCGACGAGCTGCGCTCGCGGATCCAGGATTTCGAGACCCTGCATCGCGGCGAAGTCGACATCGCCTGCGTCGAGGGGCTGCTCAACGGTTTCATGCCCGGCTTCATCGAATGCCTCCAGGCCGAGCACGAGGGCCTGGTGCTGCGCGTCGCGGCCATGGGCTCGCAGAGCGTGGCCGAGGCGGTGGCCGAGCATCGCTTCGACCTCGGCATCCTGTTCGGCCAGTCACCGCGCGGCGACCTGGTGGAGATCGCCCGGATGAGCCAGCCCCTGTGCGCGATCGTCGCGGCCGGCCATCCGCTCGCGCACAGGCGCAGCTGCCGCCTGTCCGATGTCGCGCCCTTCGGCGTGGTGATGCCCGATCGCTCCTTCGGGATACGGCAGCTCATCGACCGGGTGCGCGCGGTCGATCGCGTCGACCTGCGCATCGTGCTGGAAACCAATACGCTGGCCTTCGCCTGGCGCATGGTGCTTCGCACCAGATACGTGACCTTCCAGCCGCTCGATTCGGTGCGCAGGGAGGTGGTCGATGGCCAGCTGGTGGCGGTGCCGCTCGACGAGAAGTTGCTGCGCGGCACACGGGTGACGCTGGTGGCGAGCCCTTCGCGCACCCTGTCTCCGGCGGCCGACTGGACACGCGAGCGCCTGAAGGCCGCCATGGCGGCGAGCGCCAGGCAGACCACCGGCGGCCGTCGCGCGAAGCGATGACCCGGTCGCGCCGCCGGCGTCGTCCGGGTGCACTGCAACAGGCGTCGGGACGCACGGGATCGGTGCGGACAGCGTTCTCGGAATTGGAACGCTGGCATCGAAATTCCGTGATTCTCCGGGATTCGGAGCGCGCATAGACTCCGGCGAAGCCCTCACGTTGCAGGTCGCTGCGGTGTCGTGCATGCCGACGAAAAAACAAGGAGTCGACGCGATGAGAATCACCAGCCTGTTTGCTCGCGGGGCCGTCAGCCCGCTGTCGAAGTTCCTCCTCTCGGCCGCGGTCGCGGCGACGCCCGTCGCCTTCGGCTCGGCGGCGCTCGCCCAGGAGACCATCCGGTTCGGCGCGCCGCTGCCGCTCACCGGCGCGCTTGCCCCCGAGGCCCTCAAGCAGCAGCAGGGCTACGACCTGTGGGCCGAGCAGGTCAACAAGGCCGGCGGCATCGATGTCGGCGGCAAGAAGATGAAGGTCGAGATCGTCTACACCGACTACCAGTCGAACACGCCGCGCGCCGTCCAGGCCGCCGAGCAGCTGATCACCCAGGAGAAGGTCAATTTCCTCTTCTCCCCGTTCGGCTCGGGTGCGGCCAAGGCGGCGAGCACGGTGTCGGAGCGCTACAAGGTGCCGACCATCGCCTCGACCGCATCCTCGTCGCAGGTCTACGACCAGGGCTACAAGTACCTGTTCGGCACCTTCACGCCGAACGACACGCTGACGACGCCGCTGACCGAGCTGGTCGTGAAGCAGGCGCCGGATGTCAAGCGCGTGGCGATCCTCGCGCGCAACGACCTGTTCCCGCTCGCCATCGCGCAGGAGATGGAGAAGTCGGCCAAGCAGAACGGCCTCGAGGTCGTATCGTTCGAGCGGTACGCGATCAACACGATGGACCACTCGTCGGCGCTCGCGCAGATCAAGTCGCAGAATCCGCACTGGATCTTCGCCACCGGCTACATCAACGACCTGGTGCTGCTGCGCAAGCAGATGGGCGACCAGCGCATCGAGGCGCAGGTGGTCACCATGATCGCCGGGCCCGCCTACCAGGAGTTCATCGATGCCGCGGGTGCCGGGGCGGAGAACATCAGCAGCGCGGCCTGGTGGCATCCGGCGGTGCGCTACGAAGGCGTCGACATCTTCAAGACGGCGGACAACTACGTCGAGCTCTTCAGGGCCAAGTACAACGCGACGCCCGACTACGCGCAGGCCTCGTCGTCGATATCGGGCGACCTGTTCCGGCTGGCCATCGAGAAGGCGGGCTCGCTCGATCGCGACAAGGTGCGCGACGAGCTCGCGAAGATGGACGTGGTGACCTTCTGGGGCCCGGTGCGCTTCGGCCCGACGGGGCAGATCAACTCGCTCGAGCCGCCGGTGTTCCAGATCCAGGGCGCCAAGGCCATCGTCGTGCATCCGCCTGAGATCAAGCAGGGCGAGCTCAGGCTCGGCGTCAAGTAAATCCGCTCCCACCCCTGCCGTGCCGATGGCGGCGCGGCAGGGACAGCCGGGCATCGAATCGCCATGTTCACTCTGCAGATTCTCGCCAACGGCGTGGTGCTGGGCTGCCTGTATGCCTGCATCGCGGTCGGATTCTCGCTGGTGTGGGGCGTGCTCAACGTCATCAACCTGATGCACGGCTCGTTCATCGTGCTGGGGTCCTATCTCGCCTGGGGCGCATACAACGCCCTCGGCCTCAGCCCCTGGGCGAGCCTCGCCATCGCGGCACCGCTCTTCTACGCGCTGGGCTACCTGGTCCAGCGCGGCGTCCTGAACCGCGTCATCGCGGCGCCGGTGCTGGTGACCCTCACCCTCACCTTCGGGCTCGACCTGATCCTGAACAACGCGATGCTGCTCGGCTTCAAGGCCGACTACCGCAAGCTGCTGCTCGATCCCCCGCTCGGCTCGGTGGCCTGGGGTTCCGTCGTGGTGCCGGTCGACCGGATCATCGCGATGCTGCTCGCACTGGCGCTGACCGCGATCCTGTACGTGATCCTGCGCAAGTCGCGCATCGGGCGCGCGATCATCGCCGTGCGGCTCGATCGCGACGCCGCGCGCCTGATGGGGGTGAACGTGGCCACGACCTACGCGGCCGCCTTCGGCCTCGGCGCGGCGATGGCCGGATGCGCGGGGGTGCTGCTCGCGCTCATCTTTCCGATCTCGCCGCTGTCGGCGACCCCGTATCTCGGCAAGGCCTTCGTCGTGTGCGTGCTCGGCGGCCTCGGCAGCGTGCCGGGTGCCGTCCTCGGCGGGCTGATCCTCGGGCTGGTCGAGAGCTTCGGCGCCTTCGCCTTCGGGCCGGAGCATGCGGTCACGCTGTCGTTCGCGCTGCTGATCCTGTTCCTGATCTTCCGGCCGCAGGGCCTGCTCGGCAAGCGGGGGTTCGAGTGATGCGGCGCAAGGACTGGATCCTGCTGGGCGGGCTGCTGATCCTCGGCCTGTTGCCGCTGGTGGGCGAGGCCTACACCTTGCGCCTGGGCACCATGGCCTGCATGTATGCGGTGATGGCGGTGTCATGGAACGTGATCGGCGGCATGGCGGGCTATCCGTCATTCGCCACCGCGGCCTTCTTCGGGCTCGGCGCCTACACCGGCGGCGTGCTGCTCGCCGCCGGCAGCCCGCTGACGGTGGCGATCGTCGCGGCGGGCGCACTCGCTTTCGCGGGGGCGATGCTGCTCGGCGCGGTGCTGATGCGCCTGCGCGGCCACTATTTCGCGATCGCCAGCCTGGCGGTCGCCGAAGTGCTGCGGGAGCTGACCAATTCGGCCACCGATCTCACCGGCGGCGGAATGGGCCTGAACATACCGCTCAGCCTCTCGGGCGGCGCCGGCATGATGGACACCGCCACGTTCTATTTCCTCGCGATGTGGGGCCTGCTCTTCATCGCCGTCATCGTCGTCGGCTTCATCGAGCGTTCGCGACTCGGCTTCGGTCTTGCCTGCATCCGGCAGAACGAATCGGCAGCCGACATGATCGGGGTGAACTCCACGCTCTACAAGAGCCTCGCCTTCGCCTTCTCGGGCGTCTTCGTCGCGATGGCAGGAACCCTGTATGCCGGGTGGGTCCACTACATCGAGCCTCCCGACGTCTACGACATCCTGTTCGCGGTGAAGCCCATCGTCATGGTGCTGCTCGGCGGCCTCGGTTCGACGGCGGGCGCGATCATCGGTGCGTTCACCTTCCTCGGCATCGAGGAGGTCGTCTGGCGCAACTACCTGCAGGTGCATACCGGCGTGCTCGGCTTCCTGGTCGTGGTGCTGCTGCTGTTCCTGCCCCACGGGATCGTTTCCATCGGGCGTCGGGTGCGCTCGTTGCGGGCGGGTCATGGCTGAGCTGATGCGACTCGATGCGGTCTCGCGACGCTTCGGCGGCCTGCAGGCGCTCGACCGCGTCACGCTCGACATCGGGCGCGGTGAGATCCTCGGCCTGATCGGGCCCAATGGCGCCGGCAAGACCACGCTCGTCAACGTGGTGACCGGCGTGCATCGCGCCACCGGCGGTCGCGTCCATTTCGAGGGACGGGACATCACGTCCTTCAAGCCCTACCAGGCGGCGCGCGCCGGCATCGCGCGCACCTTCCAGGTGGTGCAGCCGTTTCCCGAACTCACCGTGCACGAGAACGTGACCGCCGCGGCGATGTTCTCGAGCGGCAAGGGCGGCTTGCGGGAGGCCCGGGCCTTCGCCGCCGAGCAGCTGGAGTTCGTCGGCCTGTCCGCGACGGCCGACCAGCCGGCGGCTACCCTGACCCTTGCCATGCGCAAGCGGCTCGAGCTCGCCAAGGCGCTCGCGATGAGGCCCAGGCTGCTGTTCCTCGACGAGGTCAACGCGGGGCTGAACTCGGCCGAGGTCGAGCAGGCGATGGGGCTCATCAACCAGATCGCCGGCACCGGCGTGACCATCGTGCTGATCGAGCATCTGATGAAGGTCGTGCTGTCGGTGTGCTCGCGGATCGTGGTCCTGCACAACGGCGCGCTGATCGCCGACGGGCCCCCGTCGAGCATCGTGTCGGACCCGCATGTCGTCGAGGCGTACCTCGGCAAGAAGTACGCGCAGATGGCGGCGCAGGCGGCGGGGAATCCATGACGACATCATCGAGCCCGGCGACCGCGCAGGGCAGCGGCGAGCTGATGCGGATCGAGGGCCTGCAGGCGGGCTACGGACCGGTCACCGTGCTGTGGGGCGTCGATCTCGTCGTGCGCGAAGGGCAGATCACGGCGCTGATCGGGTCGAACGGCGCGGGCAAGTCGACCCTCATGCGCACCATCTCGGGGCTGATTCCCACCCGTGCCGGACGGCTCCTGTGGCAGGGCCGGGAGATCCAGCACAGCACGCCCGCGCAGGTGCTCGGTATGGGCATCGCGCATGTTCCCGAAGGACGGCGGCTGTTCAGCGCCATGACGGTCGAGGACAACCTGATCATGGGCGCGTACCTGCGCTCGGGGAATCGCGCGCAGCTCGCCCGCGACCTGGAGCGGGTCTACGAGATCTTCCCGAAGCTTGCCGAGCGCCGTACCCAGGCCGCCGGCACCATGTCGGGCGGCGAGCAGCAGATGTGCGCCATCGGCCGCGGGCTCATGAGCGCGCCGCGCCTGCTGATGATCGACGAGCTCTCGCTCGGCCTGTCGCCCCTGCTCGTGGAGCAGCTGGTCGAGGCGCTGATCTCCCTCAACCGCGAGGGCCTGTCGATCCTCGTCGTCGAGCAGGATGTCGTCGCAGCGCTGGAAGTGTCCAGCCAGGCCTTCGTCATGGACATGGGGCGGGTCGTCCAGCACGGACCGAGCGACCAGCTGCTTGCGGACCCGGCCGTGCGCCGGGCCTATCTCGGCGCGCTTGCCGACTGAGAACCCGTGAACGAGCCATCCACGGATTCCCTGATTTCACTTCCAATGGAGAACAGGCAATGAGTACCCGGATCCTTTCGGCTGGCGGCTATCGCTTCATCCCGGCGGTCTCGCAGTACTCGGGAGGCGTGGCCGCCGAGGCCGGCTTTCGCATCGAACGGGCGCGCTTCTCGCGCGTCGTGCCGCTGCGCGAAGGGTTCGAGCTGATCGAGAAGCACCTCGGCGCGCTCGGTCGTCCGACCTCCGCGTTCTGCGCCTGCGAGCTGCGTTCGCCGGCGCCGTTCACCGAGCAGGGATTCCGCGATTTCAACGCGATCTACACCGGCACGCTGGAGCGCTGGGGCCTGATGGACGGTGAAACGAATCCGGTCGCGCGCAGCAACGTCTGTCCGGAGCTCGACCCACCGGCCGAGCCCGGTTTCTATGCCTTCAGCTACACGGTCGCCGATCCCGAGGCCGCGCCATCGTTCGTCGTCGCCGGCAGCGCCGAAGCGCCCGAAGGCAAGGGGGACTACCGGGACAACGCGATCGCGCGCGGCGACATCTCTCCCGCGGGCATTCGCACCAAGGCGAAGTGGGTGCTCGGCGAGATGGAGCGGCGCATGCAGGCCCTCGGTTTCGACTGGAGCTCGGTCACGGCGACGCAGGTCTACACGGTGCACGATCCGCACCCGTTCATCGGCGAGGAGCTGGTCGGCCGCGGCGCGATGCGCGCCGGACTCACCTGGCATTTCGTCCGTCCGCCCATCCTCGAGCTCGAGTACGAGATGGACTGCCGCGGCGTTCCGGTCGAACGCGTGCTCCAGGTCTGACCGGGTGGAGTCGGTATGAAACTGCTGCGTCATGGTCCTGCGGGCTTAGAGAAACCGGGCGCGGTCGACGCCGGCGGCAAGGTTCGCGACCTGAGCGGCCTGGTGACGGACATCGACCTGCGCGATCTCACCCCGCAGCGGCTCGCAGAGCTCGCGCAAGTCGACCTGACGGCCTTGCCGGAAGTGTCCTCGGGCGTGCGCCTGGGGCCGTGCGTCGCGCCGATCGGCAAGGTCGTGTGCATCGGACTGAACTATTCCGATCATGCGGCCGAGAGCGGCATGCCGGTGCCCACCGAGCCGATCCTGTTCCTGAAGCCGTCGAGCGCGGTCTGCGGCCCGAACGACGATGTCCAGATCCCGCGCGGCTCGCGCAAGGCCGACTGGGAAGTCGAGCTGGGCGTGGTCATCGGCAGGCGGGCCAAGTACGTCGAGGAAGGCGATGCGCTCGACCATGTCGCCGGCTACTGCGTGGTCAACGATGTGTCGGAGCGGGAATTCCAGCTCGAGCGCCAGGGCCAGTGGGACAAGGGCAAGGCCCACGATACCTTCGCGCCGATCGGCCCCTGGCTGGTGACGAGCGACGAGATCCCCGATCCGCAGGCGCTTTCGATGTGGCTGGAGGTCAATGGTCGCCGCTTCCAGGGCGGCAGCACGAGGACGATGGTGTTCGGCGTGCGCGAGCTGGTTGCCTATGTATCGCGCTTCATGACGCTGGAGCCGGGCGACGTGATCTCCACCGGCACGCCTCCCGGGGTGGGCATGGGGCAGAAGCCGCCGGTCTACCTGGGCGCGGGCGACGTGATGCGGCTCGGCATCGAAGGGCTCGGCGAGCAGCGCCAGCTCTGCGTCGCCGCATGAATCAGGTGCCGCAGAAGGTCCGGTAGCCGGCGGTGAGCGCCGCCGGCGCCGGTTCGGCGTAGGCGGCGTATTCGGGCGATTCGTCGAAGGGATTGCGCAGCGCCTCGAGCAGTCGCTCGAACGGTGCGAGATCGTCGGCATCGCTGGCCGCGGCGAGGGCCTCCTCGACGCGATGGTTGCGCGGGATGATCCAGGGGTTCGCCCGCCGCATCCGCATGGCGCGTTCGGTCGCACCGGGCCCTCCCCGGGCTTCGTCGCCGGCGCAGCGCTCGCGCCAGCGCGCGAGCCACGAGTCGAGCGCGCCGGGGTCGGTGAACAGGGACCTGAGTGCGGCTTCGCGTCCTTCGGCGGCATCGGCGAGGCGGCGCCAGGCCAGCGTGAAGTCGGCGGACTGGGAATGCAGCACCGCCAGCCAGTCGGCGACGAGCGTCGTGTCGGCTGCATCATCGGTGGCCGATGCGGCGAACAGGCCGAGCTTGATCCGCTGGCCGCGCAGCAGTGCCGCATCGTAGAGACCGGGGAACTCGCCGATCGCTTCGGTGGCGCGTTCGGCCGCCTGCCGGATGGCGGCGTCGTCCTCGGGGTCGGCCATCAGCGGCAGCAGGGTCTCGGCGAAGCGGGCCAGGTTCCAGCGGGCGATGGCCGGCTGGTTGCCGAAGGCGTAGCGACCGTGATGGTCGATGCTGCTGAACACCGTGTCGGGGTCGTAGGCCTCGAGAAAGGCGCAGGGGCCATAGTCGATGGTCTCGCCCGAGATCGCCATGTTGTCGGTGTTCATCACGCCGTGGATGAAGCCGATGTTCATCCATTGCGCGATGAGGCTCGCCTGGCGCCCCGCGAGCGCCCGCAGCAGGCCGAGATAGCGGTCGGGATCCTCGGCGAGCGCCGGATCATGGCGCCGGATCGAATAGTCGGCGAGCCGGCGCAGCGCATCGTACTGGCCGCGCGCGGCGAAGAACTGGAAGGTGCCGACCCGCAGGTGACTCGCCGCCACCCGGGTGAGCACGGCGCCGGGCAGCGGAGTTTCCCGGTAGACGGTCTCGCCGGTGGCGACGACCGCGAGCGCTCGGGTGGTCGGGATGCCGAGCGCATGCATCCCTTCGCTGACGAGCGCTTCGCGCAGCATCGGCCCGACCGCCGCCTTGCCGTCGCCGCCGCGGGAAAACGGCGTGCGGCCCGAACCCTTGAATGCGATGTCGCGCCGCCGGCCGGTGCGATCGACCAGCTCGCCGAGCAGCAGGGCACGGCCATCGCCCAGCTGCGGCGAAAAGCCGCCGAACTGGTGACCGGCGTAGGCCTGGGCGATCGGTTCCGCGTCGGCGGGCAGGCGGTTGCCGGCAAAGACCGCCGCCCCCTCGTCGCCGCGCAACGCGTCGCCATCGAGCCCGAGCTCGGCCGCCAGCGCCGCGTTGAGGAACAGCAGTCGTGGCGCCGGCGCCTTCGCCGGCTGCCATGCGACGTAGCTGCCGGGCAGCTCGCGGGCGTAGCTGTTGTCGAAGCCGAAATGGGGGCGCGATGCGGGTCTGGCGGACATCAGCCCATTTTGCGCCAATCCGCTTGGCCATGCCGCCGCCATGCCGCCGCCGTGGGGGTGCCCGGCGGGCTGCTTGCTTGCGGATATGACCGCCGTTCCGTACAGTGGGTTCCGATTTCGTGCGACGAATTCGCCGTCGCGCCATGGCCGGTCAATCGAATGAAGGGGTACTGAACATGGATATGGGACTGAAGGACAAGTCGGTCATCGTGACGGGCGGCGGTTCGAACATCGGTCGGGCGATCGTTCTAGGATTCGCGGCCGAGAACGCCAGGATCACGATCGGTGACATCGATCCGGAGCAAGCCGGGAAGGTCGCCGCCGAGGCCGAGAAGAGGGGGGCGTCCGCGGTCCAGGTCGTGAAGACCGACGTCACCGACAAGGCCCAGGTGGATGCGCTGTTCGCCAGTGCCGTCGACAGGTTCGGCGGTGTCGACGTTCTCGTCAACAACGTCGGCTGGGACCAGCTGATGTTCTTCACCCAGACGACGCCCGAGCTCTGGCAGAAGATCATCCAGGTGAACTACGTCGGCGTCCTGAACTGCACCCGCGCCGCCCTGGATGTGATGGTCCCGTCCAAGGGCGGCGCGATCGTCTCGATCAGTTCGGATGCGAGCCGCCAGGGCGAGGCTCGAGAGGCGGTCTACGGGGGGGTGAAGGCGGCCATCAACAGCTTCATGAAGTCCATCGCCAAGGAGAACGGGCGTTACGGCGTGCGCTGCAATGTCGTCTGTCCCGGCGTCACGGTGCCCGAGTCGACCGATGAAGTCGGAAAGACGAGCATGTGGGCGAATTCGGACAGCATGTTCACCGAAGAGCAGTTCGAGAAGATCGCCAAGTCCCTCCCCTTGCGGAAACTCGGCCGGCCGTCCGACATCGCGGGGGCGGTCGTGTTCCTCGCATCGCCGGTCGCCGGTCATATCACCGGGCAGGTGCTGTCCGTATCGGGCGGCTACAGCATGATCGGCTGATCAGCGCCCGGCCTCGATCCCGCCGATGGCGGCCACGCGCGCCTCGTGGACGAGCGCCGGAATTCGCGCCGGGTCGCCCGTCGTTGCGGCGATCGCCCCGGCGTCGATCGATCGGGCCGCCGCGCTGACCCGGCGCAGCCAGTCCGCCTGGGGGAAATCGACTCCACCATCGGTTTCACGATCGGCGGCCAGGCCGGCGCGTACCGCCGCGAGCACCGGCTCGAGCCGGTCCGGCCGCCGGATCAGGTCGAGCCGCGTGACCAGCGACGCCAGGGCTTCGGGCGCAAGCGCGTCGGCGGCGAGGATCGCGTCGTATTCGCGGGCGACCAGCAGGGCCAGCGCGCGGCAGGCATTGGGCACACGCAGCCTGGCGGCGATGGCTTCGATCACCACTGCCGGCTCGGCGGCGATGCGCGAGCAGAGCGACGCGAAGCGCACTTCGAGCGAGGCATCGGCGGCCGCGGCATGGTCGACCGCGCGCAGCGCCCGCGCGAAGCCGCGTCCGTCACCGGCCGCCGGGCGGTCGAGCTCGGGGAGGATGCGCGCAAGTGCACCGCATTCGCGCAGGATGGCGAACATGCGCGACGGCCTTGCCGTCATCAGGCCCCGCGCGATCTCCTGCCAGCTGCGCTCGGGAACGAGGGCGTCGACCTCGCCCGAGTCGACCATGCGGCGCATCAGCGTCATCGTCTCGGGGGCGATGGAGAATTCCGGGAAGCGGGCCGCGAAGCGGGCGAGCCGCAGGATCCGCACCGGATCCTCGGCGAACGCATCGCCGACATGGCGCAGGACCCGCGTCTCGATGTCGCGCTGCCCGCCGTACGGATCGATCAGGCTGCCGTCGTCGGCCTGCGCGATCGCGTTGATGGTCAGGTCGCGGCGGGCGAGGTCGTCCTCGAGGCTGACCTCCGGCGAGCAGTTGAAGGCGAAGCCCCGGTAGCCACGCGCGGTCTTGCGCTCGGTGCGCGCGAGCGCGTACTCCTCATGCGTGCGCGGATGGAGGAACACCGGAAAGTCGCGCCCGACCGGCGTGAAGCCGAGCTCGACCATGCGCTCCGGTGTTGCGCCGACCACGACCCAGTCGGTGTCGCCGGGCGGCAGGCCGAGCAGTGCGTCGCGAACCGCGCCCCCGACCCGGTAGATCTTCATTTCCACCCGGGTGGCGGATCCCGGTAGGGTTCGTCGCTGGCGAGGAAGTGCTCCTCTTCGCGGGCCGCGTCGATCCAGGCGCGCATCGCCGGCAGCGCCAGCAGGGCTTCGCCCCAGGGCGCGAGGTCGACCGGCAGCTCGACACCGTAGGTGCGCAGGCGCATCAGCACCGGCGCATAGAACGCATCGGCCGCGCAGAAGCGCCCGAAGAGGAAGGGGCCTTCCGGTCCGGCGCCGCCATCCGCATGGCAGAGCAGCTCGAAGACCCGCGCGATGTCGGCCTCGACCTCGGCGTCGCGACCCTTGCCCGGCAGCGACGCCGAGATGTTCATCGGCATTCGCGAGCGCAGGGCGAGGAAGCTCGAATGCATCTCGGCGCACAGGCAGCGGGCGCGCGCGCGCAGGGTGCTGTCCTGCGGCCAGATGCCGGCATCCGGATAACGTTCGGCGAGGTATTCGGCGATCGCGAGGGTGTCCCAGATGACCAGCCCGTCATCGGTGACCAGTGTCGGGACGGTACGCGCGGGCCGAAGGCCGGCCAGGGCGGCATCGAAATCCGGCGTCTGGAGCAGGTGCTGCTGCTCCTCGAACGCGATGCCGCACTGGCGCATCAGCAGCCAGCTGCGCAGCGACCAGCTCGAGTAGTTGCGATCGCCTATGAGGAGCTTGTTCATGGCAACCTCGGGAAGTCTTGCGGTCAGCGGCCGGCCCGGACCCGACGCGGAATGTAAACGGCATCGTCCTCGGCGAGGTACTCGGGCACCACCGCCGACATCGCCACCGGATCGATGCCGAGCTCGGTGGCGATCGGCCCGCTCGCGACGTTGGGCACGCCGAGGGTGGCGAAATTGTCCCGGGTCATGAGCGTCGGCCCGGGGGCGAATTCCAGCGCCATCGCCTGCAGCCGGCCGATGTCGTCGGGCAGGTTCCAGACCAGGCGCCGGCGGCCCGACCAGCGGACGACATCCTCGACCACCGCGCCGAGCGTCGTCACCTCGGGGCCGGCTAGCTCGAAGCAGCGCCCGTTCGCCCATGGCGCGTCGACGGTCGCGGCGATCGCGTGGGCGACGTCGCCCACCCAGATCGGCTGCAGCTGCGCATCGCCGCGGGCAACCGGGATGATCGGCAGGAACTTCGCCATGCGGGCGAAGAGCCGGGTGAAACGATCCTCCGCGCCGAACACGATCGACGGCCGGAAGATCGTCCAGTCGATGTCGCGGGTTCCGCGGATCACCTGCTCGCCGGCGGCCTTCGAGCGCAGGTACATCGAGGGCAGGCCGGCGGGATCGGCGTCGGTGACGCCGAGCGCCGACACATGCAGCAGGCGACGCACCCCGGCGGCGCGCGCGGCGTCGGCGATCATGCGCGGGATCTCGACGTGGGCCTGCGCGAACCCGGGGCCGTAGGGCTGGCCGCGCCCGCCGTGCAGCACGCCGACCAGGTTGATGACGGCATCGATTCCCGCCAGCAGGGGCGCGATCGCGCCGGGCGCGTTGATGTCGGTCTCGACCAGCTCGACGGTGGGCAGCAGGATCAGGTGGCGGCCGTCCTCGTATCGGCGGGTTGCGACGCGTACCCGCCGGCCCTGGCTCGAAAGTTTGCCGATCAGCGCGCTGCCGACGAAGCCGGAGCCGCCGAGGACGAGGATGTTCTTGTGACGCATGTCGCCGTATTCCAGGAAATGACGGATCAGGGATGACCGGATCCCTATTCTCGCAGACCGTCGGGCGGTCGGGGCGATCAGCCGCGCGCGGGCCGCGTCATCGGCTCGCAGGGCTAGCGTTGCACGAGATCGTCGAGCGGGCTGCCCGCGGGCTGCGGCCCGGATTCGCCGTCGGCCTCGCCCGGCGCGATGCCCGGCGAAACCTCGCCGAGCAGCCGGTGCAGCAGCAGCGGTTCGTCGCGCAGCATGGCGGCATACGCGGCGGTGTTGGCGATGACGTTCTGCACGTACTGGCGGGTTTCGTTGAACGGGATCAGCTCCGCGAAGAGCGCGCCGTCCACGGCCCGCCCCACGCTCGCGCGCCAGCGCGCCGGTCGCCCTGGCCCGGCGTTGTAGCCGGCCGAGGCGAGCAGGATCGACCCGTCCAGGCCATCGAGGACGTGGCGCATGTACCAGGTCCCGAAGTCGAGATTGGTGCGAGGCTCTTCGAGCGAGACGGTCCGGAAGCCGCCGATGCCGCGCCGGCGGGCGATCCAGCGTCCGGTCGCGGGCATGATCTGCATCAGGCCGCGGGCGCCGACGCCCGAGCGCGCGGCCGGCGCGAAACGGGACTCCTGGCGGATCAGGCCGTAGACCCAGGCGGGATCGAGCTCGTGCGCCCGGGCGGCGGCCTCCAGCGGTTCGCGGTAGGGCAGCAGATAGCGCAGCGACCACTCGTCGTGCCCGCGCATTCGCGAGGCTTCGTTGATGCAGCGATCGAAGATGCCGTGCGAGCAGGCAAGGCGCGCCGCGCCGAGCAGCTCGGCGTCCGATGCGCCGCGCAGGCCGGCCAGCCATTCGCGCTGGGCCTCGCCGCGCAGGCCGAGGCGATAGAGCGCGAGTGCCCGGGCGATCGGAGGCCGGGCCGCGAGGCTGGCGGGATCGATGGCGGGCTGCGGTTCCGCCTGTGGCTCCGGCCGACCACCGGCAAGGCCGCTTTCCTCGGCGGCCAGCATCGGGTAGTAGCCGTCGGTTCCGGCCATCAGCGCCAGCAGGGCACGGGCGGCGTCGGACGCGCCGGTGGCGGTGAGCGCGCGCGCCCTCCAGTAGGTCCAGCGCGGGGTGGCCGCATCGGTCTCGTCGAGGCGGTCGAGGGCGGCCAGCACCCCGGGCCAGTCCTCGGCGAGCATCGCGGCGCGCACCAGCCATTCGCGGGTGTCGCGACCGGCATCGGCCGCCAGCCCTCGGCGAGCCCATTCCCAGGCCCGCGCATCGAGGTCGCGGCCGGCCGAGGCGCCGATGATCGCCCAGAGCAGTTGCGCGTCGGTTTCGGGAATGTCGTTGCGTTCGGCCAGGCGCTCTGCCGCCTGGTCGGGGGATGGCCGTGCCAGCAGGCCGATCGCGATCAGCACGACCCGCGGGTCACCCGATCCTGCGAGCGCCCGGGCCGGTGAATCGAGGACCAGCCCGAGATCGTCGGCGCCGATGCCCAGCAGCCGGCCGATCACCCGGATCGTGTCCGTGGCCTTCTCCTCCAGTGCGCTGCGCAGGCGGCGGTCGAGCCGGTCCGTTCCGAGCTGGCCCGCCTCGTACATGCGCTGTGTCAGGAGCTCGCAATCCTCGCCGAGCTCGCGGCGCTCGCTCCAGGCGCGCAAGGGCTCGGCGCCGGCCGGCAGGCCGCGCAGGAGCCGCGAGACGCCGGCAAGACACCATAGCGGATCGTTGCTGCGCGGACTCGCGAGCGGGAAGTACTCGTCGAACAGGTGCCAGATCGAGCGTCGGCCCAGGCTTGGCAGCCAGTCGGCCAGCAGGCGCTCGGCCAGGGCCGAGCCGGCATGGGCCGTGATGAAGGCGGCGATCTCGGCATCGAGCGCGGCCGGGTCGGGGATCTCGAAGCGATCGTCGAGGAGCATCCGCAATCGCCAGAACTCGGGATAGGCGGCGAGCGGGTGGGCGGGGTCGATGCGTCGGGAATGGGCGCGTACCGCCGCCTCATCGCGGCGCAGCGCGGCTTCGCGTGCGTCGAGGAGCGCCTGCTCGTTCGCGTCCGGCCGCGCGCTGGATTCCGT
The DNA here is from genome assembly GCA_023954135.1 of Burkholderiaceae bacterium. Taxonomy (GTDB): domain Bacteria; phylum Pseudomonadota; class Gammaproteobacteria; order Burkholderiales; family Burkholderiaceae_E; genus JAMLIN01. The sequence continues at coordinate 100,239 of JAMLIN010000008.1, read as the reverse complement.
GCCGGCGTCCGCGACGGCCGGGCGACCTAGAATCAGCAGGCAGGCAAGGAGCAGCGAGGCGAACAGTGGAAGCGGGGCTGGATACAACGGATACGGCATCGATTCGCGGGACACTGCAGTGGCGAGCTTAACATGCCCGATCACCACGGCCGCGGCGCGACGCGACGCGCGCAAGGCGCTGCTGGAGGCGCGGCGCGCGATGCCGGACGCGGTGCGCCGCGCCGCCGATGCTGCGATACGCGCCCGTCTTGCCGGACTTCTCGCCGCGCGAGCCTGGCCGCTCGCGGGACGGATCATCGCCGCCTACTGGCCGATGCAGGGAGAGCCCGATCCTCGCCCGCTGTTCGCCGACTGGGTCGCCGCCGGCGCCACGCTTGCGCTACCCGTGGTCGTCGGGCGCGGCGAGCCGCTGCGCTTCGCGCGCCATGCGCCGGGCGCGCTCCTGCGCGCCGGGGCGCACGGGACCGTCGAGCCCGCCGGAGGAGAGTGGCTGGCGCCCGATGTGGTGATCGTGCCCTGCGTCGGATTCGGCGATGCCGGCTGGCGGCTCGGCTACGGCGGCGGCTACTATGACCGGACGCTGGCCGGGCTGGCCGCGATCACGGTGGGCATCGCCTACGAAGAGGGCGGACTGCCGGGGCTGCGACCCGAGCCGCACGACGTCGCCCTGGGCTTCGTCGTCACGCAGGAACGTCTGGTCGACTGTGAGCGGATACGGCGGGTCCGTCCCGGCGGCCGCCGTTGAAGGCTTCGATGAACTCGGGCAGGTCGCGCGGGGCGAGCGCCCTGCTGTAGTGGTAGCCCTGCACCCGATCGCAGCCCATGCCGCGCAGGGCGGCGATCGTCTGCTCGTCCTCGACGCCTTCGGCGAGCGCATGCAGGTCGAAGGTGTGCGCGAGGTCGATCAGCGCGCGCACGATCTGCGCATCGCCGCGGTCCGTGACCATGTTGCGCACGAAGCACTGGTCGATCTTCAGCTCGTCGAGCGGAAACTGGCGAAGGTAGGAGAAGGAGGAATAGCCGGTGCCGAAGTCGTCGATCGCGAGCTTGCAGCCCAGGGCCTTGAGCCGCGACATGAAGCCCACCGCGCTCGCCTCGTTCTGCACGATCGCGCTCTCGGTCAGCTCCAGGGTGAGCCGGTCACCGGCCACGCCCCAGGTCGTCAGAGCCTGCTCGACGACGTCAGGAAAGGAGGCGTCGGCCAGGCTGACCGCCGACAGGTTCAGGCTGACCGCGATGTCCAGGCCGCGCGACTTCCAGAACATCTGGTAGCGCAGCGAGGTATTGAGCACGAGTTGGGTGAGCTGGCCGATCATGCCGCGCTCTTCGCAGATCGAGGCGATCAGGCCCGAATCGACCGATCGGCCGTCGGGCCGGATCCAGCGGATCAGCGCCTCGGCCGACACGCAGCGGTCGGCGTGAAGGTCGATCTGCGGCTGGAAATGGACGTCGAGCGCATTGTCGTTGAGCGCGATGCGCAGCCCGCGTTCGATCTCGTCGCGATGCAGGGCGTCCTCGTCGACGGTCAGGCGCAGGACCTTGATCCGATCGTCGCGGCGAGCGGCCTGGTTGGCGGCTCTGCTGGCGAGCGCGACCAGCGCGAGCGGATCATCGACCGGCAGCGGTTCGCAGGTCGCGACACCCACCACCGGCCGCAGGCCGACGATGGTTTCGTCGCCGCTGGCGCGGCGCACCGCGACCGGTCGCCCGAGGGTCTCGACCAGGGTTCGCCCGGCGAGCTCGCCGAGGGCCTCGGATGCGAGGTCGTCCACCAGCATCCAGATCTCGTCGGCCGAGACCATGCTGTAGCAGTCCCCCTGGCGGACCATGTTGTTGAGCCGACGCGCGATCTCGGCATGCACATGGCGCGACTCGCTCGCCTGCGCGAGCGCTCCCAGGCGATCGGTACGGTTCAGGCGGGCCACGAGCAGGGCGCGGCGACGGGGGCTGCGGCCTTCGTCGCGGATGCGCTCGAGCAGGGCGGGCGGCGCGACCCGCGAGCCCGCGGCTGCTTCAGCAGGCGGGGATGCCGTCGCGGCCATAGTAGTCGCGGACCTTCAGCCCGTAGGCGCCCGAGGGCAGGCCGCGCACGATGCGGATCACCTTGCCGTCGCCGCCGCGGCCGCGTTCGCCGAGGTCGCGGGTGATCGGCTCGGGCAGCGGCTGCTTGTCCGGCCAGGTGAGGACGAGCACCTTCGGCTCGAGGCGACGGGTGCGGTTGTGCGCCACGATGATCGCGGCCTCGCCCGTGGACAGCTCGACGAACGAGCCGACCGGGAAGATGCCGATCGCCTCGACGAACTGCTCGACCAGGGGCGCATGGAACGACTGGCCCGACCACTCGAACAGGCTCATCAGGGCTTCCTGTGGCGCGCTCGCGTTGGCGTAGGCGCGCGGCGTGATCAGGGCGGCGAAGGTGTCGGCGATGGCGGCGATCCTGCCGTAGATGCTGATGTCCTCGCCCGCGAGACCCCGTGGATAGCCGGAGCCGTCGAGCCGTTCATGGTGCTGGGCGATGCCCTGCTCGACCTCGGGCGGCAGCACCATGCTCTTGCCCAGCGCTTCGAGCCCCAGCTCGACGTGATCCTTGACGACGGCGTACTCTTCCGGCGTGAGCATGCCGGGCTTGGCGAGCAGTGCTCGCGGCACCCGGGTCTTGCCGACGTCGGCGAGCATGCCGATCATGCCGAGCTTGTTGAGGTCCTCTTTCGGGAAGCCGATGTGGCGCCCGAGCGCGATCATGTAGAGCGCCACCTTCACGCCGTGCGAGTAGGTGTTGATGTCCTCGTCGCGCAGGCGGGCGATCCACATCAGCGCGTCGGGGTTCCCGATCATGCTCGACACCATGTCGTCGACCGCGGCATGTACCCGCGCGATGTCGGTCACCCGTTCGTTGCGGATGTCGGTGAGCAGGGTCTCGATCGTGCCGCAGCCCTTCGTGAACGCATTGCGGGCGCGGGGGAGCTCTTCCTCGATCGGGCGGGTATCGCGATAGCGCTGCGGTTTTTCGATGGGCAGGGACTTGCGCAGCGCGGCGCGTCGGCGCTTGCGCTCGGCCGCGATCCGCGCCGGATCGGGCGCGAGGCCGATCGCTCTCGCAAGGGCGAGCATCAGGCCACGCAGGCCGCCGGGCTCGTCGGCGGCAAGCGTCGCCTCGTGGACCATCTTGCGAAACCTTACCCGGGTGCCGCCGCTGACGCGGCCATCGCGTACCCGCGGGCGCGCCGGCCCGGCCCGTACGCTTGCGCGGACAATGGTGTGCTCGCCCGCGGCCGGCCCGCGAGTCCCGGGGGCTTCCTCGTCCGTGTTGCCGGCTTCGGCGCGCCGGATCGCGTCCACGACGTCGACATCGGACTTTTCGATGTCGATCTCGACGTGGGCGCAGTAGCGGCGCAGCGTCTCGAGCTCCTGGTGGGTGTCGACCCTGAAGCCGCGGATCAGGAAGGGCGTATCCAGCCAGGGGCGGTCGAGCTCGGCCACCCACATGCCGATGGCGACCGATTCGACGCCGAGGCGGTAGTGCCGCAACGGGGCACCCGCCGGCTCGGGGGGCGGTTCGGGCGTTCGCAGGCGGTCGCCGGCTTCTATCGGCCGGGAAACGAGATCGATATCCATCTGGCCACGGACTTGCTGGTGAGCGGCCAGATTAGGCAAGGGCACGGGTTCGCGGAAACCGGTGCCGGCCGGGCGGCGGGCGCGGGCCGGTGGGCGGGCGCCTGGACGACGACGGGCGGCGGCCCGGCCCTGGGGTCAGGTAGCGAGGGCGCGCGTCAGGGCGAGACTGGGGCCTGCCTGGTTCAGGGTATAGAAGTGCAGGCCCGGCGCGCCGCCGGCCACCAGGCGTCGGCAAAGGCCGGATACCACCTCGAAGCCGAACTCGCGGATCGCGACCGGGTCCTCGGCCAGCGCCGCCAGCCGCCACCGGATCCAGCGCGGGATCTCGGCGCCGCAGTTGTCCGAGAAGCGCGCGAGCTGGGCGTAGTTGGTGATCGGCATGATGCCGGGGACGATCGGCACCTCGATCCCGGCGGCAACGGCGTCGTCCCGGAACCGGAAGTAGGCGTCGGCGTTGTAGAAGTACTGGGTGATCGCGCGATCGGCGCCGGCGCGCACCTTGGCGGCGAAGGCGGCGAGATCGTCGCCCGGCGAGCGCGCCTGCGGATGGAACTCCGGATAGGCGGCGACCTCGATGGTGAAGGCCCGGCCGCTGTGGCTACGGATGAAGGCGACCAGGTCGCTCGCGTAACGGAAGTCCCCGAACGGGCCGGCGCCGAAGCCGGAAGGAGCATCGCCGCGCAGGGCCACGATCCGGTCCACCCCCAGCGCGCGGTAGCGATCGAGCAGGGCGCCGATCTCCTCGCGGGTGCTGCCCACGCAGGACAAGTGCGGCGCGACCGCCGAGCCGGTCGCCGCGACTTCGGCGACGACGTCGAAGGTCTTTTCCTGGGTTGCGCCGCCGGCGCCGTAGGTCACGCTGAAGAACTCCGGGCCGGTATTGCTGAGCTCGGCATGGACCGCGCGCAGCTTCTCGCGGCCGACCGGGGTGTTCGGGGGGAAAAACTCGTAGCTGATCGAGAGATTGCTCATGCCGCTGATCCGGATCGGTCGCCCGCAGGGAAGAGGGGCGGGGCGGGGGGCGCCGCTTCGCGGCGCGCATGGATGAAGTACTCGCGGTTGCCGTCGCCGCCGTCGATCGGGCTGGCGATCCAGTCGCGAACCCGCCAGCCCGCGCTTTCGGCCGCGGCGCTCACAGCCGTCCGTACCTGTCCGATCGCGGCGTCCGAGCGCACGATGCCGCGCCCGTCGAGGGCCTCGCGACCGGCTTCGAACTGGGGTTTGACGAGGGCGACGAGCCGCGCGCCGGGCGCCGCCAGGCCGGCGAGCGCGGGAAGCACGAGGCGCAGCGAGATGAACGACAGGTCGGCCACGAGGAGATCGAAGGGATGCTCGGCCGCTTCGGGGCACAGCCTCGCAAGGCCTGCCGCATCGAGATGCCGGATGTTGGTCCGCTCGATGACCCGCACCTCGGGCCGCGTCCGCAGCGCCGGGTCGACCTGGCCATGGCCGACGTCGATGCCGCACACGAAGGCCGCGCCATGGCGCAGCAGGCAGTCGGTGAAGCCGCCGGTCGACTGGCCGGCATCGAGGCAGCGCCAGCCGCGCACATCGATCCCGAAGCCGCGCAGCGCGCCGGCGAGCTTCAGGCCACCGCGCGACACATAGGCATCGAGCTCGCTCGCGGCCATCTCGAGCCGCGCATCGGGCGCGAGCTCGGTCGCCGGCTTGATCGGCACGGCGTGCCCGAGCGCATCGAACGCCGACACCGAGCCGGCCTCGATCAGCCGCCTCGCCAGCGTGCGCGAGCGCGCCAGCCCGCGCTCGACGATCAGGCGGTCGGCGCGCATCAGTGGCGCCCGGCCGCCCGAAGCCACTGATAGCCCCCTCGGGGGGCAGCGAGCGACTGCGAGCGTGGGGGTCGTTCCATGTCAGTAGCGGTAGCTGTCCGGCTTGTACGGCCCTTCGACCGGCACCCCGATGTACGCGGCCTGCTCGGGCGTGAGCTCGGTGAGCATGGCGCCGAGCTTGGCGAGCTGCAGGCGCGCGACCTTCTCGTCGAGATGCTTGGGCAGCACATAGACCTTGCCGCTCTCGTAGCGATCGCGATGGCTCCAGAGCTCGATCTGCGCGATCGTCTGGTTGGCGAAAGAGGAGCTCATCACGTAGGACGGATGCCCGGTGCCGCAGCCGAGGTTCACCAGTCGTCCTTCCGCGAGCAGGATGATGCGCTTGCCGTCCGGGAATATGACGTGGTCGACCTGGGGCTTGATGTTCTCCCACCGGTACTTCTCGAGCGATGCCACCGCGATCTCGTTGTCGAAGTGGCCGATGTTGCAGACGATCGCCTGGTCCTTCATCGCCGCCATGTGGTCGTGGGTGATCACGTCCTTGTTGCCCGTGGTGGTGACGAAGATGTCGGCCTTGTCGGCGGCGTAGTCCATCGTGACCACGCGATAGCCTTCCATCGCCGCCTGCAGGGCGCAGATCGGGTCGATCTCGGTGATCCAGACCTGGGCCGAGAGCGCGCGCAGCGCCTGGGCCGAGCCCTTGCCGACGTCGCCGTAGCCCGCGACCACCGCGACCTTGCCGGCGATCATCACGTCGGTCGCCCGCTTGATGCCGTCGACCAGCGATTCCCGGCAGCCGTAGAGATTGTCGAACTTGCTCTTGGTGACCGAGTCGTTGACGTTGATCGCCCGGAACGCGAGCTCGCCGCGCGCCGACATCTGCTGCAGCCGGTGCACGCCGGTGGTGGTCTCCTCGGTGACGCCGACGATCGCGTCGAGCTGGCGCTGGTACCAGCCCGGATCCTGGGCGAGGCGCCTGCGGATCGACGCGAAGAGATGCTTCTCCTCCTCGCTCTTCGGATCGGCGATGAGGCCCGGGTCGCTTGCCGCGCGCGCCCCCAGGTGCAGCAGCAGCGTGGCGTCGCCGCCGTCGTCGAGGATCATGTTGGCGGGCTGGCCATCGGGCCACTCGAAGATGTGGTGGGTGTAGTTCCAGTATTCCTCGAGGCTCTCGCCCTTGTGGGCATAGACGGCCACGCCGGTTTCCGCGATCGCGGCGGCGGCATGGTCCTGGGTCGAGAAGATGTTGCACGAGGCCCAGCGCACCTGTGCGCCCAGCGCGGTCAGGGTCTCGATGAGAACCGCCGTCTGGATCGTCATGTGCAGCGATCCGGCGATGCGCGCGCCGGCCAGCGGTTTGCTGGCGGCGTATTCCTCGCGGATCGCCATCAGGCCGGGCATCTCGGTCTCGGCGATCCGGATCTCCTTGCGACCCCACCCGGCGAGCGAGATGTCGGCGATCTTGTGGTCGGGCGGTGTGGGGATCTGGCGGACTGCGGACATGGGGACTCCTGGTCGTCGGGGTCGACGGCCGCAGCGAAGGAATCCTGGGGGAGCTCGCTGGCCGTCGGGAAACGGTTCAACGAGCGCGGTTGCGATGATCCGCGCCCGGCCAGGGGGCGGGGCCGGCGGATCGGTTCCGAGCCTGGCGACCGGCATGGCGGTCGTCGCAGCGCTCCTCGGAGCCTTTGATTCTAGCGGAGTTTCCGCAAGACGGCGGCATTGCCGCCTGGCGGAAACGGGTCGGTCCGGGTTTGCGTCAGGCCGAGCGCAGCGCCTCGGCGCGGTCGGTGCGCTCCCAGCTGAACTCCGGCTCGTCGCGGCCGAAATGGCCGTAGGCCGCCGACTTGCCGTAGATCGGGCGCAGCAGGTCGAGCATCTTCACGATGCCCTTCGGGCGCAGGTCGAAATGCTCGCGCACCAGGGCCGCGATCTTCTCGTCGTCGATCCGGCCGGTGCCCTGGGTGGTCACCCAGATCGAGGTCGGCTGGGCCACCCCGATCGCATAGGAGAGCTGCACCAGGCAGCGGCTCGCCAGCCCCGCCGCGACGATGTTCTTCGCGACATAGCGCGCCGCGTAGGCGGCCGAGCGGTCGACCTTGGAGGGATCCTTGCCCGAGAAAGCGCCGCCGCCGTGCGGGGCGGCGCCACCATAGGTGTCGACGATGATCTTGCGCCCGGTCAGGCCGCAGTCGCCCTGCGGGCCGCCGATCACGAAGCGCCCGGTCGGGTTGACGAGGTACTTCACATCGCCCTTGAGCAGCTCGTGCGGCAGCACCGGCTTGATGATCTCCTCGATGACGGCCTCGCGCAGCGCTGCTTCCGTGATGTCGGGGGCATGCTGGGTCGAGACCACCACGGTGTCGACGGCGACGGGGCGACCGTCCCGGTAGCGCAGGGTCACCTGCGACTTGGCGTCGGGGCGCAGCCAGGTCAGGCGGCCGTTCTTGCGCGCCTGCGCCTGGCGTTCGACGATGCGGTGGGCGTAGTGGATCGCCGCCGGCATCAGGGTCGGGGTTTCGTCGCAGGCGTAGCCGAACATCAGGCCCTGGTCGCCGGCCCCCTGGTCGAGGTTGTCGTCGTGCGCCCGGTCGACGCCCTGGGCGATGTCGGGGCTCTGCTTGTCGTAGCAGACCTGCACCGAGCAGCCGCGGTAGTCGATGCCGTAGTCGGTGTTGTCGTAGCCGATCGCCTTGACGGTGTCGCGTGCGACCTGGATGAAGTCGACCTGCGCCTTCGAGGTGATCTCGCCGGCGAGCAGCACGAGGCCGGTGGTGCAGAGCGTCTCGGCGGCGACGCGAGACGTCGGGTCCTGCGCGAGCAGCGCGTCGAGGACGGCGTCCGACACCTGGTCGGCAACCTTGTCGGGGTGGCCTTCGGAAACGGATTCCGAGGTGAAGAGGTACTCCTGGGCCATGGGCTTCTCTCCTGAGAGTCGCGGCGAACCGCCTGTTTTCGGGGCGTTGCCGGATCCGGGAGAAGCGGCGACGCTTTAGCGGTACTTGTGCCCGACCTGCCGGTCGGAGCCGCCCCGCAAGTTGTCATTAACTCGGCGGCCGATGGGGCGGCATTATAGCGCCCGGTGTCGGCTCGGGGCGACGCCCGACCCCACTGCGGCGGCGGATTCGCATAGACTGATCGCCCTTTCCAGCTCCCGGCGACGGTCCGGGCCGGGCGGCCGCCGCGTCGCCGGCCGGTCGTTCACCATGACCGCAAGCCCTTTCCCAGCATCGAATCCGCAACCCCACTGGCTGGTCCGCATCGCGGGCATGCTGCCGCTGGCCGTGCTGCGCGCGGCCGGTGCGCTCCTGGGCCGGATCGTCTACGCGGCATCGCCGGCCTATCGCCGCAGGCTGGTCGCCAATCTCGAGCAGGCGGGCTACGGCGAGGCCTCGGCGGTACGCCACCGGGCGGTTGCCGAAGCGGGGAGGATGGTGGGGGAGCTGCCCTGGATCTGGGCGCGCTCGCCGGCCGAGATCGCCCGGCGCATCACCTGCGACTCGGTGCGCGTGCTCGACGAGGCCGAGGCCGAGCGGCGCGGCATCCTCTTCCTGACCCCGCACCTCGGCGGCTTCGAGGCCACCGCCCGCTACTGCGCGGCGCGCCGGCCGATCACGGTCCTGTTCCGGCAGCCGAAGCAGGCGTGGCTCGCCGCCCTGGTGGCATCGGCCCGGTCCTGTCCGGGGATGCGGGCGGTTCCGATCGGTGCGTCGGGCCTGCGCGCCCTGCTGCGGGCGCTGCGCTCGGGCGACGCGGTCGGTCTGCTGCCCGACCAGGTGCCGGGCCAGGGAGCCGGCGTATGGGTGCCGTTCTTCGGCCGGCCGGCCTTCACCATGAGCCTGCCCGAGAAGCTCGTCGCCCAGACCGGCGCCGCCGTGGTGCTCGCGGTGGGCGAAAGGCTGCCCGGCGGGCGGGGCTGGCGGCTCCACCTCGAGCGCATGCACGAGCCGCCGACGCCCGAGCGGCTCAATCGCCGGCTGGAGGGGCTGGTGGCCCGGCTCCCCGGACAGTACCTGTGGGCCTATAACCGCTACAAGCAGCCCGCCGGCGCCGCCTCGCCGCCCGTCGATGGCTGAGTTCGCGGTCCGGATCGGCATCTGGCTGCTGCGCGGCATCGCGCTGCTGCCGCGCCCGGTGGTGCGCGCCATCTCGGCGGTGACCGGGGACATCGTCTACCTGCTGGCGGCGCCGCGCCGGCGCGTTACGCTGACCAATCTCGAGCTCTGCTTCCCCGACATGGATCCGCGCGAACGGCGCCGGATCGCGCGCGGGCATTTCCACGCCTTCGTGCGCAGCTTCATCGACCGCTTCGTGTTCTGGTTCGGTTCGCCCGAGCGTATCCGCCGGCTCTGCTCGATCGAGGGCTACGAGAATTTCGAGGCCAACCAGCATCGACCGGTGATCCTGCTGGCCCCGCACTTCGTCGGCATGGATGCGGGCGGGGTACGGATCACCCTCGAATCGACCTTCGCCTCGATGTTCGCGGTGCAAAAGAGCAAGGTGCTTACGGAAGTGATGACGAAGGGGCGCTCGCGTTTCAACGGCGCCCGGATGCTGTTGCGCAACGAGGGCATGCGCCCCGCGCTGCGGGTGTTGCGCGACGGCATTCCCTTCTACTTCCTGCCCGACATGGATCTCGGCCCGCGCGACGCGGTGTTCGTGCCCTTCTTCGGCGTGCCGGCGGCCACCGTGACGTCGGTGGCGCGGCTGGCGAAGATCGCGCGCGCCGTGGTGATCCCCTGCGTGACCCGGATGACCGACGACGGCTACGTCGTCACCTTCTATCCGCCGTGGGAGGACTACCCGGAGCCGGACATCGTCGCGGCGACCCGGCGGGTCAACGCCTTCATCGAGGAACGGGTCCTCGAGATGCCCGAGCAGTACCTGTTCAGCCACAAGCGATTCAAGACGCGTCCGCCCGGCGAGCCCGATCCCTACCGGCGGTGACGGGAGGGTGCGGCAAATCGGCGATAATCGCCCGATGAAGCTGCGGTTCACGAAGATGCAGGGCGCCGGCAACGACTTCGTCGTCATCGACGGGGTGTCGCAACCGGTCGATCTCTCGACTGCGCAATGGAAGCATCTCGCCGATCGGCATTTCGGCGTCGGTGCCGACCAGTGCCTGCTCGTCGAGCGGACGGACCGCTCCGGCGTGGATTTCCGCTACCGGATCTTCAATGCCGACGGCGGCGAGGTCGAGCACTGCGGCAACGGCGCACGCTGCTTCCTGCGCTTCGTGCGCGACAAGGGCCTGGCGACGCACGAGCCGGTGCGCGTCGAGACGCTCTGCGGCGTGCTCAGCCTGTCCTTCGCGCCCGACGGCCGGGTCGCGGTCGACATGGGCGCGCCGCGCTTCGAGCCGGCGCGGGTTCCCTTCGATCCGGCCGGGCTCGAGTCCCGGCGCGAGGGCGACGACGTCCTGTGGCGCCATCCGTTGCCCGACGGTGGCGAGCTCTGGTTCTCGGCGCTCTCGATGGGCAACCCGCATGCGGTATGCCTCGTCGAGGACGCCGATACTGCCGATGTGACCGGTGCCGGAGCCCTGCTCGAGCGCTCGGCCTGCTTCCCGCAGCGGGCCAACATCGGCTTCATGGAGGTTCTCGGCCGCGACGAGATCCGCCTGCGGGTCTGGGAGCGCGGTGTCGGCGAGACCCTCGCCTGCGGGACCGGCGCCTGCGCGGCGGTGGTCGCCGGCATCCGGCGCGGCCTGCTCGACCCCGGCGTCGAGGTGCACACCCGGGGCGGGAAGTTGCGGATCCACTGGGCGGGCGCGTCGGTCACCCTGACCGGCCCTGCCGAAACCGTCTTCGAGGGCGAGATCGAACTGTGAGCGAAAACCCGAAAGTCGACACCGGACTGACCGAGGGCGTCATCGGCGAGTACCTTCGTTCGCACCCCGACTTCTTCAGCCGCCATCCCGACGTCCTCGCGGCGCTCGTCCTGCCGCATCCGCATGGCGGCCGGGCGATCTCGCTGCAGGAGCGCCAGCTCGAGGTCATGCGCGAGCGCCACCGGGCCCTCGAGCGGCGGCTCGCCGAGATGGTCCGGCTCGGCCAGGAAAACGATGCGATCGGTGCCCGCCTGCAGAAATGGACCCGCCAGCTGCTGCTGGCCGGCGACCCGGCGCAACTGCCCGAGATCATCCTCGATGGCCTGCGCACGAGCTTCTCGGTGCCCGAGCTCGCGATGCGGCTGTGGGGAGTGCGCGAGCCCTATGGCGATCTCGAGGTGGCCCGGCCGGTGGCGGTCGAGATCATCCAGCTCGCCAGTGCGATGAGCCGGCCGCAATGCGGTGCCAACACCGGGATCGCGGCGGCCGAGTGGTTGCCCGATCGCGGGCGCGCCGCCCGCTCGGTCGCCATGCTGCCCCTGCGCAAGGGGCTCGATCCCGACGCCTTCGGGCTGATCGTGCTGGGCTCGCCCGATGCCGACCGTTTCCATGCGGCCATGGGCACCGACTTCCTCGAGCGGATCGCCGAGATCGCTAGCGCGGCCCTCTCACGCATGGTTGATTGAGCCATGGTCCGGGCAGGCGGTGACGATGACCGTCCGGCCGTTGTTCCAGACCTGATCGGCCCGCTCGCCGAGCGCTTCCTGCAGCGCCTGCGCACCGAAGGCGGACGCTCGGTACGCACCATCGCCGCCTACCGCGCGGAGCTCGCGGTCCTTGGCCGGCTCGCTGAAGGGCGTGACCCCGAATCGATCCGCGAGCACGACATCCGCAGCTGGGTGGCCCGCTCGGCGCTCGGCGGCCTCGGCCCGCGTTCGATCGCGCGCCGGCTCTCGGCCTGGCGGGGCTTCTTCGACTGGCTGCGCCTCGAGAGGCGGATCGGCGCCAACCCGGCGGCGGGCGTGCGCGCCCCGCGCGCGCCGCGGCGGTTGCCCAAGGCGCTCGCGCCCGACCAGGCGGTCGCGCTGGTCGATTTCGATCCGGGCGACGACTTCGCCTCGCTGCGCGACAAGGCGATGTTCGAACTGCTGTATTCCTCGGGCCTGCGCCTGGCCGAGCTCTGCGGGCTCGATGTCGACGCCGGCGGGGGCCGGGCGCACTCCTGGCTCGCCGTCGACGATGCCGAGGTGGTGGTGCGCGGCAAGGGCGGGCGGACCCGCAGCGTGCCGGTCGGCCGGGCCGCGCTCGAGGCCCTGCGGCGCTGGCTCGCCGCCCGTGCCGACTTCCTCGCCGCCAATCCCCGTGCCGATGCCCGGGCGCTTTTCCTGGGGGTGCGCGGGGGCCGCGTTTCGCCGGGCATCGTCCAGCGCAATCTCGCCCGGCTCGCCGTCGCCCGCGGCATCCCGTCGCGGGTGCATCCGCATGTCCTGCGCCATTCCTTCGCGACCCACCTGCTGCAGTCGAGCGGCGACCTGCGCGCCGTCCAGGAACTGCTCGGGCATGCCGACATTTCCACCACCCAGGTCTATACCGGGCTCGACTTCCAGCGGCTGGCCGCGGTCTACGATGCGGCCCACCCGCGGGCCCGGGCCCGGGCGGGCGGCGAGAAGCCCTGAGGAGTCCTGAGAAGTCCTCGGGAATGGGGGGCTTGAAACCCGGTCGGCCGTCCCGATCTATCATGGTCGATTGAATCGACGGACGATCCTTCGCGATGAGCCAAGCACAGAACGTACCGGTGACCATACTCACCGGCTTCCTCGGCAGCGGCAAGACGACCCTGCTCAACCGCATCCTGCGCGAGGACCACGGTCATCGCATCGCGGTGATCGAGAACGAGTTCGGCGAGGAAGGGGTCGACAACGAGCTGCTGCTCCAGAACCCCGACGAGCAGATCGTCGAGCTGAACAACGGCTGCATCTGCTGCACCGTGCGCGGCGACCTGGTGCGCATCCTCGGCGACCTGCGCAGGCGCCGCGAGGCGGGCGAGATCGCCTTCGACCGGGTGGTCATCGAGACCACCGGGATGGCCGACCCGAGCCCGGTCGCCCAGACCTTCTTCATCGACGATGATGTCGCCAGCCACTATCTGCTCGATGCGGTGATCACGGTGGTCGATTCGAAGCATGGCGAGCGCCAGCTCGACGAGCACCGGGAGGCCCAGGAGCAGGTGGCCTTCGCCGACCGCCTGCTGATGTCGAAGCCCGATCTCACCACCGAGGAAGAGCGCGAGCGGCTGCGCGCCCGGCTGCTGCGGATGAACCCCCGGGCCTCGATCCGGACGGTGAACTTCGGCGATGCCCCGATCGACGAGATCCTCGACATCCGGGGCTTCAATCTCAACGCCATCCTGGACATCGACCCGGACTTCCTCGACGAGGACGAGCACACTCACTCGGATGCGGTCACGTCCTTCGTGTTCCGCTCCAGGAGGCCCTTCGATCCCGCCAGGCTCGAGGATTTCCTGTCCGGCCTGATCCAAGTTTACGGACCAGACATGTTGAGGTATAAAGGCGTGCTCTTCATGAAGGGGTCCGATCGCCAGACGGTGTTCCAGGGCGTCCACGACATGATGGGCGCCGATCTCGGTCGGCGCTGGAAGCCCGGCGAGAGCCGTTCCAGCAAGATGGTATTCATCGGCCGCAACTTGCCCCGGGAGTTGTTCATCCAGGGCCTGGAGCAATGCCTGGCCTGATCCACGGTCGGGCGGGAGCCTCCCGCCGAGGATCGATGCCGACCCCTGAAGGAGCCGACATGGCAGGTACGAAAGACAAGAAGTTGTTGACCGAGCAGGACATCCTCAAGATGCCCGAGTCGCAGTACATGAACGAAGCGCAGCTGGAGTTCTTCCGGGAGCGCCTGCGCCAGATGGAGCGCGACATCCTCAGCAACGCCGACGAGACGACCGAGCACCTGCGGGAAACCGTCATCGTCCCCGATCCCGCCGACCGCGCCACGATCGAGGAAGAGCACGCGCTCGAGCTGCGCACCCGTGATCGCGAGCGCAAGCTTCTGAAGAAGGTCCAGCAGTCGCTCGCCCGGATCGACGAGGGCGAGTACGGCTACTGTGAGGAAACCGGCGAGCCGATCGGCGTCGCCCGCCTGATCGCCCGACCCACCGCGACGCTGTCGCTCGAGGCGCAGCAGCGCCGCGAATTGCGCCAGAAGCTCTACGGCGACTAACCCGATCGGGTGATTTCCGGCCTGCGGCCGGGGCCCCGGTCCACTCCCTGACGACAGGCCGTTGCGGGCCGATTTGCGGTCCCGCCGCCCGGGTTTCGGGCCCCGGACCCCATGCTAGACTGGCCCGGTCCTGTCGGTCGGTAGCGTCGTGGTCTTTTCCATCTTCGGTCGCAAGCAACGCCAGAGTCCGCCCAAGTCCGGTGCGGCCGGCGTCGTTCGCGATGCGCCGTTGTCGGCTCGCGAAGCCGCCCGGCTCACCGCCCAGAAGATCGATCAGATCGAGTCGGAGATGATCCACGGCGGCGCCCCGGCGCTTGCCGCGGCGAATTCCACCCACATGCGCACCGAGCCGGCGTCGACGGCCGGCGCCGAACCGGCCGAGGGCGCATCGCCGCCGGCCGATGCGCTGGTTGGCGCAGCGCTTCCGGGCGTGGGCGGCCAGTCGATGGCGATCGACGTCTCCGCCTCGGCCCTGCCTCCCGAGCTCGAGGAGGCCGCGATCCTCTATGCCAACGGCCAGATCGAGCCGGCGATCGCTTCGCTCGAGCCGACGCTCGCCGACGGTGGCCGGACACCGGGCTTCGATCGCCTCGTCTGGCTCGTCATGCTCGACCTCTGCCAGTTCAGCGGCGACAAGCAGCGCTTCGACACGGTGTCGGTCGACTTCGCCGCCCGCTTCGAGACCTCGCCGCCGGTCTGGAACGAGCAGCTGGCTCCGGAGGATTCCGAGGCGATCGCCGCCCCGACGGTCGGTGCCGCCCGCACACTGCCGGCCGTTCTCGATGCCGGCTGCGCCAAGGCGGTGGATACCCTGTTGCGCAGTGCCCGCCAGCGCGAGCCCGTGGCGGATTTCTCGGCGGTGACGGCGGTCGATGCCGCGGGTGCCGCCGAAATCCTGCGCCTGTTCGACACGATCGCCTCGACCGGCGCGACCCTGCGCGTCAAGGGCGCCGCCGCGTTGGCCGCTGCCGCCCGGGCCGCTGTCGAGCCCGGTGGCGAATCCCAGTCGGTCGCCAGCTGGAAGCTGGCGCTCTACGGTCTGCGCCTGCTCGGGCAGACCCAGCAGTTCGACGATCTCAGCATCGACTATTGCGTCACCTTCGAAGTCTCCCCGCCGCCGTGGGAGCCGGTGCCCGAAGGCATTCTCGTCGGTGATGGCGAGAAGTCGGGCGGGCGCGACGACGTCGCCGACGACCCGCCGACCACCCGCAGCGGCCCGCCGACCCGGGCGGCCTCGGCCTTCGTCCTGTCGGGCGAGCTCGCCGGCCGGATCCAGGCCGAGCTGCAGTCGCTCAGGGCGCATGCGCGCGACCGCAGCGAGATCGCCGTCGATTGCCGCGAGTTGCGGCGGATGGATTTCGTCGCCGCCGGCGAACTCCTCAACGAGGTGGTCAACATGCAGGCGCTGGGCAAGAACCTGCTCTTCATCGAGCCGAACCACGCCGTCTACGCCCTGATGCTCGTCATGGGCATTCACGAACTCGCCGAGATCCGTCGCCGCAAAGGCTGATCCCGGCTCCGGCTACACTAGTCGTCTGTCCCCGCGGCGCATGCCGACGGGGCCGACGGACATCCTCTTCGAACACGACATGGAACAGTTTCACGGCACGACGATCCTGTCGGTGCGCCGGGGCCGGCAGGTCGCGCTCGGCGGCGACGGCCAGGTGACCCTGGGCAACGTCATCGTCAAGGCGGGGGCGCGCAAGGTGCGTCGGCTGCATCACGGCAAGGTCCTCGCCGGCTTCGCCGGAGGCACCGCCGATGCCTTCACCCTCTTCGAACGCTTCGAGGGCAAGCTCGAGCAGCATGCCGGGCAGCTGCTCAAGGCCGCGGTCGAGCTTGCCAAGGACTGGCGTACCGACCGCATGCTGCGTCGCCTCGAGGCGATGCTCGCGGTGGCCGACGCGGGGCATTCGCTGATCATCACCGGCAACGGCGATGTGCTCGAGCCCGAGCACGGCCTGATCGCGATCGGTTCGGGCGGCCCGTATGCGCAGTCGGCGGCGCGGGCTCTGCTCGACAACACCGAGCTCGATGCCGAGGCGATCGTGCGCAAGTCGCTCGGGATCGCCGGCGAGCTGTGCATCTACACCAACCAGCAGCACATCGTCGAGGTGATCGACGATGCGGCGGGCAGCGAGGCGGGCAGATGAGCCAGATGACACCTGCGGAGATCGTCTCCGAGCTCGACAAGCACATCGTCGGCCAGGCCAGCGCCAAGCGCGCCGTCGCGATCGCACTGCGCAATCGCTGGCGTCGCCAGCAAGTCGAGCAGCCGTTGCGCGACGAGATCACGCCGAAGAACATCCTCATGATCGGCCCGACCGGTGTCGGCAAGACCGAGATCGCCCGCCGTCTCGCGCGGCTGGCGAATGCGCCCTTCATCAAGGTCGAGGCGACCAAGTTCACCGAGGTCGGCTACGTCGGGCGCGACGTCGACTCGATCATCCGCGATCTCGCCGAGGTCGCGGTCAAGCAGGTGCGCGAGCAGGCCAAGGCCCGCGTCGACATGGCCGCACGCGATGCCGCCGAGGATCGGGTGCTCGACGTCCTGCTGCCGCCGTCACGACCGGCCGGCGGCTTCGGTTTCGACGCCGACAAGCCGAGGCAGAGCGAGGCCGACTCGGCGACCCGGCAGAAGTTCCGCAAGCGGCTGCGCCAGGGCGAGCTCGACGATCGGGAGATCGAGATCGAGGTCGCCCAGGCGATGCCCTCGATGGAGTTGATGGGCCCGGCCGGCATGGAAGACCTGACCCAGCAGCTTCAGTCGATGTTCTCGAACCTGCCCGGGCGCAAGCGCACCCGAAAGATGAAGATCGCCGACGCCCTGCGCGTGCTTGCCGACGAAGAGGCAGGCAAGCTCGTCAACGAGGAGGATGTGAAGCTGGAGGCGATCGCGGCGGTCGAGACCAACGGCATCGTCTTCATCGACGAGATCGACAAGGTCGCCTCGCGCCAGTCCGCCGGCGGCGCCGACGTCTCGCGCCAGGGGGTGCAGCGCGACCTGCTGCCGCTGGTCGAGGGCACCGCGGTCAACACCCGCTATGGTGTGGTGCGCACCGACCACATCCTCTTCGTCGCATCGGGTGCCTTCCATCTCTCGAAGCCCTCCGACATGATCCCCGAGCTGCAGGGTCGGTTGCCGATCCGCGTCGAGCTCGAATCGCTGACGCCCGCGGATTTCGAGCAGATTCTCAGCGCCACCGATGCGAGCCTGATCAAGCAGTATTCGGCGCTGCTCGCGGCCGAGGGCGTCGAGCTCGTCTTCGAACCCGGCGGGATCCGCCGGATCGCCGAGCTGGCCCATTCGGTCAACGAGTCGACCGAGAACATCGGCGCGCGCCGACTGCACACGGTCATGGAGAGGCTCCTCGAGGAGATCTCCTTCGATGCGCCCCGACTCGCCGGCACGACGGTGCGGATCGACGCCGCCGAAGTCGATGCGCGGCTCGGTGCGCTGGCTGCCAGCGAGGATCTCTCGCGCTACGTCCTCTAGTCCGGTCTTCGGCCCCGAAGGGCGCTTCACCCTAAAGTCCGGCTCCGGCCGGCCGATCCCTGTTCATGGACGGATACCGGCAAGGCGGTGTCCGGGCGCGGCGCATGGGGCGCCGCAGGGTTCGGGCTCTGGAGGGCTGCATGGGAAGGACGGCGGCGCATGTGCTGGCGAAGGCGTTGATCGCCGGTGTCGCGTCGATCGCGGGTACCGGCGGCATCGCGCAGGCGCAGGCGCCAGCTCGCGTCGATGCGCCGGCGCGGATGCCCGGACAGGCAGGGGTCGGCCCCGAGTTCCGTGCCGGCCGACCGCTGCAGCTGTCGCCGACGGACGCAGGGCCGACCGCGGATGCGCCCCTGAGCTTCGGTCGCAGCCGACCGCCGGAAGCGGGTCGTTCGCCAGGTGGCGAGTCGCCGGCCCCGGCGGCGTCGGATTCCCAGGCGTCGCGGCAGGGTGCCCAGCCCACTCCTTCGCCACGGCAGGACGTTTCCGTATCCTCCCCGCCCGCAGCCCGGGATGCCTCGATGCGTAGCCCGGGCGATGCCGTTCCGGCTGCTGCCGCTGTCGGCCGCGAGGACGAGGCGAAGGCGCTGGCCCGGCTGCGGGAGCGGCTCGAGCAGACCCTTGCGCAGCACGCCGGGGATGGTGCGCGGGTCGAGCGCGAGGGCAAGGCGCTGCGCGTCGTATCCCAGGGAACCGTCGAAGCTTCCGCGCGCGTTTCGCCGGTACGCGCTGCCACCGCGGCCGCGTCTCATCGCAAGCCGGCCGGGCGCCCGACCCGGCCGCGCGACTGGAGCTATTCCGGGGACGCCGGTCCGGCATACTGGGCGAGCCTCAACCCGGAGTGGGCCGCCTGCGGGGCCGATGCTCCCCAGTCGCCGATCGACATCCGTGACGGCATCGCGGTCGGCCTGCCGGCGATCGAGTTCGATCTTCCCCCGGCGATCCTGACGATCCGGGATGACGGCCGCGCGATCCAGGCGATCGTTCGGGAAGGCCCGGCCATCACCGCGCTCGGCAGGCGATTCTTGCTGCGCGAGATCAGCTTCCATCAGCCGGCCGAGTTTCGCGTCGACGGCAAGGGCTTCGACCTGTCGGCCCACTTCCTGTACCGGGACGAGGAGGGCCGAGCCGCGATCGTCGTCGTGCTGTTCGAGATCGGCGATCAGTCCAGTCCGCGCAATCCCGTGGTCCAGGCGGTGCTCGACTACCTGCCGCTCGCCAGGGACATGCTGATGCCGGTTGCCGAGCGGATCGATCTCGCTGCGCTGCTGCCGGCCGATCGCGGCTACTACAATTTCGTGGGCTCGCTCTCGACGCCGCCCTGCACCCATGGCGTGATCTGGATGGTGATGCGCGAACCCCTCCGGGTGCCGCCCTCGCAGGTGGCGATCTTCGCCCGGATCCACCCGATGAACGTGCGGCCCCTGCAGCCGCTCGCCGGCCGGCTCATCAAGCAGTCCGAATGATTTAGTAAGCCTGGGGATCCTTGAAGACCAGCCGGATCGTGCGCCAGATGATGTAGAGATCGAGGCGCAGCGACCACTGGCGCAGGTACTCGAGGTCGTAGCGGATGCGCCGCTCCATGTCCTCGAGCTGCGCGGTCTCGCCGCGCGCGCCGTTGATCTGGGCCCAGCCGGTGATGCCGGGCTTGACCTTGTGGCGGACCATGTACCCCTTGATCACCTTGCGAAACAGCTCGTTGTGCGAGACCGCGTGCGGTCTCGGGCCGACCACGCTCATGCGGCCCTGGAGGACGTTGAAGAACTGGGGCAGCTCGTCGAGCGAGGTTCGCCGCAGGAACCTGCCCAGGGGCGTGATGCGGTCGTCGTCCTTGGTGGCCTGCCGCACGTTGGCGCCGTCCTCGGCGACCTTCATGGAGCGGAACTTCCAGACGGTGATCTCGCGCCCGTCCAGGCCGTAGCGGCGTTGCTTGAAGAGCACCGGCCCGGGCATGGCGATCTTGATGGCGATGGCGATGGCCAGCATGACCGGCGCGGTCAGGATGATGGCGGTGGTCGCGATGAACAGGTCCGACAGCCGCTTGGTCAGGCCCACGGTGCCATGGAAAGGCGACTCGCATACCGCGACGATCGGGATTCCGCCGACCGCATCCACCCGTGCCTGGATGAGGTCGTACATGAAGATGTCGGGCACGAAGTAGATGGAGGCGGTGGTATCGCGCAGGTCGTCGAGCAGCTTGAGGATGCGCGGCTGCGAGGCCATCGGCAGGGCGACGTAGATCTGGTGCACCCCGTTGGATCGCACGAAGTTGGCGACCTCGGCGACGCGCCCGGCGATCGGCGCTTCGCTGACCTCGCCCAGGCGCTGGGATTCACGGTCGTCGAAGAAGGCGATCACCCGGGTGGTACCGAAGGGGTCGGTATTGAACACCCGGGCCAGGCGCCGGCCCGACGCATTGGCGCCGATGACGATCGCGATCTGCGAGTGCTGCAGGGCCAGCACCTTGGGGACGAAATACGGCGAGGACCAGTGCACCAGGAACAGCACCGCCGGGGTGGCGATCATCCAGCCGACCAGGACCCTGGTCTCGAAGGCGCTGATGAAGCCGGTCGCATAGCCGATGCCCATCAGCAGAGCCACGACCATGCCCCAGCTGCCGGCGATCTCGCGCAGCAGGCCGAGCTTGCGATGACGGAACGGAATGGTTCCCGGATAGGTCAGGGAGAAGGTGATGAGGCCGAGCACCACCTCGGCGCCACGGATCGGATAGCCATGGCCGATGGTCGAGAGGCCCAGCATCAGGAGGATCAGGAGCGGATCGACGAGCGATTTCGCGAACCCGATGAGGGTGGGCGCTCCTTGCCGGACGCCTTGTGTCGAGACGCTGGGTACTGCCATCAGGATCCTGCTCGAACCGGCTTGTTTCCGAACCCGGGGCCGCTGGTCGCCGCGCGCCGGGCCGGAACCCGGTGGCTGCGCAGCGCCTTCGACTCGCCTTGGCAGCCGGATGCGCGGTTCCCGCCTCCGGCTGGCCGTTGGGCCAGTGTACTCGGCCGTTCATCGGCTCCGCATGAGTGAGAACCGGCAGAGGGGAAAAAGTTCCTGTTTTTCAGAAGGCTGCGGACGTTTCTTCGAATCGGCCTGCGCCATCGCCGGCAAGCCTCTGTTTCGCCGGGATTTCGCCCCCGGGTGCACGCGAAATGTGATGCTTTCACGCAACAATCGGAGGCGTTCATCGTCTTGAAACCAGGGGCGCCGTCCGGTGCCGAACGTCGTGTCCGGCCGGACACGACGGGCCGTGGCATCGGGGCGGAAGGGCGTGCCGGCGGCGGGCGGCTCGTCTAGAATCTGCCCTCACGGGCCGGCAGCGGGGCCGGTCCCGACCCATCTTCCAGCACTGCAGCGGTGTCCATGACCGACCACGAATCCGGCGCCAGCCGCGCGGACGACCCCAGCGGCGTCTCGCCGGCCCAGAAAGTCTCGATCCTCGCCGAAGCGCTTCCCTATATCCGGCGCTTTCACGGCAAGCTGGTCGTGGTCAAGTACGGCGGCAACGCCATGACCGACGAGCGGCTCAAGCGCAGCTTCGCCCACGATGTGGTGTTGTTGAAGCTGGTCGGGCTCAATCCGGTGGTGGTCCACGGGGGCGGTCCGCAGATCGAGCAGCTGCTCACCCGGATCGGCAAGAAAGGCGAGTTCGTCCAGGGCATGCGGGTGACCGATGCCGAGACCATGGACATCGTCGAGATGGTCCTTGCAGGCCAGGTCAACAAGGAGATCGTCGAGCTGATCAATCACGCCGGGGGCCGGGCGATCGGCCTGACCGGCCAGGACGGCGGCCTGATCCGGGCGCGCAAGCTCCACGTGGCCCTGCGCGAGAAGCCGGACGAGATGATCGACATCGGCCAGGTGGGCGAGATCGAGACGCTCGACCCGGGGATCATCCATACCCTGACCGCGAGCGGCTTCATCCCGGTGATCGCCCCGATCGGTTCGGGCGCGGGCGGCGAGACCTTCAACATCAACGCCGATGTCGTCGCGGGCAAGATCGCCGAAGTGCTCAAGGCCGAGAAGCTCGTGCTGCTCACGAACACGCCGGGGGTGCTCGACAAGGACGGCAAGCTGCTCACGGGCCTGACCCCGCGCGAGATCGACGTCCTGTTCGCCGACGGCACCATCTCGGGCGGCATGCTGCCGAAGATCTCCTCGGCACTCGATGCCGCCCGCGGCGGCGTCAACGCGGTGCACATCGTCGACGGCCGTGTTGACCACTGCCTGCTGCTGGAGATCCTCACCGACCATGGCGTCGGCACGATGATCCTGCGCCATTGAGCATCCGAACGATCCCATGACCCGGCGGCGGGGGCGCCGCGGCCCGGTGCGCTCGCCTTCGCATCGGGTCTGGCTGCTCGATCTCGACAACACGCTGCACGACGCCACGCTGCACGCGTTCCCGCGAATCAACGCGGCGATGACCGGCTATGTCGCCGACCTGCTCGGGCTGCCGGCCGACGAGGCCGATGCCCTGCGCGACCACTACTGGCATCGCTATGGCGCGACCCTGCTCGGCCTCGTCCGGCATCACGGCGTCGATCCCGCGCATTTCCTGCGCGAGACCCATCGCTTCGACGACATGCCGCGCCTGGTCAGGCGCAACGATCGCCTGCGCGCGGCGCTCGCGCGCCTGCCCGGCCGGCGCATCGTGCTCACCAACGCGCCGGCGGCCTACGCGGAAGCGGTGCTCGCCGCCCTCGGCATCGCGCCGCTGATCGAGCGGGTGGTGTCGATCGAATCGATGCGCTTCGCCGGCCGCATCCAGCCCAAGCCCTCGCGCGCGATGCTCCGGCGCCTCGTCGCCACGCTGCGCACCGATGCGGCCCGCTGCGTGCTGCTCGACGACACGCCGGCCAACCTGCACAGCGCGCGAGCGGTGGGAATCCGTACCGTGCTGGTCACCGGCGTCGGCCATCGCAAGGCGGTGCGCCCGGTGCCGCGGCGCGCCGGACGCGGTCGCCGGATCGACCTTCAAGTACAATCTGTTACACAGCTGCGCCGCGAGGCATTGCGCCCGGTACAAGAGACACCATGAGCGAAGAGACCAGCACCGCCACGAAAACGATCAGGCCCAAACCGGGCGAGCGCAAGGTCCAGATTCTCCAGACCCTCGCCACCATGCTGCAGGAGCCCGACGGCGACCGTGTCACCACCGCCGCGCTCGCGGCCCGCCTGCAGGTCTCCGAAGCCGCTCTCTATCGCCATTTCGCCAGCAAGGCCCAGATGTTCGAAGGCCTGATCGAGTTCATCGAACGCTCGGTCTTCATGCTGATCAACCAGATCACTTCGCACGAGGAAGACGCCTTCAAGCAGTTGCGGGCCATTCTCGTGATGCTGCTCGGTTTCGCGGAAAAGAACCCCGGCATGACCCGGGTCCTCATCGGCGACGCCCTCGTCACCGAGGACGATCGCCTGCAGGCTCGCATCAACCAGATCGTCGATCGCGTCGAGACCTCCATCAAGCAGTGCTTCCGGACCGCGATCGCCCAGGGCAAGCTGCCCGAGCAGACGGATCCGGGCGCGCGCGCGAACCTCTTCGTGTCCTACGTGATCGGCCGCTGGCTGCGCTTCGCCAAGACGGGCTTCAGCCAGCGACCCACCGATGGCATCGACCAGCAGATCGTCCTGCTGATCACCTGAAGGCCGTTGCGCGGGCAGTGCCCATGCCCGCCGGCCGGGGACGCAAGGCAATGAACACGAGTCCCGACCCCTGCGAGCTCGATGCCGACACCCTGTCGGCCATGATCCACCGGCGCGAGATCTCCTGCCGCGAGCTCATGACCGCTTTCCTGCGGCGCATCGAAAGCATCAATCCGCAGGTCAACGCGATCGTCTCGATGCGCGACCCGCAGGCGTTGCTCGCCGAGGCCGATGCCCATGACGCCGCGCTGGCGGCCGGCGCGAGCAGCGGCTGGATGCACGGGCTGCCGGTGGCGGTCAAGGATCTCAGCGATGTAGCCGGGATACGCACCACCATGGGCTCGCCCATCCTGCGCGACAACATCCCCGCCGTCGACGGCCTGATGGTCGCTCGCATGCGAGCGGCGGGCGCCATCCTCATCGGCAAGACCAACACGCCCGAGTTCGGGCTCGGTTCGCAGACCTACAACCCGGTGTTCGGCGCCACGCGCAATGCCTGGGACACGAGCCTGTGCGCGGGCGGCTCGAGCGGCGGCGCGGCGGTGGCGCTCGCGCTGCGCATGCTGCCAGTGGCCGACGGCTCGGACATGGGCGGCTCGCTGCGCAATCCCGCGGCCTATGCGAACGTCTTCGGGTTCCGGCCGAGCCAGGGGCGCGTCCCGAAGTATCCGGCGCCCGAGCGCTTCTTCCAGCAACTCGGCATCGAGGGTCCTATGGGCCGGACGGTCACCGATGTGGCGAAGCTGTTCGCGGTGCAGGCCGGTCACGATCCCCGCACGCCCCTGTCGCCCGATGCCCCGGGCGCCTGCTTCGACCTGCCGCCGACACCGCCCTCCCGGCCGATCCGCGTCGGCTGGTTCGGCGATCTCGACGGCTATCTGCCGATGGAAGAGGGGGTCCTGCCGCTGTGCGAGGCCGCCCTCGATGCCTTCGAGGTCGGCGGCGCGCGTGTCGAGCCGCTCGGGCGGGCTACGCTCGGCGTGGCCCCCGAGGCGGTCTGGGATGCGTGGATGCGGCTGCGCAGCCTGCTCGTCGGCGGTTCGCTGTCTGCGCATTACAACGATGCATCGCGCCGCGAGCTGCTCAAGCCCGAGGCCCGGTGGGAAGTCGAGAACGCCATGCGGACCGGGGCGCTCGAGGTCTATTCCGCGTCGGTGGTCCGGACCGCCCTGTTCGATGCGCTCAATGCCCTGTTCGAGCGTTTCGACCTGCTGGCGATGCCGAGCGCGCAGGTGTTCGCCTTCGATGTGCGCAAGCACTGGCCCGATTCGGTCTCCGGCCGGGCCATGGATACCTACCATCGCTGGATGGAGGTCGTGATCTACGCGACGCTCGCCGGCTGTCCGGTGATCGGCGTTCCGGCCGGTTTCGACGCCAGGGGCCGCGCGATGGGCTTGCAGCTCATCGGGGCGCCGCGTCGCGACCTGGACGTCCTGCGTGCCGCGCGGGTCTACGAGGAGGCGACGGGCTGGCCCGGAAGCCGGATGCCCGACCTCAGCCGTGGCGTCGGCGGGAGATGATCAGCAGGCCGATGCACAGGCCCGCGGCAAGCATGCCCCAACCGTTCGAATCACTCGGGTTGCGCTGAGCGACATCGGCAACCGTCGTGCTGCGATGCACAACGTTCATCGTGGACGCGGCGACGGCAACCGTCTTCACCGGCTCCGCCTCCTTCCTGGTCTGCTCGCTCGCAGTGGCTGGCGCCAGGGTGACGGCCATCATCAGGATCGCGGCTGCACCGGTTTTCGAGAGCTTGATCATTCGCAGATTTCCCAGCATTGAGGCCCGCAGCGTCGGTCGGTCCGGCTTCCCGAGCGATCGGTCGGCTGCTGCGGAGTCAGGGGTGATTCTGGTCTGCGTCTGTGGAAGTTTCAGTGACATTCCGCATACTTCACCGGGTTCCGTTTTCCGCTGCACGTATCGTATCGCGGAATTGTCCGATTTGCGGCGATGCAACATCAACTCCTGGAACCCTTGAGCGGTTGGCGGCCGGGCATGTTCCGGCTGGCGGATCGTGGCGTTCGGCGCTTTCGGGCGGCGGGTGTATGCTGTCGGGTCGCATCCGGAACAGATCGTGTGGCAAGCAGGACAGGCGCAGCACCGGGCATCATGACGATTCGTTGTATTTCAGGCTCCCCGCCCGTTCGCCAAGGGGTGGGGGATTGAAGCGCAGGCCAGCGCATCCGTTGCTGGCGCTGCAGTTGCGCCGGGCGGGAATCGAGGTCGAAGGGGATGGCCGGGTCGAGGCGGCGGCGATGCGCCGGCTGCTCGACCAGGTGGGCCGTACCTATGCAGAGACCGACCAGGCCATGCTCACCGTGCAGATGGCCGAGCGGCGCTCGAGCCGCGAGCTCGCCGAGCTCTATCGCAAGCTGCAGCTCGAGCGTGGCGAGCTCGAGGAGGCGGTGCGCGAACGCGCGGCCGAGCTTGCCCTGAGCCAGGCCGAGCTTGCCGAAACCCAGCGCCTGGCCTCGATGGGCAACTGGCAGTACCTGCCGCAGCTGCGTCGCCTCGAGATCTCCCGCGAGCTTGCCGCCCTGCTCGAGCTCGATGCGCCCGCGGCCGACACCGGGCCCGCCGCCCTGCTCGGCGCGATCTTCGAGGATGATCGGCCGCGGGTGCGGCGCCTGCTGTGGCGGGCGATCCGCCGACCGATGTCAGTGGGTGACGAACTGCGGGTGATAACCGTGGGCGGCGAAGTCCGGTGGTTCATGTGTCGGATCGAGTCCGAACTCGGGCCCGACTACCGGATCGGGCGCCTGCGGGGCACCTTCATCGACGTCTCCGAACGGCACCGCGCGCAGGCCCACATCGAGCACCTGGCCTACCACGACGAGCTCACCGGCCTGCCGAACCGGGCCTGTTTCCGCGAGCGCGTCGATCGGGCCGTCGAGCGTGCCCGGGGGAGCGGCGATCGCTTCGCGGTGCTGTTCATCGATCTCGACGGATTCAAGGTCATCAACGACTCCCTCGGCCACGACGTCGGCGACAAGGTGCTGATCGAGATCGCGGCGCGCCTGTCGGAAGTGCACCGGGACGAGGACATGCTGTCGCGCTTCGGTGGCGACGAGTTCCTCGTGCTCGTGGACCGGGTGGGCGGCCGTGCCGACGCCGCGGCGGTCGCGCACAAGATGCTCGAGGCGATCGAGCGGCCGTTGCAGATCGGCTCGATGTCGGCCCAGCTCTCGGGCAGCGTCGGGGTTGCGATGTTCCCGGACGACGGCGCCGATACCGGCGAACTGCTGCGCAACGCCGACGCGGCGATGTATGCCCGCAAGGCCAACGGTCGTCATGGCGTGCATTTCTACACGCCCGAGATCAACGCCCGCAGCCTCGAGCGCCTCGAGATGGTCAACGAATTGCGGCATGCGATCGAGCGCGCCCAGTTCGTCCTGGCGTTCCAGCCGATCATCGGCGCCAGCAGCGGCCGGATCGACGGCATCGAGGCGCTGGTGCGCTGGGCCCATCCGAAGCGCGGAATCGTCGAGCCGGGCCGGTTCATCCCGATCGCCGAGGAGGCGGGACTGATCGGCCCGATCGGGCGTCTCGTCATGCAGAAGGCCTGCAGGCAGCTGGTCAGGTGGCGGCGCGCGGGCGCCGACCCGATCTACATGTCGGTCAACGTCTCGCCGGCGCAGTTCGAGAGCGAGGATTTCGTCAACGACCTGCGCGAGCTGCTCGCCGCCACCGGGCTCGCGCCGGAACTGCTCCAGCTCGAGATCACCGAGAGCATGGTGATGGGCGACCCGGACCGCACCGCGAGCCTGCTGCGCAAGGTCAAGGCGCTAGGCGTGCGCCTGTCGCTCGACGACTTCGGCACCGGCCATTCGTCGCTCGCCTACCTGCGGCGATTCCCGATCGACGTCATCAAGATCGACCGCAGCTTCGTCAACGACATCGTCGACAGTCGCGACGACGCCCCGATCGTGCGGGCGATCATCGCGATCGCGGCGAGCATGGGCTCGGAGGTGATCGCCGAAGGTGTCGAGACCGAGATGCAGCGCGATGTCCTGATCGGCCTGGGCTGCCACCAGATGCAGGGCTTCCTGTTCCACCGGCCGATGCCGGCAACCATGCTGGGCCCGACGATCGCGGCGGCGCAGGCTACGACAGGCCGGGCGGCAGCGGGCCTGCACGGCTGATCGCGGGGCGCTCGCCACAGACCGGGCAGTGAGGCGACTTGCGCAGACCGATGTCGGTCCAGCGCATCCGCAGCGCGTCGAGCATCTGCAGCCGTCCTGCGGCCGGCTCGCCGAAGCCGCCCGCCAGCTTGAGCGCCTCGGCCGCCTGCAGGGTGCCGATGATCCCCGTCAGCGGAGCGAACACGCCCATCGTCGCGCAATCGACCGTGGCGACCTGCTGGTCGGCAGGGAACACGCAGTGGTAGCACGCGCTGTCGGGGTCGCGCAGGTCGAACACCGCCACCTGGCCGTCGAAGCGGATCGCCGAGCCGCTGACCAGCGGCGTGCCATGGCTTGCGCAGGCGCGGTTGATCGCATGCCGGGTGGCGAAATCATCGGTGCAGTCGAGCACGACGGCGCTGCGCCCGGCCCAGTCGTCCAGTTGCTCGTCGTCCAGGCGCGAGTCGATGGCGACGACCTCGATGTCGTCGTTGATCCCGTGCATCGCCACCTTGGCCGAACTGGCCTTGGGCCAGCCGATCCGCTTGCCGCGATGGGCGATCTGCCGCTGCAGGTTGGTCGCGTCGACGTGGTCGCCGTCGGCGATGACGATCCGCCCGATACCGGAGGCGGCCAGGTACAGGGCCGCCGGCGAGCCGAGGCCGCCGGCGCCGACGATCAGGATGGTGGACTCGAGCAGGCGCTGCTGCGCTTCGATGCCGATTTCCTCGAGCAGGATGTGCCTGCTGTAGCGCAGGAGTTGCTCGTCGTTCATCGCGGCGCGGCCGCCGGGCCCGGTTGCGGGCTTACTGGCTGCGGGCTGGCGCCGCCGGCTGGGCTTCCTTGTCGGCGGCCTTGGCGACCATGACCGGCAGGCCCTTGATGTGGTTGAGCGCCTGCTTGAGCTGGTAGTCGTCGTCGGAGCCGAACTCGACCGGCTTGCGGGCCGCCCGGGCGGCTTCGGCTGCCGCTTCGGCGGCCATCTTCTCGACGATGTCGCCTTGCCCGTTCCCTTCGCCGTCGCGGTCGTTGCTCAGGTGCCGGCTCAGGTCGGCTTCGCGGACACGGAACTGGGCGATGTCGCCGTCCGGTGTTTCCTCGACGACGAAGTCGGGTTCGATGCCGCGGGCCTGGATCGAGCGGCCCTTGGGCGTGTAGTAGCGCGCTGTGGTCAGCTTGATCGCGGTGTTGCTGTCGAGCGGCAGGATGGATTGCACCGAGCCCTTGCCGAAGGTCTGGGTGCCGAGCACCACGGCGCGTCCGTGATCCTGCAGGGCGCCGGCGACGATCTCGGATGCCGATGCGGAGCCCGCATTGACCAGCACGACCATCGGCAGATTCTTGGTGCCCGCGGGAAGGTTGGCGAGAATGTCCTCGCGCGTGCCGCGCAGGTAGTCCTCGGGCGTCGCGAGATACTTGCGCTTGGCATCCTCGGTGCGCCCGTCGGTGGAGACCACGGTGACGCGCGGCGGCAGGAAGGCGGCGGAGACGCCGACGGCGCCGTGGAGCAGGCCGCCGGGGTCGTTGCGCAGGTCGAGCACGATGCCCTTGCGCATGCCCTCGGCGTCGAGCTTGCGCAGCGCGGTCGCGAGGTTCTCGACGGTGTGTTCCTGGAACTGGGTTACCCGCACGTAGCCGATGCCGTCGTCGAGCATCTTCGACTTGACCGACTTCACGTGGATGATGTCCCGCACGATCGGGATGATGATCGGGTTGGCTTCGCCCTTGCGCGAGATGGTCAGGACGATCTTGGTCTTCGGCTTGCCGCGCATCAGCTTCACCGCTTCGCTGAGCGACAGGCCCTTGGTGGGCGTGGCGTCGATCTTGACGATCAGGTCGCCCGCCTTGACGCCGGCGCGCGCCGCGGGGGTGTCCTCGATCGGGGAGACGACCTTGACGAAGCCGTCCTCGGTGCCGACCTCGATGCCGAGGCCGCCGAACTCGCCCTGGGTGCCGACCTGCAGCTCGCGGAAGGCGTCGGCGTCGAGATAGGCCGAATGCGGATCGAGGCCGGACAGCATGCCGCTGATCGCCTCGGTGACCAGCTTGCGATCGGAAACCGGCTCGACGTAGTTGGACTTGATGGCGCCGAAGACCTCGGAGAACTGCTTGAGCTCATCGAGGGGCAGCCCAGCGACCTGGTCCCGCTGCGCGACCGCGTTGATGCCAACGCTGATCAGCACACCGGCGAAGGTACCGATGCCGATGAGACCGAATTGCTTGAGCTTGCTCTTCATCTATAGTCCGTGCGCGCGGCGCAGGCCGCGATTGAACCCGTCTGCTCGGGGTGGGCGCCGCAGGCACGACTTGCCCTGCCCACTGCAGGCATTGCTGCCAGTATAGCGGCGCGGGCACGCCGTGTGGGGCCGGGCCGCACGATCGGCGGGGGCGACCCGCCGACCGGACCGGGGGTGGAATTCCCGTATCAGTTGGACTTGGCCTTGCCCTGGGCGGCGACAGCCTGCATCGCCGCCTCGATCTCGGCCTGGTCGCCGAGATAGTAGTGCCGCAGGGGCTGGAGCCGCTCGTCGAGCTCGTAGACGAGCGGGCGGGCGGTGGGAATGTTCAGCTGGACGATCTCGTCCTCGCCGATCCCGTCCAGATGCTTGACCAGGGCCCGCAGCGAATTGCCGTGGGCCGCGATCACCACCCGCTTGCCCGCGCGGATAGAGGGGGCGATCCGCTCCGTCCAGTAGGGCACGACCCGCTCGACCGTGTCCTTGAGGCATTCGGTGCGCGGCAGCAGGGCCGGATCGATGTCGGCGTAGCGCGGGTCGCCGACGGAAAGCCGCTCGTCGCCGTCGGGCAGGGGGTCGGGGGCGATCGCGTAGGCGCGCCGCCAGATCAGCACCTGCTCATCGCCGAAGCGGCGGGCCGTCTCGGCCTTGTTCAGTCCCTGCAGGGCGCCGTAGTGGCGCTCGTTGAGCCGCCATGAATGCTCGATCGGCAGCCACATCCGGTCCATGACGTCGAGCACCGTCCATAGCGTGCCGATCGCCCGGCGCAGCACCGAGGTGTAGGCGAGATCGAAATCGAAGCCCTCCTGGCGCAGCAGCTCGCCGGCCCGGCGCGCCTCGGCCCGGCCGTTCTCGGTCAGGTCGACGTCGGTCCAGCCGGTGAACCGGTTCTCGAGGTTCCACTGGCTTTCGCCGTGGCGCAGAAGGACGAGCTTGTACATGGCGCTTGGGGTCCGATGGCGACCGATTCTGTTGTGAACCGTCTATTTTATAATGTCGGGTCGATTCGGTCGGAGTGACAACCTTGGAATTCTTCCTCAAGTTCGAGAACATGGCGCTGATCTCGGTCGCGCTCATCTCGGGCGGCATGTTGCTGTATCCGCTCCTGCAACGGGGAGTGGGCGCTGGCACGGCTTCGCTCGATACCCTCGGGGCGACCCGCCTGATCAACGACAACAATCCGATCATCCTCGACGTGCGCACCCCGGCGGAGTACTCCGGGGGGCATCTGCCCAACGCCCGTAACATCCCGCTGGTCGATCTCGAGAAGCGGGTGGGCGAGCTGCCGGCCAAGCGGCCCGTGCTGTTGTGCTGCGCGAACGGCACGCGCTCGGCTCGTGCGGCCAAGCAGCTCAAGCAGGCCGGTCGCGACGACGTGTTCAACCTCGGCGGCGGATTGCAGGCCTGGCAACAGGCCGGGCTGCCGGTCGCGCGATGAAGCCCGTCATCGTCTACCGCACCGCCTGGTGCCCCTATTGCCAGCGTGCCGAAGCCCTGCTCGCCGCCCGGGGCGTCGCCGATCCGCAGATCATCGACCTCGACGAGGATCCCGGCAGGCGCCGGGAGATGGTCGAACGGGCCGGCCGCACGTCGGTGCCGCAGATCTTCATCGGTGACGTCCATGTTGGCGGCTGCGACGATCTCCATGCCCTCGACCGGCGCGGCGAGCTCATGTCGCTGCTGCAAGGCTGAGACGGACAGGCAACGACGACGAAGCAACGACAACGCGCACGGCGTGCGCGTTCAACGGCCGGCCCGCAAGCCGGCCCCAACCAGGAGCCGAAATGGCCGAGCAGTCCCAGGGTCCGGTTTTCGCGATCCAGCGTGTCTACCTGAAGGATCTCTCGCTCGAGATCCCGCATGCCCCGCACATCTTCCTCGAGCAGAAGGGCCCCGAGATCGAGATCCAGCTCGATGTCGGCGGCGAGGCCCTCGCCGACGGCATCTACGAAAGCGCGGTCACGGTCACGGTCACGGCCAAGGTGGGCGACAAGACGCTCTTCCTCGTCGAAGCGAAGGAGGCCGGCATCTTCGAGATCCGCGGCATTCCCGAAGACCAGCTCCCGATGCTGCTCAACATCGTCTGCCCGAACGTGATCTATCCCTACCTGCGCTCGAACATCGCGGACACGATCCAGCGTACCGGCCTGCCGCCGGTGCATCTGGCCGAGATCAACTTCGAAGCGCTCTACCAGCAGCGTCTGCAGCAGGAGGAGGCCCGCAAGGCGGGCAATGGCGGCTCCGGCATCATCCTGCCCCCCGGCGCGGCCTGAGAACCCATGAACGAACCATCCACGCCCGCTCGTCACGCCATGACGGCCCCGCTCTTCGTTGCAAATGCTCGCCATGTCACCCGACATGGCTGCGCTTTGCGCCTCGATCGGAACCACCCTGGCGCACCGCTCGGGCGCGTCCGGTCCGCTCATGGGTTCTGAGTCGATGACGACGGCAACCCGGATCCGGTTGGGCTGCCTGCTGGTCGCGGCGGCGCTCGGCCTGCCGGCGACCGCCGCTGCGGCCGCGACGTATCTCGAAGTCGCCGTCGCGGCGGCGGTCCTCTTCGACGCGCCCTCGGACAAGGCCAACAAGCGCTTCATCGTCACCGAAGCGACGCCGCTGGAGATCCTCTCCAACCTGCCGCCCTGGACCAAGGTCCGCGACATCGACGGCTCGGTGAGCTGGATCCGGTCGGGCGAGCTGCGCAACGCCGGCCACCTGCTCGCGGTCTCGGTGGCGACGGTGCATGCCCAGCCGTCCGACACTTCGCCGGCTCGCTTCAGGGTGGCCCGCGGCGTCCTCCTCGAGCGGCTCGGCGAACCCGGCGGCGGCTGGATCGAGATCCGTCACCAGGGCACTACCGGCTTCGTCCGCAGCGAGCAGGTCTGGGGCCATTGAGATCCGGACCAGACCAATGAACGTCTCGGTACTCGGCGCCGGCGCCTGGGGCACCGCGATCGCCTGCCATGCGGCGCGACGCCACCGGGTCCACCTCTGGGCGCGGGATGCCGATCAGGCGCGCGACATGGGCGTCCGGCGCGAGAATGTCCGCTATCTCCCGGGGGCGCACCTGCCGGACGAGCTCACCGTGGGCAGCGATCTCGGTGCGGCGCTGGAAGCCTGCGACGGCGGATTGCTGCTGGTGGGTACCACCGTGGCGGGGTTCGGTGCGGTGCTCGCCGGCATCGCCGGGCATCGCGCCGCCGGCCGGCCGGCCGCGCTGCTGTGGCTTTGCAAGGGGATCGATCCGCAGACTGGGCGCCTGCCGCACCAGGTGGCGCAGGCGGCCGGGCTGGACATGCCCTGCGGGGCGTTGTCCGGTCCGAGCTTTGCCCAGGAGGTTGCCGCCGGTCTGCCGGTTGCCCTCGTGGCCGCTGCCACCGACCAGGTGGCCTGCAATGCGGCCGTCCAGTGCCTGCACCACGATGCCGCCCGCATCTACCCGAGCGAGGACCTGATCGGCGTCGAGATCGGCGGTGCCATGAAGAACGTGATCGCGATCGCCGCGGGTATCTGCGACGGCCTCGAGCTCGGGCTCAATGCCCGCGCCGCCCTGGTCACGCGGGGGCTTGCCGAGATCGCCCGTCTCGGTGCCGCCCTGGGGGCGAGTCGCGACACCTTTCTCGGCCTGGCCGGTGTCGGAGACCTGGTCCTGACCTGCACGGGCGATCTCTCGCGCAATCGCCGCGTCGGCCTGGCGCTGGCCGCCGGCGAACCGCTCGACGCGATCGTCGGCAGGCTCGGCCATGTCGCCGAAGGCGTGCCCTGTGCCCGCGCCGCGCTCGGCCTCGGGTCTCGCCATGGGGTGGACCTGCCCATCACCGAGGCGGTGGTCGCCGTGCTCGACGGACGCAGCGGCGCGCGCGAGGCGGTGCTCTCCCTGCTCTCGCGCGAACCCAGGGCAAAGGAAACATGAGCGATCCCCAAGGGTTCGCCGTCTGTGTCTTCTGCGGCGCCCGCGACGGGGAGTCGCCCGCGTTCGCGGAACTCGCCGCCGACGTCGGCCGCCGGATCGCGATGCGGGGCTGGACGGTGGTCTATGGCGGCGGCGACGTCGGCCTGATGGGCGCGCTGGCGGGCGGCGCGCTCGCGGCCGGCGGCCGGGTGATCGGCATCATCCCGCGGGCGCTGCTGCGCCAGGAGCGGGGCAAGCACGAGATCACCCGGCTCGAGGTCGTGGACTCGATGGCGCTGCGCAAGGAGCGCATGATCGCCCTGGCGGACGCCTTCCTTACGCTGCCGGGCGGGCTCGGCACGCTCGACGAGCTTTTCGAGGTGCTCACGCTGCGTCAGATCGGCCTGCATCGCAAGCCGGTCGGCATCCTCGATTACGGCAGCTATTTCACCAGCCTGCTGGCGGCCATCGAGACCATGGCCGAGCACGGTTTCGTGGTTCGCGAGCATATCGACCATCTGCTGGTGACCCAATCCGCGGAGGCTCTGCTCGACGGGCTCGCCGCTGCCGGCTGACCCGGGTCAGCCGGCGCCCGCGTAGCCCTGCTGGCGCCAGGCTTCGTAGATGACGATCGCGGCGCTGTTGGACAGGTTCAGGCTGCGGCTGCCGGGCCGCATCGGCAGTCGCAGGCGGTTCGCGGGCGGCACCGATTCGAGGATCGCCGCAGGAAGCCCGCGGGTCTCGCCGCCGAACACGAAATGGTCGCCCGGCTCGAAGCGGCAGTCGGAGGGTGTGCGCCGGCCTCTCGTCGACAGCGCGAACAGCCGGGCCGGGCGCATCGTCCGGAGGTAGGCATCCCAGTCGGGATGCACCCGGATGCTCGCGAACTCATGGTAGTCGAGCCCGGCGCGACGAAGGCGGCTGTCCTCCAGGACGAAGCCGAGCGGCTCGACCAGGTGCAGGCTCGCGCCGCTGTTCGCGCACATCCGGATGACGTTGCCGGTATTGGGCGGAATCTCGGGGTGGACGAGAACGACGTGGAACATCCCCGCACGATAGCCGATCAGGCGGAACCGGGTGCCGGGGTGCGCGCAAAGGCGAGTCGCAGCACCGGTCGGCCGCCGGCGGCGAGGGCGGCCCGTTCCGCTTCCCGGATGGTGGCGCCGCTGGTGATGATGTCGTCGACGAGAACCAGGGTTCGCCCGGCGAGCGCAGGGGAGCCGCGCATGGCTCCGTGGAGATTGTCGCGGCGACTCGCGCGGGCGAGGCCGGGCTGAGGCCGGGTATCGCGAATTCGGGCCAGACCCGCGCTGGCAACCGGCAGGCCGCTGCAGGCGCCGATGCGGCGGGCGAGCAGGGCGGTCGGGTCGAAGCCGCGCCCGGCAAGGCGTGACGGTGCGATCGGCACCGCCAGCAGGGCGGTGCCGGACGGCAGTGCCTGCGCCTGCCGGTACGCCTCGAGGCGAGCGGCCATGGCGGCGCCGATGGCGCGCCCGAGGGCGAGGCGACGGCCATGCTTGAACGCGGTGACGAGCCGATCGGCGGGCGGCGCGTAGTCGCAGCAGACGAGGGTCGGAATCGATGCGGCGCCCGCCCCGCAGGAGGGGCGGTGGGCGGTACCGTTGCGCAGGCCGCAGACGGCGCAGCGTGGTGCGTCGGCGCCGGGCAGGCTGCGGGCGCATTCGACGCACATCCCGGCGGCCGATTCCGCCGGATCGAGGACCCCCGCGCACAGGGCGCATTCGCGCGGCAGGAGCAGGTCGAGCAGGGCTTGCGGCAAGCGTCGCCAGGCCGGCGCGTAACCCGTGGAGGCGGGGGGCGCCTCGGGAGCGGAATCGATTGCCATGCCCGGATTATCGGGCTCCCGCCCCTTATACTCGCGCCGGTGGATGCGAGCTTCGACCTAGACCCTGCGGCCGTTCGCCGGCAGTTCGATCGCCGCGCGCAGCGCCTCGCAGGGGCGGACTTTCTTCTGCGCGAGGTGGAAAGGCGCATGCTCGCGCGGCTCGATGTCGTGCGTCTCGTGCCCGAGCGTTTCGTCGACATCGGCTGCGGGCTGGGTCGCGGCCTCTTGTCTCTTCGCCAGCGCTATCCGCAGGCCGAATCGCTCGGTGTCGACCTCTCGCCCCGGATCGCAGCCGCGGCCGCGGGGTTCGCCCGACCCCCCGGGCGCGGCTTCCTCGCCCGCCTGCTGCCGGGCGCGCGCCGGCCCACGACCGGGTGGGTGGCCGCCGATGCCGCCGCCCTGCCTCTGCCCGATGCGGGCGTCGCGCTCGCCTGGTCGAACCTGGTGCTGCAGTGGTGCGCCGACCCGATCGCCGTCCTGCGCGAATGGCATCGCGTGCTGCGAGACGAAGGACTGCTGATGTTCAGCACCTTCGGGGTGGATACCCTGCGCGAGCTGCGGATCGCGGGAGCGCCGGTGATGCGCTTTCACGACATGCACGATGTCGGCGACTGGCTGCTCGCGGCGGGTTTCGCCGAGCCGGTCATGGACATGGAATGGATCGACGTCAGTTTCCCGACGCCGGCCGCATTGCTCGGCGATCTGCGCGCCCTCGGCGGTGATGCCCGGGCCGGGCGCCGGCGCGGGCTGGCGGGGCGCGACACCCATGACGGCCTGCGCGAGCGACTGCGCGCGCAGGCCGGTGACGACGGACGCATCAGCCTGCGTTTCGAGATCGTCTATGGTCATGCCTGGCGGGCCCGGCCGAAGCCGCGCCCCGCGCAGGCGCCGATCGTGTTCGATCGCGGCGGCAAGTCCTGATCGGGGGCGTCCGGGCCTGCCGCGACGGGGCCAGGGCGTTGCCCGATGGCAGGGCCAGGGTTGCATCGGCGACATGGGCTCGCTTGGAACGTTTCCGCCCCTATGCCTATAATCCCGTTCTCGAGATTTGTTACCAGACGTGAAATGTCGGCGGCACAATGCCCGGCGGCCGGACCGAGCACGCAGTATCGATGGCGTTTCGACCGGATCGGCGGCCCGGGCGAGGAAATCCGCCAGTGGGTCCTGACCCGCAACTGCGCGCTCGCCCCGCGACAGCTCGGTGCCTGTATCGCCGCACTGGTGGCCGTGACGCTCCTGATCGGAGCCGTGTTCGCGAGCTGTGGTTACTGGATGGTGCTGCCGTTCGCGGGCGTCGAGACGCTTGCCCTCGCGGCGAGTTTCCTGGTCTACAGCCGTCATGCGGCCGACCGCGAACGCATCGTGGCGGCCGGTGATCGGCTGGTCGTCGAGTGGACGTGCGGGATGCGGGTCTCGAGGATCGAGCGCATCGCGAAATGGGTGCGGGTCGACTACGGTGGTCGACGGGAAGATCTGGTGCGGCTCGTCGTCGGGGGATCGACGATCGAAGTCGGAAGGTATGTGCCGGGGGAGCGACGCGGTATGCTCGCCCACGAATTACGTAGCGTGCTGACGCAGGAGCGGCGGCATTGCCGACAGGGTGTATGAAGAGACCGTGACGACCATGAACCTCACCAAACTCGCAGCCTCGCTTTCGCGCTCCCGGTTGGCCAGCGCCCTTCTGGTGGCGTCGTTCAGCATGCCGGCGCTGGCCACCGTCCAGGACATGCCCGGCGGCCCGAAAGTGAACCAGATCAACCTCCACGACCCGGTCACCCGGATCGCCGAGGGCCAGATGTGGTTGCACAACATGCTGATGTGGGTCTGCGTGGTGATCTTCGTGCTGGTGTTCGGCGTGATGTTCTACTCGGTCTACGCCCACCGCAAGTCCAAGGGTCACAAGGCGGCGACCTTCCACGAGAGCACCACCGTCGAGATCGCCTGGACGATCGTTCCGTTCATCATCGTGGTCGGGCTGGGGGCGGTCGCCACCAGCGAAGTCATCGCCCAGAAGGACACCAGCCATGCCGACCTCACCGTCAAGGCGGTGGGCTACCAGTGGAAATGGGGCTACGAGTACGTCAACGGCGAAGGCGAGGGCATCAGCTTCTTCTCGACGCTGGCGACTCCGCGTGACCAGATCGAGGGCCGGGCGGAGAAGACCAGCCACTACCTCTCCGAGGTCGACAATCCGCTGGTCGTGCCGGTCAACCA
Source organism: Burkholderiaceae bacterium (assembly GCA_023954135.1). Taxonomy (GTDB): domain Bacteria; phylum Pseudomonadota; class Gammaproteobacteria; order Burkholderiales; family Burkholderiaceae_E; genus JAMLIN01. The sequence continues at coordinate 62,303 of JAMLIN010000008.1, read as the reverse complement.
GAAGGTCCGCGTCGTCACCACCGCCCAGGACGTCATCCACGCCTGGATGGTGCCGGCCTTCGGGGTCAAGCAGGACGCCGTCCCGGGCTTCGTGCGCGACGCCTGGTTCCGTGCCGAGAAGGTCGGGCGCTACCACGGCTATTGCGCCGAGCTCTGCGGCAAAGACCATGCGTTCATGCCGATCGTGGTCGACGTCGTGAGTGCCGAGGACTACAGTGCCTGGGTGTCCGAGAGACAGAAGGAAATCGCCGCGCTCGCCGACGATCCGACCAAGGAATGGACCGAGGCGGAACTCGTTGCCCGGGGCGAGAAGGTCTACGCGGCGAACTGCGTCGCCTGCCACCAGGCCAATGGCCAGGGCGTGCCGGGCACGTTCCCGGCGCTCGACGGCTCCCCCGTCGTCAACGGCGAGACCGCGGGGCAGATCGAAATCCTCCTCAAGGGCAGGCCGGGCACCGCCATGGCCTCGTTCGCGCAGCTTTCCGATGTCGAGCTCGCGGCGGTGATCACCTATACGCGCCATGCCTGGAGCAATCACTCCCCGGACGGCGTGGTGCAGCCGAGCACCCTGACGGCGGCGCGCTGAGCGCCATTCGAGACACGGAAGACGGAACCGAAGCAGGAGTCATGAAATGAGCGCCGTACTGGACCCCCACGATCACGCGCACGACGACCATCACCATGCCCCGGCGGGCTGGCGGCGCTGGGTCTACGCGACGAACCACAAGGACATCGGCACGATGTACCTGACGTTCTCGCTGATCATGTTCTTCGTGGGTGGCGCCAACGCGATGCTCCTGCGCGCGGAGCTGTTCCAGCCGGGACTGCAGATCGTCAACCCGGAGTTCTTCAACCAGCTGACCACCATGCACGGGCTGATCATGGTGTTCGGCGCGATCATGCCGGCCTGGGTCGGCTTCGCGAACTGGATGATTCCGCTGCAGATCGGCGCCTCGGACATGGCGTTCGCGCGGATGAACAATCTCAGCTTCTGGCTGCTACCGGCGGCCGCTGTCCTGCTCGTCGTCTCCTACTTCGTTCCGGGTGGCGCGCCGGCGGCCGGCTGGACCGTGTACGCGCCGCTCTCGACCCAGATGGGGCCGGGGATGGATCTCGGCATCTTCGCGCTGCACATCATGGGCGCGAGCTCGATCATGGGCTCGATCAACATCATCGTCACGGTGCTCAACATGCGCGCGCCGGGGATGACGCTGATGAAGATGCCGATGTTCTGCTGGACCTGGCTGATCACCGCCTACCTGCTCGTGGCCGTGATGCCGGTCCTCGCGGGGGCGATCACGATGCTCCTCACCGATCGTCATTTCGGCACCGCGTTCTTCAATGCGGCCGGCGGCGGCGATCCGGTCATGTACCAGCACATCTTCTGGTTCTTCGGCCATCCCGAGGTCTACATCATCATCCTGCCCGCTTTCGGCGTCGTCTCGGAGATCATTCCGACGTTCGCCCGCAAGCGGCTGTTCGGCTACAGCTCGATGGTCTATGCGACGGCCTCGATCGCGATCCTGTCGTTCCTGGTCTGGGCCCACCACATGTTCACCGTCGGCATGCCGGTGACCGGGCAGCTGTTCTTCATGTACGCCACGATGCTGATCGCGGTGCCCACCGGCGTGAAGATCTTCAACTGGGTCGCGACCATGTGGCGCGGTTCCATGACCTTCGAGACGCCGATGCTCTTCGCGGCGGGCTTCATCTTCGTGTTCACCGTCGGCGGCCTGACCGGCGTCGTTCTGGCGGTGGCGCCGGTCGATACCCAGCTGCACGACACCTACTACGTGGTGGCCCATTTCCACTACACGATGGTTGCCGGTGCCCTGTTCGCCCTGTTCGGCGGAACCTACTACTGGATTCCGAAGTGGACCGGCGTGATGTACGACGAGCGGGTTGCCAAATGGCACTTCTGGCTCTCGATGATCACCTTCAACATCACCTTCTTCCCGCAGCATTTCCTCGGGCTGGCGGGCATGCCCCGTCGCTACGCGGACTACGCGCTGCAGTTCGCCGACTTCAACATGCTGTCCTCGCTCGGCTCGTTCGGCTTCGGGCTGTCGCAGCTGCTGTTCGTGTACTGCGTGATCAAGTGCGTGCGTCGCCAGGGCGCGCCGGTGAGCGCGGAGGTCTGGGAGAATCCGAACGGGCTCGAATGGACTGTGCCCAGCCCGGCGCCTCACCATACCTTCGAGACGCCGCCGCAGGTCCGCTGAAGGCGGCCGCGGCAGGAGCCATGACGACGGAACCCATCCCGATGGTCGATCCCAGGCAGCAACGCTCGAAGAACATCCGCACCGGACTGGTGCTGGCTTCGATCGCGCTCGCGGTGTTCATCGGGTTCCTCGTCAAGCAGGCCCTGTTCGGCTGAGGCGACCATGAGCGATACCGGCAAGCAGCCCGCCAGATCCGCGCCCGGCCGTGCCAACATCCGCTCGATGTGGCGGCTGCTGGTGGTGGCCGTCGCCATGTTCGGCTTCGGCTTCGCCCTGATCCCCCTCTACGACGTCTTCTGCGAGATCACCGGGATCAACCTGCTCACCAAGAAGGACGAATCGGCGGCCCGGTTCGCCCGCAACACGCAGGTCGACACCAGCCGCTCGGTGGTCATCGAGTTCGATACCAATGACCGCGGCGCGTTGCGTTTCCGGCCGGTGCGCCGCTCGATGGAGGTGCGCCCGGGCGAGCTGACGACCATCGAGTACGAGCTCGTCAACACCCGGGCCGAGAAGACCGCCGGCCAGGCGATCCCGAGCTACGCGCCGCAGGTTTCCGGGCGCTACTTCCGCAAGGTCGAGTGCTTCTGCTTCGAGCAGCAGACCATGGCGCCCGGCGAAGTCCGCCGCTTCCCGGTGGTCTTCGTCGTCGATCCGGCGCTGCCGAAGGACGTCAACACGATTACCCTGTCCTACACCTTCTTCGAGGTCGAGGGCGTCGGCGGCACCGGCAACGCGGGCGCCGCCGCGACGCCGTCCGCGGAGCAGGTTCGCGGATGAGCGCGATGGCGGACAGGGACGGGCACAAGGACGATCCGGTGGGCTTCCTCGGCACGATGAAATCGATCGGCTGGGCATTCTTCGGAGTGCGCGGGCGTAGCGGCCACGAGCGCGATGTGGCGCGGCTCAAGCCGCAGCATGTCATCGCGGCCGGGCTGCTCGGCGCCTTCTTGTTCGTGATGATCTTGATTCTGGTGATTGCTTCGGTCACCTGAGTAACCGTCGAAAACAGGTTTTGGGGGATACAGCATGAGTTCAGGTGCAGGCGGGCACGAAGCGACGGGGACGGCTCCGTACTATTTCGTGCCGGAGCCATCGAAGTGGCCCATGGTCGGCGCGATCGCGATGACGTTCTTCGGCCTCGGTCTGGCGAGCTGGTTCAACGGAGCGCCCTGGGGCCCGTACCTGTTCGCGATCTTCCTGGCGATCCTGTTGTACATGTTCATCGGCTGGTTCACCCAGGTTGCCCGGGAATCCGAGGCCGGCCTGTACAGCAGGCGGGTCGACGCCTCCTTCCGCTGGTCGATGAGCTGGTTCATCTTCTCGGAGGTGATGTTCTTCGCCGCCTTCTTCGGGGCGTTGTTCTATGCGCGCGCGCTGGCGATGCCCTGGCTGGGCGACCTCGACCATCGCATCCTGCTGTGGCCCGATTTCACGGCGGTCTGGCCGCACACAGGCCCGGCGGAAGTGCACGAACCCTTCCAGACGATCGGTCCGTGGCCGATTCCGACGATCAACACGGCGCTGCTGCTGACCTCCGGCATCACGCTGACCATCGCCCACCATGCCCTGAAGGACAACCGGCGCGGACCGACGGCATTCTGGCTGCTCGTCACCGTGCTGCTGGGCTTCATCTTCCTCGGGTTCCAGGCCTACGAATACGTTCATGCCTATCGTGACCTGAACCTCAAGCTGAGCTCGGGCATCTTCGGCTCGACCTTCTTCATGCTTACCGGTTTCCACGGTTTCCATGTCACGGTCGGAGCGATCATGCTGTCGGTGATCCTGTTCCGGTTGCTGAAGGGTCATTTCAGTGCGGACAATCATTTCGCCTTCGAAGCGGCCGCGTGGTACTGGCACTTCGTCGACGTGGTCTGGCTCGGCCTGTACGTTGTCGTCTACTGGCTCTGAGCATCCCAGGGCGGGCCGCCGCGGCGGCCCGCGAGGACGAGCGGCCGGGTATTTGCCCGGCCGTTTTGCTTGCGCCCCCTGTACAGGAGGCCCCCCCTTCGTTCCCGATGCCCGTTCCGCCGGGTGCCTTGCCGGGCGCGGCACATGCCGCGGAGCCGGGCACAGGCAACCGTGATGCGCCGTCTGGTCGCCGGTGCCGCTGCGCTCGCGATGATCATCATGACCGTCTCGCTCGGCAACTGGCAGCTGCGTCGCGCCGATGAAAAGGCCGCGATGCAGGCGGCGCGCGATCAGGCCGCCGCCGCCGGACCCATCGAGCTCAGCGACGGCAGCGGGAACAGTGATGGGTTGATCGGCAGAAATCTGAGAGTTGTAGGGGTTTTCGACGACGATCACACGATCTTCATCGACAATCGGGCTCATAATGGTGTCGCGGGCTTTCATGTCGTGGCGCCGATGCGGATCGCCGGCAGCGATCGGGTCGTCATGATCATGCGCGGCTGGGCACCCAGTGACCCGTGGAACCGCCGACGTCTTCCCGAACTGGCGGGAGGCGGGCGATCATGGACGATAGAAGGGCTGGTGGAGCCCGGGATTCCCGCCGGGATCCGGCTGGGCGACTGGGTGCCGGACGGCCCGGACGACCGGATCTGGCCGCGTTTCGAGGCTGACGAGTACGCCGCCTGGTCCGGGCTCGCCGTTTATCCCTGGGTGCTGCGCCAGACGAGCGACATCGATGACGGGCTGGTGCGCGACTGGGTCCGTCCGGGCGACGGCGTCGACCGTCACCGGGCCTACGCCTTGCAGTGGTATTCCTTTGCGCTGCTCTTCGCCGGCCTCTGGGCCTGGTACGGCTTCTGGGCGCCACGTCGTCGCCGGGCGGATGCACCCAGCGAGTGAGGCCGCCACCATCCCGCGACCGTCCGTCCGGTACCGGCGCGCCTTGATCGCCCTGCGATGATGAGCGAGGACAATATCTATAGAATTTTTTCGGTCGGAGCCGTATTCGCTTCCATCGTGCGTGGTTTCGGCACCCCCTGTGCGGTTTGCCACGGCTCGGGCGGGGTGGCGGCGGTGATAATGCCGACCAGAAGATTCGACAATCGGGCGGCCTGTTGCCGCCCCGGACTGATCAAAAAGGGTATGCCCTCATGATTCTGAGCCAGCTCCTCCAGGTCATCAAAGCCCGCTGGGGCTTGGTGCTGCTCGTCTTCCTGATCACGGTGGGCACGACGGCCGCGGTCAGCTTCACCATGGCCAAGCGCTATCTGGCCACCGCAGCCCTGGTGGTGGACATCCCGTCGCGTGATGCGCTCGGCGGCACGGTCTACCTGCCGGGCACGGTCAACAGTTTCCTCGCGACCCAGGTCGAGGTGCTCAAGAGCGATCGCGTCACGAACCGGGTCATCGACCAGCTCGGGATCGACAAGGATCCTGGCGTGGTCGCCGCCTGGGAAGAAGAGACCGGCGGCCTGGGCGACATCCGCGCCTGGATCAGCCAGTCGCTCAAGCGCGACGTCGTCGTCGTGGCCGCGCGGGAAGGTTCCTACGTCAATCTCCAGTACGAATCGAAGGATCCGGTCTGGGCCGCCAAGGTCGTCAATGCCTTCGCCGAGGGCTTCGTCGACGCGACCCTCGAGATGAAGACCGAGCCGGCGCGTAACTATGCGTCCACCTTCGAGCGCCAGGCCGCCCTCTACCGCGAGCAGCTCTCCGCGGCCCAGGACAGGCTTTCCGCGTTCCAGAAGGAGAGCGGCATCGTGACCGCCGACGAGCAGGCCGACTTCGAGACCCAGCGCCTGCAGGAACTGTCCTCGCAGCTGGTGGCGCTGCAGGCGGCGGTCGCCGAGTCGCGCTCGCGCGCCCAGACGGTACGCTCGGCCGGTGGCGATATCGCCGAGGTGGTCGGCAGCCCGCAGATCCAGGGGCTGCGCGCGGAGCTTGGCCGGATCGAGGCCCGTTATCAGGAGCTCTCGACCCGGCTCGGCTCGAACCATCCGGAACTGCGCGCCGTCCAGGCCGAGATGCAGAGCGTGCGCTCCCGTCTGAATTCCGAGATGGACCGCATGACGCGCTCGATCACTTCGACCGATACCATCAACCAGCAGCGTCTGGCCGATGTCCAGCGCGAGCTCGAGGCGCAGCGCCAGAAGGTGCTCAACCTGCGTCAGAAGCGTGACCAGCTGGCCCTGTTGCGTCGCGACGTCGAGTCGGCGCAACGGGCGCTCGACCTGCTGTCCGAACGCGTCACGCAGACCACGATCGAGAGCAGCGCCAACACCTCGAACGTCTCCATCGTCACGCCGGCAGCCGTGCCCAGCGAGCCCTCGCGGCCCAAGCCGGTGCTCAACCTCCTGATCGGCAGCTTCTTCGGGCTGGTGCTCGGCATCATCGCGGCGGTCACCGTCGAAGGTGTTCAGCGTCCGCTGCGCGATACCGAGGATCTCCTCGAGGCGGCGGGCGTGCCGGTGCTGGCGGTCCTGCCGCCGCTCGGTTCGCGCCGCCATCAGCGCCTGATCGGCGCGACCGGTCCGGTCGTCTCGCCGCCACTGCGACTCGGCCACTGAGCCCGCGCCTCTTCCAGGAAAAGGACGCCCCCGTGAGCAACGTTACCTCGATGCCTTCCCACTATGCGCCCCAGGTGCCGGCAGAGCCGACGATCGCCCCGAACCGGACGGCGAAGATCGGCGAGATGCTGGTCGAACGCGGTGTCATGACCGTCGATCAGGTCGAGCGGGTGCTCGACATCCAGCGCACCAACGGCGGGCGCTTCGGCGAGATCGCGATCCGCCTGAAGTTCGCCACCAGCGAGCATGTCCAGGAGGCCCTGGCCCGCCAGTTCGGCTATGCGACGACCCTGCACGTGCAGAACTCGAAGCTGTCCGACGAGTTCATCGAGGCCTTCAATCCGGTCACCCCGTTTGCCGAGGCGATCCGCACCTTGCGAAGCCAGCTGACGCTGCGCTGGTTCGACGGCACGCCGGCGCAATCCTGCCTGGCCGTGACCAGCGTCGATCGCGGCGACGGCAAGAGCTTCATCACCGCCAATCTCGGAGCCTCGTTCTCCCAGCTCGGTGAGCGCACCCTGGTGATCGATGCCGACATGCGCAACGCGACCCAGCACCAGATCTTCGGGCTGGCCAACCGGCTCGGCCTGTCGGGCATCCTCAGCGGGCGTGCCGGCTACGACGAGATCATCTCCATCCAGGGGCTGCCGAACCTGTCGGTGCTGCCTTCGGGGCCCCTGCCGCCCAACCCCCAGGAGCTGCTGGGCCGGCCCGAGTTCGCGCAGTTCCTCAACGAGCTGACCAGCCGCTACGACGTCATCCTCATCGACACGCCATCGGCCCAGCAGGCCTCCGACGCCCAGGTCGTGGCGCAGCGCGCCCGGGCGGCGGTGATCGTGGGGCGCAAGGGCATCACCCGGTCGAAGGACATCGCGCAGCTGGCCGGCATTCTCGGCAACTCCGGTATCGCGATCCTCGGCGCCACGTTCAACGAATACTGAACCTCGCGGTGCCGGTAACGGTGATCCGTCGATGACGAGCGCGCCCAGACGCGCGACGACGCACTGCCCGACGGGCCGTGAGCCAGGAGATTCGAGGAGAACGAATGTGCGGGCGGCGCCGGATGGCGTCGTTTCGCGAAGATGCACTCAAATGGGGTTCGTCCCGGGACGGAAATGGTCAAGCTAGCGGTTGTCGGATTGGGAAAGATGGGCCTGTCGCACTTCGCGATCATCAACGCCCATCCCTTGGTCGAGGTTGCGGCTGTCTGCGATGCGACGGGCTATCTGCTCGACGTGCTCGGCAAGTACACAGGCGTGCGGACCTACGCGGACTACGAGAAGATGCTCGACGAAGTCGAGCTCGATGCGGTCGTGATCGCGACGCCCTCGAAGATGCACGCGAAGATGGTGCGCACCGCGCTCGAGCGCGGCCTGCACGTTTTCTGCGAGAAGCCCTTCTGCCTCGATTCCGAGGAAGGCGCCGAGCTGACGCGCATCGCCGATGAGCGCAAGCTGGTCAACCAGGTGGGCTATCACAACCGCTTCGTCGGCGCGTTCCAGGAGGTCAAGCGCCTGCTCGATGCCGGTGCGATCGGCCGGGTCACCCACGTCCTGGCCGAGGCCTACGGTCCGGTGGTGCTGCGTCCGAAGGGTTCGACCTGGCGTACCCAGCGCGCCGAGGGCGGCGGCTGCCTCTACGACTATGCGGCCCATCCCATCAACCTCGTCAACTGGTATTTCGGGCAGCCGAGCTCGGTGGGCGGCTCGGTGCTCAATCCCGTGTTCTCGGCCGATACCGACGACGAAGTGTTCGGCACCCTGTATTTCGACGACGGCAAGACCGCCCAGGTCTCGGTGAACTGGAGCGACGAGTCGTTCCGCAAGATGACCACCAAGATCACGATCTGGGGTACCGCCGGGCGGATCTACGCCGATCGCCAGGAGTGCCAGGTGTTCCTGCGCGACACCGCGACGATCCCCGAGGGCTACAAGGAAGGCTGGAACGTGCGCTACACGACCGAGCTGACCGAGCCGGTCTGGTTCTACATCCGCGGCGAGGAGTATTCGGCCCAGCTGGACCATTTCGCCCGCAGCGTCGAGTCGCGCGCCGCGGCCAACGAGAATTCCTTCGGCGATGCGGTCATGACCGACCGGGTGATCTCGATGATCATCGCCGATGCCCAGGCGGGCACCCGGACCTCGGCGCAGGCTGCCGCGGCCGCCGCCGCAGCGGCCACGCCCAGACGTTCGAAGTGGCGCAGCCTGCTCTCCGGTGCACGCTAGCCCGCCGGACGGACCGCCTTACCGAATACGGAGTTGGAATGAAAATGGATCGATTGCTCTTCGGCGACAACCAGTTCTTCGGCGTGAACCACATGTCCGAGGAGAAGGCGCGGGCGCAGGCCATGCGCTTCCAGGACACGCAGGCCATCGTCGATGTGCTCGACGTTGCCTACGACGAGGGCATCCGCACCTTCATGTGCACCACCCATGACCGGATCGCCGAGGTCTGCGACCACATGCGCAGGCACCCCTCGCGCTACGCCGACTACCGCTTCTATCCCTGCATGCCCTACGCGCACAAGTACGCCAACGCGGTGACCGAGTTCGGCATGCTCGGCGCGCTCAAGCGCTTCATGCCCGACGGCGGCCTGCTCGATGCCGCGATGCGCGGCGGCATGTCGCTCGCGCGCAAGGACGTGGAAGGCATCACGACCCTGCTGGTCGATGCCGAGATGAAGATGTTCGAGGGCCTGAACACGCCGGTGATCTTCCTGCAGAACGTGGTGGTCGACCTGTTGCTCGGCCTGGGCTTCAAGGACGCGTTCCGGATCTTCGCGAACCATGTCCGCGACAAGTACGAGGCCGAGCCGGGGTTCATCACCATGAACATGCCGCGGCTTCTCGACATGCTCGACGAGGTCGGGATCGAGAATCCGATCGTCTGCTCGAACATCAACAAGATCGGCTTTCGCATGTGCGGCGGCTTCGAGGCCTATGCCCGGGCACTCGAGAATCGTCGCTTCCGGGCGGTCGCCATGTCGGTCTTCGCATCGGGCGCGATCCCTCCGAAGGAGGCGATCCAGTGGGTGGCCGAGCAGCCCAACATCGAGTCGATCGTGTTCGGCGCTTCCAGTCGTGGCAATATCCAGAACACCCGGGAACTGGTAGATCGTTTCATGCCCGCCAGGCAGGTGGAAGCGGCCGTCGCGGGTTGAAGCGCACGGGTTTCGGGCGGGGGCATCGCGCCCGCGCCAGTCCGGAAGTGCGGGGGAGCCGGGCCCCCGAACGGAGTTCCTCGCATCCATCATGTCCGCAGAACCCCTGTCCGAGAGTCCGGAGGATGGCGTGATCCCGACCGCGGCTGCCCACCAGCCATCCGGCGAGGGGAGCTCGGCGCCCGGGCGCTCGCCGTTGCGGGTTGCCGCCGTCTACCCCGCCTTCGATCCCGTCGCCAATGAGCTCGCCCAGGTCTGGGCGGCGCTTGCCCGCGACGATCACGTCCAGTGCCGCATCATCGCCGGTGCGAAGGACAACCTCAAGGGACATGCGGCCGAGTTGCAGGCGAGCCTGCCGGGTCTGGAGGTCCGCCGCATCGAGGGATCCCTGCATTCGCGCCGTCATGGCCCGGAACTGATCGGCGAGGATCTGATCCGCTGGGCCGCCGAATTGCGCCCGGACGTCGTCGTCAGTTCCTGCGATTTCCTCGCCGGCTTCGGCCGGCGCATCTGCGCCGCGCATCCTGCGCCGCACCTGCTCCATGTCGAGCAATGGTTCGCGCCGCAGGCGCTCGCCCGGCGCGAGTATTTCGGCATCAAGCCGCTGCGGCCACTGGTCAACCGGCTCAAGCACCGGCGCTTCGACGCCTTCGTCGACCACTACATGATCGCCAACCCGGCCGAGCGCGAGGCGATGCGGCGCTCGGCCCAGCCGTCACGCTACGACTACGTCGCCTGGCCTCATCCGCCGCTGGCCGGCACGGGAGATCCGCCGCCGCTGGCCGGCCGGGATGCCGACCGTCTCGTCTACATCGGCTCGATGTCGCACTGGAAGGGAGCTGCCAACCTCGGCCGCTACATCGACGCCTTTCTCGCCGCATCGCCCGATGCCCGCGTCACCCTGGTCGGGCCGCCGGGAGACAAGGTGGCCAGGCGGGCGCTCGCCCGGCTCGAGCGCTGGGGCGATCGCTGCGAGCACATCCCCTCGCTGCCGCGTCCCGAGGCACTGCGCCTGATCGGCGAGTCGCTGGCGGTCTTCTGCCCGTCCGATGCGATGGGCTGGGGCCTGGTCGGCGATGCATTCAACATGGGAACCCCGGTGATCGGGGTGGGCGAGTTCTACGAGCTGCGCGACGGCGTCAACGGGCTCGTCGCGCGCGGCCCCGCGGCGCTGGCTGCCTGCTTCGAGTCCCTGCGGGGTGATCCCGGGCTCTGGGCGCGGCTTGCCGAGGCGGGTCGCCGATGCGTGCTCGAGGAGCACTCGCCGCAGGCGGTCGAGCAGGGCCTGCTGCGGGCACTGCAGCGGGCGGCGGCGGCGCACCGCTGAGCCCATGAAGGACTACTACTCGGGCCAGCGCGTCAAGCGCAGCCTGCTGGCGTTCCTGTTCGGCAAGCTCGGCTCGGGGATCCTGGGCTTCCTCGCCTTCGCGCTGGTCGCGCGCCTGCTCGAGCGCGAGGAGTTCGGCGCGCTGGTCGCCTCGATGGCCTTCGTCGAGATCCTCATCGGCCTGTCGACCTTCGGCATGGACTGGGTCGCCGCGATCTGGCTGCCCAGCTACCGCATCCACGCCCCGCAGAACGTCTTCTGGCGCTTCGTCGGGCGGATGGTCGCGCTGCGCGCCGTATGCCTGGTGCTGGCATCGCTGCTCGCGCTGGCCTTCGCCGAATGGATCGCCCGTTTCGTCGGCCTCGGCGACTGGCTCTGGGTGTTCCGCTTCTACCTGCTGGTCGCCTGTCTGGACGGCATGCTGCGCTACCTGAAGGATACGGTGATGGATTCGCTGCTGATGCAGGGAGCGAACCAGCTGAGCATCCTGCTGAAGAACCTGTGCACCGTCGTCTTCCTGTCGCTGGGCGTGGCCGGCTACTATCATGTCGACCTGCTGCTGGTGGTGCGGGTCGAGGTCGCCACCTTCTGCCTCGCGCTCGCGGTGGTCACGATCGCCCTGCTGTTCGCGCGGGCGCGCGACCGGCGGGCGGTGCCGACGGCATCGGGCGACTGGCGCGAGCCGACCGCGGCGCAGCTCTTCGCGGTGGCGCGCCACAACTACGCGACCTCGCTCGCCCAGATCGTCTCGGCGCCCAACATCTTCATCCTCGGCATCGAGCGTTTTCTCGGCCTGGGCGCGACCGCCGCTTTCGGCTTTGCCCGGATGCTCTCGGACCAGGTCCGCAAGTATCTGCCGAGCGAGCTCTTCTTCGGGATGATCCGCACCATGATCATCGCGACCTATGCTCGTACCGGCGACATGCGGGAGCTCGCCCTGCACCATTCGGTCCTGCTCAAGCTGGGCCTGTTCCCGGTGGCGCTGCTCACGGGGGTGCTGATCGCCTATGGCGGCCCGATGGTCCGGTGGGTGGGAGGGGACAAGTACGCCGGAGTCGAATGGCTGGTGCTCGGGTTCGTGGGCTTGCTCTGTCTGGTGGTGCTCAAGCGCAACCTCGAGCTCTTCCTGAACGCGTCGCGCCATACCGGCCTGATGCTGCGCAGCTCGCTCGCTGCCCTTGCGGGCATCCCGATCGGGTTCGGCGCGCTTGCCGCCGGCGGAAATCTGTACCATGTCGTGGCAGCGCTCGGCATCGGCGAGGCGCTCGTGATCTGGTGCGCGCTGCTGGGGCTGTGGCGTCGCGGGATCCACTACCGGATCTCGTTCGGGGGGATCGCGAAGCTGTTCGTGCCGGCGATCCTGGCCGGCCTGGCGGCGCACTTCCTGAGCAGCGCGGGCAACGTCTATCTCATCCTGGGCGAGGCGGCGGTCCTGTGCCTCGTCATCATGCTGATCCAGTGGCTCACGGCGCCCCTGTCGCGCGACGAGCGGCGCACGCTGCGCCGGATCGTCCGTTCACTGCGCAAGCGTGGTGGTCAATCGAGGGCAGCGCCGGCCGGCGCGTGACAATTCTCACGGGAGTGGCGAATCGGGGCCCCGTCGTTGCCTGATTTCGGCCGCGCGGACCCCGGTTTAAGGCCGACTTAATTCCTCGCAGGTAGGCTCGAAAGCACTACTGGAGGTGGCCGATGAGCGCTGTTGTTGTCCCCGAATCGAGCTTCCCTGCGATCGCCGTCGCACCGACCACCGAAGTCGTCGGGGTTCCGTTGCAGGCTGCAGGACGCCGGCTGTGCAAGTTCTGCCACTCGACACTCTCCCATACCCTGGTCGACCTCGGGATGCAGCCCCTGTCGAACGCCTTGCGCAGGCCCGAGCAGGCCGACGCGATGGAGCCCTTCTACCCCTTGCGCGCCCTGGTCTGCGAGAAGTGCCTGCTCGTGCAGGCACCGGACTTCGAAGCCGCCGAGAACATCTTCTCGGCCGAGTATCCCTACTTCTCTTCGGTCACCGAATCCTGGGTCGAGCATGCGCGCCGCTTCGCCGACGCATCGACCGCGCGCTTCGGGCTGGGCGCGGACAGCCTCGTGGTCGAGATCGCCTCCAACGACGGCTACCTCCTGAAGTGGTACAAGGCCAAGGGCATCCCGGTGCTCGGTGTCGAGCCCACCGCCGGCACGGCCGCTGCCGCCGAGGCGATCGGCATCCCGGTCGAGCGCCGCTTCTTCGGGCGTGAAACCGCGATCGCCCTGCGCGAATGCGGCTTCATGGCCGACCTGATGCCGGCCAACAACGTGGTCGCCCATGTGCCCGACATCGTCGACTTCGTCTCGGGCTTCAGAGAGCTTCTCAAGCCGGGCGGCGTGGCGAGCTTCGAGTTCCACCACCTGCTCAACCTCATCGGGCAGAACCAGTTCGACACCATCTACCACGAGCACTACTACTACCATTCGCTCGGCACCTTCCGGCGCATCCTCGAGCGCTGCGGACTGGTGGTGTTCGATGTCGAGGAGCTGCCGACCCATGGCGGCTCGCTGCGGGTGTACGCCCAGCGCGCCGATACCGGCCTGCAGCCGATCACTGCCGCGGTGCAGCGGGTGCTCGATGCCGAGCGGGCGGCTGGCCTCGACCGGATCGAGACCTACGCCGAGTTCGGCGAGCGGGTCGCCGCCTGCAAGCGGCGCATCCTCGCCTTCCTGTGCCGGGCGAAGGACGAAGGTCGGCGAATCTGCGCGATCGGTGCGCCGGCCAAGGGCAACACCCTGCTCAACTATCTCGGTGTCGGTACCGATTTCATCGAATTCACGATCGAGCACAATCCGCACAAGCAGGGGATGCTGCTGCCGGGCACGGGGATTCCGGTGCGCTCGCCCGCCGACCTCGTCGCGGCCCGCCCGGACTACGTCATCGTTCTGCCCTGGAACTGGGTCGACGAGGCGATGGCCCGCATGTCGGTGGTTCGCGAATGGGGTGGGCGTTTCGTGACCCTGATCCCCGACGTGGTCGTCCGGTAGATGGCGCCATCCGACCGCTCCGGCGGGCGGCCCCCGGGCCGGGTAGGCCTGCTCGGTACCGGCGCCATCGGGCGCAGCGTCGCGGCCATGATCCTGCGCCACCGGCCCGATCTGGAGCTGACGGCGATCCATACCCGGCGAGCCTTCGATTCGATTCCCGACTGTCCCGCCCCGGATCTGCTGACCGATTCGCTCGATGCGGTGTTCGAGCGCGCCGATGTCGTCCTCGAGTGCAGTGGCGATGTCGGGCTGGCGACCGATGCCGCCGACCGGGCGATCGCCGCCGGCGTGCCGCTGGTAAGCCTCAACACCGAGTTCCATGTCACTACCGGCAGCCATTTCGCCGGTCGGGGCCTGGTCACGGAGGCGGAGGGCGACCAGCCCGGCTGCATGGCCGCGCTGCGCGAGGAGGCACTCGCGATGGGCTTTGCCCCGCTCGTCTACGGGAACCTCAAGGGTTTCCTGAACCTCGACCCCGATCCCGCCGAGATGGCCTACTGGGCGAAGCGCCAGGGCATCAGCGTGCTCAACACCACCGGGGCCACCGACGGCACCAAGGTGCAGATGGAGCAGGCACTGATCGCCAACGGCCTGGGCGGCGGCATCCTGCGTCGGGGTTTGATGGGCCTCCAGACTCACGACCTGCAGGCGGGCGCCGCCGAGCTTGCCGCCCTTGCGGAGCAGGCCGGCGAGCCGATCGCCGACTACATCCTGTCGAACCGGCAGGTCCCGGGGGTTTTCCTGGTCGCCCGCCATGATGATGACCAGGCCGGAATGCTGCGCTACTACAAGCTCGGCGAAGGGCCTTGGTACGTGCTGGTCAAGCCCTACCACCTGTGCTCGCTGGAGGTCGCCAAGACCCTGCGACGGGTGCTCGACGGCGGCGGCGCGCTGATCGGCAACTCGCCGCGGCCACGCATCGGGATGGTCGCTATCGCCAAGCGCCGGCTCGAGCCCGGCACCCGGATCGCGCACGGCCATGGGGGCTTCGAGGTGCGCGGCGAGGCGGCCCGGCTTGCCGAGGTTCCGGGCCATGTGCCGATCGGGGCCCTGCACGATGCGGTGCTGCGCCGGCGCATCGAGCCCGGCGAGATCCTGCGCTTCGATGACGTCGACCTGCCCGACAACCGGGTCACCGCGATCAGCCGGGCGCTTTTCCGCACCCCTGCCTGAGACCCGGGCGGCGGGCGCTCATCCCAGAAAGTCCTTGCGCCGCTCGATCTCGCTGAAGAGGAACCCGCGGAACTCCTGCGCCGCCGGCGACAGCGAGCGATTGCGCCGGGCCAGCACGAAGAAGCGTCGGGTGACCACCGGCTCGACCAGGGGGAGCATCTTCAGCCGGTAGAGTCGCACCAGCGAAGCCGCGTACGGGATGCAGACGGTCATGCCCATGCCGGCATTGACCATGCTGAACGCCGTCGTCATGAACGAGACCTTGGAATCGACCGAGAGGTCGCGCGCGGTGCGGTGAAGATCGGCCGCCAGCCGTTCCGCGAACTCGCTGCCCAGCGATATCAGCGGATGGCCGGTCAGGTCGGCCCAGCGCACCGATTCGTGCCCCGCCAGAGGATGGTCGCTTCGCATCACCGCCATGAAGGGCAGCTCGAACAGGAGTGTGGTCTCGATATGGGGATTCGGATCCCGCTCGGGCCCGATGCCGAGGTCGGCCTCTCCGGAGAGCACCCGGGTGGCGACGTTCTCGACCGGACTGTCGGCGAGACGTATCTGGACCCCCGGATGGTGTCCGGCGAACGTCGCGATGACCTCGGGCAACAGGGTGCAGGACATAAGCTGCGGGGCCGCCACCCGTACGGTGCCGGTCCTGAGTGCCTTGAGATTCGAGATCTCGCCGAGTGCGCCGTCGAGGTCGTTGAGGATCTTCTCGATCAGCGGGAACAGGTCGCGCCCCACGTCCGAGAGCTGGGCGCGGCGGGTGCTGCGGTCGATCAGCCGCAGGCCCAGCGACTGCTCGAGCTCGCGGATCAGCCCGCTCAGCGCCGACTGGGTCACGAACAGGCTCTCGGCCGCCATCGTGAAGCTGCCGGCCCTGCCGACCGCGACGAAGGCCTGGAGCTGGCGCAGAGTGACATTCATGAGGTAATCCTGTGAATGCATGACGAAATACTGTTTGTATCATGGATCGAGCAGGCATCTAATCCGGTGACGCAGGACCAGTGTTCGACCGAACGAACCGGAGGAGACCGATCATGGGATTCGTGCGCAAGTTCCATCACGTGGCATACCGCTGCAAGGATTCGAAGGAAACCGTCGAGTGGTACAAGAAGTACCTCGACATGGACTTCGTGCTCGCCATCGCCGAGGACAGGGTGCCGTCGACCAAGGACCCCGATCCCTACATGCACCTGTTCCTGGATGCGGGAGGCGGCAACATCCTCGCCTTCTTCGAGCTGCCGACCATGCCGCCGATGGGGCGCGATCCGAACACGCCCGCCTGGACGCAGCACATCGCCTTCGAGGTCGACTCGATGGAGCGGCTCCACGAGGTCAAGGCCCGCATGGAGGCCGATGGCATCGACGTCATCGGGCCGACCGACCACACCATCTTCCAGTCGATCTATTTCCACGATCCCAGCGGCCATCGCCTGGAGCTCGCGTGCAACACCGGCACGCCGGAGATGTCGCGCAGGCTCGATGCGGTCAAGTGGGAGATGCTCGAGGAATGGACCCGCACCCGCAAGGCGCCGAAGCACGCTGCCTGGATGCACGAGAAGGAGCTGTCCTGACATACCTGCCGTACGAGAGCCGCCCGGCGCGAGGCCGGGCGGGAACCTAAGGCGGGGTCCAGGGGAAAGCCGGGGGCGTCGAGATGCTGGCGAGGATCGAGGGATGGGTGACGCGCGTGCTCGAGGGCACGCTCGTGATCTGCCTGGCCGTCATGGCCGTGCTGGTGTTCGCCAACGTGGTGCTGCGCTACGCATTCGATTCCGGCGTGGCGCTTTCCGAAGAGCTCGCCAGGCTGTTGTTCGTCTGGCTGATCTTCCTCGGCGCGATCCTCGCGTCGCGCCAGCATGCGCACATCGGCTTCGACAGCCTGGTGAGGAAACTGCCGGTGAGGGTTCGCAAGACGGTGATCCTCGCCAATGCGGCATTGATGCTGGTGGCCTGCATCTTCTTCGTGATCGGCGGCTGGAAGCAGGCGGTGATCAATCTCGACAACAGCTATCCGGTGCTGGGCATTGCCTATGCGTGGCTGTACGCGGTGGCCATCGTGTTCGGCGTCGGTCTCGCGCTCAGCATCATGCTCAACGTGCGGGATGTGCTGCGCGGGCCGCCTTCCGACGAGGCGCTCGTGCTCACCCAGGACCTCGAGTCACGCGTGCACGAGAAGGTCGACCGGATCTCCGCCGCCCAGCCGACGCCGGATGGCCGGCAGGCGGGCAAGGGCGATGGCGGCAAGGGCGGTCCGGACGGCCGGGGCGATTCGAGCGATCCGGGGGACGACCGATGACCGCCGCGGTGTTCCTGCTCATCCTGCTGGGGACGATCGCCTTCGGCATGCCCATCGCCTTCGCACTGCTGTTCGCCGCCATCGGCGTGATGGTCCAGCTCGACCAGTTCGATTCCCAGATCATCGTGCAGAACGCGATCGGCGGCGCCGACAACTTCGTGCTGATGGCGGTGCCCTTCTTCATCCTCGCCGGGGAGTTGATGAACGCCGGCGGCCTGTCGCGGCGGATCGTCGAGCTGGTCGGCGCCTTCGTCGGCCATCTGCGCGGCGGCCTCGGCTATGTCGCGATCGTCGCGGCCGTCCTGCTCGCGAGCCTGTCCGGATCGGCGGTCGCGGACACGGCGGCGCTGGCGGCCATCCTGATGCCGATGATGCGACGCGCCGGCTACAACCCGGAGCGCTCCTGCGGGCTGATCGCGGCCGGCGGCATCATCGCCCCGGTGATCCCGCCCTCGATCGGCTTCCTGCTGTTCGGCGTCGTCGCGAACGTCTCGGTCACCCGGCTGTTCCTCGCCGGCATCGCGCCGGGCATCTACATGGGGCTGTCGCTCGTCATCGCCTGGTATCTCGTCTCGCGCCGCGAGCAGACGGGGGTGGCGCCGCGCCAGCCGATGCGGGAGCGTCTCGTCCTGCTCGGGCGCGGCTTCTGGGCGCTGTTGATGCCGGTGATCATCATCGGCGGCCTGAAGTTCGGGATCTTCACCCCGACCGAAGCCGCCGTCGTCGCGGCCGCCTACGCGCTCTTCGTCGGCGCCGTCGTCTACCGCGAGCTCACGCTGTCGTCCATCTACCAGTGCCTGCTGATCACCGCCAGGACCACCTCGGTGGTCCTGATCCTGGCGTCGCTCGCGATGGTCGCGTCCTACATGATCGCGATCGCCGACATCCCGAGCCAGGTCGGGCAATGGCTGCAGGCATTCGCCGGCAGCCAGGTCCTGCTCGTGGCCGCGATGATGGCCGCGGTGTTCGTCGCAGGCATGGTGCTGGACTTCATTCCGATCGTGCTGATCTTCACGCCGGTATTCATGCCGATCGCGCTGCAGGCCGGGATCGATCCGGTCTACCTCGGCGTCGTCTTCATCATGAACTGCTCGATCGGCATGATCACCCCGCCGGTGGGCGTCGTGCTCAACGTCGTCAGCTCGGTCGGCAGGATCAGCGTTGCCCGGGCCGCCCGCGGCGTGCTCCCGTTCCTGGTCGCCGAGCTGATCGTGCTCGTGGCGATCATCGTGTTCCCATCGCTGGTGCAGGTGCCGGCCGGATGGTGGCGTTAGCTTTCCCGAACCCAAGGAGGAGACCATGAGAAGCAGATTGATCGACAGGTTGCTGGTCCTGGCCGCCGCGGCCCTGTTGTCCGGGCCCGCCGCGGCCCAGATCACGGGCAAGTTCGCCGTGACCCTGCCGGAGGCGTCCCACCAGGGGCAGGGGGTGGCGCGCTTCGTCGAGCTGGTCGAGCAGAAGAGCCAGGGCAACATCAAGATCAGGGCCTTCTACGGCGGCACGCTGGGCAACGACGTCCAGGTGACCTCGGCGCTGCAGGGCGGCACGATCGAGTTCGTGGTGCCTCAGACGACGACGCTTACCGGGATGGTCAAGGAGATGGAGATCCTCGACTTCCCGTTCCTGTTCGCCAACGAGTCGGAGGCCGACGCGATCCTGGACGGACCGATCGGACAGCGCCTGCTCGACATGCTGCCCGCGAAGGGGCTCGTCGGCCTGGCGTACTGGGAGAACGGCTTCTTCAATGCGACCAACAGCAAGCGCCCCATCGCCCGTGTCGAGGATTTCCAGGGCCTGAAGTTCCGCGCCATCCAGGCGAAGATCTCGCAGGAGACCATCCGCGCGCTGGGCGCCAATCCGGTGCCGCTCGCCGTTCCCGAGCTGTACACGGCGCTCGAGACCCGCACGGTGGACGGGCAGGGCACGCCGACCGCGGTGATCGCAGCGCTCAAGCTCGGCGAAGTCCAGAAGTACCTGTCGATCACGAAGCATGCGTACGGCGCCTTCGTCCCGCTGGTCTCGAAGAAGTTCTGGGACAAGCTGTCCGAGGCGGACCGCAAGATCCTGGTCGACGCGGCGGTCGAGGCGCGCAGCTACCAGCGCGAGGTCGCCCGCAAGCAGGCCAGCTCGGCGCAGGCCAGGCTCGCCGCCAGCGGCGTGCAGGTGAACGAGGTCGAGCCCGCCGAAGTGCAGCGCATGCGCGAGGCGGTCAAGCCGGTCTGGGAAGCATTCGGGCAGGAAGTCGGTCCCGCGCTGTACCAGGAGGTCGTCGCCGAGCTCGACAAGCTGCGCGGGCGCTAGATGCTCACGCTCTACACCTACTTCCGCAGCTCGGCCGCCTACCGGGTGCGCATCGCGCTGAATCTCAAGGGCCTGCCCCATGAGTCGGTGCCGGTGCATCTGCTGCGCGACGGCGGCGAGCAGCGGCGGCCCGAGCATCTCGCGCGCAATCCCCTCGGGCTGGTTCCGGTGCTGGGGACGGAGGTCGGGATGCTCACCCAGTCGCTCGCCATCATCGAGTATCTCGACGAGACATGCCCGATGCCGCCGCTGCTGCCGGCGGATCCAGCGGGCCGGGCGCGGGTGCGGGCGATCGCCCAGGCCATCGCCTGCGACATCCATCCGCTGAACAACCTGCGGGTGCTCCAGTACCTCGGCGACCGGCTCGGGGTGGACGAGCCGGGCCGCCAGGCCTGGTATCGGCACTGGGTCGACGAGGGGCTGGCGGCGGTCGAACGGCTGCTTGCCGACGATTCGCGCACCGGCGTGTTCTGTCATGGTGACGTGCCGTCGCAGGCCGATTGCTGCCTGGTGCCCCAGGTATTCAATGCGCAGCGCTTCGGCTGTCGCCTCGACGACAAGCCAACGGTCCGGCGCGTCGTCGAGGCCTGCGGGCGGCTCGCGGCGTTCCAGCGCGCCGCGCCGGAGAACCAGCCGGACGCGCAGTAACGGCTCGGCTCCGGGGCGGGGCGGCGCCGTGTCGTGACCCGCCTATGGCGTACCGGCGGGGGGCGCCGCTTGGGTCCGCTTTCCGCCCGCCGGCGCCGGCGTCTCCGCCGGCAGCAGCGCATCGAGGGTGAGGTCCAGCGCATCGCGCCAGCTCGCCGGATGCAGCCCGGCGGCAAGCAGCCTGCCGAGCGCGAGGCGGGTGTCCAGCGGCCGGGGAGCGACGGTAGGGTATTCGCCGCTCGTCACCGGCTCGATGCGGGGAATCGAAGCGATCCCGAGATTGCGCATCAGCGCCGGGTGCCGGCCGAGGTGGCTGAAGATCGCGAGCGCGAATTCATGCCAGGTGCAATCGCCCGAACAGCTCAGGTTGAGCAGGCCGGTCGAGGCCCTGCGGTCGCCGCGCCGGATCCGGTCGACGAGATGCGCCGTGATGTCGGCGATCAGCCAGGCCGGGGTCGGCGCCGAGCGCTGGTCGCCGACCACGCGCAGGGCGTTGCCGGCGCGCGCCTGGGCGATCACCGCCCGCACGAAATTGCGCCGGCGCAGGGAGTACAGCCAGCTGATCCGCAGCAGCAGGTGGCGGCAGCCCGAATCGAGCAGGGCGCGGTCACCGGCGAGCTTGGTGTGGCCGTAGACGTTGGCGGGCGCCGGCTCGGCCTGTTCGTCGTAAGGGGCGCCGGTGGCGCCGTCGAACACATAGTCGGTCGAGTAGTGCACCAGCAGCGCGTCGAGCTCGCGGCAGGCGGCGGCCATGGCGCCGACGGCGGTCGCGTTGACGGCCATGGCCTCCTCGGCGTTCGATTCCGCCCGGTCGACCGTGGTGAACGCCGCCGCGTTGACCACCGTATCGGGACGCAGCGCCGCGATGTGGGCGCGCAGGCCAACGGTGTCGCGCAGGTCGAGCGCTGCATGGCTGGGCGCATGCACTTCGCCCAGCGGCAGCAGGGCGCGGCGCAGCTCCCAGCCGAGCTGGCCGCTGGCGCCGGTCAGCAGGATGCGCATCGCGTAGGAGTCGCCGCCTGCCGCCGGCTAGCGCTCGCGCATCGCCTCGGCGGCGCGGTTGACCGGCTTGAGCAGGTACTGCATGACGGTCTTGGTGCCCGAGAGCATCTCGACCGAGGCCGTCATGCCGGGGATGATCGGCAGTTCCTGGCCGGCCGGGGTGCGCAGGCTGGTCTGGTTGGTCCGCACCAGCACCCGGTAGAAGGAGGATTCCTCGTTCGGGACGTCGGTGGCCGCCGCGCCGCCGCGGCGCTCGTCGCGCAGGGTGTCGGGGCTGATGTTCTCGACCACTCCGTCGAGGCCGCCATAGATCGCGTAGTCGTAGGCGCTGATCTTCACGACCGCTTTCTGGCCGGGGTGCAGGAAGGCGACGTCGGCGGGGCGGACGTAGGCTTCGACCACCAGGGTGTCCTCGGTCGGGACGATCAGCATGATGTCCTGGCCGGCCTGCACCACGCCGCCGATGGTGTTGACCTTGATGCTCTTGATCGTGCCCTTCATCGGCGAGCGGATCTCGGTGCGCGCGAAGGTGTCGGCCCGCGCGATGAGCGATTCGCTCGCCTGGGCGAGCTCGGCCTCGACCTTGGTCAGGTCGGCGGCGGCATCGGCGCCGAACTTGTTGCGCCGGTCGGTCACCTGCAGGGCGAGGTCGTTGCGCTGGCGTTTCAGGCGCAGCAGCTCCACTTCCGATACCAGGCCGCGGCCCACCATCGGTTCGGTGATCCGGATCTCGCGATCGAGCAGCTCGATGCCGCGCGTCAGGCCCGCGAGGCTCTCGTCGAGGGCACGGGTCCGCGACCTGTAGACATCGGTCTCGCGACGCATGACGTCGGGATGCGCCTTCACGGTGTCGGGAAACTCGAGCTTGCCGCCATAGGCCTCGGCGCGCAGCCGGCTGGCCGAAGCCGCGAGCGATACCGCCTTGGCGTCGAGCTCGCGGTAGAGCGCCTCGGCGCGGGTCGGGTCGATGCGCAGCAGCACCTGGCCCTTCTCGACCGCATCGCCCTCGCGCACCAGCATCTCGGTGAGGATGCCGGGGTCGAGGCTCTGGATCACCTGCTCCTTGCTCGAGGGCACGATCCGGCCCTGGCCGCGGGTGACCTCCTCGAGCTCGGCCTGGGAGGCCCAGAGCACGAAGCCGCCGAGCACCAGCAGCAGCAGGATCACGCTCAGGAAGGCGAGCCGCGGGCTTTCGCCGTACTCGAAGCTGGTCGTCGTGCTCATGCCATCGTGCTCATGCCGCAGCCACCTTCGCCGCCGGAATCGAGATGCCGCGCGCGAGCGCCTGCATCGCCTGTTCGCGCGGCGCATCGAGGATGATGCTGCCGGCCTCCATCACGATCACCCGGTCGACGATCTCCATGATCTGCGGCCGGTGGGTGACGATCACCAGGGTGCGCGGCCGCTCGGCATCGGACGCCCAGCGCGCGAGGGATTGCAGCACCTGCTTCTCGGTATTGGGGTCCAGCCCGCTGCTGGGCTCGTCGAGCAGGGCCACCGCCGGGTCGCGCAGCGCCATCCGGGCGAGCGTCACCAGCCGCTTCTGGCCCCCCGACAGGCCCTGGCCGTCCTCGCCGAGGAACATGTCGAGGCCGCGCGGATGCTGGGCGACGAAGCGCTCCAGGCCGAAGCTGCGCAGGGCGTCGATCAGCTTCGCGTCGTCGACGACCCGATCGGCCCGGGCCATGTCGAGGTTCTCACGCAGCGTGCCGAGGAAGAGCCGGGCATCCTGCGGCAGCAGTCCGACCGCGGCGCGCAGCTCGGCCGGGTCGATCTGGCGGGTATCGATGCCGTCGAGCGTCACGATGCCGGCGCCGGGTGTGTAGAGGCCGGCGCCCAGGCGCAGCAGCGTCGACTTGCCGCAGCCGGTGCGCCCGAGGATCGCCACCCGCTCGCCGGCCCGGATCGTCAGGTTCAGGCCGCGAAAGAGCGGCATGCCCTCCTGCGAATGGGCGAAGTCGACCTCGCGGAAGACGAGATCGCCGCGCGCCCCGGGCACGCTCAGGTAGGTGCGATCGGGATCGCGCTCGGTGCCCTTGTCCATCACCGCCTGCAGGCCGTCGAAGGCCGCGCGCGACTGTTGCAGCCGCACCGCGAGGCCCGAGAGCTGGGCGAGCGGCGCGATCGCGCGTCCCCCCAGGATGACCGCGCCGATCAGGCCGCCCATCGAGAGCCGGGCGTCGTGGATCAGGTAGACGCCGATGACCACGGTGGCGACCGTCGCCATCTGCTGGATCGTCGCGCCGGCGTTGATCACGAGGTTCGAGATCAGCCGCCCGCGCGTCGAGGCCGTCGCGATCGTCGCGGTGTACCACTCCCAGCGCTGCTGGACGTAGCCGAGCGCGTTGTTCGCCTTGAGCGTCTCGAGCCCCTCGACCGCCTCGACCGCCAGGCCCTGGCGTTGCGAGCTCTCCTTCATGGAGTCGTTGATGTGGCGCGCCATCGGCCGCTGGGCCAGCGCGCCGACGATCACCACCAGCACCATCGCCACCAGCGGGACGATCGCAAGCGGCGGGGCGATCAAGGCGATCACCCCGACGAAGAGCAGGAAGAAGGGCAGGTCGACCAGTGCCGTCAGGGTGGCGGAGGTGAGCACCTCGCGGATCGACTCGAAATCGCGCAGGTTGCTCACGAAGGAGCCCGAGGACACCGGCTTCTCGATCAGCTTGATGGACAGCAGCCGCTGGAACAGCCCCGAGCTGATCTCGATGTCGGCCCGCTTGCCGGCGATGTCGATCAGCCAGGCCCGCAGGTTCCGGGCGAGGAAATCGAAGAACAGCGCCCCCATGGTGCCGATGGTCAGCACCCAGAGGGTGTCGTAGGTGCGGTTCGGAACGACCCGGTCGTAGACGTTCATCACGTAGAGCGAGACCGCGATCGACAGCACGTTCACCAGCAGCGTGGCCAGCGCCACATGCAGGTAGAAGGGCCGCAGGCCCCAGAGCACCCGCCAGAACCAGGCGCGGGCGTTGCGCCGGGCCGGCAGCTCCGAACGCAGGTCGGGGGCCGGTTTCGGGGACAGGCGCAGGCAGTGACCGGCATAGATCGAGGCCAGCTCGGGCGACTGCAGGTCGCCGATGCGCTCGAGCAGGCGATAGCTGCCGTCGGTGCAGGCGGCGATGGCCGGCAGCCGGTCGGTGCCCAGCCCCGCGAGCGATCCGTCGTGGCGGTCCAGCACCAGGCCGCCGGCGGCAAGCGCCGCGCGCAGCGAGTTCAGGTTGGGGCTGCCGTCGGCCTCGAGGGTGACCTGGGCGCCGAGAGAGACGGCCGACATCGGCCGTCCGATGCGCGAGGTGAGCAGCGCGATGCCCTCGAGCAGGGCGCTGCGCGCATCGACGGGTTTCTCGGTGGGCTGGGTCATCAACTGCCTTGTTCGAATACCGGGACGAGCCTTCCGGCCGCGTACTCGATCCGCAGCCGGGTCAGGACGAGGTCGACCCGGGCGGCGACCACCGCGCTCTCGGCCTGGTAGAGCTCGTTGAACGCATTGAGCAGGTCGAGCAGGTTGCGCCGGCCGATCTTGAACTGCTCACGGTAGGTGAGCGCGAGCTCGTTCGCAAGGCCGACTTGCCCGTCGGCGATTTCGGCCCGACGACCGACTGCCAGCCATTCCTGGCGGGCGATCCGGACATCCTCGGCCACCTGCTGGCGGGCCTCGGCGAGCCGGGCGCTCTCCGCGCCGACCTGGGCCACCGCCGCCCGCTCGGCGGCATCGCCGCCGCGGTCGAAGGCCGGCCAGGTGAGCAGGACCTGGGTGGCGCTGTCCTTGCCGACGGTCGACTCGAGGTCCAGCCGGGGCTGGCGGCTCGCCCGCGCCACCCGGGTATTGGCCTGGGCGCTGTCGAGCTGGAGCTGGGCGGCGAGGATCGACGGATGCCGGTCGATTCCCGCGAGCGTTGCCTCGTCGGGCCCCGGCGGCGGCAGGATCCCTTCCGGCAGGGCCAGCCGCCCGGCAGGGAGCGGAATGCGAACGAAGCGCTCGAGGGCCGCGCGGGCAAGCGCGATCTCGGCCTCGCGGTCGGCGATCAGCAGCCGCACCTGCTCGGTGCGGGTGCGCGCCTGGATCAGGTCGTAGCGCCGGCCGACGTCGATCTCGGCGATCGCCGCGAAGTCGCCCTCGAGCTCCTCATGGCGAACGAGGCTCGCCCGGGTGACATCGAGCAGCAGCTCGGCCCGGACCACCCGCAGCCAGGCCTGGGCCACCATGAAGGCGACATCCTCGCGGGTCTGGATCTCGACGTTGGCGAGAGATTTGGTGCGCAGCTCCTCGCGCTCGACCTGCGCCTCGATCCCGCCCGAGGCCCAGAGATTGAGCCGCGCCCGGGGCCGGACCGCGCTCGTCGCATCGCCCGACACCCGGCCGGCGCCCACCAGGTCCACGGTCGGCCAGTGCAGGGCCTCGGCCTGCTCGATGTCGAGCGCGGCCACGCTGCGATTGGCCTCGGCCACCCGGATCGAGGGGTAGTCGACCAGCGCCTGGAGCACCACCTCCTGCATGGTGAGGGCGAAGGCAGGGCGCACGAAGGCCGCCAGCCCGCACAGCAGGCCGACAAGCAACGCCGCCCGGAGGCGGCGCGAAGAGAGGAAAGCATGCGGTCGGCGCGATCCACGCATCCGGCCACCTGGCTGATTCGTCATGCGGCCGACATTGTCGGCCGGAACCGGGGTGGTGGTCCAGTCGAGTGTGGCGGAGAGGAGAAGGGGTTCGATTGATCCCGGCCAGCGGCTCAGGGGGGGGCAAGCTCCGTGTAGGTGTAGTTCCAGGCACTGCTGAGCACGGAACTGCCGCTGACGCTCGCCGTGTACTCATAGGGACCGCTGACGGTGAGGTTGTCCGTGAATGTATAGGTGCCGCTTCCCGGCGCGGTCTCCGAGGCGAAGCCCACCGATGCGCCGTCACGCAGAACGGCCACTTGTTCCGAGCCGCTGAGAAGGCCGTTCAGGCTGATCGTGAGTGTCGGAGATGCGTCGTTGGCGGTACCCCCGTTGGGGACAAGGCCCTGAACGGAATCGCTCAGATCGTCGTCGAGCAGGGAGTCGATCGTGATCGTGCGAACGGTGTCGTAGGCCTGGCTTGCCGAGCCCGCAGGGATTCCGTTGCCAGCGACGTCAGTGGCGGCAGCGGCACCTCCGGCAACACTGACCGCAACCGTCCCGGTCTGATCCACACCCAGCGCTACGGTCAGGGTGTAGACACTGGCGCTGCTTACCGCAAAGTCGAGGCTGGCGGGATCTGCCGGGACGCCGTTGACCTGGACGTTGATGTCAGCCAGATTGAAGCCCACCACGGGCTCGTTGAAACCGAATGTGAAGACGATGTTCCCGTCGGCGATATCTCCGATACCCGGGAAGTTGTCGGTGATCTGGAGGGTGGGCGCCGTCACATCGACGTTGATGGAACCGGCGTGAGGACCCGCCGTGCTGGTCAGGCCCGCCGTATTGGTCTGGCGAACCTGGACCGCGTTCGCGGCATAGGCGCCGGGATCCAGCTCGAAGCTCGTACCGGTGCCTGGGTTCCATGTCCCGCCGCCGTTGGTGCTGTATTCCCAGGTTGCGCCAGCAACGATGCCAGTGACGCTGACGGTGGCATCGTTCGTGATGCCGTCGGAGCCGCTGCTGCCAGTGTCGTTCGCCAGTGCGAGGGAGGGGGGCGGAGGAGGCGCTGAAACGACCTGGATGGGGGAAGCCATGTTCGCGGCTGCCCCAGTGTTGCCGGCGACATCGATCTGCCTTGCCTGTATCGCGCCGGCCGCATAGCTGCCTGCCGCAAGAGTGAAGCTGCTTCCGGAACCCGGAGTCCAGCTCGTACCACCATTGGTGCTGAATTCCCAGCGGGCACCGGCTTCCAGCCCGCCGACGTTGACGGTGCCATTAGCGGTGATGCCGTCGCCGGGGGTGCCCGTGTCCTCAGCCAGGGCGATGCTCGGCGCGGCTGGCGCGGTGGTGTCCACCGTGATCCCGGCCGCGTTGCCACGTGGATCGCTCTGGTTGCCGGCGGCATCGGTCTGGCGAACCTGCACGGCGTTGGCCGCATAAGTGCCGGGGGGCAGCGTGAAGCTGTTGCCGGTGCCCGTGGTCCAGTTCGCCCCGCCGTCGATGCTGTATTGCCAGGTGGCGCCGGACTCGAGCCCTCCGACATTCATCGTACCGACGTTGGTTATGCCGTCACTGCCGCTGCTCCCGGTGTCGTTCGCAAGCGCAAGCGTCGGGGCGGCCACCGTCCTGTCGACCGTGACCGACAGTTCCGCCGGAGTCGGGCTGGGGTTGCCGGCCGCGTCGAAGGCGGTGACGCTGATCGTGTGGTTGCCATCGGCAGGAATCTGCCCGGCCGCGAATACCGCGGTCCAGTTGCCGTTCTCGTCGACATCGATCGGAGGCAGGTCGACACCGCCCCAGCTGACCTGCACGGTTCCGCCCGCTTCGGCGGTACCGGTGACCATCACGCCATCGGCCGCTTCGGCGGCGTTGACGATGTTGTCGCCCTCGACGGGGCCGTTGATGCTCGGTGCGGCGGGCGGGGTCCGGTCGACCAGGACGGGATCGCTGGCGCCGACCACGCTGCGGTTGACGCCATCGGTGGCATAAGCGGTGACGTGGTAAGTCCCGCCGTCCTGCAGCTGGGCGAGCTCGGCCGGGGTGACGGTGATGCTCCAGTCGGTACCGCTGACCGTGGCCTGGCGATCCGCGATGACCCCGCCGAAGCTCACGAAGACGTCGGTGCCTTCCGTCGTCGTGCCGGCGATGACGAGGTTGTTCCCGGATTCGCTGGCGTTGATGATGTTGTCGCCCGCGACATCGTCGACGATCGGCGCCGATGGTCTGCCGGTCAGGACGGTGATCTCACGGGTGGCCGAGGCTCCTTCGTTGCCCGCGACATCGGTGGCGACGGCACTGATGACGTAGTCGCCGTCCGGAATCTCCTGCCCGTTGAAAGTCACGCTCCAGCGGCCGTTCTCATCGGCCGTGGCGATCTGGTCCTCGCCGTGCCAGCTGACCCTCACAGTCGATCCGGGCTCCGCGTCGCCCTCGACCACGACCGGCGAGGGATTCGCTGCACGGGCTTCGTCCGCATTGACGATATCGTCGCCGGTGACGGCATCGATCACCGGCGGGCCCGGTGGCACGAGGTCCATGGCGAGCTGATAGGAGATCGGTGCCTCGTTGGCCCCGACCGTCAGCACCCGCACCGTGGTCGGCGTATCGGGATCGGACGGCAGGCCGCCCGCCGGCATGGTGCCCGCCGATGGCGTGGCCGACCCGGTATCGATCGCCCAGTTGCCGTTGCCGTCGGCGATGGTGTTGAAGGTGACCGGGCCGCTGCCGGGAATCTCGAGCGTGACCGTGATCTGTGCGCCGGGTACGGCGGTGCCGGTGATCATCGGCGTCGGGTCGTTGGTGAAAGGCGGCGAGGTCACCGTCGTCGAGCCCGGAGGCGGAGGCGGCGGGCCGCCACCACCACCGCCACCACCGCCTCCACCACCCCCGGCAAGCCCCAGCAGGGCAAGCCCGGCCAGGGCCGGCTTGGCCGAGAACTCCGATTCGGGCGCTGTCGGAGTGGCCATCGATGCCGGCGCATGGAGCACGAAGCTGCCGTCGGCGAGCGCGGCGACCGGCTCGCTCACCTGGTTGATCGTCTCGCCGCGGGCGCCGCCCAGGCCCTCGAGGTCGAGCGAGCAGGGGTCGTTCGGGGTACAGACGAAGAAGAAGTCGGTCAGCTGTATCGAAGCCTCCTCGGGCAGGCCTTCGATGATCAGATGATCGCCCACCCGTCTCACGGTGGCGCTGACGTTGACCGGTTGGCCGGCGGCGTCGAGGATCCGGTAGGCGAGGCCCGGCTGGGCGTTGACGGCGGCTCTGCCGCCTTCGACCGTTACACGCTCGGTGACGCCGGATCGACCGACGGCTTCGACTATCAGGGCCATGTCCGCTCTCGTCTTCTTGGTGGTCGCCTAGGATAACCCAGCGACTGGCGGCGAAAGCGGCAGGAATGCCCGCCTAAACGGGCGTGAATGGCTCGTTCACAGCTACTCAGTAAGCCTGCGGGTCGCGCAATGCCTGCAGGGCGGTGCGCAGCACGATGTACAGGTCCATGCGTAGCGACCAGTTGCGCAGGTACTCGAGGTCGTAGCGGATGCGCATCGCCATCTTGTCGACGGTTTCGGTCTCGCCGCGCGCGCCGTTGATCTGGGCCCAGCCAGTGATGCCGGGCTTGACCTTGTGGCGGATCATGTAGCCCTTGATGAGCTTGCGGTAGGTCTCGTTGTGGGCGACCGCATGGGGCCTGGGGCCGACCACGCTCATGCGGCCCTGGAGCACGTTGAAGAACTGGGGCAGCTCGTCGAGCGAGGTGCGGCGCAGGAACCTGCCCAGGGGCGTGATGCGGTCGTCGTCCTTGGTGGCCTGCTTCACGTTCGCGCCGTCCTCGGCGACCTTCATGGAGCGGAACTTCCAGACGATGATCTCGCGCCCGTCCAGGCCGTAGCGGCGCTGCTTGAAGAGCACGGGTCCGGGCATGGTGATCTTGATGGCGATGGCCACGGCCAGCATCACTGGCGCGGTCAGGATGACGGCCGCGGTCGCGATCAGGATGTCCGACAGCCGCTTCATCAACCCCATGGTGCCGTGGAAGGGGGTCTCGCAGACGGCCACCACCGGCATCCCGGCGAAAGTGTCGATCCGTGCCTGGATGATGTCGTACATGAAGATGTCGGGCACGAAGTAGATGGAGGCGGTGGTATCGCGCAGGTCGTCGAGCAGCTTGAGGATGCGCGGCTGCGAGGCCATCGGCAGGGCGATGAAGATCTGGTCGATCTTGTTCGCGCGCACGAAGTTGGCGACCTCGGCTATCCGCCCCGCGATCGGTGCCCCGGTCACCTCGCCCAGGCGCTCGAGCTCGCGATCGTCGAAGAACGCGGTCACCCGGGTCTTGTTGTAGGGGTCGTCGGCGATCGAGCGGGCCATGGCCTGGCCGAGGCCGCTCGCGCCGATCACGATCGCGGTGGTCTCGCCGCGCAGCGCGATCAGGCGCGGCAGGATGTAGGGCGAGACGAGGTGGGCGACGGTCTGGGCCACCGGCGTGCCGATCGCCCAGGTCGCCAGCACGTTCTGGTCGAACACCCGGACCACGTCGATCGCCAGTCCGAACATGACCAGCAGGCCGAGCACGATCGCCCAGTTGCTCGCCAGCTGGCGCACCAGGCCATGCTGATGGTGCCGGAACGGCACCGTCGACGGATACATCAGCGAGAAGGTGAGCACTCCGAGGATCATTTCGGGGGCGCCCAGCGGGTGCCCCCAGGCGATGCTCGACAGGAACAGGCAGGCGACCGCGATCGCTGGATCGACGAGCGCCTTGATCAGCGCGACCAGGCTGCTGTTGCCGGTTCTGACCTGCGCCTGGAGCTGGGAGAGGGTGCCGTGTCTTGAATCTGCCATGTCGTTTGTTCGCAACAGCAAGAAAAGCTGGTAAGTTATTGCCGATTCAGGCCCTGGTCGTCCGCGGCCATGGACCGGCCAGGCACGGTGATGTTCTCGCCGGGACCGAGAAAGCCATAGGTACGATTTCTCAGAGGAAACATATGCGCGCGAAATCCACCGGCCGACTGGCCGTCATCCTGGCATCCCTGCTGCCCCTCGCGGCGCAGGCCCAGAGCCAGGCGATCGGCCAGCAGGACCTGGTCAGCTCGACTCCAGGCCTTGCCGAGGTCAACCCCGATGTCCTGACGTTCCGCGCCGGCGTCGGGCTGGAACACCACAGCAACATCTTCAACCTTCCGGACGGCGTCGAGCCCACGGAGGCGACGTACGGTGGATCTGGCCGGTCGGACATGCAACTCCGGGGCCTGTTCGGGGTGAATTTCGACAAGCAGGTCAGCCTCCAGCGCTTCCAGCTCTTCGGCACGCTCGAGCCGGTCAAGTTCATGGAGTTCTCGCGCTTCGACCACGTGGCCTATGACCTCGGCGCCAACTGGGACTGGGCGATCGGCCGCCCCTGGTTCGGCACGCTCGGCCTGCGCCTGAGCGAGCGGCTCTCGGGCTTCGATACGATCACGATCTCCGACAAGAACAGGGAGCAGCGCAACCGGTACTACGCCACCGCCGGCATGCGCCTGACGCCCGACTGGGCGATCGTCTCGGGCATCGATCTCGAGACCACCAGCAACTCGGCATCGGCCCTCGAGTACTACGACTACGACTTCCTCAGCTACGAGCTGGGCGCCCGCTACACCCGGGGCCGCCAGGCCGAGTTCGAGTTCGTCTGGCGCCACACCGACGGCGACTACCCGAACCGCCAGCTGCTCGATTCCTCCGGCAACGTCCTGCCGGCCTCGGTCGACAACGAGTTCTCCCAGGATGCCGCCCTGGTGCGCCTGCAGTACCGGCCGTCGAACGACAGCCGGATCGCCGGCCATGTGGGCTACACCAAGCGCAGCTACGACACCCAGTCGGGCCGCGACTTCAGCGGCCTGGTCGCCGGCCTGGACCTCGACTGGTCCCCCACCGGCGCCTTCCAGATGCGTACCTCGCTGATCCACGAGATCCAGCCCGAGGACCTGCTCACCGCCAACCACGTCACCGCGACCTCGATCGTGCTGCGGCCGATGTACCAGGTCACCGGCCGCATCGGCCTCGAAGGCCTGGCGCAGTACACCACCCGCGACTACGACGGCGACCCGCTGGCCGGCGGGACCCGCGAGGACGATGTCTCGATCATCGGCCTGGACGCGATCTACGCCTATTCCCGCACCATCACCGGGCGTGCCGGCATCCAGTACGTCAAGCGTGACTCCAACATCAACCAGTTCGACTTCGACGACACCCGGATCACCCTGTCGGTCATTGCGAACTTCTGAACGGTCGCGTCTTCCGGCGGCGGTGTGCGATGATGTCCGCTCACCGCCGCCTTGCCTTTGGCCCGGTGTCCCGGCCCATGGCCGGTGCCGGCGCCCGATCCGGCGGCCGGTGAGCATTCCTTCACGCGGCTGTCTGTGATGGCCGAATAAGATTCACCCGGACTGACGCCAAGATCGAGACCTCCCATGATGAAGTTCCTGCTCCGACTCGTCCTCCTGGCGAGCTTCGTCGCCTCCGCATCGGCCACCGCGTTCGCACAGGGGTTTTCCAGCGATCGGCAGATCGACTATCTGCTGGGCCCCGGCGATGTCGTTCGCATCCAGGTGTTCCAGAACAACGACCTGACCGTGGAGGCCAGGGTCTCCGAAAGCGGGGTCATCTCCTATCCGCTGCTCGGGGTCATCAAGATCGGTGGCCTGTCGCCGACCGATGCCGAACGCCTGATCGCACGCCGGCTCAAGGAAGGCAGCTTCCTGCAGAATCCGCAGGTCACCCTCAACGTCCTGCAGTTCCGCAGTCAGCAGGTTTCGGTGCTCGGCCATGTGCGCACCCCGGGCCGGTACGCGCTCGAGACCACCGGAATGCGCCTGTCCGAGATCCTGTCGATGGCCGGCGGCGTGACCGAGACCGGCGCCGACCAGATCGTCGTCATGACACGGCGCAGCGGCCAGGTCGAGCGGATCGAGATCGACCTCGTCGACATGTTCGCCTCGGGCGATCTCACCAAGGACATCCCGCTCACCGCCGGCGATGTCATCTACGTCAATCGCTCCGCGATCTTCTATGTCTACGGCCAGGTGAACCGTCCCGGCATGTACACGATGGAGCGCGGCATGACCGTGGCGCAGGCGATCGCCAAGGGCGGCGGCCTCACCCTGCGCGGGACCGACAAGGGCGTGCGGGTGCATCGCCGCTACGGCAATCGCACGGTGCAGGTCGTCGAGCCCAAGCTCGATGATCCGATCAGCCCCGACGACCTGATCTTCGTGCGCGAAAGCATCTTCTGATCGGCGCGCCTACCCGCCCATCGACCGGCGCCCCAGGGCGCCGGTTTGCATTCAGGGGCCGCGCTACGTCGAACGGCTTCGGATTCGGGCTCAGCGGGCTACCATCGGGATGCCGTGGGGTTGAATCCAGCCCAGCTTGTACGCCAGCAGGAGCAGCAGGAAGAGGGCGACCGAGAGGCTGATGCGCACGGTGAGCGCGCGCGCGACGTTGCGGGTCTTGCCCTTGTCGCGCACCAGGAAGACTCCCGCCGACGCCAGGCTGCCGATGATGAAGACGAAGGCGACGAGGATGATCCAGTTCACGAGGGTTTCCGCTGCGGCGGCGTCGGTGGGCGCCGCATCATGCGCCGGATTCTACGCCCCGCCGAATAGGCGGGTCGCCAGCAGGTAAAATGCCGGTTTCCCCTGCGGCGATTCGAGCGAACACGATGGCGGCCCGAGACCACGAAGCACCGGCGCACGGTTCCGGCGGCGGCATCGATCCGCAGCGGGTGCGGGCGGGCCGGCGCCAACTGGTGATCCTCGGGCTGCTGTTCCTGCTGCCGGTCATCGCCGCCTATCTCGCCTATTTCGTCATCAAGCCCGAGGGGCGAACCAACTACGGCGACCTCGTCTCGCCGCAGCGCGATGTCTCCGCGTTCCCGCTGGCGCCGCTCGCCGGCGTGGCGGGCAGCGTGCCGGCCGATGCCACGATGAGAACCCTGGCGGGGCGCTGGGTCTTCGTCGTCGCGGCCCCGGCCGTCTGCGATGCCCGTTGCCAGGAAAACCTCTACAACATCCGCCAGGTGCGCCTGACCACCGGCGCGGAGCGCGATCGCGTCGAGCGCCTCTGGATCGTGACCGACGAGCGGGATCCGCCCGCCGAGCTGCTCGCGGCCCACGAGGGCCTGCGACTCGGGCGGGCCGACCCGCAGGCCTTCGCCGCCGCCTTTCCGGCCGGCGAGACGGCCGACCCCGGTGCGCACATCTATCTCGTCGATCCGCTCGGCCATCTCATGATGCGCTTCCCGGTCGACGCGGACCCTGGCCGGATGAAGAAGGACATCCTGCGTCTCCTCAAAGTCTCACGTATCGGCTGAACCATGAACCCAGATCCCATCGGCCAGGTCGCCGGCCCGGCCGGCGCGCGCCAGCGCCTCGTGTTTCGTCGTCTCGTCCTCGTCACCGTCGTCCTCACCCTGTGCCTGATCATGCTCGGCGCCTGGGTCCGGCTCACCGATGCCGGGCTCGGCTGCCCCGACTGGCCGGGCTGCTACGGCAAGCTCTCGCCGATCCACGCCAGCGAGCAGATCCAGCAGGCGGTGGCCGAGCAGGGCGGCGAGCATGGCCCGGTCTCGATGGGCAAGGCCTGGCGCGAGATGGTCCACCGCTATCTCGCCTCGGGACTGGGCTTGCTGATCATCGCCATCGCGGCGCTCTCGACCCGCTGGCGGGGGGTTCTGCGCCAGTCGCCCGTCCTGCCCTGGGCGCTGGTCGGCCTGGTGGTCCTGCAGGGGCTGTTCGGGAAGTGGACCGTGACGCTGCTGCTCAAGCCGGCCATCGTGACCGGGCACCTGATCGGCGGGATGCTGCTGTTCGCGCTCCTCGTCTGGCTCTGGCAGCGCCAGCAGCCCGATCCGGCGCCGGTCGACGCCGAGCCGCTGGCGAACATGCGGGTCGCCGCACTGGTCGGCCTCGTCCTGGTGGCAATCCAGATCTTCCTCGGCGGCTGGACCAGCACCAACTACGCCGCACTCGTCTGCTCCGACCTGCCGACCTGCCAGGGCAAGTGGTGGCCCGAGGTCGATTTCGCCAACGCCTTCCACATGTTCCGCGAGCTCGGCCAGACCGCCGACGGCGAGGCCCTGTCGATGCAGGCCCTGACCGCGATCCACCTGAGCCACCGTATCGCGGCCGTGGTGGTCGCCCTCTATGTGCTGTGGCTCGGCCTGCGGGCGATGCGCACCGGAGGCGCCGAGAAGCTCGGCCAGCTGATCCTGCTGGTGCTGGTGCTGCAGTTCTGCCTTGGGCTGGCGAACGTGGCGTTCAGCCTGCCGATCTCCCTGGCGGTTGCCCACAACGGCGGAGCCGCACTGCTGCTGGGCGCGGTCACGGTGCTAAACTACCGGGCTGTACGCGCCGGCTACCGGATCTGATCCGGCGCTCCTTCGCGCATTGGCGATGCACCTGACCCACACCCGAACCGAGGGGCTGCGCAGCCTGGCGGCCCGCTACTACGCGCTGACCAAGCCGCGTATCGTGCTGCTGGCCGCCTTCTGCGCGCTGATCGGGATGCTGCTCGCCTCCAACGGGCCGGTGCCCTGGCGGATTCTCGTCTTCGGCACGCTCGGCATCGCGCTGCTGTCGGGGGCGGGTTTCGCCTTCAACTGCCTGTTCGAGCGCGAGCTCGATGCCCGCATGGCGCGTACCCGGCGCCGGCCGCTGGCGCGCGGCTCGGTCAGCACCGCCGGAACCGTGGTCTTCGCCGCAGTGCTGGGCAGCATCGGCGCGCTGCTGCTCTACACCCAGGTCAATCCGCTGACGATGTGGCTCACGGTGGCCACCTTCGTCGGCTACGCGATCGTCTACACGGTGCTGCTCAAGCCGGCCACCCCGCAGAACATCGTCATCGGCGGCGCCTCGGGCGCGATGCCGCCGCTGCTCGGCTGGACTGCGGTCGCCAACGAGGTCGGCGGCGGCGCGCTGGTGCTGTTCCTGATCGTCTTCGTCTGGACACCGCCGCATTTCTGGTCGCTGGCGCTCTACCGGGTCGACGACTATCGCAAGTCGGGCCTGCCGATGTTGCCGGTCACCCACGGCTCGGCCTTCACCCGCCTGCAGATCCTGCTCTATACGCTGCTGCTGGTCGTGACGACCCTGCTGCCCTACCTCATCGAGATGAGCGGGCTGCCGTATCTCGTCGCGGCCCTGGTGCTCGGCGGGATCTTCCTCGGCTACGCGTGGCGACTGTATCGCAACTACAGCGATGCCCTGGCACGCCGCACCTTCGGTTACTCCATCTTTTACCTGGCGGCCCTGTTCGGGGCGCTGCTGGTCGATCACTATCTCTGATCGTGCCGCGGCGGCCCGACCGGGACCCCCGATGCCAATGAAGCGAATCCTGCTGTTCCTCGCCGCGGTGCTCCTCGCGGGCTGCTCGCCCAAGCCCGTCTCGTTCCACGCCACCGACATCACCGGCGGCTCGTTCGACCCCGCCTTCGAGCTGACCGACCACACCGGCGCAAAGCGCAGCCTCGCGGATTTCCGCGGCAAGGTGGTGACGGTCTTCTTCGGTTTCACGCAGTGTCCGGACGTCTGTCCGGGCACGCTGATCGAGATGAAGGAAGTGATGGCGCTGCTCGGCGACGATGCCGAGCGGGTGCAGGCCCTGTTCATCACGGTCGACCCCGAGCGTGATACCCCCGAGGTGCTCAGCGCCTATGTGCCCGCCTTCGATTCCCGTTTCCTGGGCCTGTACGGCGACCCCGGCGAGATCGCGAAGGTCGCCAGGGGCTATCGGGTGTTCTACGAGAAGGTGCCCGGCTCATCGCCCGAGAATTACCAGATCAATCACACGGCGGCGAGCTATGTGATCGATCCGGCCGGAGAGCTGCGGCTCTTCGTCAAGCACGGCGAGGGCGCCGAGGCCTTCGCCCAGGACATCCGGCTGCTGCTCGCCCAGGCCGGGAAGTCCTGATCAGGCGTATTCGGCCAGCGCCCCGCGCATTTTCTGCAAAGCCTTGGTCTCGATCTGGCGGATGCGCTCGGCCGAGACGCCGAACTCGTCGGCGAGCTGGTGCAGCGTCAGCGAGCCGCCATCGTCGGCGTCGCGCAGCCAGCGCGTCTCGATGATCCGGCGGCTGCGGTCGTCGAGCGTGGCGAGCGCCTGCTCGATTCCCTCGGACTGGAGCCGGTCGTGCTGGCGAGCCTCGATGATCTGCTCCGGCTGGGCATCGGGCGCTGCCAGCCAGGCGCTCGGCGAATAGCTCTCCTCGCCGTCGTCGATCTGCGCCTCGAGCGCGACATCGCCGCCGCCGAGACGGGTCTCCATCTCGAGGACATCGCCTTCGCGGACGTTGAGCCGCTCGGCGATGTCGCCGATTTCCTCCGGCGACAGGGCCTGGGCGCCGGGCTTCATGGAGCGCAGGTTGAAGAAGAGCTTGCGCTGGGCCTTGGTGGTCGCGATCCGCACGAGCCGCCAGTTGCGCAGGACGTATTCATGGATCTCGGCCTTGATCCAGTGCATCGCGAAGGACACGAGCCGCACGCCGCGCTCGGGGTCGAATCGCTTGACCGCCTTCATCAGGCCGATGTTGCCTTCCTGGATCAGGTCGCCGTGAGGCAGACCGTAGCCGAGGTACTGGCGGGCGATCGAGACCACCAGCCGCAGGTGCGACATGACCAGCTCGCGCGCCGCATCGAGATCCTGCTGGTCGTGGTAGCGCCGGGCGAGCTCGGTCTCGCGTTCGGGCGACAGCATCGGCAGCCGGTTGACTGCCGAGATGTAGGCGTCGAGGTTTCCGACCGGGGGCAGGGCCATGCCGACGCTGGTGGCGCCGGCTGGCACGATGGCGGTCGATCTGGCTGTGGGCATGTACGCGTCCCTCTGGTCAGGCCGCTCATGGCGGCGAACGAGGCAAGGATAGCACTCTTGGGCGATGAGTGCTAAGGGGGTGTGGCAAGAGATTCGATAATTAATACCTATTGACCTGGGTTCACAATTCCTTACGTCCGGAATCCTCGGCGGGGTCCGGGCAAGCGCCGAAAATGCGGGGTCCGGGCGGCCCGGACGGTCGCGAAAGCGGCTGCCCGTCGGGCCGGATCGGCCCCAGACTCAGCCGATCAGGGCCTGGGCGAACTCATCGGCCGAGAAGGCCTGGAGGTCCTCGATGGCCTCGCCGACGCCGATGAAGTAGACCGGGATCGGAGCGTCGCGCCGCTGGCGGGCCAGGGCGACCAGTGCGCCGCCTTTGGCGGTGCCGTCGAGCTTGGTGACGATGAGCCCGGTCAGCGGTACGGCGGCGTCGAAGGCCTTGACCTGGGCGAGCATGTTCTGCCCGGTGTTGCCGTCGAGCACCAGCAGGGTTTCGTGAGGGCTGCCCGGCATCGCCTTGTCGAGGACCCGGCGGATCTTGCGCAGCTCTTCCATCAGGTGGGCCTGGGTCGGCAGGCGGCCGGCCGTGTCCACCATCACTACCCCGGTCTTGCGGGCCCGCCCGGCGGTGACCGCGTCGAAGGCGACCGCGCCGGGGTCGCCGCCCTGCTGCGAGATCACCTGGACATCGTTGCGGCTGCCCCATTCGGCGAGCTGCTCGCGGGCGGCGGCGCGGAAGGTATCGCCGGCGGCCAGCAGGATCGACTTGCCTTCGCGCTGCAGGTGATGCGCCAGCTTCCCGATGGAGGTGGTCTTGCCGGCGCCGTTGACGCCCGCGATCATCATCACCAGGGGCTCGGCCCGGTCGATGTCGATCGGTTTCTCGAGCGGGCGCAGCAAGTCGGCAAGGATCCGGCGCAGGGCCTCGCGGGCCTGCTCGCCGGTATCGAGGCGCTGCTTGCGCACGACCGTCTTCAGTTCCTCGAGCACGGCGGTCGTGGCTTCGTAGCCGGCATCGCTGGTGAGCAGAGCGGTCTCGAGCTCTTCGTAGAGCTCGTCGTCGAGACGGGTCGTCGAGAAGATGCCGGCGATGTTGCCCCGGGTGCGGGCCAGGCCGCTGCGCAGCCGGCTCATCCAGCCCTGGCGGTCGGGCGTGGCGGCGGCCGCGGCGGCTACGGGTATCGCGGGGTCGGCGGCGGGCGCGGGAGCAGGCGCGACCGTGGCGTCGGATGCCGGGGAGGGCGCAGGCATGCCGGCAAGCGGCGCCACCGGATCCGCGGGGGATGTTGCGGCCTCGACGATGGGCGATGGTGCTTCCTCGGCTGGCGCGGCTGCCGGCTGCGGCGCTTCCGCGACGGGTTCGGTGGCCGGGGCGATGCCCGGCGCGGAGGCCTCGGCCGGGGATTCGGGCGCCTGCTCGATGCCGGTCGTCTCCGGCGCCGCAACCTCGGCGGGCTTCTTCTTTCTGCGCAGGAATCCGAACATGTCAGGTGGGGAACCGGGAGGAGGGGGCGGGTTACACTCGGATTCTACTTCCGACCACAGTTCCGACCGGGCCGCCGATTCCGATGCTGTCATCGCCATCCCCGTTCGCCGTTCGGCCGTGGCGAATGTCGGGATTCGTCCTTTCGCTCGCGCTGGCGCTTGTCGCCGGCTGCGGGACGATTCCCGTGCCGCCCGCCACCGATGTCGCGGCTCCTGCCGCGGCGGGTTCGGCGACCACGACCGAGCACACGCTTGCCAACGGGCTGCGGGTGGTGGTGCGCGAGGACCACCGGGCGCCGGTCGCGGTGCACATCGTGATGTACCGGGTGGGATCGATGGAGGAATCCAGCGGCCGGACCGGCATCGCCCACCTGCTCGAGCACCTGATGTTCAAGGGCACGCCGAGCCATCCGGCCGGCGAGTTCTCGCGCATCGTCGCCGGGATGGGCGGGAGCGAGAACGCCTTCACCAGCCGCGACCACACGGCCTACTTCCAGCGGATTCCGGCCCGCGGCCTCGAGACCGTGATGAGGCTCGAGGCCGACCGAATGGAGAACCTGTCCTTCGATGACGAGGAGTTCTCCCGCGAGATCCAGGTCGTCATGGAAGAGCGGCGCCTGCGGGTCGAGGACCAGCCGCACGGGCTGCTGCACGAGACCCTGATGGGGCAGGCGTTCCTCGCCTCGCCCGCGCGAACGCCGGTGATCGGCTGGATGAGCGACCTCGAGTCGCTCGAGCCGGACGATGCGCGCGAATTCCATTCGGCCTGGTACGCCCCGGGCAATGCACTCGTGATCGTGGCGGGCGATGTCGATGCGCAGGCGGTGTTCGCGCTGGCCGAGCGCACCTACGGGCGGATCGCCGATCGGCCGGTGCCGGCGCGCCGGCCCCAGGTCGAGCCGCCGCAGCGCGGCGAGCGCCGCCTCGCTGTCGCCGCGCCGGCCGAGACGCCCTAC
Source organism: Burkholderiaceae bacterium (assembly GCA_023954135.1). Classification (GTDB taxonomy): domain Bacteria; phylum Pseudomonadota; class Gammaproteobacteria; order Burkholderiales; family Burkholderiaceae_E; genus JAMLIN01. Next base: position 21,809 of record JAMLIN010000008.1, on the reverse strand, counting down.
CTCGCGCTCGCGTTCAAGGCGCCGCGGCTCGAGCGGCTCGATGGTCCGGTCGATCCCTTCGCGCTCGCCATGCTCGCCGCGGTGCTCGATGCTGACGAGAACGGGCGCCTGACGCGCGAACTGGTGCGCGGCTCGCGGATCGCCACCGGGGTCGGCGCGAGCTGGAGCATGCTCGGCCGCGGGCCGGGGCTGTTCATGCTGTCGGCGACGCCTGCAGAGGGCGTCGCGATCGCGGATCTCGAGGCCGCGTTGCGCGAGCAGGTCGCCCGCATCGCCCGCGATGGCGTCGAGCAGTCGGAGCTCGAGCGGATCCGTACCCAGTACGTCGCCGGCCGCATCTACCAGCGCGACTCGGTCTTCGCGCAGGCGATGGAGATCCTCGGCCTCGAGGCGGCGGGTTTGTCGTGGTCCGATGCCGATGCGCTTCTCGAGAGGATTCGCGCCGTGAGCGCCGACGAGATCCGCGATGTGGCGGCCCGCTACTTCGGCAACGAGAACCTCACCGCGGCGCGGCTCGATCCGCAGCCACTCGACCAGGCCCGGCCGGCGAGTGCGCCGGTGCCGGGGCTTCGCCACTGACATGAAACCACCCCCACACTCGCTGCGCCGCTGGCTCGCCGGGCTGGCGATCGCGCTGGTTCCGCAGCTGGCCCTGGCCGCCCTGCCGATCGAGCACTGGCGTACTTCCAATGACGTGCCCGTCTATTTCGTTCGAGCGGACGCCATCCCGATGGTGGACGTCAGCGTCCTGTTCGATGCCGGCAGCCGGCGCGATCCGTCCGGGCGCAGGGGGGTCGCGTCCATGGTCGGGCGGATGCTCGACAAGGGGGCGGGCGAACTCGACGAGACCGGGCTTGCCGAGGGCTTCGCCGGCATCGGCGCGGAACTCGGCGGCGGTGCCGGTACCGATCGGGCGTCGGTGTCGGTGCGCACGCTGTCCGAGCCCGCGACCCTCGACCGCGCGATCGAGCTGACGGCGCTGGTGATCGGTTCGCCGCGCTTCGACGCCGCCGTCCTCGATCGCGAGAAGGCCCGTCTGGGCCAGGCGCTCGCGCAGTCGCTCACCGAGCCGTCGACCATCGCCCGGCGTCGCTTCAACGAGCTGCTCTACCCCGGTCATCCCTACGGTCGCAACCTCGATCCGGCGGATGTCGCTGCGATCGAGGTGGACGACCTGCGGGCGTTTCACCGGGCGCACTATGTGGCGCGCGGTGCGGCGGTCGCGATGATCGGGGCGATCGACCGCGGGAAGGCCGAACGTATCGCCGAGCGCCTGGTCGGCTCGCTGCCGCCCGGCGGGCCGCCTGAGCCGATGCCGCCGGTGGGCGAGGGCAGCCCGGGTGTCGAGGCGCGGATCGACCACCCGGCCTCGCAGAGCCACATCCTGCTCGGCATGCCGGTGCTGACTCGCGCCGATCCGGACTACTTCGCGCTCTACGTCGGCAACCACGTGCTCGGCGGCGGCGGTTTCGTGTCGCGGCTCTACGAGGAGGTGCGCGAGCAGCGCGGCCTGGCCTACAGCGTGTACTCGCATTTCATGCCCATGCGCCAGCCGGGGCCGTTCCTGATCGGCCTGCAGACCGGCAAGGCACGGACCGACGAAGCGCTCGAGGTGGTGCGCGAGACCATCCGCCGCTTCGTCGCCGAAGGGCCGAGCGCCGAAGAGCTGGCCGCGGCGAAGTCGAACCTGATCGGCGGCTTCGCCCTGCGCATCGATTCCAATGCCCGGATCCTCGGCCAGCTCGCCCTGATCGCCCATGAGGGCCTGCCGCTGGACTGGCTGGATATCTGGATCGAGCGCATCGAGGCGGTGACGCTCGAGCAGGTGCGCGACGCGTTTCGCCGTCGCATCGACCCGGACCGGCTGAGCGTCGTGGTCGTGGGCGCGGGTGCCGATCCGAGGGCAACCGTCGACCCGAATCCGGCACCAGCGCCGCGCGGCCGCCCGGAGTGAGCACGGTTCGCATCGTCGGCGGTGTGTGGCGGCGAACGCCGGTCGTCGTGCCCGACCGCCCCGGACTGCGGCCCACGCCGGACCGGGTGCGCGAGACGCTCTTCAACTGGCTCGGCCAGACCCTGGCCGGATGGCGGGTGCTCGATGCCTTCGCGGGCAGCGGTGCCCTGGGACTGGAGGCCGCCTCGCGCGGCGCCGCCGAGGTGGTGATGGTCGAGTCGGACCGCGTCGCGGCGACGGCGATCGCCCGGCAGCTGGAGCGGTTGCGCGGCGCGGGCGATGCCGCCGCCCGTGCGGCGGCCGAGGCCGTGGATCTGCGCCGCGAGGACATCCTGCGGGTGCTGCCGGCGCTGGCTGCCGCCGGCCGGCGCTTCGACCTGGTTCTGCTCGATCCGCCCTTCGGGCAGGGGTGGTTGGCGCGAATCCTGCCCCTGCTGCCGCCGCTCCTGGAGGAAGGCGCCAGACTCCATGTCGAGAGCGATGCGGCGATCGATCCGGATGAGCTCGCGGCCGGGCTGCCCGCGGGCAGCGGCGGGCTGGTGTCCCTGCGATTGGGCCGGGCGGGACAGGTCCATTATCATCTCCTCGAATACCGACCGATTTCCCGACCGGACCTGCGCTCATGACCAAGGCTCTCTATCCCGGCACCTTCGACCCGCTGACTCGTGGGCACGAGGACATCGTGCGCCGCGCCGCCCGCCTGTTCGACTCCGTGGTGCTGGGCATCGCCGACAGCCGCAGCAAGTCGCCGATCTTCGATGTGGACGAACGCATCGCGCTTGCGCGCGAAGCCCTGGCGGACTGCCCGGGCGTCGAGATCATCCGCATCTCGGGACTGATGATCGACGTCATGAAGCAGATCGGCGCCGACGTCGTGGTGCGCGGGGTGCGCTCGGTCTCCGACTTCGACTACGAGCTGCAGCTCGCCGGCATGAACCGGGAGATGATGCCCGAGGCCGAGACGATCTTCCTCACGCCCGCGATCGAGCACCAGTTCGTCTCCGGCACGCTGGTGCGCGAGATCGCCATGATGGGCGGCCGGTACGAACGCTTCGTCTCGCCGACCGTGGCGAGCTGGATGCGGCGCAAGCTCGACGAGCTCGGCAGAGGTTGACCGGCATGGCCCTGTTCATCACCGACGAGTGCATCAATTGCGACGTCTGTGAACCCGCCTGCCCGAACCAGGCGATCACGATGGGGCCGGAGATCTACCGCATCGATCCCGCGCGCTGTACCGAGTGCGTCGGTCATTTCGATGAACCGCAATGCCGGGTGTTCTGCCCGGTCGACTGCATTCCGAACGACCCCGATCATCCCGAATCACGCGAGACCCTGATGCAGAAGTACCTGCGTCTGACCCGCGAGACCGAGGTCAGCCACTCATGAGCCGTCATGTCGTGATCTGGCGGCATGCCGATGCCGGCGATCCGGCTCCCGGCCGCGATGCCGACTTCGCCCGCCCGCTGAGCCCGGCGGGTCGCGCGCAGGCCGCCGGCGTGGGCCGCTGGCTCGCATCGCGCCTGCCGGCGCCGTTGCGGGTGCTGAGCAGCCCGGCGCCGCGGGCCCGCCAGACGGCGGCGGCGCTGGCGCCCGATCCCGTCATCGAGCGCCTGCTCGAACCCGATTCCAGCCTCGATGCGTACGGCCGCGTGCTCGAGCAGGCGCTGGTGCAGTCGCGCGACACCATCGTGCTGGTGGGGCACCAGCCCTTCGTCGGCGGGCTTGCAGGTCGCCTGCTCGGCGTGGGCGACATCGGGCTCGCGGTGGCCAAGGCCGGCTGCTGGTGCTTCCGCTCGCGCGGCGGCGGCACCTGGCGACTCGACGTCGTGATGCACCCGGATTTCGTCGAACCCATCGATCGCTGAGAGAGCGTACGGAACCTTCCGCATGAGCGCCAGCCCCGACCCCGCGAAAGCCTCCCGCCGCGCCGCGGCGCAATCCGCCCAGCCCCGCTCCGTCCTGTCGCTTCATCATGCGGTGGCGATCATCGTCGGCATCGTCATCGGCGCCGGGATCTTCAAGGCGCCGGCCATGGTGGCCTCCTTCGCCGGCAGCCCCGCCTGGATGTTCGGCGCCTGGATCCTGGGCGGCGTGGTCTCGATCATCGGTGCGCTGGTCTACGCCGAGCTCGCCACCGCCTGTCCGCACGCCGGAGGCGACTACCACTTCCTGGATCGCGCCTATGGGCGCACGGTGTCCTTCCTCTTCGCCTGGGCACGTTTCTCGGTGATCGCGACCGGTTCGATAGCACTGCTCGCGTTCGTCTTCGGCGACTACATGCAGGAGCTCCTGCCGCTCGGCGAGAACGGCCCGTTCTGGTATGCGGCGGCGTCCATCGTGGCCCTGACCTGGGTGAACCTGCGTGGCGCCCGCGCCGGTGCGAACACCCAGGGCTGGCTCACCCTCTTCGAGGTTTCCGGCCTGCTGCTGGTGTTCATCGCCGGCCTGTGGCTGTTCCTCGGCGGCGACCCGGTACCGGCCGGCGACCCGGCGCCGGCCGGCGCGCCGGCGGCCGGCGCCTTCGGGATGGCGATGGTCTTCGTGCTGCTCACTTTCGGCGGCTGGAACGAGGCGGCCTACATCAGCGCGGAGCTCGAGAACGCCCGGCGCAACATGCTGCGCTCGCTGCTCGTCTCGATCACCCTCATCACCGGGCTCTACCTGCTGGTCAACTGGGCCTACTGGCAGGGGCTGGGGATCGACGGGATGGCGGCTTCGTCGGCCATAGCGGCCGACCTGCTGGCGACGGCCTTCGGGCCGACCGGCGCGGTGCTGATCGCGCTCATGGTCGCGGTGGCCGCGTTGACGTCGATCAACGCGACCATGATCGTGGGCGCGCGCACGAGCTTCGCGCTCGGCCGGGACTGGCCGCAGCTCGCCCGCCTCGGCGAATGGGATGCCGAACGCAGCACGCCGACCGTGGCGCTCCTCGCGCAGTGTGTCGCGAGCCTCGCGCTGGTCGCCGCAGGCCGGATCGTGGGCGGGGGTTTCACCGCGATGGTGGAGTTCACCGCGCCGGTGTTCTGGCTCTTCTTCCTGCTCGCCGGCGCGTCGCTGATCGTGCTGCGCCTGCGCGAACCCGATCTCGAGCGACCGTTCCGCGTACCGTTCTATCCCCTGACGCCGCTCGTGTTCTGCGCGGTCTGCGCCTTCATGCTGTGGTCGAGCCTCTCGTATGTGCGCAGCCAGGAGCTCGGGGGTTTCAACGCCGCCTGGATCGGCGTGGCGGTGCTCGGGATCGGCGTGGTGCTGCTGCTGATCCTGCGCCTGACCGCCGCGACCCGCAGCGCCGTCCAGAGGAGCGCGCAATGACTCGCAGGATCGAACGCCCCGGTCGCCGGGCTGCCCTCGGAACGCTCCTGGCGCTTCCGTACGTGGCGCGCGCGGACCTGATCGACTTCAGCCTGTTTCCGGTGCCCTACGTGCCGACGCCGATGCCGGTGGTCGAGCGGATGCTCGAGCTCGCCCGGATCGAGCCGGGCGATACCGTCTACGATCTCGGTTGCGGCGACGGGCGGATCGTGGTCGAGGCCGCGAAACGCTACGGGGTGCGGGGCATCGGCATCGATCTCGACCCGGTGAGGGTCGCCGAGGCTAGCGACAACGTGAGCCGGGCGGGCGTCGGCGACAAGGTCGAGATCCGCCAGGGCGATCTGTTCGAGACCGACCTCTCGCCCGCCGACGTCGTCACCCTGTACCTGCTGCCCGAGGTCAACCTGCGTCTTCTCCCCGTGCTCTGGCGCGACCTGCGCGTGGGCGCACGGGTCGTTTCCCATGATTTCCACATGGGCAGCGACTGGCCGTCCGATCACACCGAGAATGTCGGCAGATCGGCGATCTATTCCTGGACGATACGGCCGGAACACAAGCAACAGGGGTGAACGTCCTGTCACGGATCGGTCGCCGATCCGTCATGCCGCTGCCATCGCGCATGCGCATTCTCCGGCAAGTACATCATCGGAGTAGCGCATGTCGATCGTGTCAACGAATCCCTCGATCCTGCCCGGATCCCGCCGGGCGCTCGCCTGCGTCGGACGCTTCGAGGTCCGGGTCGCCGGCACCCCTGCCGAAGTCGAGCAGGCGCAGGCGCTTCGCTACCGGGTGTTCGTCGAGGAGCTCGGCGCCCGCCCGGCGACCCATGGCCGGGACCGCGAACGCGCCATCGAGCGCGATGCCTTCGACCCCTATTGCGAGCATCTGATCGCCCGCGATCTCGCCACCGGCCTGGTGGTCGGCACCTACCGCATCCTGCTGCCCGAGCGCGCCCGCGAGCTCGGCTGCCTGTACTCGGAACGGGAGTTCTGGCTGACCCGGATCGACCGGTTGCGTCCGCGGATGGTCGAGCTGGGGCGTTCCTGCGTCGCATCCGACTATCGAGGCGGCACGGTGATCCGGCTGCTCTGGAGCGGGCTCGCGGCGTTTCTCTCGAAGCGAGACGTGGACTACCTGATCGGCTGCGCAAGCGTCTCGCTCGAGGACGGCGGCCTTGCCGCCGCCGCGCTCTATCGCCAGCTCGCCGCCAGGTACCTGGCCGATGAATCCTTCCGGGTCTGGCCCAGACGGCGCCTGCCGGTCGAGGGCGGGCTCGAGGATGCCGCACGCGCGGCCGAGCCGCCGCCGCTCATCAAGGCCTATCTGCGCGCGGGCGCGCAGCTGCTCGGCGAGCCGCACCACGACGAGGCCTTCGCCTGCGCGGACTTCCCGATGATGCTCGAGATCGGGGCTCTCACCGAGCGCTATCGGCGCCGCTTCGGGCTGGATGAGGCGAGCGTCGCTGCCTGAAGCCGCGGAACGCGCCGCTCAGGCGGCGTGGGTGGCGAAAGGGATGACCGAGCCCGCATCGGCCCAGGCCGCGATCTCGGCCTGCAGGGATGCATGGGTGAGCGGGTGGGACCTGCGCCAGGATTCCGGCCACCTGATCCGTACCCGCGCGCCGTCACGCGAGACCTGGGGCAGGGCGGTCGTATCCTCGTCGCGGTGGCGATGCAGGATCGTCGCGATCCGCAGGCAGAGGATCATCATCCATTCCCGCTCGTCGTGCACCAGGGCGCGCAGCTTGCGCAGGCCGCCCGTATGCCCGAGCACCAGGCGCGAGAGCACATCCTGCTCGTTGCGCGAGAAGCCGGGCATGTCGGCATGGTGGACGATGTACGCCGAGTGCTTGTGGTAGGCGTCATGCGAGATCGACAGGCCGATCTCGGCGAGGTGGGCAGCCCATTCGATCAGGTTCGCGCAGGCGCCGCGATCCTCGGCGGGCAGTGATCCGGCCATGGCATCGAACAGGGCCAGGGCCGATGCGGCCGTGTTGCGCGCATGCGCGATGTCGACGCCGTAGCCCTCGGCCATCCGCGACACGGTGATCCGGCGCATGTCGTCGCCCGCACTGCGTCCGAGCATGTCGTAGAGCGCGCCCTGGCGAAGCGCGCCGGGGCAATAGCGTATCGATTCGATGCCGAACTCGTCGAACGCCGCGAGCATCGTGGCTACGCCGCCGGCGATCACCGGCCTGCGGTCGGCCTTCAGGCCGTCGATGCGCACGAGGTCGGCATGGCCGGCCTTGGCGAGCACGGCGGCGAGCGTCTCGAGATGGCCGATGTTCAGCTCGGTGTCGCCGCACTGCATCGCGAACTGGGTCAGCGCCTTGGCGGTGCCCGAGGTGCCCACCGCGTAGGTCCAGCCGTGCTTGCGGTACATGTTCGCGTATGGAGCGAAGACCTCGCGCGCGGCATAGCGCGCATTGCGCATCCGCTTGCGGTCGATCGCGCCGTCGCCGAAGTATCGCGACGTCAGGGTGACGCAGCCCACCCCGGCGGATTCGAGCAGCTGCGATTCGTAGTTGCGCCCGATGATGCACTCGGTCGAGCCGCCGCCGATGTCGATCACGAGCCGATCCTGCCCGTCGAGCGCGAGCTCGTGGGCGGCTCCGAGGTAGATCAGGCGTGCTTCCTCGCGGCCGGAGATCACGCTGATCGGAAAGCCGAGAGCGGCTTCGCCCGATTCGATGAAATCATGGGCGTTGGTCGCCACGCGCAGGGTGCTGGTCGCGACGACCCGGACCGCATCGGGCGCGAAGGACCGCAGGCGCTCGCCGAAGCGGGCGAGCGACTCGAGCCCGCGCTGGCGGGCCGCCGCATCGAGCGATCCGTCCGGGCCGAGGCCGGCGGCGAGCCGGACCGGCTCCTTGAGCGCGTCGATCGGCCGGATCTGCTCACCGAGTCCGGTGCGGTCCACACGCCCGATGAGCAGGCGAAAGCTGTTCGATCCGAGGTCGACCGCCGCCAGCAGGCCGGGCACGTCGGCTCCCGGCATGGACTCGGCCAGTGGCCGTTGCGCTGTGGTTCGGATCACTTGCATCGAGGCCGAAGTATGCATCATCGCGGATCCGGGGCGGAGTCCGGGCGAGGGCCCGATGTGATGCGATCGACGATCCGGACCGATCTTCCGGGGCGTGTCATGACAGTGTCACAATGATCGCCAAACCTGTGCGGGAATCGGGCGGACATTCGCACCGCCGATCAATGCCTGTCGCCTCGATGAAACCACGCCAGAGGACACGCCGCTCGCCGCCGTCCGACCGAACGCGCCTGCTCGACCGGGAACAGGGAATCCTCGCCTTCAATGAACGGGTCCTCGCGCTCGCCGAGGACCCGGCGACGCCGCTGCTCGAGCGGCTCCGGTTCCTGACGATCGTGAGCAGCAACCTCGACGAGTTCTTCGAGGTGCGTATCGCCGACCTCTACCAGCTGATCCTGTACGCCCGCAGCGACATCACCGATGTCCGGGCCGGCGTCGCCGCGGCGCTCGAGCGCGCCCGCGCCCTCGTCAATCGCCAGTACCGCTTCCTGAACAGGACGCTGATGCCGGCGCTTGCCGCCGAGGGGATCCGGATCCTGACCGCGTCGAGCTGGACGCCGGCGCAGCGCGAATGGGCCGAGGGCGTGTTCACCCGGGAGATCGAGCCGCTGCTCACGCCGATCGCGCTCGATCCGGCGCATCCGTTTCCCCGGGTGCTCAACAAGAGCCTGAACTTCGTCGTCCGGCTCGAGGGGCGTGACGCATTCGGCCGCGAGGCCGACATCGCGATCGTGCAGGCTCCGCGGGTGCTGCCGCGGGTGCTCGCGGTCCCTCCCGGGATCGCCGGCGTGCCGCACGGCGTGGTCGCGTTGACCTCCATCGTGCAGGGCTTCGTCGAGCGCCTGTTTCCCGGCCTGCGCCTGCTCTCGGTTCATCCGTTCCGGGTCACCCGCAACAGCGAGCTCTTCGTCGACGACGACGAGATCACCGACCTGCGCAGCGCCCTGCAGGACGAGCTCACGCAGCGCCACTACGGCGATTCGGTCCGTCTCGAGGTGTCGGCCGACTGCGACGACGAGATCGTCGAGCGGCTTCTCGCCGAGCTCGGCCTCGGTCAGCAGGACTGCTTCCGGGTCGACGGGCCGGTCAACCTGATGCGGCTTGCGCAGATCGTCGACCTGGTCGAGCGGCCGGATCTGAAGTTCCCTCCCTACGTGCCGTCGATCCAGCCTGCGTTGCGCGATGCCGACCGGATCTTCGAGGCGATCCGTGCCGGCGACCGGTTGCTGCACCATCCCTACGAATCCTTCCTGCCGGTGGTGAACCTGCTGCGCAGCGCCGCCAGCGACCCGGCGGTGGTGGCGATCAAGCAGACCGTGTACCGGACCGGGGCCGACTCGCAACTGATGGAATCGCTGCTCGCGGCGGCGGTGGCCGGCAAGGAGGTCACCGTCGTCCTCGAGCTGATGGCGCGGTTCGACGAGGAGACGAACATCAACTGGGCGGCGCGCCTCGAGCAGGCGGGCGCCCACGTGATCTACGGTGTCGTCGGGCACAAGACCCACGCCAAGATGCTGCTGGTGGTCCGGCGCGAGGCCGACGGCCTGCGGCGCTACGTCCACCTCGGCACCGGCAACTACCACCCGAGGACGGCGCGGCTCTACGAGGACTTCGGCCTCATGACCTGCGACGAGCAGATCTGCGCCGATGTCCACGAGGTCTTCCGGCGTCTCACCGGCATGGGTGACGCCGGCGCGCTCAAGGCGATCTGGCAGTCGCCGTTCACGCTGGCCACTTCGGTCATCGAGTCGATCGCCCGCGAAGCCGCGCATGCGAAGGCGGGACGCAAGGGCTACATCGCGGCGAAGATCAACGCCTTGCTCGACCCGCAGGTGATCGAGGCCCTCTACGCCGCGAGCGCCGCCGGGGTGAAGATCGACCTGATCGTGCGGGGCGTGTGCGCCCTGCGGCCCGGCGTGCCCGGGCTTTCCGAGAACATCCGGGTGCGCTCGATCGTCGGGCGCTTCCTCGAGCACAGCCGCGTCTTCTGCTTCTACAACGATGGCAGGAAGGACGTCTGGCTGTCCTCGGCGGACTGGATGGACCGCAATCTCCACCGGCGGGTCGAGACCGCCTTCCCGGTCAGGGACAAGCGGCTGCGCGACCGGGTGATCCGCGAAGCGATCAGGCTCCATCTGCGGGACAACGATTCGGCCTGGACGATGGACGGCGACGGCGGCTACACCCGGCGCCGCGCCCGGAGCGCGAAGTCCTTCGTCTCGCAGCGCGAGCTCATGAAGCTGCTGGGCGAGAAGCCGGCGCAGACCTGAGACGGCGTCGATTCCCGACCGGTGACCGCGTCGAGGCGGTCGACGATCCGATGTGCTGAAATAGCACCCCGGAGCGTCCAGGATGGCCAGACAGGGCAAGAAGCAGTCGTCGCAGAACAGCATCAGCATCCGGGACGTCGCCCGGCTTGCCGGGGTGTCCCTCGGCAGCGTGTCGCGGGTGCTGAACGGAGCGAGCAACGTCACGCCGGACGTCCGGCAGCGGGTCGAGCAGGCGGTCGATCGCCTCGGCTACCGGCCGAACCACGTCGCCCGCTCCCTGCGCTCGCGCACCAGCAAGACGGTCGGCATGATGTTCACCGATCTTGCAAACCCCCTCTATGCGCGGGTGTTCCAGGCGGTCGAGAACCGGCTGCGCAGCGTGGGCTACATGCCCCTGCTCGCCAACAGCCTCAGCGTGGCCGAGCGGGAGGTGGAGCTGCTCGGCGTGTTCCAGTCGCGCGCCATGGATGGCGTCATCATCACGCCGGGCAACGAACGCGATCCGCGGGTGATCGCCGCGGTGCGCGAGCTGCCCCTGCCGACCGTGATCTACGACCGCGACTTCGACGTCGAGCGCGACTGTCTGCTCGTCGAGCACGGGCCGGCGCTGCGCGACCTGGTGTCGCGGCTGATCGCCCTCGGCCACCGCCGGATCGCGCTGGTCCTGTCACAGAGCGAGGCCCGCCCGATCCGATGCCGGGTCGACGGTTTCCGGGCGGGTTTCGAGGCGCACCGCCTCAAGGTTCCGGAGGACCTGATCCTGCGTCTGCCGAGCGTCATGAGCCCGGCCTTCGATGCGGTCGATGCGGTCCTGCGCGGGCCCCGTCCGCCGACGGCTGTCGTATCGCTCGGCACCAACATGCTGGGTGATGTCCTCAATGCGATCTCGTCGCACGGCCTGAGGATTCCCCGGGACATCTCGGTGGTCAGCATCGGCGATCCCGATTTCGTGCGCAGCCACCGGCCCATGATCGCGACGTTGCGGATGGATCCGGAGCTCGTGGCCGAGGGGCTCGTGAGCCTGCTGCTCGAGCGCATTCGCAGCCCCGGCGCGCCGCCGGGGCGGATCCTGGTGATGCCGGAGTTCGTCGAGCGCGAATCCTGCGCGATCGCTCCGACCTCTACGCGAAAACGCGGGAAGGCTTGACGGCGCCCGGCATGTGAGGCAAGAATGCCCGTGAAGGGCGGTTCTCGCCCTGGTGCGGCAGCAGTCGCATGTTCTCCTGAAATCGACAAGAAATCCTGGAAGAGACATTGGCCGGCGTTTTGATGAAACGTTTCATTAACCGACATGCGAGCGAGCTCGCAAGGCGTGCCGGCCATGTGGCGATCGTGGTGACGCTGCTGGCGGTGGGCACCTTCATGATGCTCGAGCTGCTGCCCGGCAATCTCGCCGATTCGCTGCTGGGCGAGAACTCCACGCCCGAGGAGATCGCCCGCATCGAGGCCGACCTCGGCCTCGACCGGCCGATGGGCGAGCGCTTCGGGCTCTGGGCCTGGAATGCCCTGCACGGAGATCTCGGCCGTTCGCCGCTCACCGGGGAGGAGGTGGCCCATTCGATCGCGACCCGCCTGCCGGTATCGATCGAGCTGATGGTGCTCGCGCAGCTCATCGCCCTGTTCATCGCATTGCCGCTCGGGGTTCTGGCCGGCTACCGCGAGGGTTCCCGGATCGACAGCGCGATCTCCAGTGCCGCCTTCGGCGTCCTGTCGGTACCGCATTTCGTCCTCGGCATCGTCCTGATCCTGGTGTTCGCGATCGCGCTGGGCTGGTTCCCCGCGACCGGCTTCCGCCCGCTGTCCGATGGCCTCGGCGTCAATCTCGCTTCGATGTTCCTGCCGGCGCTCACGCTCGCGCTGGTCGAGGCGCCGGTCTACCTGCGCCTGCTGCGCAGCGACATCGCGACCACCCTGCGAGAGGAGTTCGTGACCGTGGCCCGAGCCAAGGGCCTGTCGGACGTCCAGGTGCTGGTGCGCCATGCGCTGCGCCCCTCGTCGTTCAGCCTCATCACCGTGATGGGCATCAACATCGGCCACCTGATCGGCGGCGCCGTGATCATCGAGACCCTCTTCGCGCTGCCCGGGGTGGGGCGATTGCTGATCGAGTCGATCACCCGGCGCGACTACCTGACCCTGCAGGGGGTCGTCCTCTTCATCGGCGTGTCCTTCGTGGTCGTCAACCTGCTGGTGGATGCGCTGTACGCCGTGCTGGACCCCCGTATCGGGGCAAGGGGGCGGCGATGAGCGGCGCCGTCGATCCGGGGGCCGACATGGGCAGGTCCGAAGACGTTGCGGCACCGGTCCGGGAGCGACGCCGCAGTCCGCTCCTGCGGCTGTGGCTGCCGCTCGCCTGGGTGCTGCTCGTGTTCGGTGTCGCACTGGTCGCGGACTGGCTGCCGATTCCGCCTCCCAATCACATGGATTTCGCCGCCGTCGAGCAGGGACCGAGCAAGGCGCACCTGCTGGGTACCGATCTCGACGGCCGCGACCTGCTCTCGCGCCTCGCCCATGGCGCCAGGGTGTCGCTGACCGTGAGCCTCGTGGCGCCGGCGATCGGCCTGCTGGGCGGCAGCCTGCTCGGGCTGCTCGCCGCCTGGTACGCCGGCGCGCTGCGGGTCGGGATCCTCGCGCTCACCGACGCGATGCTGGCCTTCCCGAGCCTGGTGTTCGCGCTGGGGCTGACGGCGGTGCTCGGTCCGTCGCTGCGCAATGTCACGATCGCGCTGGGCATCATGTCGATCCCCGCCTTCGCGCGAATCGCCCGGGCCAACGCGCTGCCGCTGATCGGCCGGGAATTCGTGCTCGCGGCGCGCACGGCCGGCGCGAGTGATCTCTACATCATGGGGCGGGAGATCCTGCCGAACATGGTCATGGCCTTGCTCACCTACGCCCTGACCATGATGTCGATCATGATCGTGGCCGAGGGCTCGCTGAGCTTCCTGGGCGTCGGGGTGCGGCCGCCGACCCCGAGCTGGGGCGGGATGATCGCCGAAGGGCGCGAAGCCCTGGAGCGGGTGCCGCACGTGAGCCTCGTTCCGGCGGCGGTCATGTTCCTGACGGTGCTGAGCCTCAACCTGATCGGCGACCACCTGCGCCAGCGGCACGAGGCGAAGGCGGGAGGGCTGTCATGAGCGGCGAGGCCGTCCTGCAGGTCCGCGGCCTGAGCGTCGACTTCCTCACCGCGCGCGGACGACTGCACGCCCTCGATTCGGTCGACCTCGACGTGCGCCAGGGCACGACGCTCGCGGTGGTGGGCGAATCCGGCTCCGGCAAGTCGGTGCTCTCGCGCACCATCCTTCGCCTGCTGCCGCCCACGGCCAGGGTGGCGCCCGGGGCGAGAATCCTGTTCGACGGCGAGGATCTGCTCGCGCTCGACCGGGCGGCGATCCGTTCCGTGCGGGGGCGCCGCATCGCCATGGTCTTCCAGGACCCGATGACGGCGCTCAATCCGGTGCGCACGATCGGCTCCCAGCTCGCCGAAGGGCTGCGCCTGCACCTTGGCATGAAACCCGCCGCCGCGGCGAGCCGGGCCGTCGAGCTGCTCGCGACCGTGGGGATCGCGTCGCCGGCGCAGCGCGCCCGCCAGTATCCGCACCAGCTCTCGGGCGGCATGCGCCAGCGCGTGGTCATCGCGATGGCGATCGCCTGCGAGCCTGAGCTGCTGATCGCCGACGAGCCGACCACCGCGCTCGATGTGACGGTGCAGGCCGACATCCTCGACCTGCTGAGCCGGCTGCAGGCCGAGCGCCGGATGACCATGATCCTGATCACCCACGACCTCGGCATCGCCGCCGGCCGCGCGGACGAGATCGCGGTGATGTATGCCGGGCGCCTGGTCGAGAAGGCGTCGACGCGCGAGGTGTTTCGCCGGCCACGGATGCCCTACACCGCGGCCCTGCTGCGCTCGATTCCGAAGCTGGACGATCCGCCGCATGCCCGGCTGTTCGCGATTCCCGGTCGGCCGCCGGTGGTGTTCGGCGATACGGCGGGATGCCGGTATGCGCCGCGCTGCGACCGCGCCGATGCGGCCTGCGTCGAGCGCACGCCTGCCATGGCATCGGACGGGCAGGGGCATGGCTATCGCTGCTGGCATCCGCTGGAGGGCGCATGATGCGCGACCCCTTGTCCGATGCCACGCTAGGCGTCGAGGATCTCGTCGTCGAGTATCCGCTTGCGGGCGGACGGGTGCTGCGCGCGGTCGATGGCGTCTCCTTCGATGTGGCGGCTGGCGAGACCCTGGCGCTGGTCGGCGAATCCGGCTGCGGCAAGTCCTCGATCGTGCGTGCACTGATGCAGCTTTCGCCCTATAGCCGGGGTGCGGTGCGGATCGGCGGCGTCGATCTGGCGAAGCTCGCGCCGGACGAGCTCAAGCGCCTGCGCCCGCGCTTCCAGATGATCTTCCAGGATCCGATCTCGTCGCTGAATCCGCGGCGGCGGGTCCGGGACATCCTCGAGGCGCCCCTGCGCATCAATCGTCGCTTCGATCCGATCGCGTCGGCGAAGCGGATCCGCGAGGTGCTCGAGCTGGTCGGCGTCGACCCCGCCACCGCCCTGGACCGCTATCCGCATGAGTTCTCGGGCGGGCAGTGCCAGCGGATCTCGATCGCCCGGGCACTGGTGCTCGAGCCCGATCTCCTGGTCTGCGACGAGCCGGTGTCGGCGCTCGACGTCTCCGTGCGCGCCCAGGTGCTCAATGTACTGAACGAGCTGCGCGAGCGGCTCGGGCTGAGCATGCTGTTCATCACCCATGATCTCGCGGTGGTGCGCAACGTCGCCGACCGGGTCGCGGTGATGTACCTCGGGCGGATCTGCGAGATCGGCGAGGCGGGCGAGGTGCTCGACCGGCCGGCCCATCCCTACACCGCCTGCCTGCTCAGCGCCGTTCCGGTGGCGGACCCCGATGCGGGTGTCGAGCGCGTGCAGCTCACCGGCGAGATTCCTTCCCCCATGGATGTCGGGCCGGGGTGCCGGTTCCGCTCCCGCTGTCCGGCGGCGCGCGAGCTCTGTGCCCGCGTCGAGCCCGGACTCACCGAGGCCGGCCGGAACCGCTCGGTGGCCTGCCATTTCCCCGTCGCGGCCGAACCCTGATGGCCGCAGCTCACTTCCCGCAATACGACAGAGGAGACATCGAATGACTTCCCGAGCTTCGGGCCGCCGCATCGCCGCGGCCACCATCACGCTTGCCGTCTCGATCCTTGCCCTCGCGCCCGCTGCCGCTTCGGCGGAGCCGAAGCGCGGCGGCACCCTGACCATCGGGACCGAGGCCGAGTTCAACGGCTTCAATCACCGCAAGGCGAGGATCTTCAACCAGAACACGTCGACGCCGGCATCGGCGGTGATGGAGACGCTGTTCGCCTACGAGGGGCAGAACATCGTGCCGAGGCTGGGGCTCGAGTTCACCGAGGCGCCGGATCGGCTGAGCGCGGTGGTCACCCTGCGCCAGGGCGTGAAGTTCCATGACGGCACTCCGTTCAACGCCGACGCGGTGGTCCACCACTACAACTGGGTGCTTGCGCCCGACTCGGGTATCAACAGCTCGATGATGTCGTCGATCGAGAAGGTCGAGAAGGTCGACGACCACAGCGTCCGTTTCGTGCTCAAGAGCCCCTGGACCGCGCTGCGCTCGGTGCTGGCCCTCGAGCACCTGCTCAACTTCATCGGATCGCCCACCGCCATCCAGAACGATCCCGAGGGCTTTCATCGCAAGCCGGTGGGAACGGGGCCGTTCGTGTTCAAGGAATGGCGTGCCGGCGACAGCGTGACGATGGAGCGCAATCCGCAGTACTGGGACAGCTCGCTGCCCTATCTCGACCGCGTGATCTACCGGGTCCTGCCGGACGGCAACACCCGCTACCAGAGCATCAAGTCGGGCGAGGTCGACATCGGCCGGATGGATGTCGCGACCCACGTCGTCGACGCGAAGAAGCAGTCCGGTCTCGTCGTGCACGAGTACGAAGGCTCCGGCGGCTTCATGTGGAACTTCAACCATAGCAAGCCACCGTTCGACGATGCGCGGGCCCGTGCCGCGGTGGTCCATGCGTTCAATGCGCCGGCCATGGTCGAGACCTACTTCCTCGGCACCACCACGGTATCGACCGATCTCCTCGGCGCGCGCTCGAGCTGGCATTGCCCGAACCTGAGCTGGCGCGGCTACGACCTCGAGAAGGCGAAAGGTCTCGTCAAGGAGATCGGCAAGCCGCTCGAGTTCCAGCTGACCACGACGAACACGCCGGCGGGCCGGCGCCAGGGAACGATGATCCAGCAGTTCATGGAGCAGGCGGGCATGAAGATGGAGATCCGGCTTGTGGAGCAGAGCCAGAACGTGCGGGTGGGGCTGAGCGGCGACTACGAGATGGACGTCTGGCGCTTCAGCGACATCGGCGGGGATCCCGACCTGGTGCTCTCGTACTACTTCAGCAACAAGGCGGGCAAGGCGGTGATGCGCCACGACGCCACGAAGATCGATGCGCTGCTCGACCAGGCCCGCGTCGAGACGGACGAGAAGAAGCGTCACCAGATGTACTGCGACGTGGCGCAGATCTTCTCCGACGAGGCCATCGCCCTGATTCCGATCCGGACCACCTACTTCGCGATCGCCCAGCCCTATGTCAAGGACGTTCCGCAGCTGCAGAACAGCCTGATCCGGCCGCGTTCGATGTGGCTCGACAAGTGAATCGGAGGAGGGATTCCATGCCCCGTGTTCCCTACTTCGACCTCGAGCAGGCGTCGCCCGCCTATCGGGAGATGCTCGGCTCGCGGCGGCCGCTCAACCTCTACCGCATGCTCCCGCACGCGGGGCCGGCCGCCGAGGGCTTCCTCGCCCTGGGCGGAGCGTTGCTGCGCAAGGGGGCGCTCGACCCGAAGCTGCGCGAGCTGGCAATCATCCGGGTGGGCCTGCTGAGCGGTGCCTCCTACGAGGTCCACCAGCATCGGCGCCTCGCCCTCTCGATCGGCCTGTCGCAGGAGAAGATCGACGCGATCGAGGCCGGCGCCGGCGCGCCGCCCTTCGACGAGCTCGACGATCTCGTGCTCGAGTTCACCGACGAGCTGTTCCACCGGGTGAAGGCGCCCGACGCCATGTTCGAGCGCCTGTGCGCCCGGCTCGATCATCAGCGGATGGCCGAGCTGGTGCTGACCATCGGCTTCTACATGATGGTCTCGCGCTTCCTCGAGAACTTCGAGGTCGAGATCGAGCCGCCGTCTCCAGAAGAACAATCCACTCGATGAAGGATCCGCAAGATGCATCTCGCTCCCACCCAACCCGTTCCCGAACAGCAGGTGCACCCCGAATCGCTCGGCCTCGTCGCCGGGCGGGGGCGTCTTTCGGGGCGGCGCATCATCGTGATCGGCGCGGGCCAGCGGCCGATTCCCGATGAGAATCCTCCGGTCGGCAACGGCCGGGCGATGTCGATCCTCTTCGCCCGCGAGGGTGCGACGCTCGCCTGCGTCGACATGTCGTCGGAGGCGCTCGAGGCCACCTGCCAGGCCGTCGCCGCCGAGGGCGGGACGGCCTTCGGCGAGCTCGCCGACGTCCGGCAGGCGGATACCCTCGAGCCGCTGGTCGAGCGCTGTGTCGAGCGACTCGGCGGGCTCGACGGGCTGGTGCTGAACGTCGGCATCTCGAAGGCCCTGCCGATCGCCCGGCAGAACGCGGCCGACTGGGACGAGGAATACGCGGTCAACGTCCGCAGCCACATGCTGATCGCGCGAGCCGCCCTGCCGAGGATGGCGCCGGGCAGCTCGATCGTGCTGGTGTCCTCGCTCGCCTCCCAGCGCGCGGCGGGCCGCAATCCGGCCTACGAGTCCTCGAAGGCGGCGCAGGTGGCGCTCGCCCGCTCGATCGCCGCGGCCGGCGAGCCGATGGGCATCCGGTGCAACTCGCTGCTGCCGGGCCTGATGGATACGCCCATGGGGCGCGACGCCTCGCGCCGTCGGCCGGGCCGGGCCGCCGTGGTGCCCTTCGGTCGTCAGGGAACCGGCTGGGAGGTCGCCTACGCCGCCCTGTTCCTGGTGTCGCACGAATCGAGCTACGTCAACGGCCACGCCCTGCTGGTCGACGGCGGGCTCGGCGTCGGGATCGCGCGCAGCTGAGCATGCCCCGAAGCGCGGGAGGCCTTCAGGAGTCTGGGCGGCAGAAGCATCGCGACGCCTTCTGCTGCCCAGACTCCTACCCGGGCTCCCGCGCCGACCGGATCCGTTGCAGTGCCCGCCATGGCCGGCCATCGATCGCGGCCAGCCCGACGCCGATCAGCGCCATGCCCGCGATGTGGCGGTACTGGAGCGTCTCGCCGAGGACGGCGATCCCGAGCAGGATCGCGCTGACCGGGATCAGGAAGGTCACCAGCATCGCATTGGTCGCGCCCGCGGTCGCGAGCATCCGGAAGTAGAGGATGTAGGCGAGAGCCGTGGAGAGGACCGCCAGTCCGATCACCGAGCCCAGGGCGGCGGTGCCGGGGGCCGCCAGGGTCCACGGCCGGTCGACCAGCAGCGCGACGGGCAGGAGCAGGACGCTGGAGGCGATCACCTGGCCGGTGGTCGTGGCCATGGGTGCGATGCCCATCGCATGGAAGCGCCGACCGTAGATCCCGCCCAGCGCGTAGGCGAACGCGCCACCCAGGCAGGCAAGCTGCGCCGCGACATGGGTGCCCAGCGCCTGCAGCGAGTCCAGGCCGATCATGATGGCGACGCCGGCAAAGCCGATGAGGACGCCGGCCAGTCTCGCGCCCGTCATCTTCTCGTCCCGGGTCAGCAGGTGCGCGAGGATCACCGTGAAAAGCGGGGCGGAGGCGTTGAGGATCGAGGCCACGCCGGAGGCGATGTGCTGCTGCCCCCAGACGATCAGCGAGAAGGGGATGGCGTTGTTGAGCAGCCCCATGCCGAAGAAGGCCGTCCAGGCGCGGCGGTCGGTCGGCAACGTCCGGCCTGTCAGCCGCAGGATCATGAACAGGACCATGGCGGCGATCGCCACGCGGGCGACGACGACGGTGAACACCGGAATCTCGGCCACCGCCACCGCGTTGAAGAGGAAGGCGCCGCCCCACAGGACCGACAGGGCGAGCAGCGTCGCCCATTGGGCCGGGGTCATGCTGCGGGCGGGATGAATCGGGTTCGCCACGCGACGCCTGCCCCTGTCGCGGTGGCTACGACGCCCGGCCGAGACGGCTCATGCCGATCTCGAGAAGCGAGGCCCAGGCGATTCCGATCATGATTCCGGCGATGACATCGCTGAAGAAATGGGCGCCCAGGTAGATGCGCGTGAATCCGATGGCTCCGATGAGGGCCAGGAAGAACGTCCACATGATGCACCGGGAGGGGAGATCCGAAAGCCGCTTGTGGACGAGGATCGCGCAGGTGAAGTAGATGGCGGCCGAGGCCAGGGAATGGCCGCTGGGATAGGAGAATCCCTGCACCTCCACGAGCCGGAACGAATCCTCGGGCCGTGATCTTTCGAAGTGGAACTTGAGGGCTGTCGTCAGGCCCGCCGCGCCAATGCCCGCCAGCAGGGCATGCAGGACCAGGAGCCGTTCCTTGCTGAAGAAAAGGAAAGCGCACAGGAACAGCGTCAGGATCGAAAGGCCCGCCACGGAACCCAGAGCCGTGAGATCGATGGCAATGCCGGTCAGGAATGGCGTGCGATGCTCAGCGATGAAGGCCAGCACATGGTGGTCGATGATCCCGATCAGCTCCCTTTCCCCCGTCAGGGCCTCGCTGACCTCGGAGGTGAGGATGATGAAGCTCCCGAGAGGAAAGCACACCAGGAACCAGGCGAGCCACTGCCCGTCCCTGAGCATCGAGCATCGTCGGAAAGCGTCGCGGATCCGGCGCATGGAAGTTCCCGTCATCGGACCGTCATGACATCGAGTGGATTCCTGAGGCGGACGTTGAACAGCAGATCAATGGGGCGGCAACGACCGCGTACCGACACCGGTCTCGTGGATGACGGCCGAGAGCGATGTCAGACGCTGTTGACCATCCAGCAGGAGTTGGTGCTTTGGTAGAGATTCGCGCTCTGGCTGACCGCGAAACCCTGCAGCGGAGAAGCTTCATCCGTTTCCCAAAGCAGAATTGTGCCCGAAGGATAGCTGCGATACAGTGAGTCCAGAAGATCGGGCACTCACGCGGGGAGCCGCACTTCTTCCTTCGATTAGACGCCAAGCAGGAAGCGCTCGCGGTGCCACTGCAAATAGGGTCGGTGCTCACCGGCCAACCAGCGCAGCGCCATGCCTGGGCGAATGCCAAGCCCGAGCAGATCGCCCTGGGATAGCTGGGAACTGGCCAGCAGCTGTCCGGTATCGTCGAAGCTGATCAAAAATCGGTCGAACAGTGCATCGAGATTCGCCACTAACAGAAAGCCGTTAAAGACATCCAGCCGTTCGCCATCGTCGGCACATTCGGCCCAGGGCTTGGCGTGGCTGGCACGCAGCGCCTCGGTCGTGGAAACACCTGTCACTGCGCAGGTACCACCCCAATAGCTCAGCAGGGCGTTGCGATAGCGCTCCTGACCGACGCGCTGGCGCACCAGACGTTCGACCTCCGTACCCCGATTCTCGACAGGCAAATCAGCCACGGCTTGCGCAACAGCCGCGTGGTAATCCCGCACCGCCTGATTCGGCAAAGCCTGCGACAGGCTGGCTGCGCGGCGCAGCAGGGCTGCCAGATCGGCCATGGTGGGCACGCGAAATACGGCACCGCCTCCAGCCCAGGGCTGAATGCTGCGCAGCAACTCCGGCAGCAGCGCGGGCGTGGCTGGCTGAAAGCGCACGCCAAAACCATCAGCCGATGCCGTCACCGTCGCCTTACTGCGGTGGCGGGCCGAGGCCAGTGTCACCGCATCGCCAGCGGACGGCAGCACGTGCTCGAAACCGTTGTCGTGACCGGTTTTCTCGATGAGCGCGCGCTGCAGCAGATTCATGACTGCGCCCAATCCACCCGGTTCCACTCGATGGCGCGCTTGCGCCAATGGGTGTTGATAGCATGGGCGAAATCCGGGCGCACCAGCTTGGCACGCGCCTCGCACCACTCAGCCGATTCGCGCCGCACCACCACGCCTTCCAGCGGCAGCCCCGCGCGGTAGCGGCTCGGCACATCCAGCAGCAGTTGCTTCAGTGATTCCAGGGTCGTATGGCCGGTCAGCAGGCGTGGCACGGTGGCCAGCCCCGCTTCTGCTGCCAGCACATCGCGCCGAGCGGTGCTCCAGAATCGTCCGCTGCTGCGGTCGTACACGTCGAACA
>JAMLIN010000079.1 GCA_023954135.1 Burkholderiaceae bacterium | reverse complement strand
GGGCGGATGGAACACCATGCCCGGATCCTGCAGCAGCGGGTTCAGATCCCGTCCTTCGACGGCGGGCGGCAGCAGGCGCTCGAAGGGGTTGGAAGTGAACAGCAGGAACAGCAGGAAGCCGACCGAGATCAGGCCGAGGACTCCGAGGATGCGGGCTCGCAGCACCGGCGAGAGGCTGCGCGAGAAGGCGGCGACCGCGCAGGTCCAGCCCGAGGCCATCAGCGACCACAGGAGCATCGAGCCCTCGTGCGATCCCCAGGTCGCCGCGATCCGCAGCTCGAGGGGCAGGTCGGTGTTCGAATGGCTGGCGATCAGCGCCACCGAGAAGTCGTTGCCGACGAAGCCCGCGATCAGGGTGGCGAAGGCGATCAGGATCGCGATGAACTGGGCGATCGCCGCCGGCTGTGCCACCGCCATCAGGCGGGCGTCGCGCCGATGTGCCCCGACCAGCGGCAGGACGCCCAGCAGCAGGCCCAGCACGAGTGCGAGGGCGAGGGCGAAATGGCCGATCTCTATGCTCATTGCTGCTTCCCCTGGGTGGCGCTCATGGGATGGCCGGCACGTTCCAGGGCCTCGGCCGCCTCGGGCGGCATGTAGTTCTCGTCGTGCTTGGCGAGTACCTCGGTCGCGGTGAAGCCGCCGTTGCCGGTCAGGCGCCCCTGCGCGACCACGCCCCGGCCCTCCTTGAAGAGGTCGGGCAGGATGCCCGAGTAACTTACCAGGATGGCATGGTTGCCGTCGGTGACCCGGAAGGTGCCGCCGACACGGTCGCTGGCGCGCTCGAGGCTGCCCGGCTCGACCAGGCCGCCGATCCGGAAGTTGCGATCGGCCGGTGCCTTCCCTTCGGCGACCTCGGTCGGGGTGATGAACCAGGACATGTTGCTGCCGAGCGCATTGAGCACCAGCGCGGCGGCGATGCCGATCGCCACCAGCCCGGCGGCGACCCATGCGAAACGTCGGTGGCGTGGCTTGAACGTCATCCTGCCTTTTCCTCGAATCCTGCTTCTTCGTCGTATTGCGCGACCTGATCCAGGGCGTGGCGCCGGCGCGCGGCCAGCGAGAACAGCTCGAGGACGATCGCGATGGCCAGCATGCCGTACGACATCCACACGTAGTAGGCGTAGCCGCCCATCGACAGCCACTCGATCATCGTACGAGCTCCTGGGTCCAGCGGGCATGGGCCTCGCGTTCGAGAATGATCGAGCGCACCCGGTGAAGGGCGACCGCGATGGTGTAGGCCCAGGCCGCGAGGCTCATCACGAGCATTCCGGCCAGCATGGTCTCCGCCATCTTCGGCGCCGCGGTGAGCGAGACGCTGGCACCCTGGTGCAGCGTGTTCCACCACTGGACCGAGAAGTAGATGATCGGCACGTTGACCGAGCCGACCAGCGCGAGCACCGCGCAGGCCCGGTCGGCGCGGCGCTGATCCTCGATCGCCGAGCGCAGCGCCATCAGCCCGAGGTACAGGAACAGCAGGATCAGCGTGGAGGTCAGGCGGGCGTCCCAGACCCAGTAGGTACCCCAGGTGGGCCGCCCCCAGAATGCGCCCGACCAGAGCGACACGAAGGCGAACATCGCGCCGGTGGGCACCAGCGCCTGCGCCATCATCGCGGAGAGCCGGGTGTTCCAGACGAGCGAGGCAGCGCTCCATCCGGCGATCACGAGGTAGACGAACATCGCCATCCACGCCGCCGGCACGTGCATGAAGATGATGCGGTAGGACTCGCCCTGCTGAAAGTCGGTCGGCGCGACCACGAAGCCGATGTACAGGCCCGCCACCGTGAGGATCGCGGCGATCCATCCGAACACGGGCACGAGTCTGCCCGCCAGGGGATAGAAGCTGGCTGGCGAGGAGTATCTGAAGAATCCGCTGGCTGCCATATCACTCGAAGGAGATTCTAACCGCCAGGGCGGTCACGAACGGGCCGAACACGGTCGACAGGATCGCTCCCGCGCCGAGCAGCGACAGATGGGCCTGCGCGCCGAGTCCGGCGCGGGTCGATTCGACCGCGCCGGCCCCGAACACCAGCACCGGGACCGCCAGCGGCAGCACGAGCAGTGCGAGCAGTGCGGCGCCGCCGCGGGCGCCGAGGGTCAGCGCCGCGCCGATCGCGCCCAGCCAGGCGAGGACCGGCGTGCCGAGCAGCAACGTGGCGATCAGGATACCGATCAGCCTCGGCTCGAGGCCGAACTGGATCCCTGCCAGCGGCGCCAGCAGGATCAGTGGCAGGCTGGTTGCAACCCAGTGGGCGAGCACCTTGCCGGTGACCAGCGCCGGCAGCGGGGCGGCGGCCAGGGCGAGCTGCTCGAGGCTGCCGTCGGCATGGTCGGCGGCGAACAGCCGCGGCAGCCCGAGCAGGCTCGCAAGAAGCGCCGCCACCCACGCGATGCCGGGCGCGATCTTGGCGAGCAGCGCCGGGTCGGGGTCGAGCCCGAGCGGGAACAGGCTGGTGACCAGCAGGAAGAACACCAGGACGATGGCGATCTCGGCGCGCGATCGCATCGCGAGGGCGAGGTCGCGGCGCAGGCCCCAGCGAATCGCAGCGCCGGCGGTCATCTC
Organism: Burkholderiaceae bacterium; assembly: GCA_023954135.1. GTDB lineage: Bacteria > Pseudomonadota > Gammaproteobacteria > Burkholderiales > Burkholderiaceae_E > JAMLIN01. The sequence continues at coordinate 6,704 of JAMLIN010000079.1, read as the reverse complement.
GCGTTCCCCGCGCCGAGCTCGAGGCGGATCGCCGCACTGGCGACCGGGAGGTCGAGATGAGTCGCGCAGATGGCGAGGCCGCCGCCGCGCAGGTGGGCATCGAGGATCTCGCCGAAGAGCGCCTGGCCGGCCGCATCGAGCGCCGTGGTCGGCTCGTCGAGCAGCCATACCGGCCGCTCGATCGCGACCAGCCGGGCCAGTCCGAGCCGGCGCCGCTGGCCGGCCGACAGGCGCTGGTAGGCGAGCCGGGCCTGGCGCTCGAGGCCCACGCGGCCGAGCAGCTCGCGCAGCCGGCCCGGCGAGGCCGGTTCGCCGTCGAGCGCGAGCTGCCAGCGCAGGTTCTCCGCGGCGCCGAGGCCGTCCTTGCAGCCGGGCAGATGGCCCTGGTAGGCCATCGCGGCATGCCACTGCCCGCGCGCCTGCGATGTGGGGGTGCCGCGCCAGCGAACCGTGCCGGCGGTCGGTCGGCCCAGGCCGGCGAGGGCGCGCAGCAGGGTGGACTTGCCGCAGCCATTGGGCCCGCCGAGGCGGATCCACTGCCCGGGCTCGAGGGTGAAACCGATACCTTCGAACAGGTTGCGGATGCCGGCGGCGCAGGCGAGGCCCTCGACCTCGAGGCGGTCACCGTCGGCGGCTCCGTTCACGGCACGACCTGGTCGATGCGTACCACCAGGTCGGTGGCATCGGAGGCTCCGGGCACGACCGGCTTGCTGACGCCGAACAGATCGCCGCTGGCCGGGGCAGCGTTTCCGCTCGCGCTGATGCGGACTTCGACGACCACCTCATCAGCGCCCGACAGCCGGCGTTGCGCGACCATGGACTCCTCGTCGTCGAGCGCGAAACTGCCGTCGAACTGCGCCAGCGGCTTGCGGATCGCGGCGAACGGCATGCGCGGACCGGAAGGCGCGCGGGCGCTGACGAACACGATCGCGCCCGCCGGCAGCCCGGCAAGCTCGGTGGCGCCGATCTCGACGCGGCCGGCGACCAGGGCCGGTCCGTCGTTCGCGGGCGGAGCCTGGGTGGCGGGGGATCGGCCGGCGAAACCGGGGTCGCCACCGATGCCGGCGAGGACCTCGCGGATCTGGGTCGCCTGCTCGCTGGCGGGATCGAGTTGCGCGAGCAGGATCCCGAGATGCCGGCGGGCCGCGTCCAGATCGTCGGCCTGGAACATCGCCGCGCCCATCAGCCCGTTGGCCTTCTGGTCCCGCGGGTCGGCCTCCAGGGCCTGCCGGAGCAGCTCCACGGGGCGGCCGGCGAAGTGTCCGTTCTGGGTGATCGCGATCGACTCGGCGAGGTCGGCGAGCAGGCGCGCATGCGGGCCCATCAGTGCGATGGCGCGTTCGTAGGCGGGGATCGCGGCCTCGTGCTCCCCGATCAGCCTGTTCGCGGTCGCGAGCATCGCCCAGGCGTCGGCGTCGCCGGGTTCGGCGGCCACGCGCGCCTCGAGCTCGGTGATCGCCTCCTGCACCTGGGCGAGGTGATCGGCCGCCGTCGGGGGGGCCGGGTGCTCCCAGGCTTGTGCGTTGCCGGCCTGGGGCGTGCCTACCTGCTGGTAGGTGAGCAGGGCCAGCGCCGGCAGCACGATCGCGACGGCCAGTGCGATGAGCGGCCGCCGGCGGGCCTGGACCGGCGCCACCGGCCGCGAGCCGGCTTCGTCGAATCCCGTGGCGACCTCGTCGAGCAGCTCGTCCTGGGCGATCTTCGCCTCGGCGTCGGTCAGCCGGCCGGCGGCGCGCTCGCGTTCGATCTCGTCGCGACGATCGCGGTAGACGGCAAGGCGGCGCCCGGAATCGGTCGATTCGGGATCCTGCGCGATACGGGCGCCGAACAGTGGCCAGACGAGGGCGGCGGTGGCCGCACAGCTGAGCAGCGCGGCGATGATCCAGAAGGCCATCGGAACGGGAGTGGTGAAGTCACGCCATTTTCGCACAGCGATGGGGCGTTGCCCGGCCGGCCCGGCGCCATTGTTGATTCAGGTCAGGGGGGAGGCGCGCAGGCGTTCGGTGAGGGCGCCCAGAAAGCGCGAGCAGGCATCGAGCTGGTCGATCGCGACGTATTCGTCGGGCTGGTGGGCGATCGCGATGTCGCCGGGGCCGCAGACGACCGTCGGCACGCCGGCGGCGACGAGAAAGCCCGCTTCGGTGCCGAAGCTCACCCGGCGCGGGGCCCGGCAGCCGCACAGCGGCATCAGCGCTTGCGCGAGGCTGCGGTTGCCGCGTTCGTCGAGCCCCGGGGCATCGACGATCTCCTCGAAGGAGATGGCGCATTCCGGCGCGATTGCGCGCATCGGCGGCAGGAGGACCGATTCGGCGTGGTCGCGTATCCGCTCGAGCAGCGTGGCGGCGCTGACCCCGGGCAGCGACCGGATCTCGAAGACGAACTCGCAGTCGCGCGCGGTGATGTTGTGCGCGGTGCCGCCGGAGATCATGCCGACATGGACGCTGGTGTGCGGGAACTCGAAGGCTTCGTCGCGCCCGGCATCGCGCAGTGCGAGGCCGAGCCTGTTGATGAACCCGATCAGCTCGGCGGCGGCCTCGACCGCCGACACGCCGGCGTCGCGCAGCGAGGAGTGCACCGAATGGCCGCGCACCCGTACCCGGTAGATGGCCGCTCCCTTGTTGGCGACCACGACCTGCATCGAGGTCGGCTCGCCGATGACGCAGGCAGCCGGGCGCAGCGGCACGCTGGCGAGATGCCTGGCGAGGATGCGCATGCCGTGCATGTCGGCCTCCTCGTTGTACGACAGGGCGATGTGGACCGGCTGCTTCAGGCCGGCGTCGCGAAAGCGCGGCGCATGAGCGAGCACGCAGGCGATGAACCCCTTCATGTCGACCGCGCCGCGCCCGTGGAGACGGCCATCGGCTTCGGTGAGGACGAAGGGATCGGTGCGCCATTGCTGGCCCTCGACGGGAACCACGTCGGAATGGCCGCTCAGCATGACCCCGGGAACATCGGGCGGGCCGATGGTGGCGAAGAGGTTGGCATGGCCGGGCTGGTCGCCGTGCTGGACCCAGGAGTCGATTCCTTCGCCCGCCAGGCGATCGGCGACCCATTCGATCAGGGCGAGGTTGGGCCGGCTGCTGACGGTGTCGAACGCAACCAGCTTCGAGAGGATGTCGATCGTGGCGCGCATCGTGTCCGCGGACAGGGGAGGGCTGACCAGTTTAGCCCGGCTGGGCAAGGCGGGCTACCCGTGGCAACATGGGGTCCATCGAGGAGGGACCGTCATGAATGCACCTGATCGCGCCGGCATTCGCCAGGCGAGCGAAATCGACATGTCATCCTGGTGGATGCCGTTCACCGCCAACCGCCAGTTCAAGGCGAGCCCGCGGATCATTTCCGGTGCCCGGGGGATGTACTACTACACGCCGGACGGCCGCGAGGTGGTCGATGCATCGGCGGGGCTCTGGTGCGTCAACGCCGGCCATGCCCGCCAGGAGATCGTCGATGCGGTCACGGCCCAACTCGGCACGCTCGACTACGCCCCGGGTTTCAACATGGGTCATCCGGTCGCCTTCGAGTTCGCCTCGAAGCTGGTCGAGGTCACGCCGCCCGGCTTCGACAAGGTGTTCTTCACCAACTCGGGCTCGGAGTCGGTCGACACCGCCCTGAAGATCGCGCTCGCCTACCATCGCGCCCGCGGCGAGGGCCACCGTACCCGCCTGATCGGCCGCGAGCGCGGCTATCACGGCGTCGGCTTCGGCGGCATGGCGGTCGGCGGCATCGTCTCCAACCGCCGCATGTTCGCGAACTCCCTGATTCCGAACTGCGACCACCTGCCGCATACCCACGATCTCGCGCGCAATGCCTTCTCGCGCGGCCAGCCCGAGCACGGCGTCGAGTTCGCCGACGAGCTCGAGCGGCTGGTCGCCCTGCACGGCGGCGACACCATCGCCGCCGTGATCGTCGAGCCGGTGGCCGGCTCGGCCGGCGTGCTGGTTCCGCCCAAGGGCTACCTCCAGCGCCTGCGCAGCATCTGCGACAAGCACGGCATCCTGCTCGTCTTCGACGAGGTGATCACCGGTTTCGGGCGGCTCGGCGCGCCCTTCGCTTCGCAGTACTTCGGCGTCGAGCCCGACCTCTTCACAACCGCCAAGGGCATCACCAACGGCGTGGTGCCGCTGGGAGCGGTCTTCATGAAGGGCGCGATCCACGATGCCCTCATGACCGGCCCCGAGCCGATGATCGAGCTGTTCCACGGCTATACCTACTCCGGTCATCCGGTCGCCTGCGCGGCGGGCCTCGCGACGCTCGAGATCTACGGACGCGAGAAGCTTCTGACGCGCGGCGCGGGGCTCGAGCAGGAATGGGCCGATGCCCTGCATTCCCTGCGCGACTGCCCGAACGTCGTCGATGTCCGCAACCTCGGGATCATGGGCGCGATCGAGCTTGCTCCGAAGGCCGGGGGCGCGCAGCCGTCGCGCGCCTACGAGGCGATGGTCGGCACCTTCGAGGCCGGCGTGCTGATGCGCTACACCGGGGATACCCTGGCGCTGTCGCCGCCCCTGATCCTCGAGCGCGAGCATATCGACCGCATCGTCGAGACCATTCGCAAGGTTCTCGCCGGCATCGCCTGAGCGGATCCGGGGATGGACCGGGTGCCGGGCGGCCCCCCGCCGGGGGGCATGGCGCCGGGTGCCGCGGGGCGCCTGCGCCCGATCGTCTTCACCGGCAGCGGCGGCGAGTACTTCCGGATCTGGATCGTCAACCTGCTGCTGTCGATCCTGAGCCTCGGCATCTACTCGGCCTGGGCCAAGGTGCGCCGGCAGCGCTACTTCCACCGGAACACCCGCCTCGCCGGCTCGGCCTTCGACTATCATGCGCGGCCGCGGACTATCCTCATCGGACGGATCGTCGCGATCGCCGTGCTGGCCGCCTTCATCGTCGCGACCGAGCTCGAGCCGCTGGCCGCGCTCGCGCTGCTCGCCGCCTGGCTGCTCGCCCTGCCGTGGATCGTTCACCGCGCACTGCGCTTCCGGCATGCCAACACGAGCTGGCGCGGGATCCGCTTCGGCTTTCTCGGGACTGTCCGCCAGGCCTACCGGGCGCTGATGCTGCCGGTGATCGTGTGGATGCTCGTCCTCGGCCTCGGCTTCGCCGGCGCGCTGTGGCACGAATCGGATGCGCTGCTGGTGCTGCTGTTCCCTGTGGCGGGGCTCGGCAGCTATGCTCTGCTTCCCCTGCTGCACTACCGGCTCAAGCGCTATCACCACGACAATGCCTGCCTCGGCACGCTACCCGCGCGTTTTTCCGCCCGGGCGCGGATGTTCTACGGGGTCTACCTGCGCAGCGCCGTGCTGGCGGTCGTGGTGGTGATCGGCTTCTTCCTCCTGCTGGCGACGGCGATCCTGGCGATCGGCGGGATCGGCAACGCGATCGAGACCGCGGCCAACGCCGCCCGCAGCCCGGCGGCCGGGGCCGGCCTCGGCCTGCTCGGCGCCGCCGCCTTCTGGCTGGCCTGGGCGGTAGTGCGGCCGTACTTCCAGGCGCGGATGCAGAACCTGGCATGGAACCGGACCCGCATCGGCCCGCATCGCTTCGTCTCGCGGGTGAAAGTGCGCCGGCTCTGGGCGATCCGCATGAGCAACCTGGTGCTGGTCATGGCGACGCTCGGGCTGTTCCTTCCCTTTGCCGCGGTGCGCCTCGCCCGCTACCGCCTGGAGTCGGTGGAGGTCGCGGCTCTCGGTGATCTCGATCGCATCGTCGGGGCCGAGCGCGAGCGGATCGCGGCAATCGGCGAGGAAGCCGCCGACCTCTTCGACCTCGATATCGGCATATGACGACGCCGACGGTCTTCTTCGGGCGCTACTTCGATGGCCGGATCAGCATGCCGGTGCCGGTCGCGATGCGCTTCGATGCGGGCGCCCTCGTGGTCGTCGCCCCGGATTTCGAGCGACGGGAGGCTCGCGGCCGGTACCGGTTGCCGGAGCGTACCGAGCATGGCCAGCCGATCCTCCACCTCGCGGGCGGGGGTCAGGTCGAGGCCGACGATGTCGGTGCGCTCTGGCGGGCAGCCCGCGAATCGGGCCTGCGCGAGACGCCGGCGTCCCTGATGTCCCAGCGCTGGTCGCTCGCCTTGCTCGCACTCGTGCTGACGATCGCGAGCCTGTACGCGGGCTATCGCTGGGTGCTGCCATGGGCGGCCGGCGTGGCGGCGCCCCTGATGCCGGCGGCGATCGAGCGCTCGCTCGGTAAGGAGGCGATCGCCTGGCTCGACGATGGCCTGACCGAGCCGACCCGCCTGCCGGCGGCGCGCCAGGAGCAGATCCGCGCCCGCTTCGCCCGCATGCTCGAGCGCGCCGGCGAGGCGCCGGCGCCCGAGGTGCTGCTGTTTCGCTCGGGCTCGGGGCTGGGTGCGAATGCCTTCGCGCTGCCGGGCCGGACGATCCTGGTCACCGACGAGCTCGTCGAGGCGGCCGGCGAGATCGGCTCGGCGGTGCCCGACGAGGCGCTGCTCGGTGTCCTTGCGCACGAGTACGGTCACATGCGCGAGCACCACCTGATGCGCCGGATGCTGAAGCTTTCGGTGCTGGCCGTGGCCGCCTCCGCGATCTGGGGCGACATCGGCACCCTGGCCGCGGTGGTGCCGACGGTGCTTGGCGGGCTCGACTACACCCGCGAGCTCGAGCGCGACGCCGATCGGGTGGCGGCCCGCATCCTCGCCGCCGCCGACCTCTCGGTCGAACCCCTGATCGCCCTGTTCG
>JAMLIN010000078.1 GCA_023954135.1 Burkholderiaceae bacterium | reverse complement strand
ACACCCGGCATTCCGTACCCTGACAACACCCTGCCCGCGCTGTTGCGAGTCGTGCGCCCGGCTGGCGAGCCGTAGCGGCCGGGGCAACCCCTTCGCTCAGAACCTGTGAATGAATCGGACGCGCCCGAGCGGCGCGCCAGGGTGGTTCCGATCGAAGCGCAAGGCGCAGCCATGTAGGGTGACATGGCGAGCATTTGCAACGAAGAGGGGGCCGCCATGGCGTGACGAGCGGGCGTGGACGGTTCGTTCGCGGATTCTCAGTCCCACGAAGGCGGAATGTCCTCGGTGGGAATGCCGTACTCGAACGCCAGCCTCTGCTGGTCCAGGCCGAGAAAGACCACGGCGCCCTGCGTGTTGTAGATCGTCGTAACCGCGTGATTCTGGGCCATGCCAGCGTACTGCTCGCATTCCCCCGATCCGTCCGGGCAGGCGACGACGGTGGGCTTCATCCGCTCGTCGCCCAAGAGCCCGGGGACGGTCTCCTGCCCGAAGATCGTCGAGATGACGGTGGGAAGGCCGGCATACAGGCCGAAGATGCCGCCCTCCACGCCGGCGCCACGAAGCATCTCGCCCAGGCCTCCGAGCGGGATCTGATTGAGCATCATGCCGAGAACCGGATTACTGTTCGACCCGAGCATGTTGCCAAGCAGGCTGCCGAACTGGCCACTGCTCCCGCCGAGCATGGGCAGGATGTTGTCCAGCACCTGGCCGAGGAACTCGGTGGTGAGCTCCTCGCTCCACTGTCCGTTCGATTTCGCCCGGATGGCTCCCGCCCGGGCATAGACGCTGGAACCATTGGGCATCATGTACTCGGTGAACTGTCGACCGATGTCCTGGGTTGCAACCACCCGCGGCTTGCCCGGAACATCGAGGGTGAAGCGGATGTAGCAGGAGTCGTCGCTGATCGTCTGGGTGCCGAGATCGACCTTGATCTCCGGCCGGCGAACCGGAGCGATCCCTCGACTGGCGCGCGTGATCGGGGATTCGATCACCACCCGGAAGTCCACCTTCTGCCCCGCTTTCGGCGGATGGTAGATCAGGCCGTCGAAACGCCCGGCGCTGGCTTCCAGCCGGAAGTTCCGGATCTCCGACGCCGATGCACCCATCATCCTGAACGTCGTCGGCTCGCCTTCCCGGATGCATGTCGGGATGACGAAGGAGACCGGATCGATCCTCAGCGCCAGCTCCGGCTTCTGGTCCTGCGTTGCCGCAGGCGTGTCGCCCGCGTTGGTGATGCGCAGGAAGCCCGTGTCCTTGAAGTACCCGGGGTCGAGCAGCGTCAGATGGGCATGCCGCTTGTTCGTCGTGGCTTCGTGCTCGAAGACCAAGGACAGGTGATCGATCGCGGGCGCACCGACGATCTCGTGCGTCACCGCCGCCAGGCGATCGACCTCCTTGATGTCCTGGTCGGCCTGGATGTCCTTCACCGACAGGATGACGGGGGCCGCGGCGAAGGATTTCGCCTCGGCGATCGCCGGTCTGTGGGAGAAAGGCGTACCCACCTGGATCGCCGGCAGGTCGATCTCCTCGACGGATTCGTAGAAGCGACGCACGCCCTTCTCGATCTCCTCGGTCGGATTGTTGTACCTCGCCACGAACTCCGGGAATACCTTCGGGAACTTCAGATCCTCCCGGATCCAGGTCGGCTCGTAGAGCATCGCCATCGGATGCAGGCTGACGCTGCGCTGGTGGTCGGGCCAGTTGTCGAAGAAATCCTTCAGATAGTCGAACGACTCCTGCACCGGGCCGCCTCTGCGATTCGCGAGAAAATCGAAGTACGGCGCTTTCTCGTAGCCTTCCTGGTTGCCCTCGTGAAACGGGAGATCCAGGTCTATCTCGAAGCTGGGATGAACCTGCGGGAAGGGCCGCCCCTGCTTCGTCATCCATTGCAGGCCGATCGCCTCGGCAACGGCTTCGTTGATCCATCGGAACCGGGACTCCGCCACGTTCCCGCTCACCAGAGTGTGGGCGGACTCATGGGCAAGGGTTTCATCGCGCAGCGCGGAGTTCCCCGCCATCAGGGAGACCGGAATCCTGAACTCGCGCGGCATCCCGTATCTCGCCTCGTAGCGTACGCAGGCAAGAGCGGTGTCTGCGGTACCCACGAGCTGTTTCTCGTCCTCGGGCTTCGGCTTGCTGCAACGTGCGCTCATCGTGAGCCTGGTCACCCCCTTGGGCTTGCCGAGCGGGGTGGGCATGTGGGTCTGCCGATAGCCCATCGAATCGAACCAGTCCCTGACTGCTTCCAGCGTTGCCAGTGCCGCCTTCTCCCCATCGGCAGTGGACTGCGCGCAGACGGCACTGTCCTCGCATTCGAAGATGAACCTGGGCGAGGATTCCAGCTCCCGCGTCTCCGACTGCGACCACGCGATGTCCGTGAAGAAGGCGCAGACGGCGGCCGCCAGAAAAACGGAGCATCTCGAAGCAATGCGCTGGAGCGACATGGGCTGTTTCCGCAGTGGTTGCAAGCTTCTCCTCGACATCACCACTCTATTGCCCGGCGCCACGGGCGTCCCCCTTCGAACGAACGGGGCTCCGCGTCTCAGGAAGCGCTGTCGCCCGGGAGCGCGTCCGCCCCGCCCTGCCACTCATGAGGCAGCTTCAGGACGAAGGAGGATCCGATCCCCGCACGGCTCTCGAAGACGAGCTCGCCGCCGAGCAGGCTGGCCAGCCGACGGGAGATGGCAAGCCCCACGCCTGCGCCGGGCAGGCCCTGTGATGCGCTGCCGCGGAAGAAGCGATCGAACAGCTTCGACTGCTCTCCGGGAGGAACCCCGATGCCACGGTCCTCGACGCAGAAGCCCACCTGGCGGTTCTCCGCCGATACGCGAATGACGACCGGCTCGGTGGCAGGCGAGTACTTCACGGCGTTCGACACCAGGTTCGCCAGGATTTCCTGCGCCAGCACGGGATCGGTGTCGATCCTAGCCGGCGCCTCATCGGCAAGCTCGATACGTATGACCCGGTCCGGCGTCGCGCCCATCTGGCGAGCCCTCGTGCGGGCGACGAGCTCGACGACATCGCAGGGCTGCGGCTCCGCCCTGACCTGCCCCGCATCGAGGCGAATGACGTCGAGCGTCGCGGCGATGAGCCGGGTCAGCCTCAGGATTTCCGATCGCACCTGCCTGGCCCGCGCCTCGATCTCGGGATACGGCATCCGGCCGCGACTTCTCAGCAGGCGCTGCATCGACGAATCGATGATCGCGAGCGGAGTCCGGAACTGATGGGAGACGAGCGCAACGAAATCCCGGTAGATCTCGGCCGTCTCGCGCTCGCGCGACAGAGAGCTGCGGATACGCTGTCTTTCGGTCATCGCCCGCACCATCATCACCGAAAGCAGAGTACCCAGGACGAGGATCGCCAGGACGGCAACGATGACCTGGACGATCGCGTCGCGCCGTTTGTCCAGCCTTGCGCCTGTTTCCTCCCAGTCGTTGACCATGGAGCGGTTCGCGGCACGCCCGAGATCGTCGATCAGCGGGCCGATCACCTCGTGAACCGCGGTCGCAATCTCGACCTCACCGAACGAAAGACCGCGGACGCTGTCCTCGAGCGGCAGCACGGCGCGCAGCGCGTCGTCCACCTGTCCGCTCAGCCCGAGGCGTTCCATGTGTCGGGCCTGCGGCCCTTCCGACAGCAGGTTGAGCCGGCTGAGCAATACGTAGTAGCGCCGCTCGAGGTCGGGCTCGCTTCCCGGGATACCGACCCGTCGTGCGATCGCCAGGTCGAAGAGCAGAGCCGACGATTGCGCCTGGGAGATTGCCCACAGCATGTTGTCGCCCTCGTTGCGGCGCATCTCGGCCTCGGTCGCGAAGAGTCGATGCAGCGCGAAGGCCAGCAGGACAGCGAACGAGAAGATCGCGATTCCGGCAACCGCGAAGGCGGCGATGTCCCCCTTGCGGGTCACTGTACCTCGAGCCGGATGAGCTGCCAGACCCAGCGGTAGTCGTAGCGGATGTCCTGAAGCTCTTCATGCTCGTCACGTGGATAGACGATCCATAGCGGTCCCTTGTCGCTGGGCAGCAATCGGACACCATCCATGTGCGTGGCCACCAGCACATCGAAGCGCTCGAAGTCCTCCATCGGGATATCGATGACATAGTCGTTGAGCGCGGATGCCGTTACGGTCTGCCCTTGCGCGCCCACCAGCTCGAGCAGGTCGCGCATCAGGAAGCCCTCGAAACGCCGGATGCCGTCGGTCACGACGGTCGTCGTCTCCATGGCATGGCGCGGCAGCGCCTGTAGAGCGAGCTCATCGAGCAAGGCGACACCGGAGGGATCGCCGTTGCGGATGTTCCCCGAGACGGTCAGCAATACCTCGCCTGCAGGCGGCGCAGGTGGCTGGCCTTCGGCATACGCCGCGATGCCATGCGTTCCCACAAGAAGCACGAACAGCAGGCCTGCAGCCATCCCGAGAAAACCGGCTCGCCGTTCGCAACGGGCACCCCCACGGGTCGGTCCGTCGCCCTGCATCCCCATCCCCCCGTCGTCCGTTTCCCGATGCATAACACGAAAACGGCCCTGTGTCCGCCCGGATTGCCCGGATGGCGGACAAGACCGGATCGGTCGATCCGGCACTGAACGAGGGGGGAATCAGGATTCCGCGGGTGCCGGGCCGGGTTCCGACGGGGCCTGCGGCGGCCGGTACGACTGCGCCTTCTCCTTGAGCGCGACGAACTTGCCCGACAGCTGGTCGAGCTTCGCCTCCCATGCCGGGTCGGGCACCTGTCCCGCGATGCTGCGGAAGTAGACCTCCATCATGCATGCGATCGCGAAGGGTTCAAGCAGGGCCGCCTTGACCGACCAGGCGAAGATCAGCGCGAAGACGATGCCCCCCGCCGACCATGCGCCCGGAATGAGGTAGACGGCGAGCGCCGCCGGTGCGAGCATCACGAGGAAGATCAGGATGGACAGGCCATAGACGATGAGCGCCAGCCATGCGGCGTTCTTGAGCATCGGCTTGTAGTTCTGGGCGTAGAGGATGAGCCCGGTTCGCGCAGATGCCCAGGCGTTGTCGGATCTGGTCCGGATCGCATACGCGAGGATCACCTCGTCGACGAAACCGATGGCGACGTACAGGAACGCCCGAAGCACCGACACGAACTGCTGCGCGCCGGGGATGGGAAGAATGCCGATGATGCCCCGTACCAGCCCGGTGATGGCCCGCAGCACGCCCTTGATGAGCTGGTCGACACCGAACAGCACGCTCGCCTGCACGAATCGCTTCGACACTTCTTCCCGTGCCCAGGCGATCTGGGACTTCCCTTGCGGCATTCCCTCGTCGCCATCGAGCAGCGTCACCAGCACGGCGATGTGTCCGGCCTTGACGATGTACAGGATGTATTCGCGCAGCAGGTACATCACCACCCCGACCATGCCCAGGCCGATGACGCCGCCCCACATGGTCGCAGCGGCGCGAAAGCCGGCGTCGCCGAACCCGCCGATGCCCCAGCCGATGCCGGCGCCCACGCCGGTCACGAGCACATAGGCCAGGGCTGCGCCAAAATAGACCGCCATGCGCAGCAGGATGAAAGGCAGGGTTCGCCCCATGAGGCCCAGTGCACGACCGATCGAGAAATCCCACATGTGTCGAGGCGCTCCGGTGTCGATTTCCGTTCGCGCCGAGCTTAGCCCGGCCGCCATCGGGAGTCCCCCTGCGTTTGCAGGGGGAGGATCGCGACCGTTCCTGCTAGAAATTCACTGAAGCGAGGGAGGCCGCGGGCGAGCATGTCCGAAAGGGAGACGAAACCGAGGATTCTCTGCGTCGAGGACGAGGTGCATCTTCGCCGCGACATCGTCGAGGAACTCGCCACAGCCGGATACGACGCGGTCGGCGCCGCCGACGGCCGGGAAGCGCTCGCCCTGCTCGAGCACGATCGTCCGGACCTGATCCTGTGCGACATCTCGATGCCCGGGCTCGACGGATACGACCTGCTCGACGCCGTCAAGCGCGATCGCCGGGAACTGGCCGACATCCCGTTCATCTTCCTGACGGCGTTCGACCAGCGCGAGCAGGTCATCGAGGGCAAGCGCGCCGGAGCCGACGACTACCTGGTCAAGCCGATCGACTACGACCTGATGCTGGCCACCGTCGAGGCCCGGCTTCGCCAGGTCAGCCGGATCGACGATCGGGCCAGGCAGGAGCTCGCGGCTCTGCGCCAGGCGCTGGCCGATTCGCGCTCGGGCGTCGACGGGAGAACGAGACGAGTCCTCGACATCCTGTCCTTCGGCGTCGTCCTGGTCTGTGGCACCCGGATCGTGTTCGCGAACCGCGCCGCCATGGCGATCCATCGCGACGGCGACGGACTGGCAATCGCCACGACCCTGCGTACAGGTTCACATCTCGTCGACAAGGCCATCAGGTCGGTGCTGGACGAGGCCTGCGTTGCCGCGCAGGCAGGCCGGGATCATCTCGCAAGCCTGTCGATCCCCCGCCCGTCGGGCCGGCGCGACTTCCTCCTGACGGTCTGCGCCCTCCCCGACGATGCGGATCCGTGCGACGACGATGCCCGGGCGGTCGTCTTCATCTCGGACCCGGAGCGTCGTCCGGCGATGCCTGGCCAGGTCCTCTCCGGCCTGTTCGGCCTGACCCCGACGGAAGCGGAAGTCGCGCGTGCGCTGGCGCAGGGGCGACGTACCGACGAGATCGCGGCGAGCCTCGGGATTGCGCCGACTACCGTCGCGTTTCACCTGCGAAATCTCTTCGACAAGACCGGCACTCATCGACAGGCGGACCTCATCGTCCTGCTGCTGACCGGCCTCGCGTCGGTCGGCGAGCCGCGAGAAGACCCGCCTGCCGCTACCTGAGCCCGGCCCGGACGCAACCCGATCGGGACGCCGTCGTTCCGGGTCAGCCGTCCCCCTTCGCTCGCAGGGGGACGTCATCGTCGCTGGCGACTACGATTTCCCATCGGGAACACGGGCTGCTGGAACGGCTGCTCGGAGGTCGAAAGCCGACCGGCTGGAAGCCGTTGCTGGGCTGATCCTGTGCGGCACGGCGACTACGGTCGGCCCCGCCTACAGGCTGTTGACCGCGACAGCCACGAGACTGATGAAACCCCAGATGAGCCCGACCACATTCCCCGCGGCCGCAGCCGCCACCATGCCTCCGACCCCCATTGACCCGCCACGGCAAAACCGATCTGGAGCAGTGCCTTCGGCATGGTGACCGTAAGCTATCAGCTTGCAGGCGCCATACCACACAAGAGCAGACAGCGCGGCGATTGCGATCATCTGAACTACCGCGTACTCCTCGAATTGGGCGCCTTCGCCACTGAACCCCATCCCCAGCGTCTCTCCGGTACCGGGATCGATGCGCCACCACGCGCTTGCCGAAGCCTGATCGCCCATGCCGGTCGCGGGTAGCACCGCCACGTAGCCCATGGCGAGATCACGCTTGAGGGCTTCGGCCGAGACGGCGGGCAGCGCCAGCGCATCCACCGCCGCCGCATCGGTAACGACGCGCGCGGTCAGGCCCTGCTCGCGGGCCTGCCGGAACACGTCCACCGTATTGATCCCGGGCCCGAAGCCGGGGGTCAGCAGTGATCCTTCGCTTGCCGTTTCCCACACCCCTGCCCTGACCAGGGCGGCGGAATCGGGAACCAGTGCGCCGTCCACACGCGCATAGGCCCGGCGGCCGTTCTGCACGATGTCGACGGCCTCGCGCAGGGTCTCGCCGATCGGCATCGTCCGGTGATGAACCACGAGGTTCGGACGATCGCGCCAGGATGCCTGCTCCGCATCGGCACCCGGCAGGGCGTCGAACACCGCCGCCAGCATGGCATGACCCGTCCAGGAGATCTGGTCGCCGGCGTCGACCCTGGCGGCGGCCTGTAGTACCTCCGTGCCCTTGTGGTCGTAGGCCAGCATCATTTCCAGGCTCGGCCTGCGCTGCTGCAGGGTTTCCAGCTGGGCATCGAAGACCTGGGCCGGGCACGGCGAGCCGGTATGCACCTGGAAGGTGAACAGACGGGTGATCTCGCGGTACGCCTCCTCGTTGAGCTTGGCCGGATCGCGCTGCCCGTCGGGCGACAGCACGGAGAACCGGGAATCATGGATGGTGCGCTGGTACTGCCTTTCCCTGCCATCGGGCGTGATGATCGTGTAGCGGGCAATGACCGCATCCAGCCGCGCCGCCTTCGCGTTCCCCGCCTTCCCCTCCTTGCCTGACGAGTTGCCGCCGAGCTGCCCGAGCGCGCCCGCTGCTCGATTGAAGTTCTTCGACGTCTCCTTGAAGACCCCGGCATACATGCTTGCCGCGGCGTCCGGCGGAATCGCATTGCCCGCGAAATCGAATGCATTGCCGGCCGGACCGGCGGAAAAGCTCGGAAAGAACAGGTCGGAGTCGATCCGCTCCGGGTCGAACGCCTGCTCCGGGTCAGTGGCGGCGCGCATGAAGTTGCCCGACACGAGCTGGAAGCTCAGCGGCAGCAGATCGAGATTCGCGGCGGGGCGCTCCCAGGGCGGTATCAGACGATGGCTCACCTGGCGGGTGCCCAGCTTCTGCTGCATGACGACTTCGAACCTGATCCTGTGCAGCAGCTCGTCGGGAACCTGCTCGGCATGCACGGACGTCCGCTTCGGTGCGAGATCCTGCGCGGCGGCATCACCGAAAGCCGGATGGGCCGCCTCCCAACGCTTGCCCTGCCCGGACCGAAACTCCACCCAGAAGTAGTCGCGCGCCTCTTCGACCAGCGCATCGATGCCGGCGCCCTTCCCCGGTTCGATCCCCGCCTGCGTGATCGCCTCGAAAAGCTGCTCCGATGCCTGTGTGTATCGCGTCATCAGCTGTTGCTCTTCCGCGCTCGGTGTGCCGCCGCCGGCATTGTCGACCAGCGCCTTCGCATCCGGGCAGTCGAGCGCCAGCTCCCGGCAGAAGCGGTTGATCGCCTCGGTCATCGCCGCCGTGTCACCCACCTCCTTCACCGGAGCACGCTCGCGCGCCAGGCCATCCAGGAGCCCACGCGCCTGTTCCTCACTCAGGACGCCGCGCACGATGCGGGCGTCGAACCCCGCATCCTTCAGCAGCCCGGCGAGCAGCACGGACTGGTCGAGCGCATTGCCCGCCCGGCTGCTCAGGGTGCCGCGGGCACCGCGCAGCAGGCCGGGGTATTGCTCCAGACGGATTTCATCGCGCACGAAGGCGACGATGTTCGTCTCGTCGTAGTCGAGCTTCTCGAGAAGCGCCTCGGTGTCGAACTGACTGCGATCGACATGGCTGCGAAGCTCTTCGAGCAGGGTCATGAACCGATCGAGGCGGGCCATCGAGCGCTCGAGATCGGGACT
>JAMLIN010000077.1 GCA_023954135.1 Burkholderiaceae bacterium | reverse complement strand
TTCCTTCTTGGCGGCCTTGATCGTCGTCGCGATGCCCATGGCTTCGAGGCGCGAGAAGATGAAAGGCTTGAACAGTTCGAGCGCCATCAGCTTGGGCAAGCCGCACTGGTGGAGCTTGAGCGTGGGACCCACCACGATGACCGAACGGCCCGAGTAATCAACCCGCTTGCCCAGCAAGTTCTGGCGGAAGCGGCCGCTCTTGCCCTTGATCATGTCGGCGAGCGACTTGAGCGCGCGCTTGTTGGCGCCCGTCATGGCCTTGCCGCGGCGGCCGTTGTCGAGCAGCGAGTCGACCGACTCCTGGAGCATGCGCTTCTCGTTGCGCACGATGATCTCGGGCGCCTTGAGCTCGAGCAGCCGCTTGAGACGGTTGTTGCGGTTGATGACGCGACGATAGAGATCGTTGAGGTCGGAGGTCGCGAAGCGGCCGCCGTCGAGCGGCACCAGCGGGCGCAGCTCGGGCGGCAGCACCGGCAGCACCTCCATGACCATCCACTCGGGCTTGATCCCCGAGCGCTGGAAGCCCTCGAGCACCTTCAGGCGCTTGGCGATCTTCTTGATCTTGGCTTCCGAGCCGGTGGCGGCGAGATCCTGCTTGAGGGTCTCGATCTCCCGGTCGATGTCGATCGTGCGCAGCAGCTCACGAACCGCCTCGGCGCCCATCAGGGCGCGGAAGTCGTCCATGTACTCCTCGGACTTGGCGAGGTAGTCGTCCTCGGTCATGAGCTGGCCCCGCTTGAGCGGGGTCATGCCGGGGTCGACGACCACGAAGGCTTCGAAGTAGAGCACCCGCTCGATGTCGCGCAGCGTCATGTCGAGCACCATGCCCAGGCGGCTCGGCAGCGACTTCAGGAACCAGATGTGGGCGGTGGGCGACGCAAGCTCGATGTGGCCCATGCGCTCGCGGCGCACCTTGGCCAGCGTCACCTCGACCCCGCACTTCTCGCAGATCACGCCGCGATGCTTCAGGCGCTTGTACTTCCCGCAAAGGCACTCGTAGTCCTTGATCGGGCCGAAGATCTTCGCGCAGAACAACCCGTCGCGCTCGGGCTTGAAGGTCCGGTAGTTGATCGTCTCGGGCTTCTTCACTTCGCCGAACGACCAGGAACGGATCTTGTCGGGCGAGGCCAGGCCGATGCGGATCGCATCGAAGTGTTCGTCTTCCTGGACCTGCTTGAACAGATCGAGCAATGCTTTCATGACAGCTCCTTGATCCTTTGGTACTTCGCGCTGGCGGTACGGGGGCTACCCGTCAGCCGCGCTCCAGGTCCATGTCGATCCCGAGCGAGCGGATCTCCTTCACCAGCACGTTGAACGATTCCGGCATTCCGGCGTCGATCGCATGCTCGCCCTTGACGAGATTCTCGTAGACCTTGGTCCGACCGTTGACGTCGTCGGACTTCACCGTGAGCATCTCCTGCAGCGTGTACGAGGCCCCGTAGGCCTCCAGCGCCCAGACCTCCATCTCGCCGAAGCGCTGGCCGCCGAACTGCGCCTTGCCGCCCAGCGGCTGCTGGGTGACCAGCGAGTACGGGCCGGTCGAGCGGGCGTGCATCTTGTCGTCGACGAGATGGTGCAGCTTCAGCATGTGCATGTAGCCGACCGTCACCGAACGATCGAAGGCATCGCCGTTGCGCCCGTCGTAGAGCGTGACCTGGGTCCTGCTCCGGTTGAAGCCGATGCGGGCGGTACGCTCCTCGTCGTCGGGGTAGGCCAGCTCGAGCATCGCGAGGATCTCCTGCTCGGATGCGCCGTCGAACACCGGGGTGGCGAAGGGAACGCCGTGGCTCAGGTTGCGGGCGAGCTCGACGACCTCGTCATCGGTGAGCGACTCGATGTCCGCCTTCTCGCCCCGCTCGTTGTAGATGCGGGCAATGAACGAGCGGACGGTGGCGACGTCGGCCTGCCTGCGCAGCATCCCGCCCAGGCGCTCGCCGATCCCCTTGGCCGCCCAGCCGAGGTGGGTCTCGAGGATCTGTCCGACGTTCATCCGCGACGGCACGCCGAGCGGGTTGAGCACGATGTCGACCGGAGTGCCGTCGGCCATGTAGGGCATGTCCTCGACGGGGACGATGCGCGAGACGACGCCCTTGTTGCCGTGGCGGCCCGCCATCTTGTCGCCCGGCTGCAGCCGGCGCTTGACCGCCAGGTAGACCTTGACCATCTTCAGCACGCCGGGCGGCAGCTCGTCGCCCTGGGTGAGCTTCTTGCGCTTCTCCTCGAAGGCGAGGTCGAACTGGTGGCGCTTCTGCTCGATCGAGTCCTTCAGGGCCTCGAGCTGGGCGGCGACCGCCTCGTCGGCCATCCGGATCTCGAACCAGTGGAAGCGGTCGAGCTCCTCGAGGTACTCCCTGGTGACCGGCGCGCCCTTGGCGAGCCGCTTCGGCCCGCCGTTGACCGGCTTGCCGACGAGCAGGCGCTCGATCCGGGCGAAGGCGTCGTTCTCGACGATCCGCAGCTGGTCGTTCAGGTCGAGGCGATAGCGCTTGAGCTCATCGTCGATGATCGACTGGGCGCGCTTGTCGCGGGGGATGCCCTCGCGGGTGAACACCTGCACGTCGATGACGGTGCCGCTCATGCCCGAGGGCACGCGCAGCGAGGTGTCCTTCACGTCGCTCGCCTTCTCGCCGAAGATCGCGCGCAGCAGCTTCTCCTCGGGGGTGAGCTGGGTCTCGCCCTTGGGCGTGACCTTGCCGACCAGGGTGTCGCCCGCCAGCACCTCGGCGCCGATGTAGACGATGCCCGACTCGTCGAGCCGCGCGAGCTGGTTCTCGGACAGGTTCGAGATGTCGCGGGTGATCTCCTCGGGACCGAGCTTGGTGTCGCGCGCGAGCACCGAGAGCTCCTCGATGTGGATCGAGGTGTAGCGGTCGTCGGACACGACGCGCTCGGAGATCAGGATCGAGTCCTCGAAGTTGTAGCCGTTCCAGGGCATGAACGCGACCAGCATGTTCTGGCCCAGGGCGAGCTCGCCGAGGTCGGTCGAGGCGCCGTCGGCGATCACGTCGCCGCGGGCGATGACGTCGCCGCGCTTGACGATCGGCCGCTGGTTGATGTTCGTGTTCTGGTTGCTGCGGGTGTACTTGATCAGGTTGTAGATGTCGACGCCGACCTCGCCCGCGCTCGCCTCGTCGTCGTTGACCCGGACCACGATCCGGTTCGCGTCGACGTAATCGACGATCCCGCCGCGCTCGGCGGTCACGACGGTGCCCGAGTCGACCGCGCAGGTGCGCTCGATGCCGGTGCCGACGAGCGGCTTCTCGGGCCGCAGGCAGGGAACCGCCTGGCGCTGCATGTTCGAGCCCATCAGGGCCCGGTTCGCATCGTCGTGCTCGAGGAACGGGATCAGCGAGGCGGCCACCGACACGATCTGGCTCGGGGCGACGTCCATGTACTCGACGTTGGCCGGCGAGGTCAGCTCGGATTCGCCGGCTTTCCGCACCGAGACCAGGTCGCCGGTCAGGCGGCGGTTCTCGTCGACCGCGGCGTTGGCCTGGGCGATGACGTAACGGCCTTCCTCGATCGCCGACAGGTAGTGGATCTCGTCGGTGACCTGGCAGTCGTCGACCTTCCGATACGGCGTCTCGAGGAAGCCGTACTCGTTCAGGCGCGCATAGAGGGCGAGCGAGTTGATCAGGCCGATGTTCGGGCCTTCCGGCGTCTCGATCGGGCAGACCCGGCCGTAGTGCGTCGGATGCACGTCGCGGACCTCGAAGCCGGCGCGCTCGCGGGTCAGGCCGCCCGGGCCGAGCGCCGAGACCCGCCGCTTGTGGGTGATCTCGGACAGGGGGTTGGTCTGGTCCATGAACTGCGACAGCTGGCTCGACCCGAAGAATTCGCGGATGGCCGCCGAGATCGGCTTGCTGTTGATCAGGTCGTGCGGCATCAGGTTCTCGGTCTCGGCCTGGCCGAGACGCTCCTTGACCGCGCGCTCCACCCGGGCGAGGCCGGCGCGGAACTGGTTCTCGGCGAGCTCGCCGACGCAGCGCACCCGGCGATTGCCGAGATGGTCGATGTCGTCGATCTCGCCGCGACCGTTGCGCAGGTCGACGAGGATCTTGATGACCGCGAGGATGTCCTCGTTGGTCAGGGTCATCGGCCCGACCGAGTCGTCGCGGCCCACCCGGCGGTTGAACTTCATCCGGCCGACCTTCGACAGGTCGTAGGCATCCTCGTTATAGAAGAGCCGGTTGAAGAGCGCCTCCACCGCATCCTCGGTCGGCGGCTCGCCGGGCCGCATCATGCGGTAGATCGCGACGCGCGCCGCGGTCTGGTCGGCGGTGTCGTCCAGGGCGAGCGTCTGGGAGATGTACGGACCGTGGTCGAGGTCGTTGGTGTAGATCGCGCGCAGCTCGCGGATGCCGGCATCGCGCAGCTTCGCGAGAAGCTCCTCGGTGAGCTCCTGGTTGGCAGTGGCGACGATCTCGCCGGTCTCGCCATCGACGATGTCGTGCGCGAGGATCCGGCCGACCAGGAATTCCTCGGGCACGGAGACGCGCTTGGTGCCGGCGGCCTCGAGCTCGCGGATATGGCGGGCGTTGACCCGCTTGTCCTTGGCGACGATCACCTTGCCCTCGCGGTCGGTGATGTCGAAGCGGGCGACCTCGCCGCGCAGCCGGTCGGCGACGAACTCGAGCTGGGCACCTTCGGCCATCAGCTGGAAATGGTCGAACTCGAAGAAGTTCGCGAGGATCTGTTCCGGATTGAGCCCGATCGCCTTGAGCAGGATAGTCACCGGCATCTTGCGGCGGCGGTCGATCCGGAAATACAGGATGTCCTTCGGGTCGAACTCGAAGTCGAGCCAGGAGCCGCGGTACGGGATGATCCGCGCCGAGAACAGCAGCTTGCCGGAGCTGTGCGTCTTGCCGCGGTCGTGCTCGAAGAACACGCCCGGCGAGCGGTGCAGCTGGGAGACGATCACCCGCTCGGTGCCGTTGATGATGAACGAGCCGTTGGAGGTCATGAGCGGGATCTCGCCCATGTAGACCTCCTGCTCCTTCACTTCCTTGACCGTGGGCTTGGCGGCCTCGCGATCCATGATGACCAGGCGCACCTTGGCGCGCAGGGGAGCGCAGAACGTGAGGCCGCGCTGCTGGCATTCCTTGACGTCGAAGGCCGGATGGCCGAGCGCGTACTGGACGAACTCGAGCCGCGCCATCTCGTTGTGCGAGCTGATCGGGAAGATCGAGCTGAACGCGGCCTGCAGGCCCTCGTCGCGCCGCTGCGCGACCGGGACGCCCGACTGCAGGAACTGATCGTAGGATTCGATCTGGGTCGTCAGCAGGAACGGAACGTCGAGCACCACCTGGCGCTTGGCGAAGCTCTTGCGGATGCGTTTCTTCTCGGTGTACGAGTAGGGAGTCGGCTGGGTCATGAACACTCCGGTGTCATGCAGAAACTGAGATCGAGGCGCTCACGGTGCCGGCGGCAGGAGCGAACGCAGCGATGTCGGTTCCCGCTTTGCGGGACGCGAAAACCCGGCGACGCCACCCCGCGAGGGGGTGGCGGCCGGGTACGGAAGGCAGAATCGCCAAGTTACTTGAGCTCTGCTTTCGCGCCAGCGTCCTCGAGTTGCTTCTTCAGCGCCTCGGCGTCGGCCTTCGAGATGCCTTCCTTGACCGGCTTCGGCGCGCCGTCGACCAGGTCCTTCGCTTCCTTCAGGCCCAGGCCGGTAGCGGCGCGGACCACCTTGATGACCTCGACCTTCTTGTCGCCGATCGCCGCGAGGACGACGGTGAACTCGGTCTGCTCTTCGGCGGCCGGGGCAGCGCCACCGGCGGCCGGGGCGGCGACCGCGACGGCCGCGGCGGCGGCCGAGACGCCGAACTTCTCTTCCATCATCTTGATCAGTTCGGACAGTTCCAGAACCGTCATGCCGGCGACGGCGTCGAGGATCTCTTCTTTGTTAAGTGCCATTTGATGCTCCAGGAATACGGATACGTTCGAATCGGTTTCTGAAAGTGGGGGCGAATCGCGTCAGGCTTCGGCCTTCTGGTCCCGTACCGCCGCGAGACCGCGGGCGAACTTCGACGGGACTTCGTTGAGCGTCTGCACGAACTTCGCGACCGGTGCCTGCATGGTGCCGAGCAGCCTGGCGAGCAGTTCGTCGCGGCTGGGCAGTTCGGCAAGGGCCTTGACACCCGCAACGTCCATCGGGACGTTGGGCATCGCACCGCCCTTGATGACCAGCTTGTCGTTCTGCTTCGCGAAGCCGTCGAGCACCTTGGCGCACGCGACGGGGTCTTCGGACATGCCGTAGATCAGCGGGCCGACGAGTTGGTCGGTGAGCTTCTCGTAGGGCGTGCCGGCAACCGCGCGACGCACCAGCGTGTTTTTCAGGACACGGAGGTAAACGCCGCTTTCGCGGGCCTGCTTGCGCAGCCGGGTGATCGCTTCCACTTCCAGACCACGGTACTCGGCGATGACGATCGCCTCGGATTTCGCCACCTGGGCGGCGACATCCTCGACGACAGCCTCTTTCGCCTGTCGATTGAGAGCCACGGTCTATCTCCAGAAAAGGGCTTGCGCCCGTCCGGGGGCAACATCACCCCCGGGGTTTCGGCGACCGAGAAAGCGTTCCTGGAGCATCAGTATGATGATTGCCACATAAACCCTTGCTTCGGGACCGCCATCTGCGCAGGGCCTTCCCGTGTGCGGACGGGATGGTTTGAAGATCGGACCGGTGCGGCCCGGCTCACCCGGCGGGTGAACCCTGCTGCCCCGGTCGACGGCCCCCCGGGCCATCGATCTCCCTGCGGTCTTTGACAACCCGTCGCGACACGCGTTCCGACCTGTCGGCAGGAAACGCGGGCCGCGCCGGCCCAAAGTTCTATGCGCCGGCGGCGATGCTGGCGGTGTCGACCTTGACACCCACCCCCATCGTGGAGGAAACCGCCACCTTGCGCAGATAGATACCCTTCGCGCTCGCCGGGCGGGCGCGATTGAGCGCTTCGATCAGCGCCCGCATGTTCGACTCGAGCGCTTCGTTCCCGAACGAAGCGCGTCCGATGGTCGCGTGGATGATCCCGGCCTTGTCGGTGCGATACTGCACCTGGCCCGCCTTGGCGTTCTTCACCGCGGTGGCCACGTCCGGCGTCACGGTACCGACCTTCGGGTTCGGCATCAGGCCGCGCGGGCCGAGGATCTGACCGAGCTGGCCGACCACCCGCATCGCATCGGGCGAGGCGATCACGATGTCGAAGTCGATCGTGCCGCCCTTGATGGTCTCGGCGAGGTCCTCCATGCCGACGATGTCGGCGCCGGCGGCCTGCGCCTCGGCGGCCTTCTCGCCCTGGGTGAACACCGCCACGCGGACGGCCTTGCCGGTGCCGGCGGGCATCACGACCGCGCCGCGCACGACCTGGTCGGACTTCCGGGGATCCACGCCGAGCTGGACGGCGACGTCGACCGATTCATCGAACTTCGCCTTCGCGCATTCCTTCACGAGGTTCAGCGCATCGCCGAGGGGGTAGGTCTTCTGGCGATCGACTTTCGCGCGGATCGCCTTCACGCGCTTGGACATTCCAGCCATTTACACGCCCTCCACCGACAGGCCCATGCTGCGCGCCGAACCGGCAAGCGTGCGGACCGCGGCATCCATGTCGGCGGCGGTCAGGTCGGGCATCTTGGTCTTGGCGATCTCCTCGAGCTGCTCCCGGTTCACGACACCGACCTTGTCGGTATGCGGCTTGGGGGAACCCTTGGTGATCTTGGCCGCCTTCTTCAGAAGAATCGTCGCCGGCGGCGTCTTCATGATGAAGGTGAAGCTCTTGTCGGCGAACGCGGTGATCACCACCGGGATCGGCAGACCGGGCTCGACCCCCTGGGTCTGGGCGTTGAACGCCTTGCAGAACTCCATGATGTTCAGGCCGCGCTGGCCCAGCGCCGGGCCGATCGGCGGCGAGGGATTCGCCTTGCCTGCAGGAACCTGCAGCTTGATGTAGCCAATGATCTTCTTGGCCATGGTTTACTCCTGATAGTGAGTGCTAGCGCCCGAATCGTTCCGAACGACCCGAGCTCCTCGAAAAGGCGCTTGCGCGCCCTTGTGGCAGGTCAGAGCTTCTCGACCTGCCCGAACTCCAGCTCGACGGGCGTCGCCCGCCCGAAGATGGTCACCGACACCCGCAGCCGGCTCTTCTCGTAGTTGACTTCCTCGACGTTGCCGTTGAAGTCGTTGAAGGGGCCGTCCTTGACCCGGACCATCTCGCCGACCTCGAACAGGACCTTCGGCTTGGGCTTCTCCACGCCTTCCTGCATCTGGTCGAGGATCGCCTGGACCTCCTTCTCGGAGATCGGGCTGGGCCGGTTGCCGGCGCCGCCGACGAAGCCGGTGACCTTGTTCGTATGCTTGACGAGATGCCAGGTGTCGTCGTCCATCTCCATCTCGACGAGCACGTAGCCGGGGAAGAAGCGACGCTGCGTCAGCGTGCGCTGGCCGTTCTTCATCTCGACCACTTCCTCGGTCGGGACCATGATCCGGCCGAACTTGTCCTGCATCCCGGCGCGATCGACCCGCTCCTGGATCGCACGCCCGACGCTCTTTTCCATGCCCGAATAGGCATGGACGACATACCAGCGCTTGGCCATTGCTAATTTCTCCAGCCCAGGAACCAGTCGTAGAGCGCGATCTGCAACGTCTTGTCGACCAGCCACAGGAAGATGGCCATGATGATCACGAAGACGAATACCGTCATCGTCATCTGGATCGTTTCCTTGCGGCTCGGCCAGACGACCCGCCGGGTCTCGTTCCAGGAGTCGCGCGCGAAACCGAAGAAGCGGCGCCCCGGCTCGGAGAACGCGGCGATCGCGGCACCGACGAGCAGCCCGGCGAGGACCGAGCCGACGCGAGCGATGGCCGGCTGCCCCTCGAGCATGTAGAAGCCGACCAGCCCGGCGACCACCACCGCAAGCGCGACCACGAACTTCGCGCGGTCCGCCAGGCTCGTTACCGTATCGACGTTCTGGTTAGCCATCACTTCGCCGTTGTCGCGGGTGCCTTGGCAGGGGCAGAGGGAATCGAACCCCCAACCTTCGGTTTTGGAGACCGACGCTCTGCCAATTGAGCTATGCCCCTGTTGCTACCCACTATTACTCGATGACCTTGGAGACGACGCCGGCGCCCACGGTACGCCCGCCCTCGCGGATCGCGAACCGAAGCCCCTGCTCCATCGCGATCGGCGCGATCAGCGCCACCGACATCTTCACGTTGTCGCCCGGCATCACCATCTCCGTGCCCTCGGGCAGCGTCACCGCTCCCGTCACGTCCGTCGTCCGGAAGTAAAACTGCGGCCGGTAGTTGTTGAAGAACGGCGTATGACGCCCCCCTTCTTCCTTGCTC
>JAMLIN010000076.1 GCA_023954135.1 Burkholderiaceae bacterium | reverse complement strand
AGCGGCAGCCTTCGCCGCCTTTGCCTGGATGAATCGCTACGTCCCGCCGCAGGAGCGTCGCAGCCTCGCGCCGCTCGAGGTGCGGTCGGTGCCCGACGATCTCTCCTGGGTCGCCTACGGCGGTGATCCGGGTCACACCCGTCATTCCCCGATACGCCAGATCACGAAGGACAACGTTGGCCATCTGCGCATCGCCTGGACGTATCGCACCGGCGAGATCGAGCGGCGCGGCCGCTGGGCGCGCCACGGCAAGTTCCAGGCGACGCCGATCCTGGCGGCCGGGAATCTCGCTTTCTGCACGCCTTTCGGCCGGGCGGTGGCGCTCGATCCGGCGAGCGGGGCTGAGCGTTGGGTCCATGATGCCGGGCTGGTCTTTCCCGAGCGGGTGCCCGGCGAGCGCTTCGGCTGCCGGGGTCTGGCGCAATGGCGCGACGCCAAAGCGGGCGAGGGCACACCGTGCCGCGATCGTCTCTTCATGGCGACGACCGACCGTCGCCTGGTCGCGCTCGATGCGCGCGACGGCCGGCTCTGCGCGGGCTTCGGCGATGGAGGCGAGGTGCGCATCGAGCTCGGTCGCCCCGGGCTCGATGAATCGGAGCTCCAGTTCACCTCGGCGCCGGCCGTCATCGGTGATGTCGTGGTCCTCGGTTCGGCGAGCGGCGACAACGGCCGCGCCTTCGGTCCCGACGGCACGGTGCGCGCCTTCGATGCGCGCAGCGGCGCACCGCGCTGGACCTTCGATCCGGTGCCGCGCGCTTTCGATCCTGTCGCCAGCCCTACCTGGGAAGGCGACAGCGCGGCGACGACCGGCCAGGCCAACGTCTGGGGCCCGATCAGCGTCGATCCCGCGCGCGATCTCGTGTTCCTGCCGACGTCGAGTCCGAGTCCGGACTTCTACGGTGGTCTGCGCCGCGGCGACAATCTCTACGCCAACAGCATCGTGGCCCTGCGGGGCGCGACGGGCGAGGTTGCCTGGCATTTCCAGACGGTGCGACACGACCTGTGGGACTACGACGTGCCGGCTGGGCCGAGCCTCGTCGACTTCCATCGCGACGGTACGGCGATCCCGGCGCTGGTGTTCGCCACCAAGACTGGCTTTCTCTTCGTGCTCGACCGCGAGACCGGCAGGTCGCTCACCGCCGTCGAGGAACGCGCGGTGCCGCCTTCCGATGTCGCGGGAGAGGCGGCCTCGCCGACGCAGCCCTTCTCGATCGGCCAGCCGGTACTGGTGCCCCAGCGGGTCGACGAGGACGACGCCTTCGGCCTGATGCTCTGGGACGAGATCGCGTGTCGGCGGGCGATCCGCTCGGCGGCGCGCAACGAGGGCCTGTTCACGCCGCCCACCGACCGCGAGGGCGGTTCGCTGCAGGTGCCGTTTGGCGGCGGCGGCGCGAACTGGGGTGGCGTCGCGGTCGATCCGGGAACGCGCCGGGTGTTCGTGAACACCAGCCGGGCGATCAACCGGGTGACGCTCTTTCCGTCGGAAGAGACGGCAAGCCGTCGCGCGGCGGAACCCGGCAAGGAGATCTCGCCGATGCGTGGCGCGCCCTACGGCATGCGCCGCGAGGTGCTGCTCTCGCCGATCGGCCTGCCCTGCAACAGGCCGCCCTGGGGGACGCTCGCCGCCATCGACATCGAGCGCGGCGAGATGGCGTGGGAAGCGACGCTCGGCAACACGAAGGAGCTCGCGCCCTTCGGCATGGCCTTCGCCTTCGGTACGCCGAACTTCGGAGGCCCGCTCGTCACCGCCGGCGGTATCGTCTTCATCGGCGCGACGATGGACAATCTCCTGCGCGCCTTCGATGCCGATACCGGCGAGGAACTGTGGGCGGGCGACTTGCCCCATGGTGGCCAGGCAACGCCGATGAGCTACGCGATCGGCGGCCGGCAGTACGTCGTCATCGCCGCCGGTGGACACCCGAATCTCGGCATCCCGGTCGGCGACACGCTGGTGGCGTTCGCTTTGCCAGAGTGAAGGCTACCGGTCAAGGCTCATCGCTGTCGGGCGCGGACGCGCGCACCACGCCGAGCTTCAGACCGAGCACGCCGAGAATGCGGTTCATCGTCTGGACCGACCCTTCGCTTCGTCCGCGTTCGATGTCCTGCAACGTCCGGAAGGACACGCCGGCGAGCTTCGCCAGCTCGGCCGTCGTCAGCCGCATGCTCGTCTTCAGGTGGCGAATGGACTGCGCAAGGCTCCATTCGGGGTGGGCCAGCACGTCTTCGATGGCCTGCCTGCGCAACTGCAGCTGTTCGACCAATGTCGCGGGGCGATAGCGCCTGTCCATCTATCGAAGCCCTTCCAGCTGTTGAAGCTGGACCGTGTTGCGCGTGGTTGCCGGCGTTGCGCCAGGTGCCGTCCTCTAAATGGCTGGATAGTGCAATTCGCTGCCATTTGCACAGAATAGTATGGCTTTTATCCGCGTACTGCGACATATAAGCGATAGAATTCTGTGCTTTTACGTTTCCGGCCAGGCATCGGCCCGCGGACCGCATGCGCAGCCCGCGGACCTCGGCTCCGGTCAGCTCGCCTTCAGCTCCAGCCGGCGCCGATGCAGGATCGGCTCGGTGTAGCCCGAGGGCTGGGTCACGCCCTCGAACACCAGGTCGCAGGCCGCCTTGAAGGCGATCGTCTCGAAGTCCGGCGCCATCGGCGCATAGCTCGGATCACCGGCGTTCTGCTTGTCGACCACTGCCGCCATGCGCTTCATGACCTCCATCACCTGGGCCTTGTCCACGATGCCGTGATGCAGCCAGTTGGCGATGTGCTGCGAGGAGATCCGGCAGGTCGCCCGGTCTTCCATCAGGCCGACGTCGTTGATGTCGGGCACCTTCGAGCAGCCGACGCCCTGGTCGACCCAGCGCACCACGTAGCCGAGGATGCCCTGGGCGTTGTTCTCGAGCTCGGCGCGGATCTCGTCGGCGCTCCAGGCCGGCTTCGCCTCGACCGGGATGGTGAGGATGTCCTCGAGCTTCGCCCGCCGTCCACCTTTGGCGATTGCCTTCTGCACCGCGAAGACGTCGACCTGGTGGTAGTGGGTGGCATGCAGGGTGGCCGCCGTCGGGCTCGGCACCCAGGCGCAATTGGCGCCCGCCTTCGGATGGCCGATCTTCTGCTCGAGCATCGCCGCCATCAGGTCGGGCATGGCCCACATGCCCTTGCCGATCTGGGCATGGCCGGACAGGCCGCAGGCGAGGCCGATGTCGACGTTCCAGTCCTCGTAGGCGGCGATCCAGGGCTGCGCCTTCATCTGCGCCTTGCGGATCATCGGGCCGGCGTTCATCGAGGTGTGGATCTCGTCGCCGGTGCGATCGAGGAAGCCCGTGTTGATGAACATCACCCGCTTGCGGGCGGCGCGCACGCATTCCTTCAGGTTGACGGTGGTGCGCCGCTCCTCGTCCATGATGCCGATCTTGACCGTGTTGGCCGGCAGGCCGAGCGCCTGCTCGACCCGGGTGAAGATCTCGTCGGCGAAGGCGACCTCCTCGGGGCCGTGCATCTTGGGCTTGACCACGTAGACCGAGCCGGCGGTCGAGTTGCGAATGCCGCTCTTTCTCGCGAGATCGTGGCAGGCGATGAGCGTGGTGCACATCGCATCGAGCAGGCCTTCGGGCACTTCCCTGCCGTCGCGATCGAGCACCGCCGGGTTCGTCATCAGGTGGCCGACGTTGCGCACCAGCATCAGCGAGCGGCCCTTCAATTGCAGCGGCTTGCCGTCGGCGCCGGTGTAGTCGCGATCCGGGCTCAGGCGGCGGGTGAAGCTGCGGCCGCCCTTGGCGACTTCCTCGGCCAGGTCGCCCTTCATCAGGCCGAGCCAGTTCCGGTAGACGAGCGCCTTGTCCTCGCCGTCGACCGCCGCGACCGAATCCTCGCAGTCCATGATGGTGGTGATCGCCGCCTCGAGCAGCACATCGGCGACGCCGGCCGAATCGGTCGCGCCGATGTCGTGCTTGCGATCGATGACGATCTCGAGATGCAGGTGGTTGTTGCGCAGCAGGACTGCGGTCGGCGCAGCGGCGTCGCCCCGGTAGCCGGCGAAGGCCGTTGGGTCTTTCAGGCCGGTGTCGCCGTCCTTCGTCTTCGCGACGAGCTTGCCGCCGGCCACCGCATAGCCGGTGACGTCGGCGTGGCTGCCGCTGGCGAGGGGTGCTGCCTTGTCGAGGAAGTCGCGCGCCCAGGCGATCACCCGGGCACCACGCACCGGATCGTAGCCGCCGGCGGTAGGCGCATCGCCCATCGCGTCGGTGCCGTAGAGGGCATCGTACAGGCTGCCCCAGCGGGCGTTGGCGGCATTGAGCGCATAGCGCGCGTTCATCACCGGCACCACCAGCTGCGGGCCGGGAATCGATGCGATCTCCGGGTCGACGTTGGCCGTCTCGACGGCGAAGTCCGGCCCTTCGGGCAGCAGGTAGCCGATCTCGCGCAGGAAGGCCTGGTAGGCGGCCGGGTCGATCGCCTTGCCCTTGCGATCGAGGTGCCACTGGTCGATCTTCTTCTGGAGATCGTCGCGCTTCGCAAGCAGGGCACGATTCTTTGGGGCGAGGTCGTGGACCAGGTCCGAGAATCCTTTCCAGAAGACGTCGGAAGTGATGCCGGAGCCTGGCAGGGCTTCGTTCTCGAGCATGTCGTGCAGGACACGGTCGACGGCGAGTCCGAATTTGTCGATGCGCTCGGTCATGATGGTTTCTCCTTGTTTCGGTTGATCGGGGCGGCGCGTCAGCCGCGGGCGACGGCGAGCACGTCGGTCAGCAGCGCGCCGGTGAAATCGGGTTCGGTGCCGAGCTCCTCGAGCGGGGCGCCCTGGCGGTTGATCCAGAATGTCGTGAACCCATGCCAGCGGGCGCCGATGGCATCCCAGCAGTTGGACGACACGAAGAGGATGCGTCGCGCCTCGCAGCCGAAGGCGGCCGGGCCCAGCGCATAGACCGTGTCGCTCGTCTTGAAGCTCTTCGCCTGGTCGGCCGAGAGCACCTTGTCGAAGAGCGGCGTCATGCCGCCCGAGCGCAGCGACACCGCGATCATCTCCGGATCGCCGTTGGTGAGCACGCCGAGTGCAAGGCCGGCGGCCTTCATCTCGCGCAGCGCCGCGAGATTCTCGGGGAACACCGACAGGCAGGCGTACTGGCCCATCAGCTTCGCCTCGGCCGCCTCGTCCATGGAGAGGCCGAGGGCGCGCGCCGAGTGCCGCAGCGCATCGCGGGTGATGTCCAGGAACGGTCGGTAGCGGCCGGAGAGCGCCCGCAGCCAGGAATACTCGAGCTGCTTGCGCCGCCACAGCCCGGCCAGCGCCTCGCCCTGGCCGCGGTAGAGCTGCTCGGCCAGGCTCGCCACCGAGTTCACGTCGAACAGGGTGCCGTAGGCGTCGAACACGACCGCATCGAAGCGGCGGGCCGGTGCCGGAGACGGGTTCTGGTCGGGGGGTGCCATTGGCTGGGCAAGGGAGATGGATCAGGATTCGACTGTAAGCGAAGCCGACGCGCAATAAAACCGGGGTGATTGCAATTCAGTTTTGCTATTTGAGCAAATATCCATTCGATCTACGACGTTCGTGCACTTCACAGTGAAGGGACAGAGTGGTTTCCTTGGGCGAAGGGGAGTGCGAAAGGGGCGGTCAACGATGACGGTGAGTCGGAATCCAGCCACGAGCAGAGGCCATCTTGATTCTCCCGGGTTGTACGGGCATCATCCGTACGAATCGGCAGGAGTTACCATGGCCCAGACACTCCCCAATCGTGACGACCGGATCGAATTGCGGACCACGCGCGACGAGAAGCGGCTTCTTACCGCCGCCGCCGCCCATGAGCGGCTGGATGTGACCAGCTTCATCATGCGCACCGTCCTGCCGGCCGCGCGTGATGTCATCGAGAAGGCCGAACGCATCTCGCTGTCGGAACGGGATTCCGTGCGCGTGCTCGACCTCCTGGAGAATCCGCCGGCTCCGACACCGGCACTGCTTGCCGCCGCGCGCCGCCGTGTCGCCCGAGGCGGCGACGGTGCCTGATTGGCGGGAAGACCCCATCGGACGCAGCCATGATCGCAAGTCGTTCGATTGCGGTACGCCGGAGCTGAACGAGTATTTGCGCCGACACGCCCGCCAGAACCATGAGGGCGGAGGCGCCAAGACCTTCGTGGCGGTCGCTCCAGCCGCGCCACAGACCATTCTTGGTTACTACTCCATCAACCCGGCGTCGATTGCCTTTGCAAAAGTCCCCGCTGCCTTGACCAAGGGGTTGGGGCGCTACGAGGTCGCCGTGTATCGGCTCGCCCGCCTGGCGGTGTCGCATCCTGTGCAGGGTCAGGGCCTTGGCGGCGATCTCTTGCTGGCAGCCGGCGCGAGGGCGCTTGCCGTGGCGGCGCAGGTCGGTGGGGTGGCGCTTGCCATCGACGCCAAGGATGAAAAGGCGGCGCGCTGGTACGAGCGTTTCGGTGCCATGCCCTTGCTCGACAGTAGCCCGCTCAGCCTGATCCTGCCTCTCACGACCATCATGGACGCTCTGGACGCCGCGCAGGGCGAATGAGTGATGGTTGGCCGCCCTCAGAGATCCTTCGCGTAGCGCGCCAGCATGGTGGCCTGGTCCTCGGCCGGGGCGGCATTGCCGGTCTGGTCGTTGATCATCTGGCCGATCGTCGGCAGGACGCTGCGCTCGACCCGCACTTCGTCGCTCCAGAGCTTCGAGCGCATCAGCGCCTTGGCGCAGTGCAGGTAGACCCACTCCACCGCGATCTCGATCACGACCTTGGGCCGGCGCCGCTCGTCATGCATCGCGTCGAGGCATTCGTCGTCGGTGCGTAGCCGCGCGGTGCCGTTGACCCGCAGCGTCTCGTCGACCCCGGGCACGAGGAACAGCATGCCGATCTGTCGGTTGGCGATCAGGTTCGTCATGCTGTCGAGCCGGTTGTTGCCCGGTGAATCGGGCAGCCACAGGGTGTGGTCGTCGACGATGCGCACGAAGCCCGGCGGCCCGCCGCGCGGCGAGGCGTCCATGCCGTCCACGCCGCCGGTGGCGATCACGCAGAAGGGCGAGAGCGAGATGAACTTGCGGCTGTGCGGCTCGAGCGCCGCGATCTGCTTGGCCAGCGCCCTCGGCGTCGGCTCCTTGTAGTGCGTGCGCAGGGTGTCGAGGTGGTCGATCATGGATGGCGTTCCGTGAGGGGGCTGGCGATGTCGCGACGGCGGTCCGCCGATGGTACGCGAGTCGACCGCTCTGGCGAACGGTAGGGCGTTGATCCCGCGGGCGGGCGTTACCGTCCCATGCTAGAGTCCCGATGCGCCGGCCACGAGGCCGGCGCAGTTCTCAGGGCGGGGTGGAATTCCCCACCGGCGGTATGGCGCGGTTTCGCGCCGAGCCCGCGAGCGCCCCGCAGGCGGCATGTCCGCATGCGGGGGTCAGCAGACCCGGTGAGATGCCGGGGCCGACGGTTAGAGTCCGGATGGGAGAGAACGCAAGCACCGCGCAGCGGCGTCATGCCGTTGCGTCGCGCGTCCGGTCGGCCGCATTCGCGGATGCCCGGACGGCGCTGCATGTCGCGCCTCGCGCACGGCACGCGGCGTGCCGCATGTCCCGTCGCCCTTGTGCTCATCGACCGGTTCGCGAGCCGATGCTCGCGCGCCTTTTGAACACGGGAGTTCTCATGCAATCGCTGTCAACGGAACCGATACAGCTGTCCCCTGTGGCCTCGGCATCCGCCGAGGGGCGGATCGCCTTCGTCCAGTCGTGCTGGCATCGCGACATCGTCGATGTCGGGCGCGATGCCTTCATCGCCGCCATGGCGCAGGCCGGCCATCCGGCCGCCTCGATCGACTGTATCGAGGTGCCGGGTGCCTTCGAGATTCCGCTGCGGGCGAAGATGCTCGCCACCACCGGCCGCTACGTGGCGATCGTCGCTGCAGGCTTGGTCGTCGACGGCGGGATCTACCGCCATGATTTCGTGGGGCGCGCGGTGATCGACGCCCTGATGCGGGTCCAGCTCGATGCCTGCGTGCCCGTCTTCTCGATGGTGCTGACGCCGCATCACTTCCATGAGCACGAGACCCATCGCGACTTCTTCATGGCGCATATGCGCACCAAGGGACGGGAGGCGGCCGAGGCCGTGGTCGGCACCCTCGAAGGGCATCGGCGCCTGCTGCCCGTAGTGGAAGCCGGGACTTGAAACCCGGGGCCGCGGCTTCACCGTCCGGAAGCCGCGGCCCGCTTCCTCATTTCACCGGCTCTTCGCCGAACTGCTGGTATGCCTCCAGCGTTCGCATCGCATAGCTGTAGGCCGCGCCCGCGTTGAGTGCGATCGCGGTGCCCATGGCGTCGGTCAGCTCCGCTTCCGTCACTCCCGCCTGGCGTGCCGCCTGGGCATGGGCGGCGATGCAGCTGTCGCAGCGTGTGGTCACCGCGACGGCTAGCGCGATGAGCTCCTTCGTCTTCGCGTCGAGGGCGCCATTGCCGTTCTGGCCGGCGCTCAGGGCCTGGAAGCCCGCCACCATCTTCGGATTGGCCTTGTGCAGGGCGGAGCCGGCCTTGCGGCCGGTGAGCAGATAGTCCTTCCAGTTCTGGAACATTTTTGAGCTCTCCTCTCGGTCAACCCCGACCCATGGCATAGAACTCGGCGTTCGGCCGCATGCTGGTGACGTTCGCCATGCGGTTGGACAGGCCGAAGAACGCCGCGATGCCGGCGATGTCCCAGATGTCCTCGTCATCGAAGCCGTGCTGCTTCAGTGTCGCGAAATCGTCCTCGCCCACGAGCTGGGCCGTGGCGGAAACCTTCATGGCGAAGTCCAGCATCGCCTTCTGCCGCGCGGTGATGTCGGCCTTGCGGTAGTTGGTGGCGACCTGGTCCGCGATCAGGGGGTTCTTCGCGCGGATGCGCAGGATGGCGCCGTGCGCGATCACGCAGTACTGGCACTGGTTGACCGCGCTGGTGGCGACCACGATCATCTCGCGCTCGGCCTTGGTGAGATTGCCCGGTTTCTCCATCAGCGCGTCGTGATACGCGAAGAAGGCCCGGAACTCGTCCGGACGATGCGCGAGGGTCAGGAACACATTGGGGATGAAGCCGGATTTCTCCTGCACGGCGACGATGCGTGCCCGGATGTCCTCGGGCATGTCCTCGAGCTTCGGGACGGGGAAGCGGCTGATGGCCGCGCTTGCTGCTTTCGACATGGGATATCTCCTTCGTTCAGCGATTGACGTCGACCACGATGCGGCCCCGGACGCGGCCTTCGAGCAGCTCGGTCGCCAGCGGGATCGCCTCGGCGAGCGAGACTTCCCGGCCGATGCTGCCGAGCTTGTCCAGGTCGAGATCCGTGGCCAGCCTGGCCCAGGCTTCGAGCCGGTCCGCGCGCGGGCGCATCACGCTGTCGATGCCGGCCAGGGTGACGCCGCGCAGGATGAA
>JAMLIN010000075.1 GCA_023954135.1 Burkholderiaceae bacterium | reverse complement strand
ACCCGGGCGATCGACCAGTCGAGATCGCGACCACCCTGCGCAACCTGCGCGCCGGCCACCGAAGGCGGCTCGGCCGATGCCGCCTGCCGCCAGTCGAGACGGGGGGACGAGACGATCACTTCGCCGATACGCAACCGGCCGGCCTGCATGTCGTAGTCGAGCAACTCGACGCTGGCCCCGGGCAGCGACAGCAACGGACGGCCGTCGGGCTCGGCAAGCTCCAGCCCGGCGACGGCGAGCGCGCCCGAGAGCTGCAGCGAGGGCGTACCGCCGGGCGGCTGCGCGAAGCCGAGCACGATCCGCGCCGCCGCCTGCGCCGAGACGATCCGCCAGGGCAACGCCACCGGCAGGTAGTCGACGTAGCGCAGCACGTCGCTGGTGCCGATGTCGAGCGTGAGGGTCGACGAACGGTCCTCGGCGAAAGGCTGAGTCTGGCCAGTGGCGGTGAAGCGGGCGCCGTTGACCAGGGCGCTCAGCGAAGGCTCGACATCGATCGTCCCGTGGACCGGCAGGCTCGAGAGAAAAGGGATCTTCAGCGACAAGGCTTCGACCCGATGCTTCTGCCCGACCGCCGCATCGTCGAGCAGGATCGAGCCGTCCTCGATCTCGATGTTGGCGACCGAGAACCGCCCCAGCCAGGCCGGCGCGGACGCATCCGGTTCGCTCCAGCGCCGCAACAGGTCCGCGACGTCGAGACTGCCGTCGCGCGAACGCTCGAGCGCGAGCGCGGGGCGGTCGATCCGCAGGCGCTCGATGACCGGGCCGCGCCGGCGCAGGCTGGTCCAGGCGAAGTCGACATGGGCACCGGCCACCGTCAGCAGCGAACCCTCGCCCTCGCGCCTGCCGATGCGCAGCGATTCGATGTCGGCGACCAGGGTGAAGGGATCGAATCTCAGCCGCTCGATCGAAACCGGTCGGGACAGCTCCGCGGCCAGCCATCTTTCGGTGCGCTGCTTGGCGAGCGCCGGCAGAAGGGCGTAGGCGGCGAAAAACGACAGGACGACGAGGACGACGAGCCAGCCGAACAACCAGCCCGCAAGGCGGGCCCGCGAGCGGCGGCGCCGGACGACCGGCGCGCGCGCCTCGCCCCGGACGGCCGGCATCGCCGACTCGCCTGGAGCCATGGAATCGGATTCGAAGCGCTCGCGCTGGCTCACGGTCGGGGTGGGCGCATCCGCGTTCCCTGGGGGCCGGAGGGCTTAGGCGGTGCCGCCGACGGTCAGGCCCTCGATGCGCAGCGTCGGCTGACCGACGCCGACAGGCACGCTCTGGCCATCCTTGCCGCAGACCCCGATGCCGGGATCGAGCCGCATGTCGCTGCCGATCATCGTGACCCGCTTGAGCGCCTCGGGGCCATTGCCGATCAGGGTCGCGCCCTTGACCGGGTACTGGATCCGCCCGTTCTCGACCCAGTACGCTTCGGACGCCGAGAACACGAACTTGCCGTTGGTGATGTCGACCTGGCCGCCGCCGAAGTTGACCGCGTACAGGCCGCGGTCGATCGACGCGATGATCTCGGCAGGGTCGTGGCCGCCGGCGAGCATGAAGGTATTGGTCATGCGAGGCATCGGCAGGTGCGCGAAGGACTCCCGCCGGCCGCTGCCGGTGCTGCGGGTCTTCATGAGCCGGGCGTTGAGGGTGTCCTGCAGGTAGCCTTTCAGGACGCCGTCC
This sequence comes from Burkholderiaceae bacterium, assembly GCA_023954135.1. Taxonomy (GTDB): domain Bacteria; phylum Pseudomonadota; class Gammaproteobacteria; order Burkholderiales; family Burkholderiaceae_E; genus JAMLIN01. Next base: position 7,874 of record JAMLIN010000075.1, on the reverse strand, counting down.
TCAATCAGGACATTGCGCTGGGTCGGGTTGCCTTCGTCGTCGATGTTGAGCGAGCCGCGCCGGCGCTCGATCGTGCCGTCATCGATCACGGTCACGCCCGGGGCCGCCACGCGCTCACCGATGCGTCCGGCGAACACCGAGGACCTCTTGCGGTTGAAGTCGCCCTCGAGGCCATGGCCGACCGCCTCGTGCAGGAGCACGCCCGGCCAGCCCGGCCCGAGCACGACGGTCATCTCGCCGGCTGGCGCCGGCCGCGATTCCAGGTTGATCAGGGCCGCGTCGACCGCGGCGCGAACGTAGCCGTCGATGATCTCGTCGGTGAAGTAGTCGAGGGCGAAGCGCCCGCCGCCGCCGCCATGGCCCTGCTCGCGCCGGCCGTTCTGCTCGGCGATGACGGTCACCGACAGCCGTACCAGCGGCCGGACGTCGCCGGCGATCAGGCCGTCGGAACGGGCGACGAGGATGGTGTCGTGCTCGGCGGCGAGCCCGGCCATCACCTGGCGCACGCGCGGGTCGACCGCGCGCGCCCGCTTCTCGACCCGTTCGAGCAGGGCGACCTTGGCGGCGGCCTCGAGCGTCTGGATGGGATCGTTGCCGGCATAGAGCCGCCGTCCCGCGCCGGCATCGAAGCCCGGGGCAAGGCGTATCGTGCCGGCGCCGCGTCGGGCGATCGTGCGGGTCGCGCGGGCGGCTTCGAGCAGTGGCTCGAAACCGATCGCATCCGAGTAGGCGAAGGCGGTCTTGTCGCCGACGACCGCGCGCACCCCGACGCCCTGGTCGATCGAGTAGCTGCCGGACTTGACGATGCCTTCCTCCAGGCTCCAGCCCTCGCTGCGGGTGTACTGGAAGTACAGGTCGGCGTAGTCGACGCGGTGCTCGAAGATCTCGGCGAGCGCCCGCTGCAGATGGGATTCATCGAGCCCGGCGGGCTCGAGGAGGACGGCACGGGCAGCGGCCAGGCCGGCCAGCGATGGGTCTGCGATTTTCATACGGCAATGCTACAGCAAGGCCCGTGGGAATCGGCCGGTGCCGGAACCCCCGCCGGGGTACTCCCCGGAGCATCCTCAATTGAGGATCGGGCCCTGCGGCTCGGCCGGCGCGGGGACATCGCGGACGCGCTGCTCGACGCGCGGATCGCTCCAGTCGCCCTCGACCTCGAACTCGGTCGCCAGCATGTCGGACAGCGGCTTGCGAAGGATCCATTGCGCGATGAACGAACCGATGCCGACCGCCGGATTGACCATCGCCGCATAGGCGAGCGATGCGAGGCCGGCGTCGACCTGGGGCTGGACGGCCACGAGGAGCGACTGGGTCTCCCGCACCAGGTCGACCTCGCCGCGCAGGTTCACGCGCGCCTGCAGGCCGTTCATCGCGAGATCCTCGGTGCGCGCCACGCCGCGCAGCAACGCGGCGCTGCCCCGGATCTCGTCGAAGGCGAAACCCTCGGCGAAGACATCGCGAAAGTCGAAGTTCATGCGCCGGGGCAGGGACTGCAGGTTCAGCACCCCGATCAGCTTCGCGATACCCGGCTCGGTGCGCAGGAACTGCCCCCGGCCGATATCGAGCCGCAACTCGCCGGTCAGGCTCGGCAGGTCGAGCGCCAGCGGGGACCCCTGCCAGCGCACCCCGCCGGCAAAGTCGCCGCTGCCGCCGCGCACCAGCCCGGGAAAGCCGAGAGCGCCCAGCAGGCGGCCCGCGTCGCCGACCGCCAGCCCGAAGTCCAGCGCCATCGTGCGCGAAGCCTCCGAGGCCGCTCCGGTGGCCGGATCGACGGCGGCCCAGCGGCCGGTTGCCTCGAGGCGGCCGGCCGCGTGCTCGAGAACGAGACGATCGATGAGCCAGTCGCCGCGGCGCTCGAGCTTGCCCTGGTGGGCCGACAGCTCGAGCGTGCCGAGATCCATCGCGCCGATCATGAAGTGGTCCGCGCGCACATCGAGCGCCGGCAGGGTTCGCGGCGCCTCGGTGAGCAGGGAATCGAAGTCGCGCTTGTCGCTTTCCGGGATCTCGAGGCGCGAGAAGCGCGCGACCAGGGTGCCGGCCGGGTCGGTACCGCCCGAGTCGCGCCACTGGAGCTCGCCGTCGGCCTGACGCGAATGCACCCTCGCCGACCAGGCATCGTCGCGACGGGTCGCCTCGATCTCGAGGTCCTCGACCGTCTTGCCGCCGATGCGCGCCGTGTCGACACGCAGCGACACCCGGTCCGGGCCCGGCAGGTCGTCCGGGCCGGCGAGCGGATCGCGTTCGACGGCGAACAGCTCGCGCCAGCGATCGATGTCCAGCTCCCGGGTCCGCCATCGCAGCGCGAAGCCGCTCTCGGGCAGCGCCGGCTCCACACCGACACCGAGCGCGGCGCGGCGCACCGCGACGCCCTGCCTCGGCGAAGCCGAAGCCATATCGACCAGCAGATCGATATCATCGACGCCGTCGCCGCCACGCTCGCCGGCACCGATGCGCAGCCGGATGCGCTCGCCATCCTCGGCGCCCTCGGCCGGCGCCACCTCGAGCGCGGCCGGGCGGACCGCATCGGCGGGCTTGTGCAGCGGCGCCGGGAAATCCATGCCGAGCCCGGCGAGGTCGCTGTCGACACTGACCCGGGCGCCACGACGATCGACCCTGACTTCGCCGCGATACTGGAAGCCGCCCGAAAGGGCCGGAGCGAACCGTGGCGGCACGAGCGACCCGAGGCCGGCGGCGAGCGCCCGGCCGCCGCCCTTGATGGTCAGGACCTCGCCCCGGCTGCTGCCGCTCGCCGCGATCTCGCCGCCTAGCCAGCGGGCGCGCAGGTCGTCGAAGACCACGCCGTCGCGGGTGAAGGCGACTTCGCCGCGCACCGCCTCGAACGCCGGCAGGAACGGCAGCGGCTCGAATCGATTGCCCGGCAGGCGGACGCTGCCCTCGACTTTCGACGCCTCGATGTCCGCGAGCGGCAACTCGAGCTTCAGCCCGAGGCTGGCCGCCCCGTCGAAGCGCAGCCGCTCGAGACCTTCGCCGAGGTTCTCTCGCAACGGGCTTTCGTGCAGCACCCGCAGCATGTTCGACAGCGGCCCCTGGGCCTTGCCGCCGATGCGCAGCACCGCATGGTCGAGATTCTCGATCCGCGCAGAGACGTCCGCCAGCTCGACGTCGAACATCCCGGCACGCTGGCTCTCGAAGCTCATCGAGGCGCGCTCGAAGCGCAGCCGGCCCTCGATGGCCTCGATCACCGGCCATGCCTCGTCGAAGGCGAGCCTGCCCGACTCGACCGCGGCGGTGACCAGGAACTCGCCCCTGGCGGCATCGGCGAAGGGAAAATCGACGAGATCGCCGCGCAGGCGCATCCGGACGTCGCGCGACCGACCCGCCAGGATCGCGGCACGCACCCATCGGCGAATGGGGGCATTGAGCCGCAGGGGCAGGTAGCGCCAGACACGGGTGGCGTCGGCCCTTTCGAGCCGACCCTCGAGGTCGACCCTGCCCGGCCCGCGCGGCGCCATCTGCCAGCTGCCGCTCACCTCGCCGGCCGCATCGGCGTTCGCAAAGCCGAATCGCTCGATGGCGACGCTCAGGCGATCGTCGGCGTCGCGCCGCCAGTCCACCAGCGCGTCGTAGCGATCGAGCCCGATGTCGGCCTCCTCCAGCAGGCCGGGCAGGCTCAGCACAGCCGCATCACCGGCAAGCGTCAGCCGGCCGCCCGACGGGTCGAGGCGGGCGGTGCCGCTCAGGCCGCGAAAGCCCGGCACATCCCGACCACGGGATGCCGCTCCCAGTGCCAGCGCGAGATCGCTGAACTCGACGTCGATTCCGTAGTCGGGCTCGGCGCCCGTGGCCCGCCAGTCGAGCGTCGCGGCATCGATCCGGCCATCGACCCGCCATCTCGCGATGCGCTCGGCGAGCGCGGCGGGCAGCGGCATCGACCGGGCGAAGCGCAACAGGTCGTCGGCGCTGGCCGCCGACAGCGAAACCCGGGCACTGTCCAGACGCCAGTCGGCGTCGAAGACCAGGCGCTGGCGGCCGGCCACCGCATCGATGGCCACGCCGGTCGAATCGACGAGCTCGATACCTTCGGTGCTGAGCTCGACCCCGCCGTCGCCGAGCCAGCGCGCGGCGACGCTGCCCGCGAGGAGATCGACCCGGCCGACACCGTCGGCCGTGCGCAGGATCGGCCCGGCGAGATCGAACTCGCCATGCGCCTCGACCGGCATGCCGTCGGCGAGCTCGAACCAGAGGCGTCCCCGGCCGCGCCCGCCCGCCAGCGGCGAGCGCATCGCCGCCAGCGCATTGATCGCGAGCACGTCCGCATCCTCGAAGGAAGCGTACGCCTGCCCGGTCCAGCCGGCGCCGGCAGCCGCGCCACCGGTTCGCTCGAGATCGGCGACCACCTCGAAGACACCGATCGGGGCCGGCGCCGGGCCCGATGACGCGAGATCACCGCGGCCGCTTGCCCGCAGCTTGTGCCGATGGCCGGCCGAATCGATCGCGATGTCGACCTCGGCGAACTCGGCCGCGGCCTTGCTGCGCATGTCCACGTACCTCAGGCCCGCCCCGTGGATGCGGATCGACCGCTGGGCGAAGAGCCAGTCGGCCAGAGGCGAGGCACCGGCATCGTGGCCCGGCCCGGCGATGTCGAGCTCCAGCCCCGAGATCGCGAACCGGGTGCGATCGAGACGCGCGACGTCGAGACGGGGCGCATCGATTCGCAACAGCTCGAAATGCGGCGCCATGGCAAGGACGCTGCGCCACGACACCAGGGCCTCGATCCGGTCCAGCCGCAAGCCGCCGCCATCCTGTCCGCCACGGCCGATCTCGACCCCGTCGACCAGCATCCGGGGATGCAGGCGGTCGAAATCGGCATGCATTCGCCCGAGGCGGACGGGCACGCCGATCTCGCTCGACAGGCGAGCCTCGATCGCCGGGCGCCACTGGTCGAGCCGGGGCCAGACCCAGTGGCGCACCATGAGAAAGCCGGTGCCGGCGACGAAGTAGACGAGCAACAGGACCACGACGGCAAGACGCAGGCCGCGGCGCATACGCGACGGCGGGGCCTGGGTTCGCTCGGGTGCGCTGGCGGCGTTCGGACTCACTCGGCTATGGGGACCGGGCCCGGGAGACCCGGGGAGGGGTTGCAGGAGGGACGGACCCGCGACGCGGCGGGCCCTAGAATACCCCGTAGGATCGCGCCGCAGGGGAGGCCCGCATCGATGCCGTTTCGCGCTGAATCGTACTCGGGATACTTCCGCCGCTCGGCCTTCGCGATCACGGCGGGCGGTGAATCGCTCGATCCGGTCGAGGCCCTTGCCGCCGCGCCGATCGACGCCGCACGCATCGCGGCCCTCATCGAATCGCACCGCCCCGCCGACGACGCCGGCCGCGCCCTGCGCAAGGCCCGTCGCACCCTGATGCTCGCGCTCATGGAGCGCGACATCCGCGGCGACGCTCCCCTCGAGGAGATCTGCACCGCGATGACGAGCTTCGCCGCGCAGGCGACCGCGATCGCCCTGCGCGCGGCGGCATCCGAGCTCGTCGAGCAGTTCGGCACTCCGCTCGACACCGAAGGTCGGCCCCAGGACCTGCTCGCCGTCGCGATGGGCAAGGGCGGCGCCGGCGAGCTCAACGTGTCGTCGGACCTCGACCTCGTCTTCCTGCATCGCGACCGGGGCGAGACCAGCGGGCTGCAGGCCGACGGCTCGCCGGCGCGCAGGGGCAGGCTGGAGGCTGCGGAGTTCTTCCATCGGCTCGCCCGGCGCGCGATCGGGCTGCTCTCCGAGGTCAACGGCGACGGCTTCGTGTTCCGGGTCGACACCCGCCTGCGCCCCAACGGCGATTCCGGCCCCCTGGTCGGCTCGTTCGCCATGCTCGAGGAGTACTTCTACGCGCAGGGACGCGAATGGGAGCGCTTCGCCTGGCTCAAGGGCCGGGTCGCCGCCGACTCCGGCATGGCGGGGGAAGCGGCGCGCGCCGACGACGAGCAGGCGCTGGCGAAGATCACCGGGCCCTTCGTGTTTCGCCGCTATCTCGACTACGAGGTCTTCGACGGACTGCGCACGGTGCATGCCCTGATCCGCAGCGAAGCCCGCAAGCGCGAGGCGCGCCGCCAGGGGCTCGACGTCAAGCTCGGGCGCGGCGGCATCCGGGAGATCGAGTTCGCCGCGCAACTCTTCCAGATCGTCCGCGGCGGCCGCGACCCGGGGCTGCAGGATCCGGCCACCCTGCCGACGCTGGCCGCGATCGGCGAGCGCGGCCTGCTGCCGGCGGCCGACGTGAGCCTGCTCGTGGACGCCTACCGATTGCTGCGACGTACCGAGCACATGCTGCAGTACCGGGAGGACGAGCAGACCCACCGGCTGCCCGACGACCCCGCGGTGCGCGCCGATGTCGCCGCGATGCTCGGCATGCCGGCGACGGAATTCGAAGCGGCGCTGGCGGCAGCGACCACGGCGGTCGACCGCATCTTCAACGACCTGCTCGCCGAACCCGGCCAGCAGGAGGAAGCGAACGGCGGGATCGACGAGGACGATCTCGACGAGGACGTCGCGCGCCTGCTCGCGGCGATGCGCAACGGACCGCGCTACCGGGCGGCCAAGGACGAAGCGCGCCAGTCGATCGAACGGCTGCTCGCGATCGCCCAGGGGAGGAACACCCCGCCGCGCGGCATGGCGGGACTGATCGAGCTCTGCGAGACGGTCTGCCGCCGCCCCGGTTATCTCGCGCTGCTCGCGCGCCATCCCGATGCCTTCGACCGGGTGCTGCGCATGCTCTCGAGGTCGCAATGGGCGGCGGGCTACCTCGTCCGGCATCCGATCGTCCTCGACGAGCTGATCGCCGGCCAGGTCCTCGAACCGATCGACTTCGATACCTGGGAAGCCTCGCTGCGCGAGCGCCTCGAAGCGGCGCTGATCGAGGACCAGCCCGATACCGAGCGGCAGATGGACATCGCGCGCGAGGTCCATCACGCCAGCGCGTTCCGGCTGCTCGCCCAGGACATCGAAGGGCAGCTGCCGGTCGAGCGACTCTCCGATCTGCTCTCGGAGATCGCCGACCGGATGCTCGGCATCGCGATCGAGTACGTCTGGGCGCAATCCCCGAAGCGCCATCGCGACGTGCCCCGGCTCGCCGTGATCGCCTACGGCCGGCTCGGCGGCAAGGAGCTCGGCTACACCTCGGATCTCGACCTGGTGTTCCTCTACGACGACGAGGACAAGCGCTCCCAGGAGGCCTACTCGGTCCTGGTGCGGCGGCTGAACACCTGGCTGTCGGCCCAGACAGCCGCCGGCGTGCTGTTCGAGGTCGACCTGCGCCTGCGCCCCAACGGCGACGCCGGTCTGCTGGCGAGCTCACTGGCGGCCTTCGAAACCTACCAGCGCGATGAAGCCTGGGTATGGGAGCACCAGGCGCTGACCCGGGCCCGTTACTGTGCCGGAGACGCCGGCATCGGCGCGCGCTTCGAGGCGATCCGCCGCGAGATCCTCGCGCGGCCGCGCGACCCGGACAAGCTGCGCGAGGAAGTCGTCGCCATGCGCAAGCGGATGCACCAGGGCCATCCGAACCGCAGCGGGAAGTTCGACCTCAAGCACGATGCCGGCGGCATGGTCGACATCGAGTTCATCGTGCAGTACCTGGTGCTGCGCCACGGCGCGACCCATCCGGCGCTGCTCGACAACGCCGGCAACATCGCCCTGCTCGGGCGCGCCGCGCAGGCCGGCCTGCTCGATGCGCAGCGCGCGGGCGGGCTGGCCGATGCCTATCGTCGCTACAGGAGCCTGCAACACGCGCTGCGACTCGACGGCGCGCAGTACGCCCGCGTCGAGCCGGGCGATGTCGCCGACGAAGCGGCGGCGGTCACCGAAGCCTGGTCGACCCTCTTCGGCGACTGAGAACCTGTGAACGAACCCGCCACG
>JAMLIN010000074.1 GCA_023954135.1 Burkholderiaceae bacterium | reverse complement strand
CCGCCACCATCACCGCCGCCCTGCTCGCCGCGGCCACCGCCGCCCGAACCGCCGCTGCGACCGCCATAGCCGCTGCGACCGCCATAGCCGCCGCCACCACCGCCGCCGCCCTCGCCGCTGTCACGGCCGCCGAGCATCTGCATCTCCTGCGCGACGATCTCGGTGGTCCAGCGATCCTGGCCTTCCTTGTCCTGCCACTTGCGCGTCTGCAGGTACCCCTCGATGTAGCAGGAGCGGCCTTTTCTGAGGTATTCGTTGGCGATTTCGGCGAGGCGGTTGAACATCACCACCCGATGCCATTCGGTTTCCTCGCGGCGCTCGCCGGAGTCCTTGTCCTTCCAGTTGCGCGAGGTGGCGAGGGTGATGTTGCAGATCGCCGCGCCGTTGGGTGAATAGCGCATTTCGGGATCGCGACCGAGGTTGCCGACCAGGATCACCTTGTTGACCGATGCCATGTTGCCTCCGTTGAATTCGGTTCGATGCGCGCGCGGGCATGTTGCCTTGCCGCCCGCCGACGCGTCCTTCAGCTTGCCGATGCCTGTGCGACCGGCGCCGCGCCGCCGCGTTGCGGCCAGCGCCGATGGCCGATGGCGACGAGCAGCCACAGCACCAGCACCATCGCGCAGGCGATGAACACCGCGGCGCCGTCGGCGCGAGAGAGTATCCAGCCGCCGATCGCGCCGCCGGCGAACAGGCCGAGCGACTGCGCCGTGTTGTAGACCCCCAGCGCCGCCCCCTTGGCCGCCACCGGCGCCAGCCGCGACACCATCGACGGCAGGCAGGCTTCGAGCACATTGAAGCCCCAGAAGAAGGCCAGCAGCAAGCCCCCGATGACGCCTAGGCCTTCCGGCCCGAAGGACAGGCCGCCCGCGGCGACGACCAGCACCACGATCGCGGCGAGGAAGACCCCGCGCATGCGGCCGCGCTTCTCGGCCCAGATGATCGGCGGCACCATCAGGAGGAAGGACACGATCATCACCGGCAGGTAGATCTTCCAGTGCTCGGCCAGCGGCAGGCCGGCCCGGCTCACCAGCCAGCCGGGCACCACCACGAACAGCGCCACCTGCACCGCATGCAGGGTGAAGATGCCGAGGTCGAGCCGCAGCAGATCGGGCTCGCGCAGGACGTCGGCAAAGCGTACCGGCGCCGCATCGGCTCCCGGGGCGGGATCGGGAACGGCCAGGCGCACCAGGGCGATGCCCGCCAGGGCGCACGCGGCGGTCAGGGCGAACAGGCCGCCCATGCCGACCAGGCCGTAGAGCCAGGGCGCGGCGATGAGCGAGATGCCGAAGCTGACCCCGATCGACGCCCCGACCATGGCCATCGCCTTGGTTCGCTGGGAATCCCGGGTGAGATCGGCCAGCAGCGCGCTGACCGCCGCCGAGACCGCTCCGGCGCCCTGCAGGGCGCGCGCCGCGACCAGCATCGGCAGGGTATCGGCGACCGCCGCCATCATGCTGCCGGCCGCGAAGACCAGCAGGCCGAAGTAGATCACGGGCTTGCGCCCGAAGCGGTCGGACGCGAGCCCGAAAGGCAATTGCAGCAGCGCCTGGGTCAGGCCGTAGATACCCAGCGCCCAGCCGACCAGGCGGGCATCGCCGCCGCCCGGCATGCCCGCCGCATGGACCGCGAGCACCGGCAGGACCAGGAAGAGGCCCAGCATCCGCGTGGCATAGACGGCGGCCAGCGCCACGCTGGCGCGGCGCTCCGGCGCCGTCATGGCGAAGCTCTCGGCCGGGGCATGCCCGGCCGGATCGGTGTGATCGCTGCGATTCATCGAGGCGGCATCAGTGGCGCGGCGCGCCCGGTCGATACGGCCGACCGGCCCAGCCGGTTATAGTAGCCGATTGGCCTTCGCTCCCCGGGCCTGGCGAGTGCGCTTGCCGGGTCGTCGCAACCCGCAGCCGAGATGAAACGACCCCCACGCTCGCTATTGCTCGCTTCGGCTGCGCTCACAGGCGCAGCCGGTCTCGCCGGCGCGAAGCAGTGCTTCGCGAATTCCCGGCTCGACCCCACCCAAGGGGGCGCTCAGTGGCTTCGGGCGGCCGGGCGCCACTGAGATGGAAGAGATCCGAATCCGCGGCGCCCGCACGCACAACCTCAAGAACATCAGCCTCGACATTCCCCGCGAGAAGCTCGTGGTGGTCACCGGCCTGTCGGGCTCGGGCAAGTCATCGCTCGCCTTCGACACGCTCTACGCCGAGGGCCAGCGCCGCTACGTCGAGTCGCTCTCGGCCTACGCCCGCCAGTTCCTGCAGCTGATGGAGAAGCCCGACGTCGACCTGATCGAAGGGCTCTCGCCGGCCATCTCGATCGAGCAGAAGGCGACCAGCCACAACCCGCGCTCGACGGTCGGCACGGTGACCGAGATCCACGACTACCTGCGGCTACTGTTCGCCCGCGCCGGCACGCCCTACTGCCCGAATCATCCCGAGCATCCGCTCGAGGCGCAGACGGTCTCGCAGATGGTCGACGCGGTGAAGTCGCTGCCGGCGGGCTCCCGGCTGATGATCCTGGCCCCGGTGCTCACGGCCCGCCGCGGCGAGCATACCGAGCTGCTCGAGGATCTCGCCGCCCAGGGCTTCGTGCGGGTGCGGGTGCAGACCGAAGGCCGGGAGGAGCCGCGCATCGTCGAGCTCGGCCTCGAACCGGTGGTGCTCGCCAAGACGCGCAAGCACACGATCGAGGCGGTGGTCGACCGGGTCAAGGTGGCCGACGGCATCGAGCAGCGCCTGGCGGAATCCTTCGAGACGGCGCTGCGGCTCGGCGAGGGGCGCGCGATCGCGATGGACATGGACAGCGGCGAGCGGCACCTCTTCTCGTCGCGATTCGCCTGCCCGGTGTGCAACCATGCGCTCGCCGAGCTCGAGCCGCGTCTCTTCTCGTTCAACAACCCGATCGGCGCCTGTCCCGAATGCGACGGACTCGGGGTGGTCCAGTTCTTCGATCCGCGGCGGGTGGTGCAGTTCCCCAACCTGAGCCTCGCATCGGGTGCGATCCGCGGCTGGGACCGCCGCAACCAGTTCTACTTCCAGATGCTCGCGAGCCTCGCGGCGCACTACGGTTTCGACATCGACACCCCCTTCGAGGCCCTTTCCGAGACGGTCCAGCACCGCGTCCTGCAGGGCTCGGGCACCGAGAAGATCGCGTTCGCCTATCTGTCGGACCGTGGGCGCAGCGTACGCAAGGAGCACACCTTCGAGGGCGTGATCCCGAACCTCGAGCGTCGCTACAAGGAAACCGATTCGAGCAACGTGCGCGAGGAGCTCGCCAAGTACGTCGCGACGCGGACCTGCCCGACCTGCGAAGGCACCCGGCTGCGGGTCGACGCCCGCTTCGTGCGTGTGGGCCCGCGCGGCGCCGACCGCCCGATCTGGGAAGTCTCCCGCTGGACCCTGCGCGAGGCGCTCGGCTGGTTCGACGAGCTGCGCCTCGAGGGCTCGCGCCAGGTCGTCGGCGAGCGGATCACGCGCGAGATCGTCAACCGGCTGCGCTTCCTGAACAACGTCGGGCTCGACTATCTCTCGCTCGACCGGGCCGCCGAGACCCTGTCGGGCGGCGAGGCGCAGCGCATCCGGCTCGCCTCGCAGATCGGCTCCGGGCTGACCGGGGTGCTCTACGTCCTCGACGAACCTTCGATCGGCCTGCACCAGCGCGACAACGACCGCCTGATCGGCACCCTCAAGCACCTGCGCGATCTCGGCAACTCGGTCATCGTGGTCGAGCACGACGAGGATGCGATCCGGGCCGCCGACCATGTGATCGACATGGGCCCGGGCGCCGGCGTGCACGGCGGCGAGGTCATCGTGAGCGGCGCGCCGGCCGCGGTCATCGCCTGCGAGGCATCGCTCACCGGCCAGTATCTCGCCGGCCGACGCCGCATCGAGATTCCGGCGCGCCGCGCGCCGCCCGGCGAACGGATGCTGCGGGTACACGGCGCGGCCGGCAACAACCTCGAGCGCATCGACGTCGATTTCCCGGTCGGGCTGATGATCTGCGTCACCGGGGTCTCGGGCTCGGGCAAGTCCACCCTGGTCAACGACACCCTGCATCTGGCGGCGGCCAGGCGCATCAACCGGGCCCAGGCCGAACCCGCCGCCCACGAGTCGATCGAAGGGCTCGAGCACTTCGACAAGGTGATCAGCGTCGACCAGAGCCCGATCGGACGCACGCCGCGCTCCAATCCGGCCACCTATACCGGACTCTTCACGCCGATCCGCGAGCTCTTCGCGGAGACCCCGATCGCCCGCGAACGCGGCTACGGTGCCGGGCGCTTCTCGTTCAACGTCAAGGGCGGGCGCTGCGAGGCATGCCAGGGCGACGGCATGATCAAGGTCGAGATGCACTTCCTGCCCGACGTCTACGTTCCCTGCGACGTCTGCGCCGGGCGCCGCTACAACCGCGAAACCCTCGAGGTCCAGTACAAGAGCCGGTCGATCGCGGATGTGCTCGACATGACGGTCGAGCTCGCCCACGACTTCTTCTCGGCGGTGCCGGCGATCGCGCGCAAGCTGCAGACCCTGCTCGACGTGGGCCTGGGCTACGTCCGGCTCGGCCAGAGCGCGACCACCCTCTCGGGCGGCGAGGCGCAGCGGGTCAAGCTGTCGCAGGAGCTGTCCAAGCGCGATACCGGGCGCACCCTGTACATTCTCGACGAGCCGACCACCGGCCTGCATTTCCACGACATCGAGATGCTGCTGCGGGTGCTCCACCAGCTTCGCGACCATGGCAACACGGTGATCGTGATCGAGCACAACCTGGACGTGATCAAGACGGCGGACTGGATCGTCGACATGGGGCCCGAGGGCGGCGCGGGCGGCGGGCGGGTGGTCGCCACCGGGACACCCGAAGCGGTTGCCGCAAGCCCGGAGAGCCACACCGGCCGCCATCTCGCCCGCGCGCTCGCGCGCGGCGACACGCCGGCCCATCCGGACGTAGCCGCCTGATACGGGTTCGCATTCGATCGTATGACGAGGCGACCCAACGCGGTTATACGGTTGAAGGCGAATCCGTATGAATCAGTGGCGCCCGGCCCGGTATAGCGCGAAGCGAGCAAGCGCTTCGCCGATCTGGCCGGCATCGAGCAGCACCGGGCAGCCGGCCTGCAGGGCCTGCCAGTACACCCGGCAGAGCCACTCGACCTCGAGCGCGAGCTCGAAAGCCGCCGCGAGCGATGCGCCGACGGCGACCATGCCATGGTTCGCGAGCAGGCATGCGCGCCGCTCGCGCAGGGCTTCCAGGGCAAGAGCGGACAGCCGCGCCGATCCGAAGGACGCATAGGGCGCGCAGGGAATCGAATCGCCGCCGGCCACCGCGACCATGTAGTGGAACGCCGGGACTCCGTCGCGCTGGACCTGCGCAAGGCAGGCGAGAGTGCTCGCGTAGGGAGCGTGGGCGTGCACGACCGCGCCGATGCCGGGCTGCGCGCGCTGCAGGTCGTGATGGATGCGCCATTCGGACGAAGGCGGTCGCGGCCCGAACCACTCGGCCGGGCAGCCGGGCGCATCGTCATCGGCCGCCGGCTCATCGGGCGCGAAGGGCAGCCAGGCGATGTCGTCCTCGCTCATGGCCCCGTAGTCGGTCGCCGATGGCGTCAGCAGCAGGCCGTCGCGCCCGCCGCGATGCCAGCGCACCGAGAGATTGCCGGCCCGCCCCGCGTTCAGGTCCGCGGGGGCGAGGGCCCGGGCCGTCTCGAGCAGCGCGCTGCGCGCGGCCTGCTCGGTGGCGAAGGCGGGCGCCGTCATCGATCGGGGCTGGTGCCGGCCAGCAGCGTGGCGATGCCCTCGCGCGAGGCCGAGACCACGCCGCGCTCGGTCACCAGGGCGGTCACCAGGCGCGCCGGGGTGATGTCGAACCCCGGATTCAGGGCGACGGTGCCCTCGGGAACGATCCGCAGGGCGCGCATGGCGCCGGCCTCGTCGTCGAAGCCCTGCACATGCGTGATCTCGCGCGGATCGCGGTATTCGATCTCGATCGCATCCCCGTGGGGCGCCCCGGGATCGATCGATGCCAGCGGACAGGCGACGAAGAACGGCACGTCGGCATCGCGCGCCGCCAGGGCCTTCAGGTAGGTGCCGATCTTGTTGGCGACGTCGCCGTTGGCGGCGACGCGATCGCAGCCGACGATGACCGCGTCCACCTGGCCGCGCTGCATCAGCAGGCCGCCGGCGTTGTCCGCGATCACGGTATGGGGAATGCCGCGCTGGGCGAGCTCCCAGGCGGTCAGGCCAGCCCCCTGGTTGCGCGGGCGCGTCTCGTCGACCCAGACGTGCACCGGCACGCCGTCGCGCTGCAGGCGGTAGACCGCGGCGAGCGCGGTGCCCTCGTCGATCGTGGCGATCCTGCCAGCATTGCAGTGGGTGAGGACATTGAGCGCGCGCTCGCCATCGGCCTCGCGGGCCGCGAGCAGCAGGCGGGCGGCATGGCCGCCGATCACCCGGTTGCACGCCACGTCCTCGTCGCAGATCGCGGCGCATTCCGCCCAGGCCGCCGCCGCGCGTTGCGCCGGCGGCAGGCCGGCGACGCGCTCGCGCACCCGTTCCAGGGCCCAGCGCAGGTTGACCGCGGTAGGCCGGGTGGCGAGCAGGCCGGCGCAGGCCGACTCGAGGGCATCGTCGCCGGGGTCGGCACGCAGGGCGAGCGCGAGGCCGTAGGCGCCGACCGCCCCGATGAGGGGAGCGCCGCGGACCCGCATCGTGCGGATCGCCTCGGCACAGGCTTGCCGCGAATCCAGGGAGATCTCGCGCGTCGCGAAGGGCAGGAGGGTCTGGTCGATCGTCCGCGGCAGACCCGCCGCATCGATCCAGAGACTGCGTGTCACTGCCCGCCGCCGCGATCGACGCCGACGAGGTTGCGCAACGCCTGGAAGTCGAGGATGCGGATGTTCTTGTTCGAGACTTCGAGCACGCCGTCTTCCTGGAAGCGCGAGAACGCCCTCGACACGGTTTCGAGCTTCAGGCCGAGAAAGCTGCCGATCTCCTCCCGGGTCATGCGCAGCACGAACTCGCTCGCGGAATAGCCGCGCGCCCTCAGGCGCTGCGAGAGATTGAGCAGGAAGGCCGCGAGACGCTCCTCGGCGCGCATCGTGCCCAGCAGCAGCATCACTCCGTGCTCGCGGACGATCTCGCGGCTCATGACCTTGTGGAAATGGCGCTGCAGCGGGGAGAAGGCGGCCGAGATGCGCTCGAGGTCGGTGAACGGGATCGTGCACACCTCGCTGTCCTGGAGCGCGACCGCATCGACCGAATGCACCTCGGTCGCGATGCCGTCCAGGCCGAGCAGCTCGCCGGGCATCTGGAAGCCGGTGACCTGGTCGCGGCCATCCTCGCTGGTGAGGCGGGTCTTGAAGAAGCCGCTGCGTACCGCATACAGGGAATCGAAACCGTCCCCTGCCCGGAACAGGGCTTCGCCGCGCCGCACCCGCCGGCGCGTCGCCACCAGGGTGTCGAGCTGGTCGAGATCGTGGGGCGACACCCCGCCGGGAACGCAGAGCTCGCGCAGGTTGCAGGTCGCGCACGTGGCCTTGAGCCGCGCCTGGAGGCTGCTGCCGGAATCTCGGGAACTCGGGATCGGATTCATCATGTTCCGACATTTTAGCGCTTGACCTGAATCAACGTGGCCGCGGCCGTGCGCGGCAATATCGGACCCCATGAAGGTCACGGCACTGCACAACGGCGACCCGCGCGAAGCCCCGTCGAAGGCCTGGATGCGTCTGCGCGAGCTCGAGCTGAAGGCGCCTCGCTACACCACGTATCCGGAGCCCGATCACTTCGTCGAGGCCTTCGATGCCGGCAGCTACCGGCGCTGGCTGCAGCGGCGCCGGCTGGCCGGCGCCGGCCCGCTCTCGCTCTACGTCCACCTGCCGTTCTGCGCGTCGGGCTGCCACCATTGCGCCCGCGACAAGCTCGTCAGCCGCAGCCACGCCCGCACCCATGACTACCTCCGGCAGCTCGAGCGCGAGGCCGGCATGCTCGCCGCCGAGATCGGTCGTGGCCAGCAGGTGACCCGGATGCACTGGGGCGGAGGTACGCCCAACTTCTTTCGCGCCGAGGATCTCGCCGGGCTCGCCGACACGATCCGGGGACTGTTCCGGGTGCGCCCGGGCGGCGACCACGCGATCGAGATCGATCCGCGCAATGCCGAGCCGGGACTGGCGGCCCGCCTGGCAGCCATCGGCTTCAACCGCCTCGCGATCCGCCTGCCCGACCTCGATCCCGAGGTGCTGCGTGCTGTCCGGCGGCCGCAGTCGGCGGCCGGAATCGCGAAGTTCATCGACGAGGCCCATGGCGCCGGCTTCCGCTCGATCGGTCTCGAGCTGGTCTGCGGCCTGCCGCGCCAGACCGCGAAAGGCTTCGTGCGCACGCTCGAGGAGCTCATCGCGATGCGCCCGACCCGGATCACCCTGCACGACTACCGCCACCAGCCGCAGCGCTACCGCAACCAGCGTCATATCCGGGCAGCCGAGCTGCCCTCGATCGCCGAGCTCACCAGCCTGCATGCGCGCGCCCACGAGCGCCTCACGGCGGCGGACTACGAGTTCATCGGCATCGGACACTTCGCGCGCCCGGACGATCCGCTCGCCCGCGCCCGGCGAGCCGGCCACCTCGACTGGGACTGCCACAGCTACTCGACCCAGCCCGAATCCGACCTGATCGGCCTCGGCGCGTCCGCGATCAGCCGGGTGGGCGCGTCGTACGCCCAGAACCTGCGCTCGCCCGACGAGTACGCGGACGCGGTCCGCCAGGACCTGCTTCCGGTGGCCCGGGGCATCGAGCTCGATGCCGACGACCTGGTCCGGCGCGCCGTCATCAACAGCCTTTGCGCGGCCGGCCGGGTCGCGATCGAATCGATCGAGATCGCCCACCTGATAAACTTCCAGGGGTACTTCGCCGCCGAGATCCGGGCCCTCGACCCTTGGGTCGACGCCGGCCTGGTCGAAGTCGACGAAGAATGGATCACGGTGACGCCGCCGGGGCGGCGCTACCTGCGCGCGATCGGCGCATGCTTCGATCGCTACCAGCGGGAGTTCACGCGCCGCGCCAATGTCGATCCGATCCTGTAGGCAGAGATGCTCGAACCCTCGCTGCTGTCACTGTTTCTCGTCGGCCTGTTCGGCGGCCTGCACTGCGCCGGCATGTGCGGCGGCATCGTCAGCGCCATGGGCATCGCCGGCCATGCGAGGCCCGCGGGGCCGGCGCGGGATTCCGGTGGCGTCGCCCGGCCCCGCAGCGATGCGGCGCGGGTGCTTCGGCTGCTCGCCTACAACGGGGGGCGGATCTCCAGCTACATCCTGGCGGGCGCCATCGTCGGCGGCATCGGCTCGAGCGCCTTCCTCATGAACCGGGTGCTGCCGGTGCAGCAGCTCGTTTTCGTGCTCGCCAACCTGACCCTGATCGTCCTCGGCCTGTACGTCAGTGGCGCGATCCGCTCGATCGCCCCGATCGAGTCGGCCGGACGCAGCCTGTGGCGGGCGGTTGGACCGGCCGCCGCCCGCGCGATGCGCGGCGACACCGCGCGCGACGCCTGGGTCGCCGGGATGTTGTGGGGCTTCGTG
>JAMLIN010000073.1 GCA_023954135.1 Burkholderiaceae bacterium | reverse complement strand
TTGCCGGGAACCCTGCCCGCCAAGAACGGCTTCGGCACCTACATGAGCCCGGAGATCCAGGCGCGCTACCCCGGGCCCGCGTTCAGCCAGTTCACCGGCGCCGAGATGATGGCGAAGAAGTACGGGCTGGAGAAGGCCGAGCTCGACGCCTTCGCGCTGCGCAGCCACCAGCTCGCGCGTGCGGCGACCGAGGCGAAGGCTTTCGATGACGAGATCGTGCCGGTCGCGGTGAAGCTCGCCGACGGCACGCCGACCGACGAGATGCACGTCGTCGACGAGGGCATCCGCTTCGATGCCACCCTCGAGGGCATCGCCGGCGTGAAGCTGATCGCCGAAGGCGGGCGCCTGACGGCCGCGACCGCGAGCCAGATCTGCGACGGGGCGGCCGGCGTGATGGTGGTGAGCGAGCGCGGCCTGAAGCAGCTCGGGGTCCAGCCGCTCGCGCGCATCCACCACATGAGCCTGATGGGGCACGATCCGGTGATCATGCTCGAGGCCCCGATCCCGGCCACCGAGCGCGCGCTCGCCAAGGCCGGCATGAAGCTCGGCGACATCGATCTCTACGAGGTCAACGAAGCCTTCGCATCGGTGCCGCTCGCCTGGGTCAAGAGCCTCGGTGCCGATGCCGGCCGGCTCAACGTCAACGGCGGCGCGATCGCGCTGGGCCACCCCCTGGGCGGTTCGGGCGCGAAGCTCATGACCACGCTGGTGCATGCCTTGCGCCGCCGCGGCAAGCGCTACGGCCTGCAGACGATGTGCGAGGGCGGCGGCATGGCCAATGTCACCATCGTCGAACGCCTGTAAGGCCCGTCAATCGTTCCGAAGGAGAGACCGCATGGCCAATGTCGTCCCGATGTCCGATCCGGCGCTGGCCGAGGTCCGGGGAGGCCGGGACCGCTTCCCGGTGCGGCGGGTCTATTGCGTGGGCCGCAACTATGCGGCCCATGCGCGCGAGATGGGCTTCGACCCCGATCGCGATCCGCCGTTCTTCTTCTGCAAGCCGGCCGATGCGGTGGTATCGGTGCCCGAGGGCAGCGTCGCCTCGATCCCGTATCCGCCGAAGACCGCCAACTACCATCACGAGGTCGAGCTCGTGGTGGCGATCGGCCGGGAGGGCGCCAACATCCCGGTGGCGTCGGCCGCCGAGCATGTCTGGGGCTACGCCGTCGGGCTCGACATGACCCGGCGCGACCTCCAGTTCGCGATGCGCGACAAGGGGCGGCCCTGGGAGCTCGGCAAGGCATTCGACGCCTCGGCGCCGATGGGCCCGCTGGTCGCCGCGAGCGAGGTTCCCGACATCGCGAAGGCCGGGATCTGGCTCGATGTCGACGGGCAGCGTCGCCAGGAGAGCTCGATCGCCCACCTGATCTGGTCGATCCCGGAAACCATCGCCTATCTGTCGGAGTACTTCCGGCTCATGCCCGGCGACCTGATCTTCACCGGCACCCCCGAGGGCGTCGGCCCCGTCGAGCCCGGGGCGATGCTGCATGCCCATGTCGACGGCGTCCCGGAACTGAGGATCCAGATCGTCTGATGCGGTTCCGCCTTCGCCCGCACGACCCGCGATCGAATCCGGAACCGTAGGGGAACAGGAGTGGACGACTTCATGCAGGCGCCGGCCGACCGGCCGCATTTCCGCTACTGGCCGAAGCGGGTGCCGCACGGCATCCCGCCGGCGCAGACCACCCTCTGGGACAACCTCGCGATCACCGCGCGACGCTATCCCGATCGGGATGCCTACCTCTTTCTCGGCGGGCGCATCACCTGGGCCGGCGTGCATGACCGGGCCGAGGCGCTGGCCGGCTGGCTGGTCGAGGAGGCCGGCGTCGCGCCGGGCGACCGGGTGGTGCTTTGCATGCAGAACTCGCCCCAGTACGCGATCGCCTTCTACGCGATCCTGAGGGCGCGCGCGGTGGTCGTCCCGGTCAATCCGATGACCCGGGCCGACGAGCTGCCCCACTATGTGGAGGATCCGCAGGCCCGGGTGGCGATCATCGCCGCCGACCTGCTGCCCGAATTCGAGCGGGCCCAGGCCGGGCTGCCCGCCGATGCCCGGCTGGCGACGGTGCTGGTCACCCGCTACCTCGATCATGCCGATCCGGCCTCGCTGCCGCCCGACGAGCAGCCGCCGGCGGCCTGGCGACCCTGGCTCGAGGCCGATCCCGTCCTGCCCGGCTGGGCACGGCGCTGGACCGATGCCCTGGCCGCCGGCCATCGGCCGCCCGCCCATGCGGGCGAACCGGACGACCTGGTCGCCCTTTGCTACACCTCGGGAACCACCGGCAAGCCCAAGGGCTGCATGCATTCGCACCGCACGATCGGCCACAACGTCATGGCCTCGCCGCTGTGGGCCAATGCGAGCGCCGCCGACGTCACCTTCGGCGTGGTGCCGATGTTCCACATCACCGGCATGCTGTTCGGCCTGCATGTGCCCGTCTACCTCGGCCAGACCGTCGTGCAGTTGCCGCGCTGGGACCGCGAGCTCGCCGGCCTGCTCATCTCGCGCCATCGCGTTACCGGCTGGGTCAACATCCCGACGATGATCATCGACCTGCTGGCAAGCCCGAATTTCGCGAGCTTCGACCTCTCCAGCCTGCGCTCGATCAGCGGCGGCGGGGCGGCGATGCCGGCGGCGATCGCCGAGCGCCTGAAGGCGCAGTACGGCCTCGCCTACGCCGAAGGCTACGGCCTCACCGAGACGGCCGCGCCCTCGCATTCCAATCCCCCGGACGATCCCCGGCTGCAGTGCCTCGGCGTTCCGTACGTGGGTGTCGACTCCCGGGTGATCGACCCCGAGACCCTCGCCGAAGTCCCGGTGGGCGAGCAGGGCGAGATCATCGTGCGCGGCCCGCAGGTCTTCCTCGGCTACTGGGGCCGGCCCGCCGACACCGAGGCGGCCTTCGTCGAGTTCGAGGGGCGGCGCTACCTGCGCACCGGCGATCTCGGCCGGGTCGACGAGGACGGCTACTTTTACATCACCGATCGCCTCAAGCGGATGATCAACGCCTCCGGCTTCAAGGTCTGGCCGGCCGAGGTCGAGGCGATGTTCTACAAGCATCCCGACGTCCAGGAGGCCTGCATCATCGCGACCCATGACGCCTACCGCGGCGAATCGGTGAAGCTCGTCGCGGTGCTGCGCCCCCAGGCGGTGGGCCGGGTCGATGCGGCGGCCCTGATCGCCTGGGCGCGCGAGCACATGGCGGCCTACAAGGTACCGCGCGAGGTGGAGTTCGTCGATGTCCTGCCGAAGTCGGGCTCGGGCAAGGTGCTCTGGCGCGTGCTGCAGGCGCAGGAAAAGGAACGGCGACAGGCGGCACGGCCGGAGGCTTGATGCTCCGGTGATGGTCTCGCCCCGCCCCTCGGGATAACATCGGGGGGCTCCCAGCCCTGCCGGGCATTCGTTCGATGGACAACCGGCTGCATATCGTCGTGGTCGAGGACGAGCCGACGCAACGGCAGCTGCTCGTCGACTATCTCGTCAGGCAGAACTTCCGGGTCAGCGGCGTCGGCGACGGGCCGTCCCTGCGGCGCATCGCGGAACGGGAGCTGCCCGCGCTCGTGCTTCTCGACGTCGGACTCCCGGGAGAGGACGGCTTCGCGCTCGCCCGCTGGATGCGCGAGAGAAGCGGCCGCGTCGGCATCATCATGGTCACGGTCGCGGCGGATACCGTCGATCGCGTGCTCGGCCTGGAGACCGGCGCCGATGATTACATCGCCAAGCCGTTCGAGCCGAGAGAGCTGCTGGCGCGGGTCAGAAGCGTCCTGCGCCGCGCGGCGAGCGCGGCACCGATCCTCGGCCCGCGCGTGCGCATGGGCCGACGCGTGCTGGATCTCCAGAAGCGGGTGCTGGCCGACGCGAAAGGCGATGAGGAAGCGTTGACCGCCAGTGAGTTCGATCTGCTCAGGGTGTTCGCCGAGAACCCGAATCGGCCGCTCGAGCGCGACTGGTTGCTGGAAGTGGTTGCACACCGGGAAACCGAAGCCTTCGACCGCGCGATCGACCTGCGGATCACGCGCCTGCGCCGAAAGATCGAGCGAGACCCCGCCCATCCGGAAGCGATCCGGACGGTGCGTGGGGTGGGCTACATGTTCGTTCCACCCACGGACTAGACTCCCGCCTGCCGATCGATGGTCGCCGATGCGCGCCGGAGCTCTCTTGCCAGCGACTCCAGTGCATCGCGAGCCGGTGCGTTGCCGGCCCTGGCGGCGCTCTCGATGATCACGGCAGCATTCGCGAGCTCCGTGGCCCCTACGGCTCGGGCGGCCCCGTTGAGCTTGTGGGCCGCGGCAGCCACGGCGTCCAGATTCCCGCTGGCCGCCGATGCCCGGATCTCGGTTTGCGCTTCGACCGCTGAGGCCGAGAATTCGGCGAGCAGCGCGCCGATCGCGGCGTGATCGTCACCCAGCCAGGTTCCGAGCACGGACGGATCGATGGCCGCTCCTGGTCGACGATGCCCGGCTTCGGGTGCGCCGATGGCTGCGCCCGGGACATGCAACCAGCGCTCCAGCGTGCGGCGAAGCCGCTGCAGGCTGACCGGCTTGGCGATGTAGGCATCCATGCCCAGCTCGATGCAGCGCTCCTCCTCGCCCTTCAAGGCGTTTGCCGTGACGGCGACGAAAGGAACGCGCTCGCCGGCGCCGCGCTCGATCTCGGCATCGCGGATTCTCCGGACCAGGCCATAGCCGTCCAGCCGCGGCATGTGGATGTCCGCGAGCACGACGGCGTACCGGCCGTCCGCCCACATGTCGAGAGCCTCGATGCCGTTCTCGGCCGTGTCGGCGGCGAAACCGAGGATGTCGAGCTGCTGCACGAGCACCTCTCGATTGACGGGGTGGTCATCCACCACGAGGACGCGGCATGCCTTGCCTGCGGATGGCGCTGGCGCGGGCGGCGCCGCGCCGGCCGGCTCGCCGGCGATCGCGTCGGCGGCCGCGGTGCGCAGGACGAGGTCGACGGTGAAGGTGGAGCCCGAAGCCAGGGCGCTTTCGACCCGCACGTCGCCCCCCATGAGCTGCGCCAACCGGCGCACGATGGACAGTCCCAGTCCCGAGCCGCCAAAGCGGCGCGTCGTGGAGCTGTCGGCCTGGGAGAAGGGCTGGAACAGGCGGTTCAGCTGAGATGGCTCGATCCCGATGCCCGTATCTCTTACCGCTATCGTCAGGCGTGTGCGATGCGGGTCGAGTGGGACGGTGCCGGCACTGGCCAGAATGGAGCCGCTCTCGGTGAACTTCAGCGAATTGCTCACGAGATTGGACAGTATCTGCCTGACCCTCGTCGGGTCGCCGATGAGCGCATCCTGTGAACCGGGCGCGATGTCGACGCCGAGCGCAAGGCGTCGCCGATCCGCCAGCGGTTCGAATGCGGCGATCGTTCCGGTCATGAGGCTCGAAAGGGAGAACATCGCTTCCTCGAGCTCCAGCCGCCCGGCCTCGATCTTCGAGAAGTCGAGCACATCGTCGATGATGCGCAGGAGCGCGTGGGCGGAGTCATGCATGGTCGAGACGGTGCGCCGCTGTCGCTCGTCCAGGCCCTGGTTCTCGAGCACGTCGATCATGCCGAGCACTCCGTTCAACGGCGTACGGATTTCATGGCTCATGGTGGCGAGAAAGGTCGACTTGGCCTGGTTCGCGGCCTGCGCCTCGCTGCGCTCGCGCTCGGCGACGTCCCGCGCCGCTGCGATCGCCTCTTCCCGTCTCTTCAGCTCGTCGACCATGCGCAGGGTTTCCATCGCGATGACGGCCTGATCGGCGAACGTGGAGATCAGCGAAATCTCCATTTCCGAGAAGGGCCGTGTCTGCGACCGCGTCAGAGCGATCACCCCGATCGGTCCGTCCGCGCCTTGCAGCGGTACGCCGAGCATCGTGCGGAATCCACCCAGCTTCTGTGATTCACTCCATGTGTACTCGGGGTCCGCCAGGCAGTCCGGTATGTGGGTGATCGACTGGCTCAGCGCCGTCCGTCCGACGAGCGTGTTGCGGCTCGGTGCAATGGCCTGGTGCCGCATGTACTCTTCGTACGTTTCCGAGAAGCCGTGGCTCGCAACGAGATGGAACGTCTCTCCGACCCGCTGGAACACGAATGCGCTGTGCGCCTCGCACAGATGCGCCGCGGATTCGACCAGCGTGTCCAGGACCGCCGACAGACTGAACCGTGACCGGCTGATCACCTTGAGCACTTCGCCGGCAGCGCGCAGGGATTCCTCGACGCGCTTGAGATCGGTGATATCGCGGCAGACCACGAGCAGGCTGCCATCGGACAGGGAGCTGAACCGGAATTCCACGTTCCGCCCTCCGGCCGTCCGGCGTTCGTAGCGGTAGCCCGCCTGCTGCCGCATGCTGGCAATGCGCCCGGCAATCATGACATCGACATCACCGGCTTCGTCGAAGTCGCCCCGGTCGGCCTGGAAGCGGAGGAGCTCGGCAAGCGGCGTACCGATGCGCACGAGTGATGGTGGATAGGCCTGGAACTCCACCAGCTGGCGGTTGATGAACCGCAGTCGCAGCCGCGGATCGAACAGGGCGACTCCCTCGCCCATGTTGTCGAGCACGGTCTGGGTCAGTTCCGCCGCTCCTCGCAGGAGGTCGGTCCGCAGGTCCTCGTCCGTGGCGGGTGGCATGGGCAGCGCTCTCGATCGTTGTTCCGGGGAGCTTGTGCAGTGTGCCGGCGCCGCGCCTTTCCGGTTCGTATCGTCTGTATCGGGCGCGATACCGACGATACCAAAGGCCGGTGCCGGCGACATCGGCACGATACGCCCGCGACGTACGCTGCCTTCCATCGACGGTCGACCGTTTCCCCGGACCAACCCGATCGGAGGACGCCATGCGCACTCGGACTGCCCGGACGACGACGAAGGTCATCGCGCTGCATTGTTCCGGTGCCGGCGCCGGCCAGTGGAAGACCCTCGGGGCGACCCTCGGGCCACGGTACGACATCGAGGCTCCGGAGCACTACGGTTGCGACGGCACCGGCCAATGGAGCGGCGAGCACGCGTTCACTCTCGCGGACGAAGCCAGGCGCACCATCGACCTGGTCGACCGATGCCCGGGGAGGATTCATCTCGTCGGGCATTCCTACGGCGGAGGGGTGGCCTTGCATGTGGCGCTCTCGCGACCGGATCGAATCCGGAGCCTGTCGCTCTACGAGCCGTCGGCATTCCATCTCCTGAAGGCCTCGGGTCCTGTCGCCCATGCCGAGTTTGCCGAGATCGTCGCGATAACCGAGGAGACCGGCAGGGGAATCACCAGCGGCGACTACCGGGGTGCCGCGAGCGCGTTCATCGACTACTGGTGCGGGGAGGGCGCCTTCGCACGATTGCGGCCGGCCGTCCAGTCCGCGCTCGTGCGGTGGGTACCGAAGGCGCCACTGGATTTCCGCGCGCTCATCGAGGAGGGTACGCCTCTCGAGGCCTATGCCGGTCTCGACTTCCCGGTTCTCGTCATGCGTGGCGAGCACGCCCCGGCTCCGACGCGGAAGGTGGCCGACCTGCTCTCCGGTCTTCTGGCCGGCGCGCGTACCGTCGTCATCGAAGGCGCCGGCCACATGGGGCCGTTGACGCACCCCGAGGCGGTTGCCGCCGAAATGGTCCGGCATATCGAGCTGTCGGCACGGCCCGCGCCGGCGGGAATCCGGGCCCGGCCGAAGGGGTCGCGGCCGCCGGTCGCTGTCGGGTCCGGAGCGCAATGATGGCCTGGTTCGCCGTTGGTGCGGCGGCGGCCATGCTCGCGGTCGTCATGGGAATGCTCGTCAATGGGCTGACGGCATTCTTCATCCCGATGGAACAGGCGCAGGGGTGGACCCGCGCGGATGTCGCTGTCATCAACTCATCCGGCCTGATCGGGCTTGCCTTGGGCAGCGTCGTCATGGGATACGTCGCGGACCGCCTGAGCATCCGCGTCGTCTGCCTGATCGCCGTGTCGACGACGGGACTCTGCCTTGTCGCCGCATCACAGGCGCAATCGCTCTGGACGTTGTATGCGGTGTTCTTTCTTGCCGGCGCCCTGGGGGGCGGTACGCTGTTCGCCCCGATCTTCGCTTGCGTCGGGAACTGGTTCCCGAAGGCGGTCGGCGTGGCGATCGGAGTCGCAGCCGCGGGCCAGGCGATCGGCCAGGGCGGCGTTCCTTTCCTCGCGGCCTGGCTCATCGAATCCCTCGGATGGCGCGGCGCGATGCTCGCGCTCGGCTGCGCAACCCTGGTGATCCTCTTGCCGCTCGCCAATCGCATGCGCCAGCCACCGGAGGCGGCGGTCGCATCGTTCCCGGAGCCGGGAATCCGGCCCGCGCTGGCCGTTCCGATGCTCTCGGCGGCCGTCTTCTTCTGCTGCACATGCATGGCGGTGCCGCTCATGCACCTGATGCCGCTCATGCAGAGCTTCTGCATATCGTCCACCGACGCCGGGGGCGTCATGTTCGCCATGCTTCTGGCGGCCATCGGCGGGCGGATCGCCTATGGCAAGCTCTGCGACCTGATCGGCGCCACCCGTTCCTGGTTCGTCGCGTCGTTCCTGCAGACCGCGGGTGTGCTCGCCTTCGTGCAGTTCGGCACCCTGCGGGAGTTCCTGGTCTTCTCGGTTGTCTACGGCTTCGCCTATGCTGGAGTCATGACGTCCCTCCTGGTCACGACCCGCGCCCTGACGCCGGCGCGCAACAAGGCAACCTGGATGGGAATCGTGCTCTCGTTCGCCTGGCTTGGCCATGCCTTCGGCGGCTTCCAGGGCGCATTCAGCTACGACCTCACCGCCGGATACGGCGCCGGTTTCGCCGTCGGGGCGCTCGCCGGCGCTGGCAACATGGTCCTGGTCGGCATGCTCATCCGGCTGACGCGGCCGAATGCGCGTCCTCCGGCTTTCGCTGTCTAGGCCGGGATCGGTATCAGCATCGGGTCAACGCCGGGCATCCGCCAGCGGCGCGAGGCAGCCCCACTTCGACAGCATCGCGTCGACATCGGCCCGCGCGGGCGACTCTCGATGGCGCTCGCGCAGGCGGGCGAGCGAACGGGCGTGATATTTCTGGGGTGCCTGGGTCCACGGCCCGTCGGCCAGCGCGACGGTGAATTCCTCCTGGCCGGCTGCGAGCGCCGCTGCGTTGGCGAGCGACCAGGGCAGGAAGCGGGCGGCGACCTCCGCACGCAACAGGGGGCCGAGCGTCGGCTCGAGGCTGGCCCAGTCTTCGAACGGGCCCTCGGCACGGGGCCATTCCATTCGCGCGATCCAGTCGAGCATCCCGGGCGTACGGTTCGCGACGATGCCGTAGCCGGTGGGATCGGTGAACGCGCTGCGCACCTGGGCCCAGATCGCGAAGTCGGCGAAGGCGGGGCGGGCGCCGAACAGGTAGGGGCGCGCGGCCAGGTGGGTTTCGAGCAGGCGCAGCGCGTCGAGGAACGACGCCTCGATGATCGGCGCTGTGCCGGAGTTCGAACCCACGAAGCCGACTCGCCCGACCATGCGCTCGCGAACCTGGGTGGCGATCGCGAGATGGCGCGCTTCGTCGGCATCGGGTTCGATGGTGCGCGCGATCCGGCTCGCGCCGGCAAGCTGGTCGGCCTCGCGGGCCCAGCGCAGGTGGAACATCCACTTGTTGCCCCACTCGTCGCCATACTCCTCGAGAAGCGCCGAGGCGAAGGCTGCGACCGGATCCTCGGGATGGATCGATGGCGACGGGTGGCGCGCCTCGGCCATCTCGATGATCGGGGTGCTGTCCTGCGCGGCGACGCCGTCGGGATCGACCACGAGGGGGATGAGCGGCAGCTTGGCGAGCGCGGCGAACTCCGCCTGGCGCTCGCCGCTGCGGACGATCCAATGATGCGCGATGCCCTTGTAGCGGAAATACGCCCGGACCTTGACCGAGTAGGGCGACATCTCGGCACCGTAGATGCGCCAAGATGTGCTCATGAGGCCCTCGGCGCCAGCCGCTGCATGTCGGTCACCGTG
>JAMLIN010000072.1 GCA_023954135.1 Burkholderiaceae bacterium | reverse complement strand
CGGCGTCGAGCACATCTTCGGCAATCCCGGCACCACCGAGAGCCCGCTGCTCGATGCGCTGGCGGCCTGGCCGGCGATCGACTACGTCTGCCATCTCCACGAGGGCATGGCGGTCGGCGCGGCCAGCTATTACGCGCGCGCCAGCGGCCGCAATGCGGTGGTCAGCCTGCACGTGGCGCCGGGCCTGGGCAACGGCATCGGCATGATCTACAACGCGCTCAAGTCACAGGCGCCGATCGTGGTCACCGCCGGCCAGCAGGACACCCGGATGCAGCGCCGCGAGCCGATCCTCGGCCACGATCTCGCCGCCATGGCCGCCCCGGTCACCAAATGGAGCACCGAGGTCCAGAGCGCCGACGAGATGGACGAAGTGATGCGCCGCGCCTTCCGGATCGCCAACGAGCCGCCCTTCGGGCCGGTGTTCGTCGCGCTGCCGATCGACGTGATGGAGCAGGAAACCGCCAATGTGGCGCTTGCCCCCGGCGCGAGCTATCGCGAGTGCGCGCCCGAAGCGGCCGGCATCGCGGCGGCGGTCGAGCTGCTGCGGCAATCGAGCCGGCCGGTGATCGCCGTCGGTGACGAGCCGGCGCGCACCGGCGCCGTCGCCGACCTGGTTCGCCTTGCCGAACGGCTCGGGGCGCCGGTCTGGTGCGAAGGCATCCGGGGCCATGTCTCCTTCCCGGCGAGCCATCCGCAGGCGCGCGGCGCGCTGCCCTTCGATGCGGCCGCGGTCCGCCGCAGCTTCGAGGACGCCGACCTGGTGCTGCTGGTCGGCGGCGACTTCTTCGAGGAAGTCTGGTTCACTGCCGGCCGTCCCTTCCCCGAGGGCGCGAAGGTGGTGCAGCTCGAATCGAGCAACCGCAAGCTCGGCTGGAAGCATCCGGCCGACGTCGGCGTGGTCGGCGCGATCGGCGCGAGCCTGCGGGCGCTCGGGACGGGGCTCGCCGAAGCGGCCGGCGCCGACTGGCAGACCGCGGCCGAGGCGCGCCGCGCCGCCCTTGCCGAGCGCAAGGCGGCCGATGCCGCCAGCTATGCTGCGCGACTGAAGAAGGCCTGGGCCCGCGAGCCGGTCTCGATGTCGCGCGTCATGGCGGAACTGCGCAAGGGCACGCCGGCTGATGCGCTGGTGGTCGAGGAATCGATCACCGCCAGCGTCGACTTCGCCGCCAACTTCGCGATCGACTCGCCCGACCTCTATCTCGGTGCCCGCGGCGGCGGCATCGGCCAGGGCCTTGCCGGCGCGATCGGCGCCGCCATCGGCCGGCCCGGCCAGCCCGTGCTGTGCGTCTCCGGAGACGGTTCGGCGATGTACTCGATCCAGTCGCTGTGGACCGCGGCACACCGCAACCTGCCGATCGTGTTCGCGATCCTCGCCAACCGCGAATACCGGGTGCTAAAGCACAATCTCGACATCTACCGGGAGCGCTTCGATACCGGTGCCGCCGCCGGCTATCCGCAGATGGACCTCGGTGGCCCGGCGCTGGGCTTCGTCGAGCTCGCCGCGGGCATGGGCGTGCCGGGCGTGCGGATCACGAAGCCGGATGACGTCGGCCCGGCCATCGCGCAGGCCTTCGAGGGCGGCGGCCCGCGGGTCGTGGAGATCGTGATCGAAGGCAAGCGCTGACGAGCCTTCGCGCCCGATCGCGGACGGAGACGGGCACCGGCGAAACCGGCGCCCCGTCGATCCTCAGTGCTCGACGAAGGCTGGCAGGAAGGTGCTGATCTCCGGGAAGGCCACCAGGATCGCGATCACGATCAGGTCCATCAGCACGAACCAGAGCAGCCCGCGGAAGATGGCCGTGAGCGAGACCTGCTCGCCGATGACCGACTTGATCACGAAGGCATTCAGACCGACCGGCGGCGTGATCAGCCCGACCTCGAGGAGGATCACCACGAGCACGCCCATCCAGATCAGGTCGAGGTCGACCGCGGCCCACATCGGCATCAGGATCGGGAGCGTGATCAGCATGATCCCGATCGGGTCGAGAAAGCACCCGAGGATCACGTACATGATGACCATGAAGAGGATGACCCCGTAGGGCCCGAGGTTCATGTCGACGACCAGGCCGCCCATGAAGTCCGGGATGCCGGCGATGGCGAGGAAGCGGGTGAGGATGACCGCCGATATCGCGATGAGGAACAGCGATGCGGTCGCATGCAGGGTGTCGACCAGGCACACCCGCAGGGACTCCCAGCTCAGGCCGCCCTTGACGAGGGCGATCACGAGCGCAGCGAAGGCGCCGAAGGCGGCGGCCTCGGTCGCGGTGGTCAGGCCGGAATAGATCCCGCCGATCACGCTCAGGATCAGCAGCGGCGACGGCCATACCTCGAGCAGCACCTCGAAGCGCTCGCGCCAGGTCGGGGCGTCGTCGGGCGGCGGCGCGCAGTCGGGCTGCACGATGCTGCGCACGATGATGTAGGCGGCGAACATGCCCGCCATCAGGATGCCCGGAATGATGCCCGCGATGAGCAGCTTGCCGATCGGCGTCTCGGTGTACCAGCCGAAGAGCACGAACATGATGGACGGCGGAATCACCGCGCCCAGCGTGCCGGCGGCGGCCACGGTCGCGGTCGCCAGCCCCGGGTCGTAGCGATACTTGAGCATCTCGGGAATCGCGAGCCGCCCCATCGCCGCCGCCGTGGCCATCGAGGAGCCCGATGCCGCCGCGAAGATGGCCGAAGCGAAGTTCGCCGCCACCGCAAGCCCCCCCGGCAGGCGCGACAGCCACAGCCGCGCCGCCTTGAAGAGCGACGAAGTGAGCCCCCCGCGATAGGCGAGGTTGCCCATCAGGAGAAAGAGCGGAACGGCCGACAGTTCCCACGAAGCGCCGAACTCGAAGGGAGCTGAGCCGAGCAGCCGGAAGGCGGCCGAAAAGCCGAGCAGGGCGCCCATGCCGCAGAAGGCCGCCAGGCCGAGCGAGATGGCGATCGGCACCCGGATCGCCATCAGGGCAAGCATGCCTGCCAGCGCGAGAAACGCGATCTGGATCGAGCTCATGGCTTCAGAATCCCCGTTCTAGCTCTCGAGATCGCCGAGGCGACGTGCCTCGAAACCGGCCTGGGCCGCGCCTGGCGGTCGCCGGAACGCCTGCAGCAGCGCGATCGAGGCGATCAGCGCGCAGGATCCGACCAGCACCCAGCGCATCGGCCAGATGGGCAGCTCGAAGTAGGTGGCGTCGATCGTCTCCCCGATCTCCATCTTGCGGATCGCGAGCGACCCGCCCCACCAGGCGATCAGGCCAAGGTAGACCGCGGTCAGCAAGGCGCCGAACCGGTCGAGCCGGGCGATCGCGCCCGGCTCGAGCTTCTGGGTGAAGAGCTCCACGAGGATCGGCGTGCCGGTGGCCTGCAGATGCGCGAGCGGCAGGAAGATGCAGGCCACCATGTAGAAATAGGTGACGATCTCCAGCGTCCCGATGATCGGCATGTTGAAGAAGACCTTCATCAGCACATCGGCCGTGATGTGGAAGGTCATGAGCAGGATCACGAGTGCCGCGACGACCATCAGGACGACGGACAGTCGATGCAGGAACCGCTCGAGCACGCCCATGATGCACCTCTTCCCTTCGGCGGACGTGCCACGGGCAGCTGCCCGCGACACGATGCGCTGGCCTTACTTGAAGACCGCCTTCGAGTAGATCTCGCGCTCCAGCGCCTCGACGTAGGCGGCGCGATCCCGCTTGCTGTCATCGACGATCTTCTGCCATTTCTCGATCGTCTTCAGGAAGGTCTGCACCTCCTCCCGGGCGTTCTTGATGCCGGCGCCCTCGGCCTGCTTGATGACGCGCTCGATCTCCTTCTGCTGGTAGTCCACAAGCGCATCGACCAGATCCCTGGCGGGCTCCACGAAGGCGACACCATGCCCGGATGCGCCGTCACGCGCCTCCTGCTTCTCGACCTCGTAGCCGAAGGCGCCCGCCGCGGCAAGCTCGGGGAGGTTGCTCACGATGGCCTTGCGCCCCTTGTCCGAAAGCCCCGCCCAGGTATCGGCGTTCATGCCCAGCACCAGCGTCCCGTGGTACGTGCCCATTGGATAGTCGACCACGAATTTCGCCACATCCCACAGGGTGTAGGACTTGAGCCAGGCATCGGCGCCCGCGGTGCAGTCGATCTGGCCGCGCTGCATCGCCTCGTAGGTCTCGCCGCTGGAGACGTTCACCGGCACCATGCCGAACTCCTTGAACGCCACGCCCCACGGCCCTGTGGCCCGTACCTTCTTGCCGGCCATCGACGCCAGGGAATCCACCTTGGTCTTGCACATCAGGGTGTACGGCGTGGTCGATGCGAAGGCCATCGCGATCGACGAGGAGCGCTGCATCTCCTTGCGGCACTGCTCGCACAGAACGAGCTTGTACTCGGAGACCGCGCCGACCATGACCAGCGGATCGGTCCCGAGCAGCGCGAGGTCGCTGATCACGGTGTTGAGCGGCAGCGACTTGCGCATGTAGAGATCGACCAGCAGGCCCGAGTTGACGATCCCGTCGCGCATCACGTCGAGACCGGCCGAAGCCTTGGCGACCGAGCCGCCGGTCAGCAGCTTGAAGTTCACCTCGCCACCGGAATCACGGGCTACCCGCTCGGCGAAGGGCTCCATCCCCACCTTGTTGAGGACATGAGGAGCAGGCAGATAGGTGTTGTAGGTGAGGTCGGCCGCCTGGACACCGGCGACAGAGGACAGGCCGAGCGCAACGCCGAGCGCTGCCGTCAGGGAAAGCTTGCGGATCATGGAAACTGCCTCCTCGGGTGTGTTCTTGGAATGACGAGCCCTCGCAACGAGGCTCCTGCGCACCGGGGTTCTCGTCTTCGGTCGCGGGCGAACGGGTTCGAGTGTATATCAGCGCCCGAGGGCACGAAATCCTGTGGCAAGCCGCAAACCGGCCGGGCCGCGCCTCGGAAATCTGCTTCGGAGGTCCCGGGATACGGCGTTTCCACGCGACGGAAGTAGGAGCATTACTTCGCGGCGGAACCCCGCGCTCGCCGGTCGACCACCCGCATCACCCCTTCCTGCATCACCACCGCCGCGAGCACGCCGTCCTCGCGGTAGATGCGCCCCTGCACGAGACAGCGGCCATTGGTCGCGGTCGGGCTCTCGCAGGCGTAGAGCAGCCACTCGTCGACCCGGAACGGACGCTGGAACCACATCGCGTGATCGAGGCTCGTCATGGAGAAGTACTGCTTCGTCCGATCGATCCTGTGCGGCCGGGTCGCGGTGCCGATCAGCGAGTAGTCCGACGCATAGGTGAGCATCGTCCGGTGCAGGGCGGGGTCGTCGGGCAGGCGCTCGATCGCCCGGAACCAGACCATCGCGACCGGGTCGCCGCCGTCGGGATCGAGATGGGGCGGCGGCTGGACCATCCGGAAGTCGAACGGGCCGTCATCCATCATGAAGCGCGGAGCGGGGACATCGGGCAGGCGCTCCATGAACTCCCGACGCCAGGCCGCGATGTCCTTCAGGGTTTCCGGTCTCGGCACATCGGGCATCGGCGCCTGGTGCGCGAAGCCGGTCTCCGGGCGATGAAAGGAAGCCGCGAGGTTGAGGATCTGGTGGCCGTGCTGGATCGCGACCACGCGGCGGCTCGCATACGAGCGCCCGTCGCGGGCCCGGTCGACCTCGTAGATGATCGGCGCTGCCGGGTCACCGGGACGCAGGAAGTAGGCATGAAGCGAGTGGGTGTCGCCCTCATCGACCGTCATGGCGGCAGCGGCCAGGGCCTGGGCGAGCACCTGGCCGCCGAATACCCGGTTGGTCCCGATGTAGACGCTCTGGCCCCGGAACAGGTTGGTGTCCAGGGTTTCCAGCGTGAGATGGTCGATCAGGTCCTGGACGATGCTGCCCATGTTCCGCTCCTCGATGCCTCAGGCAGGCTTGAACATCGGCACCTTCTGGCCATCCTCGGTCGGCTTGAACACCACCTGCACCTTGTCGCCGATGCGGACCTGGTCGAGATCGGCATCGACGATGTTGGTCAGCATGGTGGTGCCTTCGTCGAGCGTCACGTAGGCGATCGCGTAGGGTACCGGCACCCGGCGGGTGGGCGATACGCTGTAGATAGTGCCCTTGCCCGAGGCCTCGATCAGGCTGATGTCGTCGCTGTGACAATGCGGGCAGAAGGGGCGCGGATACCAGTGGGTCTTTCCACAGGCGCCGCATTTCGGAATCATCAGCCGGCCTTCGTTGGCGGCGGCCCAGAAGCTCGTGTTGTCGGGGTAGACCGGGGGGGTCGGCAAGGGCCGGTCCTGTGCCATCAGGGTCATGTTCTTACTCCCGTTCCATGATCAGGGTGGCGCCCGCATGCCGGTGGCCGAGCAGACCGCCAGTGCCGTGGGCGAGCGCGATGTCGCAGTTGGGAACCTGCACCTTCGGATGCGCCTCGCCGCGCAGCTGGCGTACCGCCTCGATGACCTTGGTGATGCCGCCGCGGTTCATCGGATGGTTGTTGCACAGGCCACCACCGTCCGTGTTGAACGGCAGCTTGCCAACGCCGGAGATCAGGTTGCCGTCGGCGACGAAGGCTCCGCCCTTGCCCTTCTCGCAGAAGCCGAGGTCCTCGAGCTGCATCACCACCGTGATGGTGAAGCTGTCGTAGATGGACACGTACTTGATGTCCGCATGGCTCACGCCGGCCTCGTCGAAGGCAGCCTTGCCGGAGCGGACGCCGGCGGAATACGTAAGGTCGATCGCGCCGCCATCCTGGGCCTTGATGTGCTCGCCCGCGCCGATGACCTTCACCAGCGGACGCTTGAGCGAACGCGCGATCTCGGGCTTGACCACCACCAGCGCGCCGCCTCCGTCCGAGACGACGCAGCAGTCGAGCCGGTGCAGCGGATCGGCGATGAGCGGAGAGCCGACGACGTCCTCAACGGTGACGACGTCACGCAGCATGGCGTGCTCGTTGTACTGCGCATGATGCGATGCCGCCACCTTGACCCAGGCGAGCTGCTCGGCGGTGGTGCCGAACTCGTGCATGTGGCGCGCCGCGCACATCGCATAGCTGTTGATCGTCACCAGGCCGTAGGGCGCCTCGAAGGGCGCGTCGGGCACATTGGGCGCGAAGACCCGCGGCGCCGCGCCGCTGTGGCCCTCGGAGCGGGGCCGCCCGGCGAGCGTGATCAGCGCCACGCTGCAGCGGCCGGCGGCGATCGCCTCGGCGGCATGCGCGACGTGGATCAGGTAGGAGGATCCGCCGGTCTCGGTCGAGTCGACGTGGCGAACCTTCAGGTTCATGTAGTCGACCATGCTGACCCCGCCCATGCCGGGAGCATCGCCAGCGCTGAAATAGCCGTCGACATCGTCGAAAGTGAGGCCAGCGTCGGCGAGCGCGCCGCGGGCGCATTCATAGTGCAGCTGCGGCACCGTCTTGTCGGGGGCCTTGCGCGTCGGATGCTCGTAGGCACCGACGATGTAGGCCTTGCCTTTGATCGTCATCTGGGAACGTCTCCAGGTTCGGTTCGAACGCCCGCCGTTCGGGTCCGGCGGCATTTTGTGCCCTGCAATATACCGTGAAACGCCCGACCACTCCGGCTCGCCGATACGGTCGGGGATTCGCGTCAGTCGCGTTGCAGGAAGCGGAACATCTCGGTGTGGTCCGCGCTTGCGGGCAGTGCCTGCGCGGCATCGCGCCAGATCTGCAGAACCTCGTCGCCCAGCCGCATCGGCTCGCCGATCGCGCTGCCCAGGCCCATCGCGATCCCGAGGTCCTTGGCCATCAGGCGCAAGGCGAAACCGGAATCGAACTTGCCCGAGAGCATGAAGGTCTTCACCTTCACCTCGGTCGTGTTGTTGCGGCCGGTCGAACCATTGAGGACGTCGGTCATGACATCGGGGTCGAGACCGAAGCGCGCGCCCACGTGCAGGGCCTCGACGGTGGCGACGAGACCGGCAGCGGAGACATAGTTGTTCAGCGCCTTCATGGCATGACCCGCGCCCACGGGCCCGACATGGGTAATGGTGCGTCCCATCGCCGCGAACAGGGCCTTGTTCGCCTCGAAGAGCGCCGCATCGCCGCCGCACATGATCGCGAGGCTGCCGTCGACGGCGCGCCGCACCCCGCCGGAGACCGGCGCATCGAGAAAGCCGATCCCGCGCCCGGCGATCGCCCTGGCGAGCGCCTGCGAGCGCAGCGGCTCGGACGAGCTCATGTCGATGATGGTCGCGCCCGGCTCGAGCGCATCGGCCAGGCCGCGAGCGCCCTGCACCGTCGCGTCGACGACATTGGAGTCGGGCAACATGAGGATCACGACCGATGCCCCAGCCAGTCCGTCGAGCCCGGCGGCGTCGATCGTGCCCGGATAGTCGGCAACGAAGGCGGCCCGGGCTTCGGGCGACAGATCGTGGACCACGAGCCGGTGCCCGGCGGCATGCAGCCGGGCCGCCATCGGCCGGCCCATCATCCCGAGGCCGACGAAACCGATGGTTCTGGCGGCGCTGCTCACTTGTCGAGCTCCTTGAAGGTCTCCTTCGCGACGCGGAAACCGTCGATCGCGGCCGGCACGCCGCAATAGATCGCGACCTGCAGCAGCACTTCCTTGATCTCGTCCTTGGTCAGGCCGTTGTTGATCGCCCCGCGGATATGGAGCTTGAGCTCGTGCGGACGATTGAGGGCGCAGAGCATCGCGAGGTTGAGGAAGCTGCGGGTACGGCGATCGAGGCCGGGCCGGTTCCAGACATCCCCCCAGCAGTACTGGGTGACGAGCTCCTGCATGTCCTGGTTGAATTCGTCGGCATTCCTGATCGCGTTGTCGACGTATTCGGGGCCCAGCACCTCACGACGGGTCTTCAGGCCCTTGTCGAACAGTTCCTTGTTCATTGCGGTCTCCAGCTTGGTCGGGTTCGGTCGGCAGCCGGTCGGCAGCCCTCGCAAGGATTCTAGTCCCGCCGCCGAGGCCCGGTGGCCGGGCGGGGGGTCGAGCCCCGGAGTCTTGCAGGCTGAAACCGGCCGGCGTCACGGGCGCCGGACGGCTTATGCCACCGACCGCCCCTGTCCCTGCCAGTAGCGGGTCCGCAGCGCCTTCTTGTCGAGCTTGCCCAGGCCCGTGACCGGCAGCTCGTCGAGGAAGTCGATCGACTTCGGCGCCTGCACCGGGCCCTTGGCGTCGCGCACCAGGGCGATGAGCTCCTCGGCGCTCACACTGGCGCCGGCGCGCAGCACCACGCAGGCCTTGACCGCTTCGCCCCACTTCGGATCGGGAATGCCGATGACCGCCGCCGATGCCACCGCCGGATGGGTTGCGAGCGCATCCTCGATTTCGCGCGGGTAGACATTGAAGCCGCCCGAGATGATCAGATCCTTGGAGCGGTCGACGATATACAGAAAGCCGTCGGCGTCGGCGCGGGCAAGGTCACCCGTGTAGAGCCAGCCATGGCGCAACGCGCGCGCCGTCTCCTCGGGCTTGTTCCAGTAGCCCGCCATCACCAGCGGGCCACGCACGCAGATCTCGCCGACCTCGCCCGGTGGAACCTCCTTGCCGTCATCGTCGAGCAGGCGCACCTGGATGTAGCCGACCGGCGCGCCGCAGGAGGCGAGTCGCTCGGGATGATTCACCGGATCGTGGTCCTGCTGGCGCAGCACCGTCACCGCATTGGGCGCCTCGGACTGACCGTAGAGCTGCATGAAGACCGGGCCGAAGCGCTTCATCCCTTCCTCGAGCCGGGCGGGCGCCATCGGCGAGGCGCCGTAGATGATGAGCCCCAGGCTGGAGAGATCCGCCTTGTCGATCCCCGGGGAATCGAGCAGCACGTAGATCATCGTCGGCACGAGGAAGGTGCTGGTGATCCGGTGCCGCTCGACCAGCTCGAAGAAGCGCTGCGCATCGAAGCCCTTGCTCATCACGAAGGTGCCCGAGCGCAGCATGATCGGCAGGATCATCACGCCGGCGGCATGGGTGATCGGCGTCATCGCCAGGTGGCGGATCTGCGCCGGCCAGTCCCATTCGGCGAGCTCGTGCATCACCATCGCGACGTGCACCCGGTGGGTATGGATAACACCCTTGGGCTTGCCGGTGGTGCCGCCGGTGTAGATCAGCACGCAGGTGTCGTCCTCGGTGGTCTCGACCTCCAGCGGCCCCGGCTCGTACCCGGTGGACTCGGCGAGGATGTCGTCGCACAGGTCCGATGGCCCGAAGCCAAGCAGCTTGAGCTCCGGCAGGCGGGCGGCCAGCGCCCGGCCGCGCTCGGTGAAGGTCGGATGGTCGACGAAGAGCGTGCCGACACCGGAGTCCTCGACCAGGTAGGCATGGTCGTCCTCCGACGCCATCGGGTGCATCCAGGTCACACGCAGGCCCATCAGGTAGGCGGCGGCGGTCACCATGAAGCCTTCGGGCCGGTTCGACGTGATCGCCGCGACC
>JAMLIN010000071.1 GCA_023954135.1 Burkholderiaceae bacterium | reverse complement strand
CGTCGCGGCGATCACCTCGAACCGGCCCGAGGGCTTCATGGTGACCGCCGCGGCCTACCTGATGGGGCTGCGCATCACCTGGATGCACCCGATGGCGTCCGAGGACGACCATGCCTACCTGGTCGAGGACTCCGGCGTCGGTACCCTGTTCGTCGATCATCCGACGTTCACAGAGCGCGGCCGCGCGCTTGCCGCCCGCCTGCCCGGGCTGAAGCTGCTCGGTTTCGGGCCCTCGGACCTGTGCGACGACATCCTCGCCGAATCCGCGCGTTTCGAGCCGGCCCCCCTCGAGGTCAGGACCACCGAGGACGACATCTGCGTGCTGATCTACACCGGCGGGACCACCGGCAGGCCCAAGGGGGTCATCCACACCCACCGGGTCCAGGTCGCGATGGTGATGCACGAGCTCGCCGAGTGGGACTGGCCGGCGCAGATCCGCCATCTCGCGATGACGCCGATCACCCATGCGGCCGGCGTGATGATCCTGCCGATCATGCTGCGCTCGGGCACCTTCGTGATGGCCAAGGGCTTCGATGCGCAGCGCTTCTTCGACCTGGTCGAGCGTCATCGGATCACCAGCACCTTCCTCGTGCCGACCATGATCTACGTGCTGCTCGATTCCCCGGAGATCGACAAGGCGGATCTCTCCAGCCTCGGGCTGATCATCTACGGCGCCTCGCCGATGGCGCCGGCCCGGCTCGAGGAGGGCATGAGGCGCTTCGGCCCGGTCTTCATGCAGCTCTATGGCCAGTCGGAGGCGCCCAATGCGGTGACGGTGCTGCGCCAGCAGGACCACGATCCGGTGAACCATCCGGAGCGGCTCGCGTCCTGCGGGGCGCCGGTCGGCTACATCCAGGTGCGCCTGCTCGATGATGACGGCAACGAGGTTCCCCAGGGCGAGGTCGGCGAGATTTGCGTGCGCGGGCCGCTGGTGATGGCAGGCTACTGGAACAAGCCCGAGGAGACCGCCCGTGCCCTGCGCCACGGATGGCTCTACACGGGCGACCTTGCCCGCGCCGATGCCGACGGCTATCTCTACATCGTCGACCGCTCCAAGGACCTGATCATCTCCGGCGGCTTCAACGTCTATCCGCGCGAGGTCGAGGATGTGCTCGCGAGCCACCCGGCGGTCGCGGCGGCAGCGGTTATCGGAATCCCCGATCCGAAGTGGGGCGAGGCGGTCAAGGCCTGCGTGGTGCTGCGCGCCGGCGCGACCGCGAGCGCCGAGGAACTCATCGCCCTGGTGCGCGAAGCTAAGGGCCCGGTCCAGGCTCCCAAGTCGATCGACTTCATAGATGCGTTGCCGGTCACCGGGCTGGGCAAGCTCGACAAGAAGGCACTGCGTGCCCGCTACTGGCAGGGACAGGGGCGCTCGGTGGCATAAGCCGTCCGGCGCCCGTGACGCCGGCCGGTTTCAGCCTGCAAGACTCCGGGGCTCGACCCCCCGCCCGGCCACCGGGCCTCGGCGGCGGGACTAGAATCCTTGCGAGGGCTGCCGACCGGCTGCCGACCGAACCCGACCAAGCTGGAGACCGCAATGAACAAGGAACTGTTCGACAAGGGCCTGAAGACCCGTCGTGAGGTGCTGGGCCCCGAATACGTCGACAACGCGATCAGGAATGCCGACGAATTCAACCAGGACATGCAGGAGCTCGTCACCCAGTACTGCTGGGGGGATGTCTGGAACCGGCCCGGCCTCGATCGCCGTACCCGCAGCTTCCTCAACCTCGCGATGCTCTGCGCCCTCAATCGTCCGCACGAGCTCAAGCTCCATATCCGCGGGGCGATCAACAACGGCCTGACCAAGGACGAGATCAAGGAAGTGCTGCTGCAGGTCGCGATCTATTGCGGCGTGCCGGCCGCGATCGACGGTTTCCGCGTCGCGAAGGAGACCTTCAAGGAGCTCGACAAGTGAGCAGCGCCGCCAGAACCATCGGTTTCGTCGGCCTCGGGATGATGGGCCGGCCGATGGCGGCCCGGCTGCATGCCGCCGGGCACCGGCTCGTGGTCCACGATCTGTCGCCCGAAGCCCGGGCCGCCTTCGTTGCCGACTATCCGGGCACGATCGACGCCGCCGGGCTCGACGGACTGGCTGGGGCATCGGTCGTGATCCTCATGTTGCCCGACTCCAATGTCGTCGACGCGACGGTGCAGGGCGCTCGCGGCCTGGCCGATGCGCTCGAGCCGG
The DNA here is from genome assembly GCA_023954135.1 of Burkholderiaceae bacterium. Taxonomy (GTDB): domain Bacteria; phylum Pseudomonadota; class Gammaproteobacteria; order Burkholderiales; family Burkholderiaceae_E; genus JAMLIN01. The sequence continues at coordinate 8,192 of JAMLIN010000071.1, read as the reverse complement.
GCGCGACCATCATCGACATGAGCTCGTCCGAGCCGCTGCGCTCGCAGGCGCTCGCCAGGGCGATCGCCGGGCGCGGGATCGGCTTTCTCGATGCGCCGGTCTCCGGCGGGGTGCGGCGCGCCGTCGACGGCAGCCTCGCGATCATGTGCGGCGGCGATGCGGCGCTCTTCGAGGCGAACAAGGCCCTGTTCGCGGCGATGGGACGCACCATTACCCATGTCGGGCCCGTGGGCGCGGGTCATGCCATGAAGGCGCTGAACAACTATGTCTCCGCTGCCGGTCTCGTCGCCACCGTCGAGGCCCTGCACGTGGGCGCGCGCTTCGGTCTCGACCCCGATGTCATGACCGACGTCCTCAATGGTTCGACCGGCCGCAACAACACGACCGAGGTGAAGGTGAAGACCTTCATGCTCTCGGGCAAGTTCGATTCCGGTTTCGCCTTGCGCCTGATGGCCAAGGACCTCGGGATCGCGATGGGCCTGGGCAGCGCGATCGGCGAGCCGATGCGGCTGGGCGACGAGGTTCTGCAGATCTGGCGCGATGCCGCGCAGGCACTGCCCGCAAGCGCGGACCACACCGAGATGTTCCGCTTCCTGCAACGCGACTGACGCGAATCCCCGACCGTATCGGCGAGCCGGAGTGGTCGGGCGTTTCACGGTATATTGCAGGGCACAAAATGCCGCCGGACCCGAACGGCGGGCGTTCGAACCGAACCTGGAGACGTTCCCAGATGACGATCAAAGGCAAGGCCTACATCGTCGGTGCCTACGAGCATCCGACGCGCAAGGCCCCCGACAAGACGGTGCCGCAGCTGCACTATGAATGCGCCCGCGGCGCGCTCGCCGACGCTGGCCTCACTTTCGACGATGTCGACGGCTATTTCAGCGCTGGCGATGCTCCCGGCATGGGCGGGGTCAGCATGGTCGACTACATGAACCTGAAGGTTCGCCACGTCGACTCGACCGAGACCGGCGGATCCTCCTACCTGATCCACGTCGCGCATGCCGCCGAGGCGATCGCCGCCGGCCGCTGCAGCGTGGCGCTGATCACGCTCGCCGGGCGGCCCCGCTCCGAGGGCCACAGCGGCGCGGCGCCGCGGGTCTTCGCGCCCAATGTGCCCGACGCGCCCTTCGAGGCGCCCTACGGCCTGGTGACGATCAACAGCTATGCGATGTGCGCGGCGCGCCACATGCACGAGTTCGGCACCACCGCCGAGCAGCTCGCCTGGGTCAAGGTGGCGGCATCGCATCATGCGCAGTACAACGAGCACGCCATGCTGCGTGACGTCGTCACCGTTGAGGACGTCGTCGGCTCTCCGCTCATCGCCGATCCGCTGCACCGGCTCGACTGCTGCGTCGTCTCGGACGGAGGCGGCGCGCTGGTGGTGGTCAAGCCCGAGATCGCGCGTTCGCTCAAGCGTCCGCTGGTGAAGGTCATCGGCGCGGGCGAGCACATCAAGGCCCAGGATGGCGGCGCGATCGACCTTACGTATTCCGCCGGCGTCCGCTCCGGCAAGGCTGCCTTCGACGAGGCCGGCGTGAGCCATGCGGACATCAAGTACGTGTCCATCTACGACAGCTTCACCATCACGGTGGTGATGCAGCTCGAGGACCTCGGCTTCTGCGAGAAGGGCAAGGGCGGAGCCTTCGTCGCCGACGGCAACCTGATCTCCGGCGTTGGCAAGCTGCCGTTCAACACGGACGGTGGTGGCCTGTGCAACAACCATCCGATGAACCGCGGCGGCATCACCAAGGTCATCGAGGCGGTACGCCAGCTGCGCGGCGAGGCGCATCCGAAGGTGCAGGTTCCCAACTGCGACATCGCGCTCGCCCACGGCACTGGCGGTCTGCTCGGCCACCGGCATGCGGGCGCCACCCTGATCATGGAACGGGAGTAAGAACATGACCCTGATGGCACAGGACCGGCCCTTGCCGACCCCCCCGGTCTACCCCGACAACACGAGCTTCTGGGCCGCCGCCAACGAAGGCCGGCTGATGATTCCGAAATGCGGCGCCTGTGGAAAGACCCACTGGTATCCGCGCCCCTTCTGCCCGCATTGTCACAGCGACGACATCAGCCTGATCGAGGCCTCGGGCAAGGGCACTATCTACAGCGTATCGCCCACCCGCCGGGTGCCGGTACCCTACGCGATCGCCTACGTGACGCTCGACGAAGGCACCACCATGCTGACCAACATCGTCGATGCCGATCTCGACCAGGTCCGCATCGGCGACAAGGTGCAGGTGGTGTTCAAGCCGACCGAGGATGGCCAGAAGGTGCCGATGTTCAAGCCTGCCTGAGGCATCGAGGAGCGGAACATGGGCAGCATCGTCCAGGACCTGATCGACCATCTCACGCTGGAAACCCTGGACACCAACCTGTTCCGGGGCCAGAGCGTCTACATCGGGACCAACCGGGTATTCGGCGGCCAGGTGCTCGCCCAGGCCCTGGCCGCTGCCGCCATGACGGTCGATGAGGGCGACACCCACTCGCTTCATGCCTACTTCCTGCGTCCCGGTGACCCGGCAGCGCCGATCATCTACGAGGTCGACCGGGCCCGCGACGGGCGCTCGTATGCGAGCCGCCGCGTGGTCGCGATCCAGCACGGCCACCAGATCCTCAACCTCGCGGCTTCCTTTCATCGCCCGGAGACCGGCTTCGCGCACCAGGCGCCGATGCCCGATGTGCCGAGACCGGAAACCCTGAAGGACATCGCGGCCTGGCGTCGGGAGTTCATGGAGCGCCTGCCCGATGTCCCCGCTCCGCGCTTCATGATGGATGACGGCCCGTTCGACTTCCGGATGGTCCAGCCGCCGCCCCATCTCGATCCCGACGGCGGCGACCCGGTCGCGATGGTCTGGTTCCGGGCGATCGAGCGCCTGCCCGACGACCCCGCCCTGCACCGGACGATGCTCACCTATGCGTCGGACTACTCGCTGATCGGCACCGCGACCCGGCCGCACAGGATCGATCGGACGAAGCAGTACTTCTCCATGACGAGCCTCGATCACGCGATGTGGTTCCAGCGTCCGTTCCGGGTCGACGAGTGGCTGCTCTACGCCTGCGAGAGCCCGACCGCGACCAATGGCCGCTGTCTCGTGCAGGGGCGCATCTACCGCGAGGACGGCGTGCTCGCGGCGGTGGTGATGCAGGAAGGGGTGATGCGGGTGGTCGACCGGCGAGCGCGGGGTTCCGCCGCGAAGTAATGCTCCTACTTCCGTCGCGTGGAAACGCCGTATCCCGGGACCTCCGAAGCAGATTTCCGAGGCGCGGCCCGGCCGGTTTGCGGCTTGCCACAGGATTTCGTGCCCTCGGGCGCTGATATACACTCGAACCCGTTCGCCCGCGACCGAAGACGAGAACCCCGGTGCGCAGGAGCCTCGTTGCGAGGGCTCGTCATTCCAAGAACACACCCGAGGAGGCAGTTTCCATGATCCGCAAGCTTTCCCTGACGGCAGCGCTCGGCGTTGCGCTCGGCCTGTCCTCTGTCGCCGGTGTCCAGGCGGCCGACCTCACCTACAACACCTATCTGCCTGCTCCTCATGTCCTCAACAAGGTGGGGATGGAGCCCTTCGCCGAGCGGGTAGCCCGTGATTCCGGTGGCGAGGTGAACTTCAAGCTGCTGACCGGCGGCTCGGTCGCCAAGGCTTCGGCCGGTCTCGACGTGATGCGCGACGGGATCGTCAACTCGGGCCTGCTGGTCGATCTCTACATGCGCAAGTCGCTGCCGCTCAATACCGTGATCAGCGACCTGGCGCTGCTCGGGACCGATCCGCTGGTCATGGTCGGCGCGGTGTCCGAGTACAAGCTCGTCCTGTGCGAGGAGTGTCGCAAGGAGATGCAGCGCTCATCGTCGATCGCGATGGCCTTCGCATCGACCACGCCGTACACGCTGATGTGCAAGACCAAGGTGGATTCCCTGGCGTCGATGGCCGGCAAGAAGGTGCGGGCGACCGGACCCTGGGGCGTGGTGTTCAAGGAATTCGGCATGGTGCCGGTGAACGTCTCCAGCGGCGAGACCTACGAGGCGATGCAGCGCGGACAGATCGACTGCACCGCGGGCGCCGATGCCTGGCTCAAGTCCTACACCCTGTGGGATGTGGCGAAATTCGTGGTCGACTATCCGATGGGCACGTACCACGGGACGCTGGTGCTGGGCATGAACGCCGATACCTGGGCGGGGCTTTCGGACAAGGGGCGCAAGGCCATCGTGAGCAACCTCCCCGAGCTTGCCGCGGCGGGCGCCTTCGGCTACGAGGTCGAGAAGCAGGAGGCGCGTGACGGCGCATCCGGGCATGGTGTCGCCTTCGTGGAGCCCGCCAAGGATCTGGTCGACGCGCTTGCCGACTACCAGCAGAAGGAGATCGAGCGGGTCATCAAGCAGGCCGAGGGCGCCGGCATCAAGAACGCCAGGGACGAGGTGCAGACCTTCCTGAAGACGATCGAGAAATGGCAGAAGATCGTCGACGACAGCAAGCGTGATCGCGCTGCCTATGTCCAGGCGCTCGAGCGCGAGGTCTACTCGAAGGCGGTGTTCAAGTAAGACTGTCGCGCCATGCCGCGGGCGGGTCCGCCCGCGATCGCCTGGCGAAGGGGTGGATCATGTTCGTGCTCCAGCGGTTCCTGCATCGACTCTCCGTCGTCCTGATGGTGGTCGCGGCGCTTGCCATCCTGCTCATGACCTTCCACATCACGGCTGATGTGCTGCTGAAGGTCTTCTTCAACATGCCGATCATCGGGACGCTGGAGATCGTCACCTATTTCTACATGGTGGCCTGCATCTTCCTGCCGTTAGCGCACCTGCAGGCTACCGGCACGCCGATCCTCGTGGAGCTCTTCACCCAGAAGCTCGAGCCGGGCGCGATCGCCCGGCTCGACCGCTTGGGCGCGTTGCTGACCGCGTTCTACCTCGGGATGTTCGCCTGGTGGGGTGGGGTGATGGCGATCGGCAAGACCAGGATCGGAGAGACGATCGACGCTACCTACTTCGAGCTGCCCATCTGGCCGATGCGCTGGGTGCTGGTCGGATCCTGCGCCCTGGCCGCCGTGATCGCGCTGTTGCAGGTGTTCCGGCGCTCGTCCGACGGCGCCGGCGCCATCCTCGAGAACCGTCGCCTCGGCGACCTCGAGAGTTAGGGGCCGAATCCATGAGTTCGATCCAGATCGCGTTCTTCGCACTGGCGGGCATGCTGGTGCTCATGGCGATCAGGGTGCCGATCGCCATCTCGCTCGGTCTTGCGGCCTTCTGCGGGATGGGCGCCCTGCTCGGCTTTCCGGTCGCCTTCCGGCTGCTCGGCTCCGCACCCTTCGAGTTCGGCGCTTCATGGGAGCTGTCGGCCGTTCCGCTCTTCCTCCTGATGGGCAACCTCGCCTATCGCGGGGGGCTCACCTCATCGCTTTTCAAGGCGGCCCGCCTGTGGCTGTCGCGCCTGCCCGGCGGTCTCGCGGTAGCGGCGAACTTCGCTTCGGCCATCTTCGCCGCGGCTTCGGGCTCCTCGATGGCCACCGCCGCCGCGATGGGACGGCTCGCGATCCCCGAGATGCTCAAGTACCGTTACGACCCGGCGCTGGCAACCGCGACGGTCGCCGCGGCGGGTACGCTGGGCGCGGTCATTCCGCCGTCGATCATGTTCGTGCTCTACGGCTGGTACACCGAGACGCCGATCGGCAAGCTGCTCATCGCGGGTATCTTCCCCGGTCTCCTGATGGCCGCGATGTTCGCCGCCTACATCATCGTGCGCAGCATCATGCAGCCCGGGCTGGCCCCACCGCCCGATGATGCCCCGACCTGGCGCGAGCGCTTCGAGGTCCTGCTCGAGGTGTGGCCGTCGCCGCTGCTCATCCTGAGCGTGATCGGCGGCATCTACTCCGGCCTGACCACGGCGACCGAGGCAGCGGCCTTCGGCGCCTTCGCGGCGCTGGTGATCGCCCTCGCGAAGGGCGGCCTGAGCTGGGAGTCCCTGCGGGTATGCCTCATCGATACTCTGCATGCGACCGCATCGCTCTTTCTGATCGCGATCTCGGCGGTCATCCTCACGCGCTTCCTCGCGATCGCCGGCGTGCCCGATTTCATGGGCAACCTTGTCGTCGACATGGGGCTCGGACCCTACGGGGTCATCCTGTTCATGATCATCATCTATCTGATCCTCGGGTGCTTTCTCGACCCGATCGGGATCATGCTGATGACCCTGCCGATCCTGCTGCCGATGTGGGCGGCGGTCGATCTCGATCTCATCTGGATGGGCGTGCTGGTGGTGGTGCTGCTGGAGGTCGGGCTCATCACCCCGCCGGTAGGGCTGAACGCCTTCGTCATCAAGTCGGTCGTCGGCGACCAGGTCCCTCTCACGACCATCTTCCGTGGCCTGCTCTGGTTCGTGCTGATCGACCTGATCGTCATCGTGATCCTGGTCGCTTTCCCCGAGATCAGCACTTTCCTGCCGGCCTTCGTCGACAACTGATACGGCCCCGCATTCGATCGCATGACCGCGTTGGGGCGTCTTGCCGTGCAACCGCACTGTCTGCGACGCCCCGCCTTGCCCTGCGATCGAATGCGAAACCGTATGAATCCTCAGCGTTTCCCTTCGATCACGATCTCCACGACCTGCGGGCCGCCGGCCTCGAAGGCCCGCGCGATTGCCGAGCCGACATCGTCCGGTTTCGTGATCCGCACGCCCGGCACACCCATGCCGGCGGCGAGCTCGACGAAGCCCAGCGTCGGGCCGCCGAGATCCATCTGCGGGTAGCCGGCGGTGGCGCCGGTATCGAAGCGCTCCCGGTAGATGTCGAGGTTGTGCTTGAGCACCCGGTATTCGCGGTTGGCGAGGATCGCGAACACGATCGGCAGGTTGCGGTGAGCCGCGGTCCACAGCGACTGGATCGAGTACATCGCCGAACCGTCTCCGGAGACGCACAGCACCGGCTGGCCGGGTCGGCCGATGGCCGCGCCGATCGCACCGGCTACGCCCTGGCCGATGCCGCCGCCGCGGGCGCCGAGATAGAGATCGGGCGAATCGAACAGGAAGTTGGCGGCGAAGTCGACGCTGGCGGTGATCGACTCCTCGACCACCAGTGCGTTGGCCGGTGTGCCCTTGCGCAGTTCGGCCATGACGCGCGACATCGAAACCGGCTCGCGTGCCCAGGCCTTCTTCAGGCGCGCGGCGTAGCCGGCGGAATCGGCGGCCTTGCGCTCGGCGAGCGCGGCGCGGCGCGCCTCGGCCGCGGCATGCCAGTCGGCGCCGGCTCCTTGCGCGAGTGTCGCCTCGATCGCCCGCAGGCTGGCGCCTAGTGAACCGACCACGCCGACATCGGCCGGATGCTTCCAGCCGAGCTTGCGGTTGCTCGATTCGAGATGCACCACTTTCGCGCCGTCGGGAAAGGGCCTGCCGGGCGTGAACCAGACTTCCTCGAAGAAATCCCCGCCGACCAGCAGCACCAGGTCGGCGTCCTCGAGGCTGCGGCGGACCGCGGCCGCATCGAAGGGCAGGCCGCCGCGCGCCTGGGGATGGCTGGCCGGGAAGGACACATGGCCACGGATGCCTTCGCACCAGACCGGCGCCCCCAGCCGTTCGGCGAGGCGGACCAGGTCGTCGACGGCGCCGGTGCGCGCCGGTTCGTCGCCGACGGCGATCACCGGTCGGCTCGAGTTGCGCAACAGCGCGGCCGCCGCCGCGATGCCGGCCGCTTCGGGCGCGCACTCGCGATAGCTCGCGCCGGGGGCAAGCGCCACATTGGCGGTCTCCTGCTCCATCACGTCGATCGGCAGCGCGACGAACACCGGTCCGAAGGGGGGCTCGTTGGCGATCCGGAAGGCGCGCCGCATCACTTCGTCCATCTCGTCGGCGTTCTGGACCTCGGTGCTCCATTTGGTGACCGGGGCGGCGATGGCGGCGAGATCGTGACCGAGGATCGGTTCGCGTCGCTGCATCCGGCTGTCCTGCTGGCCGGCGGTGACCACGATCGGGGCCTGCGACCTGAGCGCGTTGTAGATCATGCCGATGCCGTTGCCCAGGCCGGGCGCCACATGCAGGCTCACCACCGCGTTTCGTCCGCTGGCGCGCGCGTAATAGCTGGCCGCGCCGACCGCCATGCCCTCGTGGAGGTGGCAGACGTAGTCGATCGCCGGCCAGGCCGCGAGGGCATCGAGCAGCGGGCTTTCAGTGGTGCCGGGATTGCCGAAGATGTGCTCGACGCCA
>JAMLIN010000070.1 GCA_023954135.1 Burkholderiaceae bacterium | reverse complement strand
GCGAGCGCGGTCTGCGCCGAGCGACGGGCATGGCTCGCCGGCGCGGTGGTGTAGAGCCGGTCCTTGAGGATGTCGAGATAGAAGGCGCCGAGGTCCTCGGAGCAGAAGACCTGCAGCCGGGCGATCACCGGATGGAACTCGAAGCGCTCCATGTCCGCCGCGCAGGCGTTCTGCCAGGCCTCGGTCATCGCGATCGCATAGCGGTCGATCTCGAGGAGCTCCTCGATGGGCAGCAACCCGGACTCGATGTCGAAGTCCGATACGTTGGCGAGCAGGAAGCGCAGCGTGTTGCGGATCCGGCGATAGGACTCGACGACCCGCTTGAGGATCTCGGGCGAGAGCGCGAGCTCGCCCGAGTAGTCGGTCGAGGCGACCCACAGGCGCAGGATCTCGGCGCCGAGCTCGTTGTAGATCTCGTGGGGCTCCATGCCGTTGCCGAGCGACTTCGACATCTTGCGGCCGTCGCCGGCGACCACGAAGCCGTGGGTGAGGAGCGCCCGGTAGGGCGGGCAGCCGTTCAGCATCGACGAGGTGAGCAGCGACGAATGGAACCAGCCGCGGTGCTGGTCGCTGCCCTCGAGATACATGTCGGCGGGAAAGGCGCTCTTGGCGGCGTGCGAGCCGCGTAGCACCGTCTGGTGCGTCGTGCCCGAATCGAACCAGACGTCGAGCGTGTCCCGGTTCTTCACCCAGTCGCCGGGATTCGGTTCGCCGACTTCGCGCAGTAGCGCCTCGCCGTCGAGGCGTTGCCAGACCTCGATGCCTTCGCGCTCGATCCGGCGGGCGACGAGCTCGATCAGCTCCGGTGTGCGCGGATGCAGCTCGCCCGTCTGCCGGTGCACGAAGAAGGCCATCGGCACGCCCCACTGGCGCTGGCGCGAGAGCGTCCAGTCGGGACGGTTGGCGATCATGTTGTGCAGCCGCTGCTTGCCCCAGGCCGGATAGAAGCGGGTCGCCTCGATGCCGGCGAGCGCCGTCTCGCGCAGGGTGCGGCCGCCGTCGCGCGGCACGATGTCCATGCCGGCGAACCATTGCGACGAGGCTCGATAGATGATCGGCGTCTTGTGGCGCCAGCAGTGCATGTAGCTGTGGGTGAACTGCTCGACGTGCAGCAGCACGCCGCGCGCGCGCATGTGCTCGACGATGCGCGGATTCGCGTCCCAGATCGACAGGCCGCCGAAGTCCGGCAGCGATTCGGCGAAGGTGCCGTCGCCGAGCACCGGCTGCAGGATCTCGTCGTCGGCCATGCCGGCGGCCTTGCAGGAGTTGAAGTCCTCGACGCCGTACGCGGGCGAGGAATGGACCACGCCGGTACCGGTATCGAGGGTGACGTAGTCGCCGAGCAGCACCGGCGAGCTGCGCTCGGCGAAGGGATGGGCGAAGCGGATGCCGGCCAGCGCCTTGCCCGGGCAGCGGGCGATGATCTCGCCGGCGAGGCCCCAGCGCTCGATGCAGGCCGCGACCCGCTCGGCCGCCAGCAGCAGCAGGCAGGGTGCGCCTGCGAATTCGCTCGCCACCAGCGCGTACTCGATCTCGGGATGCAGGTTGAGCGCCTGGTTGGACGGCAGGGTCCAGGGGGTGGTGGTCCAGATCACGCAGAAGCCGCGCTCGATCGGCAGCGCATCGAGGCCGAAGGCGGCTGCGAGCCGGGCGTTCTCGTCGGCGAGGAACGGGAAGCCGACGTCGACCGCGAGATCGGTGCGATCGGCGTACTCCACCTCGGCCTCGGCGAGCGCCGAGCCGCAGTCGAAGCACCAGTTCACCGGCTTCAGGCCCCGGTAGACGTAGCCGAGCTCGAGCACCTTGCCCAGGGCCCGCAGCTCGTCGGCCTCGTTGGCCGGCGCCATGGTGAGGTAGGGGTCGTCCCAGTCGCCGAGCACGCCCAGGCGCATGAAGCCCGCCTTCTGCCGCGCGATCTGCTCGGTCGCGTAGGCGCGCGATCTTGCCTGCACTTCCTCGGCCGGCAGGCCGCGCCCGTATTCCTTCTCGATGCGGATCTCGATCGGCATCCCGTGGCAGTCCCAGCCCGGGATGTAGCGGGCGTCAAAGCCGGCCATCTGCCGGCTCTTGACGATGATGTCCTTGAGGATCTTGTTGACGGCGTGGCCGTTGTGGATATCGCCGTTGGCGAAGGGCGGGCCGTCATGCAGCTGCCACAGGGGCCGGCCGACCGAATGGGCGCGGATCCGCCGGTAGATCCCCTTGTCCTGCCAGTCGCGGGTCCATTGCGGTTCCCGTTTCGGCAGGTTGCCGCGCATCGGGAACGCAGTGTCGGGCAGGTTCAGGGTGGCGCGGTAGCCGCCGCTCGCGTCACTGGCCGCGTTGTCCGGGGATGAGGGTTTGCCGGCTTTTGCCATCGGTGGTTCTCTGGTCTGTTGTTTGCCGCTGTCGTTCAGCGTGTGCTGGCGGCTTGCGGCGGATGCTGCTCGTGCCAGGCCCGCGCCTGGCGGACGTCGGCGTCGATCTGGCTGGCGAGCGCCTCGAGCGAATCGAAGTTCGCCTCGTCGCGCAGCTTGTGGCAGAACTCGACGCCGATCAGTTCGCCGTAGACGTCGCGGTCGAAGCCGAGCAGGTGGGCTTCGAGCAGCGGCTTGCCATTGGTCTCGACCGCGGGCCTTGTCCCGAGGCTCGCCACGCCGGGCAGTGCCCGCGGCCCGAGCCCATGGACCCGGACGACGAACACGCCCGCAACCGCGGGGCGAGGGAAGGCGATCTGCAGGTTGAGCGTCGGGAAGCCGAGATCGCGCCCGAGCTTGCGCCCGTGCACGACATGGCCCGATATCCGGTAGGGGCGCCCGAGCAGCTCGCGGGTCCGGTCGAAGTCGCCCGCCGCGAGCGCCGCGCGCACCGCCGAGCTCGAGATCCGCTCGCCGTCGGCGGTCACGCTGCCGAGCTGCTCGAGCGTGTAGCCGGCCTCGGTCGCGGCTGCCTCGAGGGTATGGACATCGCCCGCGCGCTTCGCGCCGAAGCGGAAATCGTCGCCGATCAGCAGGAAGCGGGTGCGCAGCCCCTCGACGATCACCTCGTCGATGAAGGCCTGCGGGGAAAGGCCGGCGAGGGATTCGTCGAAGCGGGCGATGCAGACGCGGTCGATGCCGCAGCCGGCCAGCGCCTCGAGCTTGTCGCGTTCGGTGAGGATGCGCGCCGGCGGCTCGCCGCCATGACGCGCCGCGAAGAACTCGCGCGGATGAGGCTCGAAGGTCAGCACGCAACTCGCGAGCCCGCGGCTGCGGGCCTGCCCGACGAGGCGGGCAAGTACCGCCTGATGGCCGCGATGGACGCCATCGTAGTTGCCGATCGTCAGCGCGCACTCGGCGCGCTGGTCGGCGGGCGGCAGGCGGCGGAAGATGTCCATGGAAGTAGCGGCGCGAAGGTCCGGCAAAACCCTTGATTCTACCCGCCCCGATGGCCAGCTTCCGGACGGGCTAGAATCGCGCGATGCAGAAAATTGCCGTGCTGATCTCGGGCCGGGGCTCGAACATGCTGAGCCTCGCGGCCCGCTGCCGCGAGGAACGATGGCCGGCGCGCATCGTCGCGGTGATCTCGAACCGGCCCGGAGCGGCCGGCCTGGAGGCGGCGACCGGGCTCGGGCTGCCGGCCGAATCGATCGACCACAAGGCATTCGCCGAGCGGGCCGACTTCGATGCCGCGCTGGCCGAGCGCCTCGAGGCGCTCGAGGTCGACTGGATCGTGCTGGCCGGCTTCATGCGGGTGCTCGGCGAGGCTTTCGTCGCCCGGTTCGAGGGTCGCATCGTCAACATCCATCCGTCGCTCCTGCCGTCCTTTCCGGGCCTGCATACCCATCGCCGCGCGCTCGAGGCGGGGGTGCGGCTGCATGGCGCGACGGTGCATCTCGTCACCTCCTCGCTCGACCTCGGCCCGATCGTCGCCCAGGCGGCGGTGCCGGTGCTCGATGGCGACGACCCCGACGGGCTCGCCGAACGGGTGCTGGCGGTCGAGCACCGGCTCTACCCGATGGCCCTGCGCTGGCTGGTCGAAGGCCGGATCATCGTCGAGGGTCAGCGCTGCCGCCTGCGCGATCCGCGCGAGGGAGAGATGCAGTGGTTCGTCGCCAGCCCGCCCGCCTGAGCCTGGGCCAGGCCCTCGAGACGCTGCTGGAGCGGATCCTCGGCTTCGAGCATCCCGCCGATGCCCAGCTCTCGCGCTTCTTTCGCGAGCATCCCGGCATTGGCCGGCGCGACCGCGGCCTGCTCGCCGACACCTGCTTCGACGTCCTGCGCAATCGCCGCCTCTATGCCCATCTCGCGCAGGGCGCGGGCGGCTCCCTGGCGCGTCGCCTTGCCCTGCTGTCGCCGGCGGCGGCCCGGCTGCCCCGCAGCGAGGAGGAAACCGCCTGGCTCGCCCGTTCGGCGCGGGTCGATCGCGCCAGCCTGCCGGCGCCCCTGCGGCTGTCGCTGCCCGACTGGCTGGCCGAGCGAATCGAGCGCGACGTCCCGGCGGGCGAGTTCGAGGCGCTGGGCGCATCGCTCCTCGAGCCCGCGCCGCTGGACCTGCGGGTCAACGAGCTGAAGGCCGATGTGCCGGCGGTGCTGGCCGCCCTGGCGGCGGCCGGCATCGAGGCGCAGGCGCTGGCTGGCGAGGCGACTGCGGTGCGCGTGACCGGCAAGCCGGCGCTGGAGAAGCTCCCCGCCTTCGCCGACGGCTGGTTCGAGGTCCAGGACGTCGGCAGCCAGCGCCTGTGCCGCTTCGCGGCGCCTCGCCGCGGGCAGATCGTGGTCGACTTCTGCGCCGGCGCCGGTGGCAAGACCCTCGCGCTGGCCGCCACGATGCGCTCGACCGGTCAGATCTACGCCTGCGACGTGGCGCCGCGCCGTCTCGCCCGCATGCGCCCGCGACTCGCCCGTTCCGGCGCGAGCAACGTGCAGCCGCTGGGCATCGATACCGAGCGCGACCGTCGGCTCGACCGCCTGGCCGGGCGCGCCGACCTCGTCCTGGTGGACGCGCCGTGCAGCGGCACCGGAACCCTGCGTCGCAACCCGGACCTGAAGTGGCGGATCGCACCCGGGGACATCGAGCGACTGGTGCAGCAGCAGTACGACATCCTCGCGGCCGCCGCGCGCCTCGTGAAGCCCGGTGGCGCCCTCGTCTACGCGACCTGCAGCCTGCTCGACGAGGAGAACGCGGGGGTGGCCTCACGCTTCGATGCCACGGCGGGTGCGGGCTGGTCGCGCGACGAGTCGGCCGGCGAGACCGGCGTGATGCGCCTGTGGCCGCAGCGCGACGACAGCGACGGCTTTTTTGCCGTACGCTGGCGCCGCGAGCCGAAGTGACGATGAACAGCAACGAGAGCCCGATCGAAGCCACCGGCGCGCTGCTGCGGCAGCTGCGGGTCGAGCTCGCCGACGGCCGGCTGGCCTGGCAGCTGGTCGCGATCGCGATCTGCGTGGGACTGGCCTGGCTGCTGGCGCGGCGGTTCGCGCACTGGCGCCGCCGACGGGCCACCGAGACTGCCGCGCCGGCGAGCGCCGGCGAGCATGTCGAAGCGCCGGTGGTCCTGGCCGAAGTGGCCTCGATGCTCGACGAGGATCCCGGCCGGCTCGGCGAGCTGACCGTCGCCGCTGCCGAGCAGCGCGCCGCCGATGCGGCGCTGGTCGCGCGCGAGCGCCATGCGCCGCCGGCACCGTCGCCACTGGCGGGGGTGGTGTTCCCCATCAGCCTCTACCTGCTGCTGGCGATCGCCATCGGGATCGTCGGCCAGTACCAGTCGACCGGGCTGCTGCGGCTCGCGCTGCTGTTGTCGGGCGCCCTGGCGGCGGTACGCCTGCTCGGCTTCCTGCTCGGTCGGCTGTCGTCCTCGCCCTCGGTCCGCGCCGTCGAGCGCGGTATCGCGATCGCCGTGGGGGCAGGCGTGGTGCTGCACCTGTTCGGCCATCTCGAGCCGCTCGCCGAGGCGCTCGGGGCCATGCGCCTGCCCTTCGGCAGCGGCGAGCTGTCCCTGCTGCAGCTGCTGCGCAGCGTGTTCTGGCTCGGTCTCACCATCCTGGTCGCCTTCTGGCTCGGCTCCCTGCTCGAGTCACGGCTGCTGCGCTTCGATGCGATCGACATCAGCCTGCGTACCGTGCTCGCGCGCCTGGTGCGGGCCGTGCTGCTGCTCGTCGCCGTGTTGCTCGGGCTGTCGGTCGTGGGGATCGACGTCACCGCGCTGTCGGTCTTCGGCGGCGCCCTGGGGGTGGGGATCGGGCTCGGCCTGCAGCGCATCGCGAGCAACTACGTGAGCGGGCTGATCATCCTGCTCGAGCGCTCCGTGCGCCCGGGCGACTCGATCCGCATCGGCACGCTCGCGGGCAGCATCACCGCGATCCGCACCCGTTACTCGGTCCTGCGGGCGAGCGACGGCGTCGAGATCATCGTGCCCAACGAGTTCCTGACCAGCCAGACGGTGCACAACGTCACCACGGGCGGCCGCCTGCGGCACGCCACCCGGTTGCAGATCGCCTACGGCTGCGATCCGGAGCAGGTCATCGGAATCCTGCTCGGGGCCATCCGGGCCAATCCGCAGGTCCTGGCCGATCCGGCGCCGACGGCGCGGGTGACCGGCTTCGGCGCCGCCGGCCTCGAGTTCGAGTTCGCCTTCCATGTCAGCGAGCCCTCGCCCGGCGGCAATGTCGGATCGGACGTCAATCGCGCCGTATACATGGCCTTGCGCGCCGCGGGACTGGAGATCAAGGCCGCCTGAAGCGCTTCGCGCCGGGCGGGCCGTCGCCCCCGGGGTGGCCCCATGCGTCTCGCGAGGGCTCCTGGCGAAGTCTTGCGAGAACTCATCGGCGGGATTGGTGTTTCCCCGCATTCCTCCCTCATTCGAGACGGGAATCGCTCCCCGGCGACCGGGCACGCGTAAAATCCCCTGACCAATCGACGAGGTCTTTCCCATTGTGGATGCATTCCTGACTTTCCTCGACCAGGGCCTGCTGGATTTCAACGGGTGGCAGATCCTGGCCTATACCCTGGTCGCGACCCACGTCACGATCGCCGCGGTCACGATCTACCTGCATCGCTGCCAGGCGCATCGCGCGCTCACGCTGCATCCGATCGCCTCGCATTTCTTCCGTGCCTGGCTGTGGCTGACCACCGGCATGGTCACGAAGGAATGGGCGGCTGTCCATCGCAAGCACCACGCCAAGTGCGAGAACGACGGTGATCCGCATAGTCCCCGGGTGTTCGGTCTCAGGACCGTGCTGCTCGAGGGCGCCGAACTCTACCGCGCCGAGGCCGCCAACCGGGACACGGTCGAGCGCTATGGCCACGGCACCCCCGACGACTGGCTCGAGCGCAATGTCTACACGCCGTATTCCGTCTTCGGCGTCTGGATCACGCTCGTGATCGATGTGCTCCTGTTCGGCGCCGCCGGCCTGATCGTCTTCGGCGTCCAGATGCTCTGGATTCCCGTGACCGCGGCCGGCATCATCAACGGCCTCGGGCATGCGCGCGGCTATCGCAATTTCGACTGCCCCGACGCAAGCACCAACCTCGGGCCGTTCGGGATCCTCATCGGCGGCGAGGAACTGCACAACAACCACCATGCCTATGCCAGCTCGGCGAAGCTCTCGGCCAAGTGGTACGAGTTCGACATCGGCTGGCTCTACATCCGGACGCTGTCACTGCTCGGGCTCGCGCGGGTCCATCGGGTGCTGCCGCGACCGAAGTTCATCGAGGCCAAGCCGGTCGCCGACCACGAGACGCTGCAGGCCGTGATCGTGCATCGCTACGACGTCATGGCGCAGTTCGCCCGCAGCCTGCGACGCGCCTGCAAGGAAGAGGCGGCCCGCCTGCGCGCCCTGCGCAAGCCCGAGTTCCATCTCCTCGAAGGCGCCCGGCGCTGGCTGGTGCTCGATGCCGACAAATGGACCGAGCAGAATCGCGCCAAGCTGGGCGAGGTCCTCGCCGCCTCCGACCGCATCAAGCTGCTGGTCGAGATGCGTCGCGAACTCTCCGCGGTCTGGGAACGCTCCAACATGAGCCGCGAGCAGCTCGTCCAGGTCCTGCAGGACTGGTGCCACCGGGCCGAGAGGAGCGGCGTCGCGGCGCTCGAGGAGCTCTCCCTGCGGATGCGCCGCTACGCGACGGCCTGATTACGCGACGATCTGGTCCGCGGCGGCGGCCTGGTCGGGCGCGACGGCCTGTCCCGCAGCGTCCGTGACCTGGTGCGTTTCGGTCGGGCGCCGTTTCGGGTTGTCGAGAAAGTCCGCGAGTGTCGCCGCGAGCGCGTCCGAATGGGCGGGGCGCAGCATCGACAGGTGATCGGCCGGCACGTTGCGCACCGTGATCGGCCCGTCGACCCAGGCCGCCCAGCCCAGCCGCGGATCGTCGTCGATCACGCTGGCGCGCTCGGTCCGGAGCGCGGCGCGGACCACGAGTAGCGATCCCTCGTAGCGTGTCGGCTGGTGCTCGCGCCAGATCTCGAACATCGCCTCGGCAGACGCGCTCATCGACTGCGCGACCCGGCTGTCGGCGAGTTCGGGAAGGTGCTCGAACAGGTCGCGCTCCCGGAACCGCCTGGCGAACCAGCCGAACTGTCCGCGCAGGTAGCGGGCGTTCTCCGCGACCCCTTGCCGGAAAATCCGGCTGGCATGGACCGCAAGGCGCTGGCGCAGGGGACGCCGCTTCGGATACCCGGGCGCGTTGCAGTCGAGCAGCGCCAGCAGGGCGACCTCTTCGCCCGATTCGCGCAGCTGGCGGGCGATCTCGTAGACGAACTTGCCGCCGAGCGAGTAGCCGCAAAGATGGTACGGACCTCGCGGCTGGATCGCGCGCAGGTCGGCAATCATTCGCGCAGCGACATCGGGGAGGGCGAGCCCGGCCAGTTCCTCGGCCCGGAACGCTGCCGTATCGAGCACGACCAGTGGCTGCGTCGGACCGAGGGCGCGGGCGAGATCCCGGAACATCACGATCTCGCCGCCGTAGCCCGAGACGAAGAACAGTGGTGCTGTCGGACCGCCGCCCTGGATCGTGACCGCGCAACCCGTGCCGGCGCTTGCCGGCCGATCGCGCAGGAGCCCGGCGAACAGGCGGGCCGTCGGCACCTCGAACAGGGCGGCGACGCGCAGTTCGATGCCGAACTCGCGTTCGACCTCGGCGAGCATCCGCAACGCCAGCAGCGAATGGCCGCCGACTTCGAAGAAGTGCGCATCGGCATCGAGCGACGGGCGATCGAGTATCCGGCGCCAGATCGCAAGCAGGCGCGTGGTCGTTTCATCCAAAGGCCTTGCGAGCGAGTCGCCGCCTCGTGATGTCGATCGCCGTGCCGAGGGATCGATCGCGGTTGCGCCGCTGGTCCGGTTGCGCAGGTGTGCGATGAGCACTGTCCGATCGAGCTTGCCGTTGGCGGTGATCGGCAGCACGTCGATCTCCTCGAGCAGCGCCGGCACCATGTACTCGGGCAGGCGCGCCCGGAGTTCGGCGCGCCAGGCGGCGGTGTCGCACTCGTGCGTCGGGATCACGAACCCCACGAGCCGCTTGCCGATTCGGGGATGGTCGTCGGCCACGACGGCAGCCTCGCGCACCCCCGTGCAGTCACGCAAGGCTTTCTCGACCTCCCCGAGCTCGATCCGGAAGCCGCGGATCTTCACCTGCTGGTCGTTGCGACCGACGTAGAGCAGGGTGCCGTCGTCGCGCCAGCGCACCAGGTCACCGGTGCGGTACAGCATCCCGCCGTCGGGTTCGAACGGGTCCGCGACGAAGCGCTCCGCATTCAGGTCCTCGCGACCGAGGTAGCCTCGCGCCACGCCCGGCCCGCCGACATGCAGTTCGCCCGCCACGCCGATCGGCTGCGGTCGGCCGCTGGCATCGAGCACATGGCAACTGGTATTGGCGATCGGTCGCCCGATCGGCACGCCGAGTGTCGTCTCCCCGGCATGCGCCGCCGGATCGGCGGGTACGCGCCATGTGGTCGCGAAGGTGGTCGTCTCGGTGGGGCCATAGCCATTGACGAGGCGGGCGGGGGCGGCACCGCTTTCGAGGACTCGCGTGATCGATACCGGGTCGGCGGCCTCGCCGCCGAACACCAGCGTACGCAAGGGCGCGAAGATCGCCGGGTCCCCGGCGGCGTGCGCATTGAACAGGGCCGTCGTCAGGAACATCGTGGTGATCGAATGCTCCCGGATCGCGGCGCCCAGCCGCGGGGTCGACAGCGCGACGTCGGGCGGTAGCACCACTAGCCGCGCGCCGTTGAGCCAGGCGCCCCAGATCTCGAAGGTCGCGGCATCGAACGACACGCTCGCGACCTGGGCGACGGCGTCGTCGGCCCCGAGCTCGACATAGTCGGTATCGAGAACCAGTCGCGCCACGGCGCGATGGTTCACCATGACGCCCTTGGGCCGGCCGGTGGAGCCCGAGGTGTACATGACGTAGGCGAGGTCGCCGCCGCTGCCGTGGGGCTGTGGATCGTACGCCGGCCGATGCCGGAAGTCTGGCGCATCGTCGGCCAGGTGAAGCGTCTCCAGCCCGGCCTGCGCAAAGACCGACAGCACTTCGGCGCCGATCGAGTCGTCGTGCAGCGTGAGGGCCGGCCGGGCGTCATCGAC
>JAMLIN010000007.1 GCA_023954135.1 Burkholderiaceae bacterium | reverse complement strand
CAGCAGCGGGTCGAGCCACTGGTCCTTGATCTCCTCGGAGGCATAGCGCTCCAGCGTCTCCATGTTGCCGGTGTCGGGCGCCG
Source organism: Burkholderiaceae bacterium (assembly GCA_023954135.1). Taxonomy (GTDB): domain Bacteria; phylum Pseudomonadota; class Gammaproteobacteria; order Burkholderiales; family Burkholderiaceae_E; genus JAMLIN01. The sequence continues at coordinate 162,875 of JAMLIN010000007.1, read as the reverse complement.
AGCAGTTGAAGACTTCCGAGGCCCAGTAGACTCGGCCCATGATCTCGCACAGGGGGGCGTACTCGAGATTGGACAGGCCTTCGGGCGCCCGGTCGCTCTTGGGCAGGAAGAGGTTCCACAGCCCCGCCTTGCGCGCGATCGGCTTGAGCTCGTGGATCACCTGCGAGCGCTGCCACGGATTGCCCGCGCGCCGGTTCGCCTCGACTTCCTCGTGATAGCGCTTCTCGTTCGGGTAGATGTGCTCGTCCATGAACGCCAGCAGCTGCGCCTGCATCTGCTTCACGCGCGGCGAATATTCGAAATCCATGCGGAACTCCGGTTCGGTGGAAGGATCGGCGGACAGTCTCGGCGATCCTCCGCCGCGCCACAATCGCAGCCTGCGGCATGCCGATTGCAGAAAATGCAACCTCGCTGTCGCTCGCCCGTCATCGGGCCGGGGCCCAGGTTTCAGGTGCCGGGGGAGTACGCCTTGAGCTGGGCCAGAACCGTCCGGAATGCCGGATGCTCGCAACTGCGCAGCCACTCGAAGACGACCATCTCCTCGGTGACCAGGATGGCGCCGGCCGCCTGCAGGCGCCGCATCGCGGCCTCTCGATCGGTCGGGCGGCGCGAGCCGCAGGCGGTCTCGACCACCCGCACCCGATGGCCGGTATCGAGCAGGCCCAGCGCGGTCTGCAGCAGGCAGACATGGGCCTCGCAGCCGGCGATGACCACGCCGGGCGACTGGCCGGCGGGCCGGCCCTCGGCGAGCAGGGCCGGCAGGCCGTCGGCGCAGGCGTCGAAGTGCATCTTGGCCATCGTCACGTCGCAGCGCCGCCGGATCTCGTCGGTGTTCGGGCCGAGTCCGGCGGGATTCTGCTCGGTGCCGACGATGCGCACGCCGAGCGCCCGCGCCGCATCGGCGAGCATGACGGCCGCCGCCACCACCGCCGGTGCGCGGTGGATCGCCGGCAGCAGGCGGGCCTGGTAGTCGACCAGCACCAGGACATCGTCCTCGGCATTCATCTTCGACATCGCGGTCCTCCTGGCCTTGCCCGCCTGCCGGTCACTCCGCCGGCCCCGGCCCGGCCGCCGCGGCACGCGCGGCGAGGGCATCGAGATAGGCATCGAAGAGCGCCTCCGGATCCTGCCCGAACATGCGGATGCGCCCAGTATGGCTGAGAAGGAGCAGCCCGGCGACATGGGCGAGCAGGGCGGTGGTCTCGGCGAGCGCGGCGCCGGCCGGCATGCCGATCTCCCGCAGGGCGTCGCGTACCGGCTGCAGGGCATCGCGCAGCCGCGCATTGAGGGCATCGTCGAGCGCCGGGGTCAGGCCCCGGGGCTTCATGCCCTGGAAGAGATAGAAGCCGAGGTCGAGGTCGCGCGGGTTGTCCCGGTAGAAGTCGAAGAATGCCCGGGCGCCGGCGCGCAGGCGGTCGACGGGGGATTGCCCATCGGCCAGAGCCGCTGCAACACCGGCATTGAGGCGCTCGAGCGATTCCCCGAGGAGCGCCCCGTAGATGTCTTCCTTGCCGGGGAAGTAACCGTAGATCGCCCCCGGGGTGTAGCCGGCTCGCTGGGCGATCTCGCGCATGCTGGTGCCCTCGAGCCCGAGGGCCATGAACACTTCGCGCGCGGCCGCCAGCACATGGGCCCGGCGGGCTTCGTGCATCGCCTGCAGGCGGGCGCTGCGACGGTCCGGCGCGGTATCGGATGAGGTGGTGGTCATGCTCGATTATAAACATATGGACAATAAATTGAACATCGTTTAAATTTTCCTGGAACCCACGGGAGACACGCCATGAACGCCCCGGAAACCCCGACCGAGCCCATGCGGGCTTCGGTTGCCCTGATGAGCGCCGCGGACTATCGCGAATCCCTGCGTCGCCTCGCGCCGGTCGTCTACGTCGATGGTCGGCGCATCGAATCGGTCGCCGACGAGCCGGCCCTGCGGCCCGGCGTCCAGGCCCTCGGGGTCTGCTACGACTTCGCCCGCGATCCGGCGCTCGCACCGCTGATGCTCGCCCGTTCCGGCGACCGGGTGGTGCCGCGCATGCTGCACATCAACCAGTCGGGCGGCGACCTGCTGAACAAGCTCGAGGCGGTGCGCCTGCTGTGCCAGGAAACCGGCTGCGCCCAGCGCTACCTGACCCACGATGCGCTCAACGCGATCGGCCAGGTGGCGGCGCGTATCGATGATGCCCGCGGCAGCACCGAGCATCGGGCCCGCTTCGCCAACTACCTCGCGCATGTGCAGGAGAACGACCTCGCCGTGGGCATCGCCATGACCGATGCCAAGGGCGATCGTTCCCGCAAGCCGCACCAGCAGGCCAACCCGGACACCTATGTCCACATCGTCGAGCGCAATGCGCGCGGGGTGGTGATCTCCGGCACCAAGGCGATCGTCACCGGCGCGCCCTACATGCACGAGTTCCTCGTCATGCCCTGCCGCAACATGGGTCCGGAGGACACCGACTTCGCGATCTGCTGCGCGGTGCCCGTCGACGCACCGGGCATCACCATCGTGGCACGGCCGGCAGGGCGCCCCGGCGAGAAGCCCGAGCACGGAGCGCCGCTCTTCTCGCGGCGCTACGGACAGTCGGTCGGGGTGGTGATCTTCGACCGGGTGCTGGTGCCCTGGGAGCGGGTCTTCTATGCCGGCGAGTGGGAGCACTCGTCGTACATGACCTACGCCTATGCCACCCACCATCGCCACAGCTGCATCGCGGCGCGCGCCGGCTTCGGCGACCTGCTGATCGGCGCCGGCGCGCTGATGTGCGAGGCCAACGGCTTCGACCCCGAGACGAAGTCCAGCCTGCGCGAGCCGATGGTCGAGCTGATCAAGATCACCGAGGGCTTCTTCGCCTGCGGGGTCGCCGCCAGCGTCTATGGCGCGGCAGATCCGTACAGCGGCATCTTCATGCCGGAGCCGGTGTTCGCCAACATCGGCAAGCTGCTGCTCGCCACCCAGATCTACGACATGCACCGGCTCGCGCACGAAGTCTCCGGCGGCCTGGTGGTGGCGCTGCCCGGTCCGGACGAGGACCACAACCCGGCTACCGCGGCGCAGCTCTCCGAGGTGCTGCGCGCCAATCCGGCGGTGCCCGCCGACAAGCGGATGGAAGTGGCGCGCTTCATCGAGGACCTCACCGCTTCCTACCAGGGCGGCTGGTACTCGGTGATCAGCCTGCATGGCGGAGGCTCGCCCGCCGCGATGAAGAAGGAGATCTACCGCAATTACCCGATCGGCAGCAAGGTCGAGCTCGTCGAGCGCCTGCTCGATCGCGGTGTGCTCGCCTCGAGCGAGGATCGCCCGATCACCCGCAACCGGCAGCCGGGGCGCTGCTGCGACCAGGGCTGCAGCGCCCCGGGGCAGGCGGTGATGGTGCCGCTGCCGGTGACGCGGGAAAACTGACGACGCCCGGCCACCGGGCGCCATTCGACAATCATCCAGGAGAAGAACGTGTCCGTTCGAGTCGAACGAAACGGTGTGGTCACCACCATCGTCAATGACCGCATCAATGCCCGCAACGCGGTCGATCCCGACACCGCCGATGCGCTGACCGCCGCGTTCCTCGCATTCGATCGCGATCCCGAGGCGAAGGTCGCGGTGTTCTACGGCGACGGCGGCGCGTTCTGCGCCGGCTGGGATCTGAAGTACGCCAGCACACTGGGCGATCGCGAGCGGTTCCACGAGGAGATCGTGGAGGAGCTGGGTTTCCCCATGGGCGCCGCCCCGGCGCCGCGCGGGCCGATGGGGCCGTCGCGGCTCGAGCTGTCGAAGCCGGTCATAGGCGCGATCGAAGGCCCCGCCGTCGCGGGCGGCATGGAACTGGCGATGTGGTGTGACATGCGGGTCATGGCGGACAACGCCTACTTCGGGGTCTATTGCCGTCGCTGGGGCATTCCGTTGCTGGACGGCGGAACCGTGCGGCTGCCGCGCCTGGTCGGCATGGGCCGCGCGATGGACATCATCCTCACCGGACGGAAGGTGGATGCAAAGGAGGCCTTGCGCATCGGCCTGTGCGAGCGGGTGGTGCCGCGCGGCACGGCTCGCGCGGCTGCCGAGGAGCTGGCGCAGTCGATCGCCCGCTTCCCGCAGGCGGCGGTGATAGCCGATCGTCGCAACGCCTACGAAGGATTCGGCCTGCCGGTGGGGCAGGCGCTGAAGAACGAGTGGGCCAATGGTGTCGATGCGCATTGGCGCGAGGGCGCCGCCGGCGCCGGACGCTTCGCGTCCGGACTCGGCCGCAGCGGCGATTTCAGCAGGATCTAGTCGACCCCGAACACGAATCCAGGAGCAGCGAGAATGTCCGAATTCACTACGTTGAAGATCTACAAGGACCCGCGACAGCCGCGCATCGCCCGTCTGCAGCTGAATCGCCCCGGCAAGCTCAACGCGATAAACAGCGCCATGCCGGGTGAAATCCGGCGCGCGGTCGAACTGGCCGAAGCCGACCCCGAAGTGCACGTCATCATCGTCGAAGGCGCGGGCGCTGCGTTCTGCGCCGGCTACGATCTGAACGAATACGCCGAGGGACAGGACGATCACCCGTGCCGGCAGGAGAAGACGCCATGGGACCCGCTCGTCGACTACGCGATGATGAAGCGCCACACCGAGGACTTCATGTCGCTGTGGCGCTCCTCCAAGCCAACCATTGCCAAGGTGCACGGCTACGCGGTGGCGGGCGGCAGTGACATCGCCCTGTGCTGCGATCTGCTGGTGATGGCCGATGATGCCAGGATCGGCTACATGCCGACCCGGGTCTGGGGTTGCCCGACCACTGCGATGTGGACCTATCGGCTCGGCGCTGCCCGCGCCAAGCAGATGATGTTCACCGGCGACACCATCACGGGCGCCAGGGCCGCCGACTGGGGCCTGGCGAACATCTCGGTACCGGTGGAGGAGCTCGACCGGGCGACCATCGAACTGGCCGAGCGGATCGCCGGCGTTCCCAACTCGCATCTGGCGATGCACAAGCTGGTGGTCAACCAGGTGTTGCTGACGATGGGGCTCGAGCAAGCCCAGACGCTTGCCACCGTGTTCGACGGCGTCACCCGTCACAATCCGGAAGGCATGTGGTTCCGGCGCTATGCCCAGGTGGAAGGTTTCAAGCGGGCTGTCGAGTGGCGCGACAGCGGTCGACCCATTCCCGAGGGCGATGAGGCACGGGATCTGGCCGCCGGTCTCGAGTCGCAATTGCGGCGCCCGTAGTCAGCCGTCGCCGCTGCGCTCCTCCAGGATCCAGCGCCAGAAGGCGCGCACCGGCGGTTCGTGCATCATCGCCGGCAGCGCTGCCACGTAGTGGCCGCCGGCCAGCCGTACCGTGCGCTCGTGCAGGGGCACCAGCCGGCCGCTCTTCAGGAACGGATCGACCAGGGGCCGGATGCCGATCGCGATCCCGAGGCCGCGCGCGGCCGCCTCGTACATCACCTGGCCGCTGTCGAAATAGAGCCGCTCGCCGCCGGCGAGTCCAGCTTCGCCGGTGGCGTCGAGCCAGTAGCGCCAGAGATCCGGCGGAACGAACATCTCGAGCTGGCGCTGGCTGCGCAGCTCGGCGATCGATGCGCCGGCCAGCGCCGGTGCGCCGACCACCATCGCATCGGTGTCGAGGAGGCGCCGGCTGCGCATCCCCGCCCATTGCCCGTCGCCGAAGAGGATCGCGATGTCGGCTGCGCCGCCGGCGAGATCGAGGTTGCCGGCCCGGGTATGCAGGGTGACCTCGATGTCGGGCCAGGCATCGTGGAAGCGCTGCAGCCGCGGCAGCAGCCAGCCGATCGCGAATGACTGCGAGACTCCCACGCGCAGCGGCCGCCGTCCGGGCGAGGGCGCCATCCAGTCGGTGGCGGCGCGGATCGCGGCATAGCCCGGCTCGAGCCGGTTGAGATAGCGTCGTCCCGCCTTGGTGAGGCGCAGCGCGGTGTCGCCCCGGTCGAACAGGCGCGCGCCGACATGCGTCTCGAGCGCCTGGATGCGGCGCGAGAAGGCCGACGGGCTGACGCCGAGCTCCTGGGCAGCCGCCTTGAAGCTGCCGAGGCGGGACGCGACGACGAAGGCCTCGATCGCGCCCCAGGGCGGGGACCTGCGGTGCATGACGGGATCCACTGCGGTGCAGTCCGCATTATCGGGCATCGGCGCCCGTCCGCCGTCGGCGGGTAGCGAGGGAAACGGGCGGTTCTCGGCGGGTGCGGGAACGCGCCTCTCGCGCGGCTCAGGTCCGCCAGAGATTCGCGAGCGGCACGATGCCGAACCAGAGGACGAAGGCGAGTGACGCCGCGATCAGGCCGTCGATGCGCCGTGCCGACGGCCCGCGCTCGGCCTCGCGCAGCAGCGCCGGCACGAGGCCGATGGCGTGCAGCCCGGCGAAGGCGGCGACGCCGGCCAGTGCCGCGACGCCGAGAGCCTGGTGCAGCACGGCGGCGAGCAGCACGGCCGTCACGACGCCGACGCTCGCCAGCAGAAGGCTGCGGCGGATGCCGATCGCGACCACCAGGGTGCGCTTGCCGCTCGCCGCATCCGCGTCGTGGTCGGGCACGCCCGCGAGCAGGATCGCCGGCAGGATCGCGAGGCACATCGGCAGGCCGACCAGCCAGGGCAGGGGCGAGCCGAGACTGCCGCCATGCGCGATGAAGCCGAAGACGAGAACGCCGAGGCCGTTGGTGAGCGCGACGTCGAGCTCTCCGAGGCCGCGGTGCGAAAGCGCGAGCGGCGGCAGGGTATAGCCGATCGCGAGCACGCCCAGCACCAGGACGGCGGCAAGGATCGCCAGCCCGGTGGGCACCGGCACCGTCGCGATCAGCGCCAGGCAGGCGACGAAGGCGCAGCCGAGGGCGAGCCCGGTGCCGCGGGCGAGCTGCCGCGCATCGAGGCCGCCGCCGACGAGCACCCGCGAGCCGCCGCTGAAGGGGCCCCACCAGCGGTTGCGGCGGTCGCTCTCCTGGTCCTCGATGTCGTTGATGAAGACAGTGGCCGCTTCGACGAAGAACAGCACCAGGTAGCCGAAGAGGAAGCGCCAGGGATCGATCCCTCCGCCCGGTGTCGCGAGCAGGGCGCCGACCCAGTAGGCGATGAAGCTCATCGGATAGAACTGCAGGCGCAGCGCCCGGACCCAGGGCAGCATCCGGCGCATGAGGCCGCCCGGACCGTCGCGGCTGGGGTCCGTGCCGAGGTGGGCGCCGAGCGAGTGCGCCTGTTCCACCCACCGGCCGCGTTCGGCCGGCGTCGAGGACTTCACCATCCCGAAGCGGGTGCTGCGGATCACCTCGATGCCGCAGAAGCCGAGCGTGGCCTGCGCCATCGCCCGCTGCCCCGGCGCGCGGTAGAGCCAGCGATAGACGAGATCGGGCGTGTCCATCGTCGTCAGGATCTCGGCGCTGCGTCCTCCGAGCAGGCCTTCGAAACCGGTGCCGCCGGTGCTTTCGCGGAACGCCCAGCCGGGCACCAGGACCCGGTCGAGCAGCCCCTTGAGCCGGGCGGGCATCGTGCCCCACCAGTTCGGGTAGACGAACACGATGTGGCGGGCCGCCGCCAAAGCGTCGCGCACCTGCTCGAGGTCGGGCTCCAGCGCCTGCGCCCGGGGACTGGGCAGGCGCACGTCGGCATCGAAATCGAGGCGCGAGACATCGATGAGCCGTACCCGCCAGCCCGCCGCCCGGGCGCCCCGGACATAGGCGTCGGCGAGCGCGCCGCACAGCGAGCCGGCGCCGCGCGGATGGCCGAGCAGCACCAGGAGCTCATGGGAGGCGGGCGCAGTGGCGGCGCGGGAGCCGGAACGAGGCTCGGCGACGGCGGATGCGGCGGATTCGATCACGGCGCTCATGACCGGATCGGTCATGCAACTTCCGCACCCACCTGGAGCGAGCCCACCTGTTTTCGGAACCTATCCCGCCAGCAGCGCCGGCAGCCAGAGCGACAGCGCCGGGAATGCGATCAGCAGCGCCACCCGGAACAGCTCGGCGAAGAAGAAGGGCATGACGCCCGCGAAGGTCTCGCGCATCGGCACATCGGGCGCTAGCGAATTGATGACGAACACGTTCATGCCCACCGGTGGCGTGATCAGCCCGAGCTCGACCACCACCAGCGCGAGGATGCCGAACCAGATCTTGAGGTCCTCGGGTGGCATGCCGAAGTCGAGCCCCGAGATCACCGGCCAGAAGAACGGTATCGCCAGCAGGATCATCGAGAGGCTGTCCATCAGGCAGCCGAGCGCGATCAGGGCGACGAGCAGCAGGACGAGGATCGTCATCGGCGCCATTCCCGACACGGCCAGCATCTCGGCGGCCGCCTGCGGCACGCCGCCGCGCGACATGAAGATCTTGAGCATCTCGGCGCCGAGCAGGATCAGGAAGATCATGCCGGTGGTCGACGCGGTGTCGTACAGGGTCTGGCGCATTTCCGCCAGTCCGATGCGGCGGCGATGGATGCCGAGCAGGAGCACGAGGACGACGCCGATCGCGGCGGCCGGCGTCGGGTTGAACAGGCCGAAGTAGATGCCGCCGATCACGATCGCGAAGATCGCGGCCACCGGGGCCACCGCGCGGGTCGCCGCGACGAGCTCCGCCCGGTCCACCCGGGCGCCCGGAGGGCCCGAGTCGGGGCGCAGCCTGACGTAGATCGCGATCGTGGCGATGAAGGTCGCCACCGCGATCAGGCCGGGGACGAGGGCGGCGATGAACATGGTGGCGATGCTCGCCTCGACGATGATCGCGTAGATCACCAGCACCACCGAGGGCGGGATCAGGATGCCGAGCACGCCGCCGGCGGCGAGCGTGCCGGTGGCGAGCGAGGGCCGGTAGCGATAGCGGCGCAGCTCGGGCAACGCCACCTGGCCCATCGTCGAGGCGGTGGCGAGAGACGAGCCGCAGACCGAGCCGAAGCCGGCGCAGGCGGCGATCGCCGACATCGCGACCCCGCCGCGCATCCGGCCGAGCCAGGCGTTGGCGGCGCGGAACAGGTCCTGCGACAGGCCGGCGTGGGTCGCGATGTTGCCCATCAGGATGAACATCGGCACGACCGACAGGTCGTAGATCGAGAATTGCGCGAGGGCGAGGTCCTTCAGCTGCGACAGCAGGATCGCAGGTCCGTCGAGGGCGACGACGCCGATGCCGCCCACGAGGATCATCGAGTAGGCGACCGGTATCCGGATGGCGATCAGGGCCACCAGCGCAAGCAGTCCGGCAAGGCCGAGGACGAGGGCGTGATCCATGGGCCCGTTCCGGGGGATCTAGCCGCGGCGCACCGCGGCGACGGCATCGCGGATCGAGATCAGCGATGCGATCGCAAGCAGCGCGAGCGAGGCGAGCGCCGGCACGAACACGATCCAGATCGGAATCCTGAGGATGGTCGTGATCTCCTCGTACCGGCGATAGTCGGCCAGCCCGGCGTTCATCCGCCAGAGCAGCAGCAGGGCGAAGCCGAACGCGACCATGCCCGAGATGGCCTTGAGCACCGCGACGGTACGCGGCCCGGCGCCGGTGGTGAAGATGTCGGCCGAGACGTTAGCGCCGATCAGCTGGCAGTAGGGCAGGAAGCTGAACGCGGCGATCGCGACGCCGAGCTCGGCCAGCTCGACCTCACCGGGCAGCGGCCGGCCGAAGAGCGCGGCGCCGATGGCGCTCCAGGTGGTCGCGACGGCGAGCAGCAACAGCAGCGCGCCGCCGGCCAGCGCCCAGCCGCGGATGATCCGCCGCAGCCAGCCGATCATCCCCGGGCGTGCCGGCCCGGTACTTCCGAACGCTGTGTCGCGCACTTCGTCGGTGACGAGGAACTGGTGGCGCTCTTCTACCACCATCACTACTTGCTCTGGGACAGCAGCTCCGGCCGGTTCGCCAGCAGCCAGCCATGCACATGCGTGCGCAACGCCCTGGCGTTGCCCAGACAGCTTTGCACTGCTGCCGCAGACACGGGATCGCCCGAGTAATCAGCCAGATTGCGCTGCTTGCGCAAGGCGTCCAATGGCCAGACCTTTTCGTTCGGCCATTGCACCGTCAGGGCAAGGGTTTGAATCGCCGTCTGATGATGCCCGGGCTTGCTGGTCAATGTGCGATAACCGTGGGCCAGCAATCCCAGCATGGCAAGCTGCATGATCGCCTTGTACGCCGCGTCGAACTGGTTTTCCTCGCTCAGACCAGCAATCCGTGCATCGGCAATGTTCCGATCCGCTGCCGCCAGCAACTGGGCTATCTGCCGGGGATTGGGCTCAACAGACTCGAGACTGATGCCCAGCAGCTGCTGCAAGCTCATCGTCACCCCCCATCAGAAAGATCTTTGGCTTTGTCAGCACGTCGCGCAGGAAAGGCTCGGGGGCTCGGGCAGCAAACTCCTTGCGGCTGAAGACCTGCGGGTTGATCTCCCGTCCCAGTTTCGACTGAAGCGGCCACAGCAGGCGCACTGCATCGTCGAAGCCCAGACTGCCGATCAACATCAGATCGATGTCGCTGCCGGCTGTCTCGCGCCCCTGCGCGACCGAGCCATAGACGAACGCGACTTCGATCTGCCCTGCCAATGGCGCCAGCGCATGAGCCAGCACATCTGCCACACCTGAAGTCTTGCGCAAGATGCTCGCCAATTCCGTAAACACCGGACAGTCCTTGTTCGCCCGGTAAAGCTGCTGGTTGCCACGCTTCTCGCGCTGCAACAGCCCCACGGCAGTGAGCTTGCCCAGCTCGCGCGTCACCGTGCCCGCAGGCAGACCCGTGCGCCGCGCAATCTCACGTCCGTGCAACTGCTCGTCCGGGTGCAGCAGCAGCAAGCCCAGTACGCGACGCCGATACGCTGGCAACAAGACGGCAGCAAGAGATTGATTCATATATGGCGTCAATTGTCGCCTTTTTAGAATCGATTGGCAAGGCGCTTCTGACGGATGCTGGCCGAGTCGGCTCAGGCTCGCCGGCCAGCGCCCAGCCGTGGATGATCCGCCGCAGCCAGCCGATCATCCCCGGGCGTGCCGGCCCGGTACTTCCGAACGCTGTGTCGCGCACGCCGTCGGATCGACTACCTGCCGCCGCCGGCGTGCTTCGCGATCGCGGTGCGCGCCTTGCCGACCAGTGCGCCGCCGTCGATGCCCTTGCCGCCGACTTCGTCGATCCAGCGCTGCACCACCGGTTCCAGCCTCTGGCGAAACGCCTCGAGCTCGGCCTCGGTCAGGGTGATCAGCTCCTTGCCCGCCCGGCGCGCGAGCCCGATGCCGACGTCCTCGGTCTCTTCCCAGATCCTGCCGACCTCGCGCAGCCAGTCCTCGCCCGAATTGTCGAGAAAGGCCTGCTGCACGTCCGGCGGCAGGCTGTCCCATTTCGCCCGGTTCATCGACACCTGGAAGGTGGTGGTGCCGAAGCGGGCCCGCCCGGGTCCTTCGATCTGGTAGCCGGCGATGTCCTGCAGCTTCAGCGCCGGGATGATCTCCCAGGGAATGAAGGCGCCGTCGACGACCTTCCTCGCCAGCGCCTGCGGCAGGTCGGGCACCGGCATTCCCACCGGTGTGGCGCCGAGCGCCTCGATCACCCAGGCGCCGGTGCGGGTCGGGGTGCGCATCTTGAGGCCGGCAAGATCCTCCGGCTTGCGCACCGGCCTGTCGACCGTCTGTATCCCCTGGCCGGCATGCACATGCAGGAACAGCACCTTGACGCCCTCGTACTCCGGCGCGAGGTCGGATTCGAAGAGCTCGCGCATCGCGAGATTGGTCGCGGCAGTGTCGTTGGTGTGCACGAAGGGCAGCTCGAAGGCCTCGGTACGCGGGAACAGGCCTGCCGTATAGCCATTGACGGTCCAGATGATGTCGACCACGCCGTCGCGGACCTGGCGGATGAGCTGCGGCGGCTTGCCGCCGAGCGTCATCGACGGATAGAGCTCGATCCTCACCTTGCCGCCGCTCGCCTTCTCGATGCGCGCGGCCCAGGGCGCGAGCATCCGGGTATGGGCCGGCGCCTGGGGGCCGAGGAAATGATGCAGCTTCAGGACGATCGGTTCGGCCGATGCGGTGAACGAGGCGCAGAGCACCGTCATGGCGATGGCGGCGGCACGCGCGAGGTTCAGGACATTCACAGTGACTTTCTCCGGTTCTGCTGGCGGCCGGTCGCGTCCGGCCCATGGGCGTGATCGCATCGTCGCGTCGCGCCCGGGCTCGCATACTACCCCGACACCCGTGGCATGCCTGCCGGCGTCGCGCCGTCACGTCCCGGTGTTCGGGTATATTTGAATGAATATCAATCAGCCGGTGTTGTCGCCCATCGGCCGGGAAAGGAGCGGATCGATGATTCCGAAATGGCATGCTGCGCACCTGGGCGGCATGGTTCTGGCGCTTGGCGTCGTCATGTCGCCGGTAGGCGCCGAGGCTGCGGTTTCGATCCCCGGCTGCGCGCAGATGGACGCCTGGGCAGCGAATGCCGAGAGCTCGCCGATGTGGTCGCCCAACGATATCGGCAGCCGCAAGTCGATCACCGGCCACCTGTTCAGCGACGAGGCCACGCGGCTCTTCGGTGCGCCGGTCCTGCAATGGACGGTGGATGACGCCGCCGCCGTGCGCAGGGCGATGATCGACTGCCGCCGCGCCAACAAGGATCGCGGCGTCGGCAAGTCGTACAACTTCCTCCAGAGCCAGATCAGCAGCCGTCTTTCCAACTACCTGAAGGATCTCGCGGAGGCACGCGCGGCGATCGACTCGGCGCTGGATGGCCTGCAGGCCGTGCCGGCATCGGCCCCGTTGCTGCGTTTCTATACCCTGATGAGCAAGGCCTCCGACAAGGCGGCCTACGGCCGGATGAACGAGGCGGCCAACCAGCTGGGAGCGCAGTCGCGCACCGCCCGCCCGCTGGTGATGGCCTTGCGCGACATGCCGACCGAGGAGATCCGCGCCAGCGTCGAGCCGCAGGGCGCGGAGCGCGCCGATGCCATGCGCCAGGCGGTGACAGACGACCTGGTCGCCTCGGTCGCCGGGATTCCGGCATCGGGTCGTGGCCTCGAGCAGATCGCCAGGGCCCAGACGGATTTCCCCAAGTCCTACGGCGAGGTGCTGAGTGCCGAACAGATGGCGGCCATCCAGAAGGCCCTGGCCGAGCGCAAGCGCGCCATCGGCGAGGAGATCGTCGCCATCACCGTCAAGCAGATCGGCCAGTCCTCGCAAGGGGCCGATGCCTTCGACGACCTGGAGCGGCGCATGAACGTCGCCATCCTGCCGGCGCTGGAGGCGAAGCATTCGGAGGCCATCCTCGCGGCGGCCCGGGCGCGCCGCGAGGAGGTCACGGGCATCCTCCTGGCCCGCATGGAGGACAACCTGAAGGGCCTGGACGACACCCAGGCATCCATCGACGCCATCGACCGGGAGGTGATGCCCTGGATCGGATCGCTGCCCGCCGGTACCGAGGCGATGAAGGCGAAGCTGACCGATCGGGCCACCGCCCGGCGCGCGGAAATCCTCGAGGAGGTCGAGGACGACGAATCCGGCGACCTCGAGAAACGTGTCTATCAGTCCGACAACGGCCAGACGAAGCTGGAGTTCGTCGACGACGATCGGGTCTTCGCCACCGCCCACGGCCAGACCGTCGCCGGCACCTACACCCAGGAGAAGGACGGCCGCATCGTGCTGACCCTCGACGGCCAGTCGAGGGTCGTGAAGCGCGAGGGGCAGCGCATCAAGGGCTGGACGACGCCCCTGCTGCGGGTGAAGTGACGGCCGGCGGACTTGCCCTGCTGGTCCGGGCCGTCGCCGCAAACGCTGCTGGCCTGGCCTGGCTGCGCCCGGTCGTCGGCCAGTCAGGCATCCATTCCCGGCATGATCCGCCTCATGAACTCGTCGAACAGCGGCACGGTGAAGGCCGTGTCGCCGTGTGCGGGGCTGTAGATCATGCCCTTGTCGATGAGCTTGCTGCGGATCGGAGCCACGGTGCGCACTTCCCTGCCCAGCATGCCGGCGATGTCACCCGAGCGATGTGGTCCGGGGCCGAGTTCGGCCATGGCGCGCATGTAGCGACGCTCGGCCGGAGTCAGCCGATCGAGCCGCACGCGGAAGAAGCTCTGGTCCAGCTCGGCAATGGCCTGGACCGTGGCGCAGTCGGTCACGTCGCTCACCCGGATGGGCGACTGGTCGGCGCAGTTCCAGCTGTGCTTGCCCCATTCCTGAAGGAAGTAGGGATAGCCTCTGGTCTGCGCCAGGATCTCGCGCAGCGCGTCGTCGTCGAAGGTGGCGTCCGCACGGGTGGCGGGCTCGATGAGTGCCCTGCGGGCCTGATCGTCGGGCAATCGCCCGATGGTCGTGAACTCGAACAGCCGTTCCGCGTAGGACTTCGCCTTGCCCATCTGGCCGATCAGTTGCGGCAAACCGGCGCCGATGAGGGTGACGGGCAACTGCAACTGCGAGCAACGGTGCAGCGCGCTGATGAGGGCGGCAAGTTGTGCTTCTTCGACGTACTGCAGTTCATCGATGAACAGGGCGACAGCGGTCTTGCGTTCGCGCGCTGCTTCGCCCACGGTGCGCAGCAACGCGATGAGGTCGGCGTCCAGGTCGCCCGTGTCGGCCAGGCCCGGCTCCACCCCGAGATCGATGCCGAACTCGATGTCGTGGTACTTGAGCTTCATGGCCTGCACGAAGCCGCCGATGCCGCGCAACGCGCGTTGCGCCAGATCGCTGCCCCTTGCCATGCGGTCGAGCTTGAGCACCGCCGCGCGCAACGCGGGAGCGAGCAAGGCGGGCAGGGATCTGCGCTCGGGCGCTTCGAGCATGACGGTGGCGAAACCGGCGGCCTCGGCGTCGTTGTGCAGGCGGTTGAGCAGCACGGTCTTGCCGACGCCGCGCAGGCCGACCAGCATCAGGCTGCGCGCGGCCAGGCCGTTACGGATCCGATCGAGTGCGATCGAGGCTTTTTCGATGACGCTTTCGCGTCCCGCCAGCTCGGGAGGTGGCGTGCCGGCGCCGGGGGCGTAGGGGTTGAGCCGAGGGTCCATTCAACGAATGTTATCCTAAGTTATCGAAAAACGATAACCTCAGGTAACCTTGCTTGAACAGGCTCACTTGCTGATGATTCGCGGCCTGGCTCAGCGGAACGGGTTGCGTATACGCAGGCCGTCCAGCAGCGCTTCCGCACATGCGGCTTTGGCCGGGTCGTCGGCCAGCAGGTACGCGACGATGTTGGTGTCGAGGAAGACGCGATCGCTGGCCATGTGCTTTCGGTCTCAGCCGCGTTCATGGAGTTCTTCGCGGTCGATGCGCATGTCGCGCTTCCAGGCGCCTCGCAAGCGACGGAAGACGCTGAAATCAGGCTTTGCGGGTCGTTCCGGCTGCAGGCGTGCCACGGGTCGGCCGCGTCGGGTGATGACGACTACCTCCCCCGCCTGCACGGCATCGAGCAGGGCGCTGAGCTGGGCCTTCGCCTGGGCAACGCTGACGGTATGCATGACAGTCTCGAGTTGGTCATTGGAGATGTACTTCACCTCGGGCGCGAGCGTTCTGGCTGGCCTGGATCCTCCGTCCCCGGCGCGCCGGCCCCCGCGCCGAGCGCGCGCTGCATGAACACCGTATCGAGCCAGCGCCCGAACTTCCAGCCCGAATCGCGCAGGATGCCGGCGGCCTCGAAGCCGAGCGCAAGATGCAGGCCGATCGAGCCGGTGTTGGCGCTGTCGCCGATGACCGCCACCATCTGGCGGGCGCCGATCGACTCGCAGCGCCGGATCAGCTGGCCGAGCAGGGTGCGCCCTGTGCCGGTGCGCTGCCGATCCGGCGCAACGTAGACCGAATCCTCGACGCAGTAGCGGTAGGCGGGCCGGGGCCTGTACTGGTTCGCGTAGGCGAAGCCGGCGATGCGGCCGGCATGCTCGGCGACCAGCCAGGGCCAGCCGGCTGTGCTCACCGCATCGCGGCGCTCGCGCATCTGCGCTTCGGTGGGCGGCTCCAGCTCGAAGGAGCCGGTGCCGTGGCGGACATGGTGGGCGTAGATGGCGGTGATCGCTTCGAGATCGGCATCGGTCGCATCACGGATGTGCATCGCTGGCATCGTTTCTCCCCGCCATTTCCCCGTCCCTTTTCTCGCCCGGTTCGCCCGTTCCCGTCTCCGGCCGCGGCTCCGTTTCCTCGAGGCCCCGCCTCAGCCGCGGTTGGCGATTCGTTCGCCGTCGCGAACCGCCTGGCCGCTCTCGACGAGGGCATCGACAGCCCAGTCGATCGCCGCGTCCGTGTCCATCCCGATCCAGCGCGCCACATCGGTGAGGAAGCCGGCGCCGGCGAGCTCGGCCCGCATTCCGGCGATGGTCTCGCTTTCCATGTAGAGCAGGCGGTACTTGATCATCACCTTCATGGCGTGGCGGGCATGGCGCTGCGGATCGGCGGCCATGCTCTCGAGCCGCCCGCGCGCCCGCTCGATCGCCGCGGCCACGTCGTCGAACATCGGGCCGTGGCCGGGCAGGATGCGGCGCGGCGCGAGCGATTCGATCAGCCCGAGCACGGCGCGCTGCTCGGTGAAGCCCGACTCACCCTGCAGCTCCGGAAAGAGGATGCCGAAGCCGTTGGCCCAGAGGGCATCGGCGGAGATCAGCAGGCCCGCCTCGGGGGCGAACAGCACCAGCGATTCGGGGTCGTGCCCGGGCGCGGCATGCGCCACCCAGCGCAAGCCTCCGGCATGGAAGTCCTCCCCCGGCGCCAGCGCATCGTCGACCGGGAAGCGCGGGCAGGGCTGGCCGGTGTACCGATAGGTGAGGGCATCGATGTTCCAGTCTCGTGCCGAGGCGAAGCTCGCCACCGGCACCGTGATCCGGCAGCCGTGGCGCTCGCGCACCGCCGCGTTGCCGCCGCAGTGGTCCGAATGCAGGTGGGTGTTGATGATGCGGCCGATGCGCCGCGACGGCGGGGGATCGGATGCGAGTGCCGCCTCGACGAGGGCGAGCGTCATCGGGGCATGCTTGACGAAGCCGGTGTCGACCATGGTGGTCGAGTCGGGGTCCACCAGCAGGATATGGTTGGCCGAGAGCCAGTCGCGTTCGATGAAGCGCACGCCCGGCGGCAGCGCACCGGCTTCGCTCAAGTCCCGCTCCGTGAGTACATCTCGGCGATTGTCCGGAACGCATCGTCCAGTGCCGGCGTGCCGGCATGCACCACCCGCACCGGCCCCTTCGCAGGGGCGAGCATCAATCGGGTGGACCAGGGCATGCGCACCAGCTCGACCCGCTCGATGTCGGCCCAGCGCCATGATCTCGGGGTGATGCCCGCCTGCCGGATGCCCTCGGCGTCGACGGTGGTGGTCCCGAACACGATGAACCAGCAGGTCATGGCCATCGCCACCGCGCCGGCGATCAGCAGCAGGACGATCACCGCCGGCATCTCGACGTCGGCCGCCAGCAGGCGGCTGCCGTAGGCGAAGACCGCGAGCGTGAGCACGACCGCGATCACCGCGGCCGGGCGCTTGTACGACAGGCCGGTCACCGGCGCCGGCAGCGGGATCTCACGCATGGGCATCGTCGTCGGGAAAGAGGGTGGCGGTCTGCGCATCCTGCTCGGCGCGTCGCGCAGGCAGCTGCTTCCACACCTGGCGTCGGGCGATGTCGGTCATCGTCGCCCAGCCGGCGATCTCCTCGAGGGTGCGCTGGCACCCCTCGCACCAGCGGCCGTCCGCCGTCATCCGGCATACCGAGATGCAGGGCGAGGGTACCGCCATCGTGCTGCCTCAGGCGGCGGCTTCGGCGGCTTGCGCGGCCGAAGCCCGGCGCGAGAGCAGCGCCCGCCCGGCGCGCGAGCCGTTGGGCCGGCCGAGCTGGTCGGAGATCCACTGGCCGGCATCGACGAGGCCGTCGAGATCGAGCCCCGTCTCGATGCCCATGCCGTGGAGCATGTAGACGAGATCCTCGGTGGCGACATTGCCGGTCGCGCCCTTGGCGTAGGGGCAGCCGCCGAGGCCGGAGATCGAGCTGTCGAACTTGTCGACACCGACTTCCAGGCAGGCGAGCGTATTGCCGAGCGCCTGCCCGTAGGTATCGTGGAAGTGCCCCGAGAGGTTCGCGAGCGGGACTTCCTTCGCCGCGGCCTCGAAGGTCCGGTAGACGTGTTCCGGGGTGCCCACGCCGATGGTGTCGGCGATGCCGATCTCGTGGCAGCCGAGGTCGCGCATGCGGCGCACCACGTCGAGCACCGACTCGAGGGGCACCTCGCCCTGGTAGGGGCAGCCGAAGGCGACCGAGATCGCCGCGCGCAGGCGCAGGCCGTTGGCGAGCGCGCCTTCGGCGACCGGGCGGAAGCGTTCGATGCTCTCGGCGATCGAGCAGTTGATGTTCCGGTGCGAGAAGGCCTCGCTCGCCGCGCCGAAGATCACCACCTCGTCGGCACCGGAGGCGAGGGCGCCCTCGAGGCCGCGCACGTTCGGGGCCAGCACCGAGACCCGGCTGCCGGCGGGCCGCTGGATCCCGGCCATCACCTCCACCGCGTCGGCCATCTGCGGCACCCACTTCGGCGACACGAAGGAGGTCGCCTCGAACTGCCGCACGCCGGCGTCGGTGAGTCGCCGGATCAGCTCGATCTTGGTGGCTGCCGGCACCGGCTGCTTCTCGTTCTGCAGGCCGTCGCGCGGACCGACTTCGGTCAGGTAGACACGTTTCGGAAATTTCATGACGACTGTCTCCTCGAGTCGCTGCGGATGCGGGATCGCGCCATCGACTCAATAGCCGCGGTTGCGCCTGACCTGGCCGCTGACCGGCTCGCCGGCCATCCATTGCCGAATCTTAGCAGCGAGTTGCGCGGCCGCTTCGTCGGGGAGGGTAATCGCGGCGACATGCGGCGTGATCCGCACGCCCGGATGCGTCCAGAACGGATGCCCGGCCGGCAACGGCTCGGTCTCGAAGACATCGAGACTCGCGCCGAGCAATCGCCCCTCGTCGATGGCGGCGACGAGGTCGGGCTCGACCACGAGGCCGCCGCGGGCGACGTTGATCAGCCACGACTTGCGCGGCATCTTCGCCAGCGTGTCCCGGTTGACGACGCCGCGGGTCGCCTCGGTG
The DNA here is from genome assembly GCA_023954135.1 of Burkholderiaceae bacterium. GTDB lineage: Bacteria > Pseudomonadota > Gammaproteobacteria > Burkholderiales > Burkholderiaceae_E > JAMLIN01. Next base: position 143,929 of record JAMLIN010000007.1, on the reverse strand, counting down.
AGCGGCGCGATCAGGATCAGCACCCGGCTGCGCGCGAAGAATTCGTCGTGGCGTTCGGGGCCGAGCACCTCGATGCCGTCCTCGACCCGGCTCGAGCCGGCTGCCGCGATCACCGGATAACCGAATGCGCGGATGGCGGTGGCGACCCGCTGGCCGAGCACGCCGATGCCGAACAGGCCGACGGTGATCTCGCTGCGCGGGGTGTAGCCGCGCTGCTTCCAGATGCCCTGCGCCTGCTGCTCCTCGTACTGGCCGCGGCGCTGGGCGTAGCGAAAGAGCTCGGCGCAGCAGTACTCGGCCATCTGCGCCCCCATGCCGCCATCCTCGATGCGGGCGATCGGCAGGTCGGCGGGCATGCCCGGATGCCCGAGCAGGTGGTCGACGCCGGCGGCGGCGCTCAGGAAGGCGCGCAGGCCGGTGACGCGCTCGAAGAAATCCGGCGGCGGCTTCCAGCCGATCGCATAGTCGGCGACGGCGCGTTCGCCGTCATCGATGAAGACTTCGGCTTCGGGTAGCTGGGCGGCGACTTCGTCACGCCACTGGCGTGCATAGTCGGCATAGGGGACGGTGATCGCGATGCGGAGTCTCATGCCCGAAGGATAGAGCATCGGGCATGTCCGCAAGGATCAGCGGGGATGTCCACCCCGCGTCGCCGCCGCGGGGCCGGCCACACGCACGCGGCTCGGTGTCCAGGCGGTCAGCACCACCCGGTCGTCGCTGCCCAGCACCCAGCGCTGCCCGTCGCGCAGGAACACGTCGCGCGGCCGGCCAGGCTCGGTAAGCCAGATCGTTCCGCTGCGCAGGTCGATCTGCCCACCGATCGCGTGCTCGAGGATCAGCGAGGCGCCTCTGGGCAGGACGACCTCGGCGCCGTGGGGAAGCCCGGCGAGGACGCCCTGGCTCGTATCTCGCTTCGTCATGCATACCTCCGGATCGAAGCCATGCATGCATTTCACCAAGGGCTTATGCTGAGGACAAACAGTGTTTACGAAGGCAATGCATGCAAGATCTGCATCAATGGGGCGAGAGGCCTCTCGCCCTGGCCCATTTGCGCGTCTTCGAGGCGGCCGGCCGCCGGCTGAGCTTCACGGCCGCGGGCGAGGAGCTCGCCCTGTCGCAGTCGGCGGTCAGCCGCCATGTGGCGGAGATCGAGCGCCAGATCGGGCAGCCCCTGTTCCTGCGGCGCACCCGGGCGCTGGAGCTGACCGCGGCGGGCGCCGATCTGCTGGCGGCGGTCCAGCAGGCGCTCGGCCGGATCGACGAGTGCGTGGCCCGGCTGCGGCTGCCGGATGCCCGCTACCGGATCGACATCAGCACCTTCGCATCCTTCGCCTCGATGTGGCTGGTTCCGCGGCTGGCGGCGTTCCAGGCGCTGCATCCGGAAGCGGATATCCGGCTCTCGGCGAGCGACCGTTATGTCGACCTCGACCGCGAAGGCTTCACGCTCGCCTTGCGGGCCTGCGACCGGCGCCATCCGCCGCCCGGGGCGATCCATCTCTTCGACGAGACCGTCGCGCCGATGTGCAGTCCGCAGTTCGCCAGGCGAGCCCGGCTGGCCGGGCAGCCGCTGCGCGGGCCGGCCGACCTCGCCCACCATGTGCTGCTCGACATGCAGCACGACCGCCCGCTCCCAGCGATGGTCGACAGCTGGGACAGGTGGTTCCGCCGGATCGGCCACGCGCCGGTGCGCCCGCGCGGCCGGCTCATCTTCGACATGATCGACCAGATGCACCAGGCGGCCGTCGCCGGTCAGGGAATGGCCCTGGGCCGGCGGCCATTCTCCGACGCGCTGGTTGCCGCCGGCAAGCTGGTCGTGCCCTTCGGCGAGCCGGTCCCGACCGGCTACGCCTACTATGCGCTGCTGGCCGAGCGCGCGGCCGGTGAGCCGACCGCACTAGCCTTCGTCGCGTGGGTTCAGGCTCAGGTGGCGGCCAGCTCGATCAGCTGAGCGCCCTCGTCGACCTGGTCGCCGACCGCATAGAACACCTGCTTCACCTCGCCCGCGATCGGCGCCGAGATGGTGTGCTCCATCTTCATCGCTTCCATGATCGCGAGCGGTTCGCCGGCGCGCACCTTCGCGCCGGGTGCGACCATCACCGCGATCAGCTTGCCCGGCATCGGCGCGGTCAGCTGGCCGGCGTCGGGTGTCTCGGCGCCGGCATGCGTGATCGGTGAGCTCGCCACGAAGCCGACCGGGCCCTCGGCGGTGAACAGCTGGATGCGCTCGCCGTCGACGAAGCAGCCGAGGGAGAACGCGGCCTCGCCCAGCCGGCCGGTGAGCCGCCGTTCTCCCGGGTCGTAGCGAAGCGCCTCGAGCGGGAAGGCGGCCTCGCCGACGCGCACCGTGACGGCGTCGCGCGACTGCTCGATGTCGACCGGATACGATTCGCCCGCCGTCTCCAGGAGGATCGAGCGGGGCCGGCCGGTGGCGATGCGAAAGCCGCCGCGGCGCGACCAGGGGTCGATCCATGCGTCGGCGGGCGCCGTGTCCGAGGCGGCTTCGGCGGCGAGGAGCGCGGCCGCCGCGATCGCCAGCAGGCGTGGCGGGGGCGGCTCCACCGGCGGCACGAGCACGCCGGCATCGCGGCCGATCAGTCCAGTGTCGACCCGGCCGGCGACGAAGTCCTCGTGGCGCATCAGCCTGCCGAGGAACTCGACGTTGGTCGCCGGTCCGACGACCTCGAAGCCTTCGAGCGCGCGCCGCATCCGGCCGATCGCCTCGGCGCGGTCGCTGCCCCAGACGATCAGCTTGGCGATCATCGGGTCGTAGTACGGGCTGATCGTGTCGCCCTCGCGCACCCCGCTGTCGATGCGTACCGGCTCCGGCCGGCCGGCGCGCTGGGTGGCGAGCAGCGCCGGCGTTCCCTGGCCACTGAAGCCGACTGCCGCCGGCGTGCGCAGGTGGACCAGGGTGCCGGTCGAGGGCAGGAACTGCTTGCGCGGGTTCTCGGCATAGATCCGCGCCTCGATCGCATGGCCGTCGATGCCGATCATCTCCTGGGTCACCGGCAGCGGCTCGCCGGCGGCCACCCGCAGCTGCCATTCGACGAGATCGAAGCCGGTGATCATCTCGGTCACCGGGTGCTCGACCTGCAGGCGGGTGTTCATCTCCATGAAGAAGAACTCGCCGCTGGTATCGGCGATGAACTCGACCGTGCCCGCGCCGACATAGCCGACCGCGCGCGCGGCTGCCACGGCGGCATCGCCCATCGCGGCCCGGCGCTTCGCGTCCATGCCGGGCGCCGGCGCTTCCTCGATCACCTTCTGGTGGCGCCGCTGCAGCGAGCAGTCGCGCTCGAACAGGTGCAGGCAGTTGCCGTGGCTGTCGGCGAAGACCTGGATCTCGATGTGGCGCGGTGTGCGCAGGTAGCGTTCGACGAGCACATGCTCGGAGCCGAAGGCGCTGGCCGCCTCGCGCCGGCAGGACTTGAGCGCGGCCTCGAAGTCGGCGTCGGCCTCCACGATCCGCATGCCCTTGCCGCCGCCGCCCGCGCTCGCCTTGATGAGCACCGGGTAGCCGATCTCGGCGGCGCGCTCGCGCAGGAAGGCCGGATCCTGCTCGTCGCCGTGGTAGCCCGGCACGAGCGGCACCGCCGCCGATTCCATCAGGCGCTTGGCCGCCGACTTGCTGCCCATCGCCGCGATCGCCGCCACCGGCGGGCCGACGAAGACGCCGCCGGCCTCGGCGACCGCCCGGGCGAACTCCTCGTTCTCGGACATGAAGCCGTAACCCGGGTGCACCGCCTGGGCGCCGGATTCGCGAAGGACCTCGAGCAGGCGGGCGATGTTCAGGTAGGACTCGCGCGCCGGCGCCGGACCCAGGCGCCAGGCCTCGTCGCAGGCCGCCACATGGGCCGCGCCGGCGTCGGCGTCCGAGTACACCGCGACGGTCGCGATGCCCATGCGCCGCGCGGTGGCGGCGATGCGGCAGGCAATCTCTCCGCGGTTCGCGATCAGGATCTTGTCGAACATGGGTATGGCCTCAGAACCTGTGAATGAATCGGACGCGCCCGAGCGGCGCGTCAGGGTGGTTCCGATCGAGGCGCAAAGCGCAGCCATGTCGGGTGACATGGCGAGCATTTGCAACGAAGAGCGGGGCCACCATGGCGTGACGAGCGGGCGTGGAGGGTTCGTTCACAGGTTCTCAGCCCAGCGCGGCTTGCGTTTCTCGAAGAAGGAGGCGATGCCCTCGGCGGCGTCATCGGTGGTGCGCGCCCGCGCGATGCGCTCGGCGGTATCGTGGGTGAGCGCATCGTCGATGCGCCGGCCGCTGACCGCGCGGATCAGCTGCTTGGTCGCGTCGATCGCCTGCGGGCTGCCGGCCAGCAGGTTGGCGATCATCGCGTCGACCCGGGCATCGAGCCCGTCGGCCGGCGCGAGCTCGCTCACGAAGCCGATCCGGAAGGCCTCGGCGGCGTCGAACACCTCGGCGCTCAGCATGTAGCGGCGCGCATTGTGCTCGCCGATCGCCTTGATCACGTAGGGGCTGATCATCGCCGGGATCAGGCCGATCTTGACCTCGGACAGGCAGAAGCGCGCATCCGGCGCGGCGATCGCGATGTCGCAGGCGGTGGCCAGGCCCATGCCGCCGGCGAAGCAGGCGCCGTGGATGCGGGCCACCGAGGGCTTGGGTCCGTCGTAGAGCCGGCGCATGACCGCCGCGAGGTTGCCGGTGTCGGCCCGGTTGTCCTCGATCTTCATGTCGCGCGCGCCGCCCATCCACTTCAGGTCGGCGCCGGCGCAGAAGCCCTTGCCCCGGCCGCCGAGCATGATCACCCGCACCGAGTCGTCGGCATTGGCCTCGTCGATCGCGGCGGCGAGCTCGGCGATGAGGGTCACGTTCATCGCGTTGCGCACGTCGGGCCGGTTGAGCCAGATGCGGGCGACGCCGCCGGTGTTGTCGATCTCGAGCGTCTCGTAGCTCATGCGTGTCTCCGTGTCGGGTGTTCGTTCGTTTCGTGCCGGCGCCCGGGGTCGGCAGGAAGTGAGCGGCGGTCCGTTCGTTGCATTGTAGTGACCATGGGGGCGGCGTGGTTCGTCGGCTGATCCGGATCGCTTAGGGGTGGCCGATCAGAACGAGGCCTTCCGCGCTTGCGGCTGCGGCGAGTCTCCGGTCGAGCGTCGCCAGCGGCATGCCGCGGCTGAGGGCCAGATCGAGATAGCAGGCGTCGTACAGGCTCAGGGTATGGCGCTGCGCCAGGGTCCGGGCGGCCAGCATCGTCTCGGCGGTGATCGGCTCCAGCATGAGCGGCAGCGCCGTGAACGCGTCGAGCAGGTCGGTGTGCGTGGCCGCGGAGATCCGGGTGCGGCGCTGCGCGTGCAGGAGCGAGTTTCCCACCTCGAGCAGGAGGAGCGACGGAGCATGGGCGCGATCTGCGACCATGCGGCTCACCACTGCTTCGGCTTTCTCGCTACGCTCGTCCGGCAGAAGCCAGGCGAGGACCACCGATGCGTCGACGATGAAGGACATGAATCGCGAAGCCGCATCAGTAGCGATGGCCCGCGTGAGCGAGGTCGCGGACGGTTTCGTCGGGTTCGAGAATCTCGGCCAGCGTGACGCCTGAACGGCTCAACTTCCGGCGGATGGCCGCGACCGAGTCGATCGCCGCACGAACCGACTCTGCACTGCCCGGTTCGAACGGGATCAGCTGCGCGACCGGCTTGCCATGCCGGGTGATGACGAAGCGCTCGCCATCGGCTACCCGGGCCAGCAACTTGGGCAGGTGTGTCTTGGCGTCGTAGGCGCTGACGGGTTCGGCGGCAATCAGGGTGGGTTTCATATGATCTAGTCTAGACCGGTCGAAATTGATGGTCAATCGAGCATCCGACCGGAGCATCCGACCGACTTTCCCGATGCCCGACCGGGCTTTCGCCCCAGGCTTGCGCACCCTCAGATCCGGAACACCCCGAAGCGGGTTTCCCCGATCGGCGCGTTGAGGGCGGTCGACAGGCCGAGGCCGAGGACCTCGCGGGTATCGACCGGGTCGATCACCCCGTCGTCCCAGAGCCGGGCGCTGGCGTAGTAGGGGTGGTTCTGGGCCTCGTACTGGGCGAGGATCGGCGCCTTGAACTCGGCCTCGGCCTCGGCGCTCCAGGTCTCGCCGCGCTTCTCGATGCCTTCGCGGCGCACGGTGGCGAGCACCGAGGCGGCCTGCTCGCCGCCCATCACCCCGATGCGCGCGCTCGGCCACATCCACAGGAAGCGCGGCGAGTAGGCCCGCCCGCACATGCCGTAGTTGCCGGCGCCGTAGCTGCCGCCGAGGATCATCGTGAACTTCGGCACCCGCGCGCAGGCCACGGCGGTGACGAGCTTGGCTCCGGCGCGCGCGATGCCCTCGTTCTCGGCCTTGCGCCCGACCATGAAGCCGGTGATGTTCTGCAGGAAGACCAGGGGGATGCGGCGCTGGGCGCAGAGCTCGATGAAGTGCGCGCCCTTGTCGGCCGATTCGGAGAACAGGATGCCGTTGTTGGCGAGCAGGCCCACCGGCACGCCCTGGATGTGGGCGAAGCCGGTCACCAGGGTGGTGCCGTAGCGCGGCTTGAACTCGTCGAGCGCCGAGTCGTCGACGATGCGGGCGATGACCTCGCGGATCTCCCAGGGCTTGCGGGAATCGTTGGGGACGATGCCGTAGAGCTCCTGCGGGTCGTAGCGCGGCGCGACCGGCGCGCGCAGCGCGATGTCGGGGCGCTTGACCCGGTTGAGATTGCCGACGATGCGCCGCGCGATCGCGAGCGCGTGGGCATCGTTGTTGGCGAGGTGATCGGCCACGCCCGACAGACGGGTGTGCACATCGCCCCCGCCGAGATCCTCGGCGCTGACCACCTCGCCGATCGCCGCCTTTACCAGGGGCGGGCCGCCGAGGAAGATCGTGCCCTGGTTGCGCACGATGATCGCCTCGTCGCTCATGGCCGGCACGTAGGCGCCGCCGGCCGTGCACGAGCCCATCACCACCGCGATCTGCGGGATGCCGGCGGCCGACATGTTGGCCTGGTTGTAGAAGATGCGCCCGAAGTGCTCGCGATCCGGGAAGATCTGGTCCTGGTTCGGCAGGTTGGCACCGCCGGAGTCGACCAGGTAGACGCAGGGCAGCCGGTTCTCGGCGGCGATCTCCTGGGCCCGCAGGTGCTTCTTGACGGTCATCGGATAGTAGGTCCCGCCCTTCACGGTGGCGTCGTTGCAGACCACCACGCACTCGGTGCCCTCGATGCGGCCGATCCCGGTGATGACGCCCGCGCCCGGGGCATCGCCGTTGTACATCCCGTGGGCGGCCAGGGGCGACAGCTCGAGGAAGGGCGCGCCCGGATCGAGCAGGCCCTCGACCCGGTCGCGGGGCAGCATCTTGCCGCGGGCGACATGGCGTTCGCGGGCGGCCACGCCGCCGCCCTGCGCCGCCCGCGCCGCCTGCTCGCGCAGATCGGCGACCGCGGCGCGCATCGCGAGGGCGTTGTCCTGGAACTGGGGGTCGCGTGGATTGAGGCGGGATTCGATGGTCGTCAAGTTGGTCTCCGCAAGTCGCCGGGGCCGCCCGCGCGGCGCGCGACCCGATCTGCGCATGTTATCGGGATGCGGGCCTGCCGGCACGGGCGGCTAGCCGCCCGCGAAGGTGCCGAAGGCGGAGAAGCTGAAGAACGCCGCGGCGGTCGACACCAGGATCACCGCCGAGATGCGGTCGGCATCGGCGCCGCCGCGTTCGGCGAAGAGAAAGGCGCTGCCGGCCGCCGGCAGCGCCGCCATCAGCATCAGGACCATGGCCTGAGCCGGGTCGAGCCGGAATACCCAGGTCGCGATGCCCCACGCGAGTGCCGGATGCACGAAGAGCTTGACTGCGGTGAGCGCCCAGGTGTCGAGCCCGATGCGCACCCCGCCCGGGCGATAGAGCGAGACCCCGATCGAGAACAGGGCCACGGGCCCGGCGGCGGTGCCCAGCAGGCGCAGGAACTCGTCGAGCGCCGTGGGCAGCTTGACCGCCAGGCCGTTGACGACGAGCCCCGCGACCACCGCCCAGATGAGCGGATTGCGGCCGATGCCGGCGAGCGCGCCGCCCACCGCCCGCAGCCAGTGCTCGCCGCTCGTGTCGCTGCGCGAAGCGATCGCGAGCGAGGCCGAGACCACCACCAGCAGGTCGGCCATGCCGGCGGCCACCAGCGGCGCCATCGCGGCCGGGCCGAGCAGCGCCGGCACGAGGGCGATCCCCATGTAGCCCCAGTTCGCCCAGGCGGTGGCCAGCGCGCCGTAGGCGGCATCGTCCCAGCGGTCGCCGCGCAAGCGGCGCAGGCCGTGGGCGACGCCGAAGAGGACCGCCAGCCCGGTCAGGGCATAGGAGAGGAAGACGCCGGGGTCGACGATCTCGGCCAGCGGCGCGCCGACCGCGAAGCGAAACAGCATCGCCGGCAGCGCAAAATAGAGGACGAAGCCGTTGAGTGCCGCCACGGTCTGCTGCGGCAGCTTGCGCCCCCAGGCGGCGAGAAAGCCGCAGAGCACGAGCGCGAAGAACGGAATCGTGACGTTGAGGATCGCGAGCAAGATGCGCGGCGAGGCCAGGCGGCCGGCGGCGCCGGCGAAGGCATTATTCTAGGGCGCCGTCCTGCGCCGCGTGCGCGGCGCGCAGCGATGTCCGGTTGCGTGACGCGATCTCGAGGGCGCCGAGGTAACGGCGCTGCGCGTCCTCGCTCAGGTTGAAGGCCCGCAGGCGGGCGCGCAGCTGCGCCAGGCTCGGTTCGCAGCGCGAGCGGGCCTGCATGGACACCGCCGTCGATACGGCCTCGGCCGGCCCGAGCTCCCGTGTTAGGCAGTCGGAATGCCGACGGATCTCCGGCTCGATCGACTGGAGCTCGTAGCGGTTCAGCTTCGAGCGCGGCGGCAGTTCATGCGGGGCGCTGGTGCAGGCGGCGGCGAGCAGCGCCGTGCCCGCCAGCGCGGCGAGCCTTGCGCCGGGCGGGTGGCGCGACAGCAAACGACAGGGGTGAGCGTCCATATCGCGGTTTCCGGGCATCGTCCGACGCACCCAGCCTACGGCGTGGCGGACAGCCCGGCCCGGGGGCCGGAACGAGCGGCCGACGGTGCCCGATCGGCGGCGGCGGGCGTGGCCGGCCGGCGACGCGGCGCAAGAGCGCGAGCGCTTTCTGGTGAGTTTCGCTCGGCTCAGCGCATCGCCTTGTGTTCCCGCAGCCATTCCTTCAAGGCCGAGTCCAACCGGGTCTGCCACCCGGTGCCGGTGGCGCGAAACTCCTCGACGACCTCGCGCGACAGCCGGATCGTGACGCGCTCCTTGGTCGGAGACTTCTGGGGGCCTCGCCCTCGCAGCTTCTCGCGTAGCGACTCGGGCAATGCCGCCAGCGGCCGAGCGCGCCCGAAATCCGTTGCTGTCCACTCCGGATTGTCCGGGTCGATCCCTTCAGCTGTCGGCTTCCTGCTCATATCGCCTGATCTCTCGTGCGTTCGCCTTGCGCAAGCTGATGACCCGGATGCCGCTCCGGGTTTCGACGAAAACCAGCGCATGCAGACGACCGTCCAACATCCCGAACGCCCTGGTCCTGACCTCGCTGTACTCCTTGCGATCGTCGATGAGGAACACCGCGGTTTCGAACTCGAAATCCCGTGCCCGATCAAACGAGAGCCCTCGCTCCCGGACGTTGCGCTCGCTTTTCTGCGGGTCGAACTCGATGTTCACAAGTAAATTGTATGTACAATATAATAGCAGACTTGGAGGTACTGCGCATACTGCACACTATGTGGTTACGCGCGGCTGTCCAATGGCTCTCATGGTCTAGGGTGAGCAGGCCCTGGTACGCTGACCCGGATTTGGGTCAGTGCCCATCATCGACGGCAAGAGGCCTTGCGCGAGCCAGCGTGACACCGTCAAGTCGCCCCGCGACGATCCGCTCGTGGCTACGTCGCCGCTCCGAGGCGCTCGCGCGTCGAGCCTGCGCGGTTGGCTTGCTCCGCTTCTCGGCACTACGCAAGAGCAGCCCCTACGCCGAGCTCCCCGTCGCCAGCGCCCGGCCGATCAGGATGCGCTGGATGTCGCTCGTGCCCTCGTAGATCTGGCAGACCCGGACATCGCGGTAGATGCGCTCGACCGGGAAGTCGGCCACGTAGCCGTAGCCGCCGAAGGTCTGGAGCGCCTCCGAGCAGACCCGCTCGGCCATCTCGGAAGCGAAGAGCTTCGCCATCGCCGCCTCCTTGAGGCAGGGCAGGCCGGCGTCCTTCATGCTCGCCGCATGCCAGATCAGCTGGCGCGCCGCCTCGATGCGCATCGCCATGTCGGCAAGCCGGAACTGCACCGCCTGGTGCTCGAAGATCGTCTGGCCGAAGGCGGTGCGCTCCTTCGCATAGGCCAGCGCCGCCTCGAAGGCGGCCCGCGCCATGCCCACCGATTGCGCCGCGATCCCGATGCGCCCGCCCTCCAGGCCCGAAAGCGCGATCTTCAGGCCCTCGCCCTCGGCACCGATGCGGTTGGCGGCGGGCACCCGGCAGGATTCGAAGGCGATCTGGGCGGTGTCGGACGAATGCTGGCCGAGCTTGCTCTCGATCGAAGCCACCCGGTAGCCCGGGGTGTCGGTCGGCACGATGAAGGCGCTGATGCCGCGCTTGCCCGCTTCCGGGTCGGTGACGGCCATCACGATGGCGACGTCGCCGTTCCTGCCCGAAGTGATGAACTGCTTGATGCCGTCGAGCACGTAGTCGTCGCCGTCGCGGCGGGCACGGGTGCGCAGCCCGCCCGCCTCGGATCCGACGTGCGGCTCGGTGAGGCAGAAGGCGCCGAGCATCCTGCCCTGCGCGAGCGGCTCGAGCCATTGCCGCTGCTGGTCCGCGCTGGCCCAGTTGAGCAGGATGGAGCACACCGGGCAGTTGTTGACCGAGACGACGGTGGAGGTCCCGCCGTCGCCGGCGGCGATCTCCTCGATGATCAGCGCGAGCGAGAGATAGTCGAGGCCGGCGCCGCCGAGCTCGGTCGGCACCGCCACCCCGTAGGCGCCGAGCGCGGCCAGGCCCGCCAGCGCCTGTGCCGGAAAGGTGTGCTCGCGATCCCATTGCGCCGCATGCGGCGTGATTTCCGCGGCGACGTACTCGCGCACCGCATCGCGGATCATCCGTCGGTCTTCGTCGAGGATCATGGTCGGCCCTTGTTCAGGCGTACTGTCCGGACTTGTCGGGGATCACCGCGGTGACCTCGATCTCGATGTGCATGCGCGAGTCCACCAGGCCGACCACCATCGCGGTGGCCGCCGGCGCCGCGCGACCGAGGTGCTCGGCGAATACCGGCGCGAGCCGCTCGAAGAGCGCCGCGTCGGCGAGCAGGTAGCGCACCCGGATCACGTCGTCGAGGCCGGCGCCCGCCTGGTGCAGTGCCGCCGCGATGTTGCGAAAGCATTGCCGCGCCTGCGCTTCCGGGTCGGGGTCGATCCGCATGCTGGCGTAGTCGAATCCGGTGGTTCCGGACACATGGACGTGCCTGCCTTCGACCACCGCCCGCGAATAGCCGACGAGCGACTCGAAGGAGGATCCGGATCTGATGCGTTGTCCCTGCATGGCGTGTCGCGCGGTTCTGGAAGGTGGATGACGAGTTCTTCTACCAGGCCAGCGACTGGCCGCGATAGTCGAAGAAGCTGCCGCCCGGCCAGGCGATCGGGTCGGCGATCACCCGGCGCAGGCCGGCGACGCTGGCGTCGACCTCGACGTCGGCATTGGGCCCGCCCATGTCGGTGCGTACCCAGCCCGGATGCAGCGACAGCACCCGCAGGCCCTGGCCGCCGTATTCGGCGTGGGCAAGCCTGGCGGTCATGTTGACCGCCGCCTTCGATACCCGGTAGAGCATGCCGTAGGCGGCGCCCGCCTCGGCGATGGAGCCCATCCGGCTCGAGACGAAGCCGAGCGTGCCGCGCGCCGGCACCAGCAGCGGCGCCAGCACCGGGATGAGCCGCATCGAGGCCAGCACGTTGGTGCGCATCACGAGGTCGAATTCCTCGTCGGTGGGCGGCTGGGCGATATGGCTGGTACGGGGTCCGTAGACCCCGGCGTTGACCACCGCGACGTCGATCCGCTCGCCGTCGAGCTGCCAGGCGATGCCGGCCACATCGTTCGGCTCGAGGACGTCGAGGCGCAGGGTATGCGCCCCGAGGTCGCGCAGCCGGATCCGGTCGTCCTCGCCGCGGTGGGTGCCGAAGACGTTCCAGCCGGCCTCGAGGTACTGGCGTACGAACTCGAGGCCGATCCCCCTGGAAGCGCCGACGATCAGGGCTGTCGGCATCGCGCGGCCCCTTCACAGGTTCTCAAAGCGCCTCGACCGCGATCGCGACCGCCTCGCCGCCGCCGATGCACAGCGAGGCGATGCCGCGTTTGCCGCCGGTCTTGCGCAGGGCGCCGAGCAGGGTGACGATCAGGCGGGCCCCCGAGCAGCCGATCGGGTGGCCGAGCGCGGTGGCGCCGCCGTGCACGTTCACCTTGTCGTGCGGCAGGCCGTGCTCGCGCATCGCCGCCATGGTGACCACCGCGAAGGCCTCGTTGATCTCGTAGAGATCGGTCGTCCCGGTGTTCCAGCCGGTCTTGGCGTAGAGCTTCTCGATCGCGCCCACCGGCGCGGTGGTGAACCACTGCGGCTCCTGCGAATGGGTCGTGTGGCCGGCGATGCGCGCGATCGGCGTGCAGCCGAGCTCCTTCGCCATCGATTCGCGCATCAGCACCATCGCGGCGGCGCCGTCGGAGATCGACGAGGAAGTCGCGGCGGTGACGGTGCCGTCCTTGCGGAACGCGGGCTTGAGCGTGGGGATCTTGTCGGGATTGGCCTTGAAGGGCGACTCGTCGCGCTCGACGAGGACCTCGCCCTTGCGCCCGGCGAGCTTGACCGGCGCGATCTCCCACTGGAAGCTGCCGTCCTCGTTGGCGGCACGCGCCCGGCGCGCCGACTCGATCGCGTAGGCGTCCTGCTCCTCGCGGCTGAACTTGTACTTCGATGCGCAATCCTCGGCGAACATGCCCATCGACTTGCCGCCGCCGTTGGGCATCTTGTCGTAGGCGTCCTCGAGGCCGTCGTAGGCCATGTGGTCGAAGAGCGTGCCGTGTCCATAGCGATAGCCGCCGCGACCCTTGAGCATCATGTAGGGCGCATTGCTCATGCTCTCCATGCCGCCGGCGACGACGATGTCCTGGCTGCCGGCGATGATGAGATCGTGGGCGAGCATCGCCGCCTTCATGCCCGAGCCGCAGACCTTGTTGATCGTGGTCGCGCCGGCCGACATCGGCAGGCCGGCGCCGAGCGTCGCCTGGCGGGCCGGTGCCTGGCCCTGGCCGGCGGGCAGCACGCAGCCCATGATGACTTCCTGGACGCGCTCGGGCGGAATGCCGGCGCGTTCGACGGCGGCGCGGATCGCGGTGGCGCCGAGCTCATGGCCGGCGAGCGCGGAAAGGTCGCCCTGCATGGCGCCGATCGGCGTGCGGGCAGCGGATACGATGACGATGGAATCGCTCATGGTTTGTCTCCGTCAGGGGTCGGGGTCGTCGAATGGCGGCCGCGTTGCTCGCTCTCGGGATGCCGGAAGCGTAGTGCGGCGGGATAGGGGAACACGTCGTCCAGGAAGCCGCGCCGGATGCGCTCCTGCTTCTCCTGCCAGAAGGCGGGATCGAGCAGGTCGGCGTGGTGCGCGAGGAAGATCCTGCGGATCTCGGGATTGCCCAGCAGGAAGGTGCCGAACTCCTCGGGGAAGATGTCGTTGGGGGCCACCGGATACCAGGGCTCGGAGGCCATCTCGTCCTCCGGGGTGCGCGGTGGCGGGATGCGCCTGAAGTTGCAGTCGGTGAGGTAGGCGACCTCGTCGTAGTCGTAGAAGACCACCCGGCCCTGGCGGGTCATGCCGAAGTTCTTGTAGAGCATGTCGCCGGGGAAGATGTTGGCCGCGACCATGTCCTTGATCGCGTCGCCGTACTCGATCACCGCATGCTCGCGCTCGGCCGGCTTCGCCCGGTCGAGATGGATGTTGAGCGGCGTCATGCGCCGCTCGATGTAGAGGTGCTCGATGACGATCGAATCGCCCTCGTCGGTCAGCAGCGACGGGGCGGTCTCGTAGAGCTCGGCGAGCAGCGCCGGGTCGAGGCGCGCCTTCGGGAACGGCACCTTGGAGTATTCCCAGGTGTCGGCCATGCGCCCGACGCGGTCGTGGTACTTGACCAGGGTGTACTGCGACTGCACGAACTCGCGCGTGACGTCCTTGCCGCGCTTGTCCTTCACGAACTTGAAGACGTAGGGCGTCGAGGGCAGGGTGAACACGCCCATCACCAGGCCCTTGATGCCGGGCGCGATGACGTACTTGTCGTGGGAATGGCGCAGGTGGGAAAGCAGGTCGCGATAGAACAGCGTCTTGCCCTGCTTCTGGAGCCCGAGCATGGTGTAGAGCTCGGCCTCGGGCTTGGTCGGCATCAGCGAGACCAGGAAGCGCACGTAGGCCGACGGCACGTCCATGTCGACCATGAAGTAGGCGCGCGAGAAGTTGAACAGCGACTCGATCAGGTCCGGGCCGAACAGGATGGTGTCGACGTAGACCCGGCCCTGCGAGTTGCGCAGCAGCGGCATCGCGAAGGGCAGGATCTCGCCGTCGTTGACGAAGCGCCCGATCAGGTAGGCGCCCTTGTTCCGGAAGAACAGCGAGCGCAGCACCTGGTACTGGCAGTCGGGGGCGGCGACGAAATCCGGGCCGAGCTCGGCGATGCGGGCCTGCTCGACCAGGGCGATGTCGCGCTCGATGTCGACGAAGGGGCAGGCCAGCCCGATGTCGATGAAGATCTGGCGCATCGCCTCGTGCCAGCCGCGGGCCAGCGGATAGTACGAGCGGTACGAGACCGGGTCCGTCTCGAGGTAGTCGGTGGCCGTGGCCGGCCGCACGAAGATGTAGTCGTTGTGGAAGTAGCTGCGGTGCAGGATCTTGCAGCACACCGAGTTGAAGAAGGTCTCGGCGAGCTCCGGCTGGTGGTGGGTGCGCAGCAGCCCGACGTACTGGCGCTTGACCTGCACCCAGATCGTCTCGGAGAGATCCTCGGCGTGGAACTCGTTCTCCAGGCGCTCCATCGCCTCGCGCACCCGCAGGTCGTAGAAGGCGATGCGCTCGCTCGCGAGCCGGCGGATCGCGTGGAAGTCGCCCGCCTCGTAGCGCCCCTTGGCGAGCTGCGCATGGTAGCGAAAGCGGCTGTAGTGGCGGTCGAACCCGGCCAGGATGGTGCGCGCGATGGAGTCGGCGACGTCGACGTCGCGGCGCGCGCGTCGCCTTTCGGGCTGCGCATCGGATGGCTGGGCGGGTTGCAGGGCTCTGACGCTTCTCATCGCTCGATGTCCGGACCGCGGATCGCGAAGGGCGTCGCCGCGCTGCCCCCGCCCTCGCATGATAAACCTCGGCGAGCGCAGCCCGTCCCGCTTCCGGTGCCGCAACGGGCCGGCGGGCCGGCAGGCTAGAATTCGCCGGTCGGCCGTCCGGAGCCGCTGGTCCGTGCGCTGGCGACGTTGCCCGGCGGCGGCGCCACGATCGGGCGATCCGGACAATCGAGAGGCGGACCCAGAAGAAAGAGGCGGACCCCGGACTGTGCGCGACCCCCTCAGCATCCCGTCCAGCGCGGCGCCGCCGGCACCCGCGCCGGGGGCACCTGTGCCCGCGACTGTGGCCTGCCTGTCGCGGCTCGTCGAAACGCGTGCCGCGCAGGCGCCGGATGCGATCGCCCTGCGTTTCGGCACCGGCGAATGGACCCTCGGCACGATCAATGCGCGGGCCAACCGGCTGGCGCGCTACCTGCGCGCCAGGGGCGTCGGTCCCGAGGTGATCGTCGCGGTCTGCCTGCCGCGTGGTCCCGAGTTGTGGATTTCCCTGCTGGCGGTGCTCAAGGCCGGGGGCGCCTACCTGCCGCTCGATCCCGCCACGCCCGCTGCGCGGCTCGGCTTCATGCTCGCCGATGCCGGGGCTGCGATCCTCCTTGCCCGGGCCGGGCTCGCCGAATCGCTGCCGATGGCACGGCCGCCGATGGCGATCTGCCCCTTCGCCGAGGCGGCCCGGATCGCAGCCGAGGATGATGGCGATCCCTCCTGGCGGATCTCGCCGCACGACCTCGCCTACGTCATCTACACCTCGGGTTCGACCGGCCGCCCCAAGGGGGTGATGGTCGAGCGCCACAACCTGGTCGCCGAGATGCGCTGGGAGCTCGAGGCGCTCGGCATCGACGCGGACGACCGGATCCTGATGCGCACCCCGGTGTCGTTCGACGGTGCCTCGCTCGGCCTGTGGGCGCCGCTGCTCGCCGGTGCGACCGGGATCATGCTCGACGAGGATGCGCTACGCGATCCGCGGGCGATACTCGCTGCGATCCGCCGGCACCAGGTGAGCGTGGTGTCGGCCGTGCCGGGGCTGCTCGCCGGCATCCTCGACGAGCTCGAGCGCAATCCGGGACCCTTCCCCGTGCGAGCCATGGTCGCGGGCGGCGAAGTCCTGCCCGCCGCCGAGACCCGGCGCTGGGCGCGGCTCGCCGACGGCGTCCTCTACAACTTCTACGGCCCCACCGAGTGCACGGTGAACTCGCTGTTCCACCGTTGCGCGCCGGGCGGCGAGCCGGGCCCGGTGCCCCTCGGGCTGCCGACCGCCGGCACCACGGTGCATCTGCTCGATGCCGGCGGCTGCCCGGTGCGCGATGGCGAGCCCGGCGAGATCTGGATCGGGGGGGCCGGCGTCGCCCGCGGCTATCTCAACCGGCCCGGCCTCACCGCCGAGCGTTTCGTGGCCGATGTGTTCTCGCCGGCGCCGGGCGCGCGACTCTACCGCACCGGCGACATCGGCCGCCTGCGGCCGGACGGCTGCATCGAGTTCCTCGGCCGCGCGGATACCCAGGTCAAGTTCCGCGGTTTTCGCATCGAGCCGGGCGAGATCGAGACCGTGCTCGCCGAGCTGCCCGAAGTGCGCGCGGCGGCCGTCGGCCTGGCCGAGCATCCGGTCGCCGGTGTCCAGCTGGTGGCCTGGGTGACGTGGTCGGCCGCTTGCACGCCCGATCACGAACGCCTGCGCGCGGCCCTGCTGCGGGTGTTGCCCGACTACATGGTGCCGGCCGTCTTCGTCGATCTCGCGCAGATGCCGATGCTGCCCTCGGGCAAGCTCGACCGGCGGGCCCTGCGCCTGCCCGATCCGGTGGCGACGACGCCTTCGCGCACCGTCGCGCCGATCGAGGGCGAGACCGCCGCGCTGGTGGCGGGCGTCTGGTCCGAGGTGCTCGGGGTGCCGGTGGCCGGCGCCGACGACGACTTCTTCCTGCTCGGCGGCCATTCGCTGCTCGCCGCCCGGGCCAATGCCCGGCTGCGCTCCCGGCTCGGTGTCGACCTGCCGCTGCGCGCGCATTTCGATGCGCCGACGGTGGCCGCCTTCGCGGCCCGGGTCGATGCGGCGCTCGCGCGCCGCGATGCCGAGCTGGCCGGTCCGGGCACGGGTCCGGTGGCGGGGGATCCGGGAGCGGCGGCGCCGGCGACTCCCGCCCAGGCTGCGCTGCTCTTCGTCGAATCGATGGCCGGCGCGGGCGCGCGCTACCACGTCGTCATGACGACCCGCATCGAGGGCGAGCCGCTGGTCGACGCGCTGCGCGAGGCGGTGCTCGGCACCCTCGCGGCGCACCGCGTGCTGCGCACCGGCTTCGGCCTGCGCGACGGTATCGCCTGGCAGCAGGTCGACGAGGCTGCCGTGCCGATTCTCGAGGAGGCCGATCTCGCCGGTGCCGACCTCGAGGAAGCCCCGGATGGCAGCGTTGTCGCCGATGGTGGCGATGCCGCGGCCGGCGCGGCGCAGGGGCCGGGCGGGGAATCGGCTGCCGCCCGCCTGCTGCGCGAGCATGCGCGGGCGCCCTTCGATCCGGCCCGGCCACCCCTGGCGCGCGCCCTCCTGCTGCGGCTTTCGCCGCGCGAGCATGTCCTGCAGCTGGTCATCCACCATCTCGTCACCGACGGCTGGTCGATGGGCCTGCTGATTCGCGAGATCGGCGATCGCTACCGGGTGGCCGCGAGCGGTGGCCGCCATGTCGAGCCGGCCCGGGCGCTGCAGTTCACCGACCATGCCCGCTGGCGCGCCGGCGTCGATGCCGATGCGCAGTCCGAGGCCGCCCTGGCCCGCTGGTGCGAGCGGCTCGCCGGCGTGGAGCCCCTGCGGCTGCCCCCGGCCTGCATGCCGCCGCGCGCGGACGAGCCCGAAGGGGGGCTGGCGAGCTTCGTGCTCGAGCCGGCGCTGGTGCAGGCCTTGCGCGAGCTCGGGCGCCGGCACGATGCCACGCTCTTCACCGTCCTGCTCGCCGCCTTCCAGATCCTGCTCATGCGCTACAGCGGCCAGCGCGACTTCGCGGTCGGCTCGCCGGTCGCCGGTCGGGAGCCGGTCGAGGTCGAGCCGCTGGTCGGCTATTTCGTGAACCTGCTGGCGCTGCGCGTCGCGCCAGCCGAGGGCGTCGGCTTCGAGGACTTCCTCGGTCTGACCCGCGAGCGGGTGGTCGCCGCGCTCGACGATCGGGCCGTGCCCTTCGACCGGGTGGTGGCCGCCCTGAACCAGCCGCGCGTGCCCGGCCGCAATCCGGTCTTCCAGGCGAGCCTCGCGCTGCAGGACCGGCCCGACGCGGTCCTGCGACTCGAGGGGCTGGCCTGTCATGCACAGACCGTCGGTGCCGCCGAGGCGAAGTTCAGCCTCGCGATGTCGCTGCTGCGCTCGGAAACCGGTCTGCTCGGCCAGCTCGAGTACGCGCGGGAGTTCTTCGATGAAGCCGGGGCGCAGCGCCTGTGCCGGCAGTTCGAAGTCCTGCTGCGCGCGATCGTCGCCGCGCCGGCCACGCTGGTCGACGCGCTCGACATCGTCGATCCCGGCGACCATGCCCGGATCGACGCCTGGAACCGGACCGCGCGCGCGTTCCCGGCCGACGAAACCCTCGCCGCCCGGTTCGCCCATGTGCTTGCCGGCGGGCCGGACGCGCCGGCGGTGATCGACGGCAATTCGCGGATCGACTACCGCGAGCTCGACATGCGCGCGAGCCGGCTCGCCTGTCGGCTGCGCGCACTGGGCGTCGCGCCGGACGGCATCGTGGCGATGGCGTTGCCGCGCAGCATCGATCTCGTCGTCGCGGTGCTCGGCATCGCCAAGGCGGGCGGCGCCTACCTGCCCCTGGACGCCTCCTATCCGCTGGAGCGCTTGCGCCTGATGATCGAGGATGCGCAGCCCGTCGCCTTCGTCGGCACCCGCGCCTCGCTCGCGGGCCTCGGCGATGCGCTCGATGCTCCGGCGATCGCGCTCGACGCCGATACGGATGCCGATGCCGATGCCGATCCGTCGGCGGCCGCCGACGGCCGCTCCCCGCGCTCTTGGTCCTGCCTGTCGCCCGGCATGGCTCCGGGCATGTCGCGCGGCGAATCTCCCGATCCGCCCTCCGATCGAGCGTCGGAAACGCTGCCCGCATCCGGCGCGAGCGCCGACTCGCTCGCCTATGTCGTCTACACCTCGGGCTCGACCGGCCGGCCCAAAGGGGTGATGGTCAGCCATCGCAATGTCCTGCGCCTGGTCTGCAACACCGACTATTTCCGGCCGCAGCCCGGCGAATGCATCGCCCTCGCATCGAACATCTCCTTCGACGCGGCGACCTTCGAGATCTGGGGCGCGCTCGCCAACTCAGCGACGATCGCCGTCGTCGACGGCGAGACGCTGCTCTCGGCGCAGCTGCTGCGCGAGCGCATCGCGCGCGACCGGATCACGACGATGTTCCTGACCACCGCGCTGTTCAACGCCTTCGCGACGACCGGGCCCGATGCCTTCGCCGGCCTCGGGCTGCTGCTCTTCGGCGGCGAGGCGGCCAGCCCGGCGGCGGTACGGGCCGTCGTGCGCGCCGGTGCGCCGGCACGCCTCGTCAACGTCTACGGTCCGACCGAGACGACCACCTTCGCCACCTGGCACGAGATCGACCAGGCGGCGGCGCGCGATGCCGATCCGCTGCGCCTGCGCATTCCCATCGGCAGGCCGATCGCCAATACCCGCTGCCATGTGCTCGATCCCGCGGGTCGTCCGGTGCCGATCGGCCTCGTCGGCGAGCTGTACATCGGCGGGCCCGGCGTGGCCCGGGGTTACCTCGGCCAGCCGGGTCTCACCGCCGAGCGCTTCGTTGCCGATCCCTTCGGCGGCGTCGGCGATCGCCTCTACCGAAGCGGTGATCGGGTGCGCTGGCGCGACGACGGCGAGATCGAGTTCATCGGGCGTGTCGATGCGCAGGTCAAGATGCGCGGCTTCCGGATCGAGCCCGGCGAGATCGAGCATGCATTGCGCGAGTGCCCGGGCGTCGCGCAGGCCGTCGTGCTGCTCGAGGCGGATGCCGCCGGCGAGCCGCGGCTCTTCGCCTTCGCGGCCGGGATGCCCGAGGGCGGCGAAGCGGGCATCGAGGCGCGCCTGCGCGAGCGGCTGCCGGCGTTCATGCTGCCGCAGCGGATCACGCTCGTCGAGCGGCTGCCGATCAATCCCAACGGCAAGCTCGACCGCGACGCCTTGCGGGCGCTGGCGAACGAGCCGGTCCCGGCCGGGCCGGCCGTGGCAGCCGTTGTCGAGGCGCTCGGCCCGACCGAGGCGCGCATGCTGGAAGTGTGGCGCGGCGCGCTCGGCAACCCGGCGATCGGACCCGACGACGATTTCTTCGCGGTCGGCGGCCATTCGATCCTGGCGGTCAAGATGGTCGCCGAGGTCGAGCGGGCTTTCGGGGTGCGGGTGCGTACCGCCCGGCTGTTCGAGGCGCCGAGCGTGCGGCGCTTCTCGCGCCTGGTCGACGAGCTGCGCGGCGACGCGGCCACCCGGCTGGGCTGCGTGGTATCGATCCGGGCGGGCGGCGGGCGCCCGCCGCTCGTTTTCCTGTCCGGCTATGGCGGCGCGGTCCTGGTGTTCGAGGCGCTGGCCCGCGCGCTCGGGCCGGACCAGCCGCTGTATGTGCTCGATATCGGCGCCTTCCCGATCGAGGAGCTGCGCGGCGCCAGCCTGCCGGAGATCGCGGCGCGGATGGTCGCGGAGCTGCGCAGCGCCCGCCCGGAAGGCCCGTATGCGCTCGCCGGCTATTCGCTCGGCGGCAAGTTCGCCTGGGAGATCGCCCGCCAGCTGCGTGCCGAAGGCGCCGAGGTCGGGCTGCTCTGCCTGCTCGATTGCTTCGCGCCGGGCTATCCCCCGCGCCGCTCGCTCGCCGGGCGCCTCGGGATGCTTGCCGGCGAGCTGGTGCGCACCGGCCCCGGGCCGCTGCTGGGGCAGGCGATCGCCCACCTGCGCTGGCTGCGCGAGAGCCGCGGCGGCCGGGTGGACGAAAGCATCTTCACCGCGGAGGCGCGCGCCCAGATCGGCGACGTCGCGCTCGCCCGCGACCTGCAGGAGCATGCTTCGGCCGTGCTCGCGCTATGGCGCGGCTACCGGCCCGCGCCCAGCGAATCCGGTGGGCTGGTCCTGATCGAGGCGCAGCGGCGCGACCATCGCCGCAGCTACGTCGACGACGATCCGCTGCTCGGCTGGGGGCCGTTCGTGCCCGGCGGGATCGAGCGCCACCAGATGGCCTGCCACCACCGGGAGATGCTCGATCCCGACAAGGCGTCGCTGCTTGCCGGGATCCTTTCGGCCCTGCTCGGGGAGCTGGAACGGGCGCGCGATCGGTAGCCGACGCTACATCGTTTCCGCGAACAGCTCGCGGCCGAGCAGCATGCGCCGGATCTCCGACGTGCCCGCCCCGATCTCGTAGAGCTTGGCGTCGCGCCACAGGCGCCCCGGCGGGCTGTCGCTGAGATAGCCGTTGCCCCCCAGCGCCTGGATCGCCTCGCCCGCCATCCAGGTCGCCTTCTCGGCAGCGTAGAGGATCACGCCGGCCGCATCCTTGCGCAGCGAACGCACGTCGACCTTGCCTTCGCGCGACAGGTCGCACTGGCGCCCGACTGCGTACACGTAGGCGCGGCAGGCCATCATCGTCGAGTACATGTCGGCGAGCTTGCCCTGCATCAGCTGGAACTCGCCGATCGGCTGGCCGAACTGCTTGCGCTCGTGGACGTAGGGAATCACCACGTCCATGCAGGCGCTCATGATCCCCAGAGGTCCGCCCGAGAGCACCGCCCGCTCGAAGTCGAGCCCGCTCATCAGCACGTTGACGCCTCGGCCCACCCCGGTGGCGGGGTCGTCGCCGATGCCGCCCAGCACGTTCTCGGCCGGCACCTCGCAGTCGTCGAACACCAGCTCGCCGGTGGTGCTGCCGCGCATCCCCATCTTGTCGAGCTTCTGCGCCACCGAGAAGCCCGGAAAGCCCTTCTCGACGATGAAGGCGGTGATGCCGCGCGCGCCCGCCTCGAAGTCGTTCTTGGCGTAGATGACGAGGACATCGGCATCCGGCCCGTTGGTGATCCAGAACTTGGTGCCGTTGAGGATCCAGCGATCGCCGCGGAACTCGGCGCGCAGCTTCATCGAGACCACGTCCGAGCCGGCGCCGGTCTCGCTCATCGCGAGCGCCCCGACATGCTCGCCGCTCACGAGCTTCGGCAGGTACTTGCGCTTCTGCGCCTCGGTGCCGTTGCGATTGATCTGGTTGACGCACAGGTTCGAGTGGGCGCCGTAGGACAGGCCGATCGCCGACGAGCCGCGGGAGATCTCCTCGACCGCGACGATGTGCGCGAGGTAGCCCATGTCGGTGCCGCCGTAGGCCTCGGGCACGGTCATGCCGAGGACCCCGAGCTCGCCGAGCTTGCGCCAGATCTCCAGCGGAAAGTGGTCGTCGCGGTCGACCCGGCCCGCGATCGGCGCGATCTCCTTCGAGACGAACTGGCGGATCGCGTCGCGCAAGGCGTCGATATCGTCGCCGAGCCCGAAATCGAGTCCCGGAAGTTCCTGCATCGCTGGCTCCTTGTGTGGGTTGGCGCGCCGGCGCCGGCCGGCCCCGGGGCGGTTTCCCCGATCATGCTATCTTCGATGACCGGCGAACGAAACGTCAATTCTCGACGGACGGCGCAGGAACCGTCCGCGACGGAGCAGTCAGCGCATGAACCCCCTCGAACACCAGCTCGACTACCCCTTCGGCGACCGCCTGCCGCAGGTCACCGAACGCATCGAGGTCGCGCCCGGGATCTTCTGGCTGCGCATGCCCCTGCCCTTTGCCCTCGACCACATCAATCTCTGGCTGCTGCGTGACGAGATCGACGGGCGCAGCGGCTGGACCCTGGTCGACTGCGGCATCGCGTCCGACCCGGTGCGCGAGGCCTGGGAGCGGCTCTTCGTCGACGGCCTCGACGGCCTGCCGCTGCTGCGGCTGCTGTGCACCCATTCGCATCCCGACCACATCGGCATGGCGGACAGCCTGCACCGGCGTTTCGACGCGCCGCTGTGGATCAGCCAGGGCGAATACATGAGCGCGCGCGTCTTCACCACGATGACGCCCGAGATGGACAGCGAGTCGCAGATCGTCCATTACCGGCGCCACGGCGTCGTCGAGAAGGAGCAGCTCGATGCCCTGCGCGCCCGAGGGCGAACCTACTTCCGCAGCCTCGTGCCCTCGGTGCCGCCCTGGTTCCACCGCATCAGCGGCGGCGAGACCGTCGCGATCGGCTCGCGGACGTTCCGACTCGTGCCGGGCAACGGCCATTCGCCCGAGCACATCGCCCTCTATACGGAGGACGGCGGCCAGCCGATCCTGATCTCGGGCGACATGGTGCTGCCGCGCATCTCGACCAACGTCTCGGTCTTCGAGATCGAGCCCGAGGCCAATCCGCTCGAGTGGTACCTGCGCTCCCTGCGCAACTACGACGACTGCGCGACCGACACCCTGGTGCTGCCCTCGCACGGGCGTCCCTTCACGAAGCTGCACGTGCGGCTCGGCCAGCAGCATGCCCATCATGCCGAACGGCTCGAGGTGACCCGCAAGGCCAGCGCCGAAGCCGCGATCTCGGCCTGCGAGCTGCTGCCGGCGCTCTTCGGGCGGCGCTTCAACACCCACGAGCTCACCTTCGCGCTGGGCGAGGCGCTCGCCCACCTGCATGCGCTCTGGTACCGGGGCGAACTGCGGCGCGAGATCGATGCGCAGGGCGTGATCCGCTTCGGCGCCTGCTAGGTCTCGTATTCCGGCTTCGTTCGTCCTTTCGGAATATTGCGCCCGGTTTCTCGAGCAAGTAGAATTCCTACTAGGAATTCTTACTTCGTCGAGTGCCGCTCATGCAAGTCACCGAAAAGGGACAAGTCACCATTCCCAAGCGCTTGCGTGATGCCGCCGGCATTCTTCCCGGCAGCCAGGTGTCCTTCACGCTGGAAGGCGGAAAGATCATCATCCGGAAAGCCGGCACGGGCACGGATGACCGGCGCAAATCACTGCGCGCCGCCGCAGCCAGGGTCCGCAAGAGCCTGGATGCGCCGTTCAGGCAGATGGATAGCGAGGCCATCATGGCATTCCTGCGCCCGGACGACGACAGCGGTGCCTGATCTGTCGACGTACGACGGTTCGGCGGGTTTTCTCGTCGATACCAACATCTGGATCGACTGCATGGACCCCGACAGCCGCTGGCACGAATGGTCCGTCGATCGGCTCCAGAGTTGCAGCGAGCAGGCGCCCCTGCATGTCAATCTGGTGATCTATACCGAGCTGCTGATCCCCGGCCCGGATGTCGAGATGCTGGACGCGATGCTCGATGTCTACGACACGCTGCGCAGTCCGCTGCCGTGGGCCTGCGCAGGGCTCGCGGCACAGGCCTGGCGGGGCTACCGCCGGGATGGCGGCGAGCGGCTCGCACCATTGCCGGATTTCTACATCGGCGCTCATGCGGCCGTCGCCAATCTGAGTGTGCTCAGCCGGGACGTGAAGCCGTATCGCAGGCATTTTCCGCGCTTGCGCTGCATCGGCCCCGACGCAAGGACTTGACGCCTGCCGATGTTCAGACCACGGTGAGCGTCACCTCGACATTGCCGCGGGTCGCATTGGAGTAGGGGCAGACTTCGTGGGCCGCGGCGACCAGCGCCTCGGCGGCGTCGCGATCGAGCCCGGGCACCGTGATCCGCATCGCGACCTCGATCCCGAAGGCGCCGGCCTTGCCGGTCATCGGGCCGATCGAGACATCGGCCTCGATCTTCGGGTCGCCCGCGAGCTTCGTCTTCTGGCGGGCGGCGACGGCGTTCATCGCGCCGATGAAGCACGCCGAGTAGCCGGCCGCGAACAGTTGCTCGGGATTGGTGCCGGCGCCGCCACTGCCGCCCATCTCCTTCGGAGTCGAGAGCTGCACCCGCAGCGCGCCGTCCGACGACTCGCTGGTTCCGGCGCGCCCGCCGACGGATGTCGCGTGCGCGGTGTAGATTGCCTTGTCTATGGCCATGGGGTTCTCCTGGGTCGGGTTGCGGTGAATGGACAGGTACAAGCATCCTCGTCCCTGGGAGACCCTGTCCATGGCCGGGGCATGAGGCGCCTGTCGCCGCGCGCTCCGATATCGAATGGCGCACCGGAAAAGACGCTCCGGCGCAGGGGGATGGATGAAGGAGAGGAATCGATGAATCACCGCGATGTCGCCGGCCTGGCCGGCCTGCCCGAACGCCTGCGCCGCGGGCGCCTCGCCCGGCGCGACCTGCTCTGGCTGATCGGCGCGAGCAGCGGCGCGGCCGCGCTGGCGAGCCTGTCGGGTTGTGCGACCTCGCCGGTCACGGGCGAGACGATCCTCGTCGGCATGAGCGAGGCGCAGGAGCGATCGATCGATGCGCAGGTCGCGCCGCACCAGTTCTCGCAGGATCTCGGCGAGGCGCAGGATGCCCAGTCGAACACCTATGTCTCGCGCATCGGCGCCGATCTCGCGGGCCGCAGCCATCGCCCGGACATGCCGTATTCCTACCGGGTGCTCAACGCCAACTACGTGAACGCCTATACTTTCCCGGGCGGGGCGATGGGCGTGACCCGCGGGATCATGACCGAGATGAAGTCCGAGGCCGAGCTCGCCGCGCTGCTCGGCCACGAGCTCGGCCACGTCAACGCCCGCCATGCCGCGCAGCGCCAGGGGCAGGCGATGCTCGCGCAGGCGGCGGTGGTCGGCCTGGGTGTGGCGACGTCCGATTCGCAGTGGAGCGGCCTGATCGGGCTTGCGAGCCAGGTTGGCGCGAGCGCGCTGCTGTCGTCCTATTCGCGCGACAACGAGCGCGAGGCCGACGCGCTCGGGCAGGAGTATATGGCGCGCGCCGGCTATCCGGCCAGCGGCATGACCAGCCTGCACGAGTTGCTGCTCGCCGAGCAGAAGGCGCAGCCGAGCATGCTGCAGACGATGTTCTCGACCCACCCGATGCCGGCCGAGCGGGTCGCGACCGCGCGCCAGCTCGCCGCCACCCGCCATGCGCAGACCGCCGGCCTGCCGGTACAGCGCGAGCGCTTCATGGACAGCACCGCGCGGCTGCGTGCCCTGCGCCCGACCATCCAGGCCTGCCAGAAGGGCGAGGCCGAAGGCGCGCGCGAGCGCTACGACGCCGCCGAGGGCCACTTCAGGACGGCGCTCAAGACCGCTCCGCGCGACTACGCCGCGAACGTGCTGATGGCGAAATGCCTCGTTGCGCAGAAGCGGCCGGCCGACGCGAAGCGCTATGCCGAGATCGCCAGCGCGATCGATCCGAAGGAGGCGCAGGCAATCAAGCTCGCCGGCATCGCGCGTCTCGGCCTGCGCGACTATGCCGGCGCCTTCGCGCAGTTCGATGCCTTTGACAAGCGCCTGCCAGGAGATCCCGGGGTCACCTTCCTGAAGGGCGTCTCGCTCGAGGGGGGCGGGCAGCGCCGCGAAGCGGCCGCCCACTACGCCCGCTACGCGAACTCGGTGCGCCAGGGAGACGCTTCGCAGTACGCGGTCTCGCGCCTGAAGTCCTGGGGCTACGTGAAGTAGCGTCGGAGCCCCGACGCAGGTCGGCGTCCGTGAACCCCCCGGGGGCCGTCAGGTCGCCTCGAACACCCCGAGCTCGGCCAGCTGGTGCTCGGCGGCCTCGGCCCAGCCGCGGTTGGCGATCGGACTGGCCGGGCTCGGGTGCAGCACTGTCGCGATGCGGGGCAGGGCCCCGTCGTCGGGGCGCCGCCCGAGGGCTGCCGCGATCCGCTGGCGGGCATAGGCGCCGATGCCGATCGCCCAGTCCGGCGACAGCTCGGCGAGCGCGCTGCGCAGGTGCTCGTCGCAGGCCTGCTGCAGCGGCGCGAGCTCGGCCCGGGGCAGCTTGTCGGGCGTGAGGTTGCGCCCGCTCGTCTCGAGAAAGACCAGCGGGCAGTAGTTCAGCACGAAGCACTCGGAAAAGAACGCCTGTGCGCTGCCGAAGCGCTGCGCGGCCCAGCCCCACAGCCGCTTGCCGCTGACCTCCGATCGGGTGCAGGCGAAGCCCTCGATCGGCCGCTTGGGATGCATGGCGGCCGGCTGGCGGACCGGCGCGTCGATGCCCATCCAGTCGCGCACCATGGCGATCTCGCCGAAGGGCACGCCCGTCTGCATCATGCCGAAGGGCCCCGGGTTCATCCCGACGAAGACGACCCGGCGGCGGCCGTCGCCATAGCGGCGCAGGTAGAGCTCGTGCGGCGCGAAGGCGTACTCGAGCGGGTTGTAGACGAAGGCGACGGGTGGGGCGAAGCGCATCGCGTCGACCTTCGACGAAAGGCGGCGGGCGGCTTCGATCAGTGCGGTGGCGGACATGGCCGCCGATGATACCGGTGCCTGCGCCCGGACGCGGCCATGCGCTCGAATGCGGAACGTGTCAGCGGATGCGCAGGGGTTCCGGATCGAGCTCCGCGTCCGGGATCGACAGGGTGATCAGGGTCTGCGCTGCCCAGTAGGTGCCGAGCACCAGCACCGGCGCGAGGAAGAAGGGGGTGTGGAAGCGGTCGATCGCGAGCAGCGCGTCCGAGAGCATGAAGAGGGTGGCGCCGGCCGCCGCCCGGCGGTTCTCGCGCAGCGGCGCGATCGCGGCGCGGGCATGGGCCTGGCCGACCATCAGGCCGATGGCCGCCACATAGGCGAGCACCGGCAGGCGCAGCGCGGCGGGTAGCGCCGGCCAGAGCACAAGCAGGACCGCCCCGGCGATCACGGCGGCCGCGGCGAAGGGCTCCCGGCGGGGGAAGAAGCCGATCCCGGTCGCGAAGGCGGCGGTGTAGCAGAGATGGGCGAGCAGGAAGGCGACCAGGCCGGCTGTGAACATCGACGGCTCGATCAGCAGCGTGTCGCCGGCGAGCGACAGCAGCAGGCCGGCGGTGACCAGCCGGGCATGGCGGTCGCCGCCCAGGCCGCGCCGCCAGGCCACCCAGCACAGCACCGCGGTGGTGAGCGGCTTGAACACCCAGACCAGCCAGGCGATCCCGGCATACTTGCCCGCCAGGGCCAGCAGGGCGCCGGCGGCCACCACCGCCACCAGTACTCGGGGTTCGCGCAGTCTCATCGGGTCTCCAGGTCGATCGGGCTCCGGGCGGCCCGGGCATGGCCATTGCGGCCCAAGTCTGGCCGCGCGGGCGGCGAGCGGCAAGTCGAGCCGATCGCTCGCGGCGCCGGGCGTTGAAGCATAATCGCTGCAAGGGACCGGGCCGGGTGGATGGAGGCGGCGCGGCACAACAGCGGGATCCTTCGCATGAACGTCGACCATTCCGAACGTCGCCTGCCACGGCGCGCGATGGTATTGCTGCTTGCCGGCGGGCGTGGCAGCCGCCTGATGCATCTCACCGACAGTCGCTGCAAGCCGGCCGTGTACTTCGGCGGCAAGTTCCGGATCGTCGACTTCGCGCTCTCGAACTGCATGAACTCGGGTCTGCGCAAGATCGGCATCCTGACCCAGTACAAGTCGCACAGCCTGCTGCGCCACCTGCAGCGCGGCTGGTCCTTCCTCAAGCCCGAGATGGGCGAGTTCATCGACCTGCTGCCGGCGCAGCAGCGCATCGACGAGACCTCCTGGTACCGCGGCACATCCGATGCCGTCTACCAGAACCTCGACATCGTCCGCGCCAACGATCCCGACCACATCGTGGTGCTCGCCGGCGATCATGTCTACAAGATGGACTACGCCCGGATGCTCGCCGACCACGTCAACAGCCGGGCCGACTGCACCGTCGGCTGCATCGAGGTGCCCCGCGCCGAGGCCACCGGCTTCGGGGTGATGCACATCGACGGCTCGCGCCGGGTGGTCGAGTTCATCGAGAAGCCGGCCGATCCGCCGGCCATGCCCGGCCGCCCGGATGTCGCCCTCGCCTCGATGGGCATCTACATCTTCAGCGCCGGGTATCTCTACGACCTGCTCGCCCGCGATGTCCTCGATCCCGGCTCCTCGCACGACTTCGGCCGCGACATCATTCCGATGGTCGTGCGCGAAGGCCATGCGCTCGCGCATCCGTTCAGCATGAGCTGCGTGCGCGACGGCCCCGAGCAGCAGCCCTACTGGCGCGACGTCGGCACGGTGGATGCCTACTGGTCGGCCAACATCGACCTCACCGCCACCGTGCCCGAGCTCAATCTCTACGACACCACCTGGCCCGTCTGGACCTACCAGGAACAGCTGCCGCCGGCGAAGTTCGTCCACAACACCGGCGACCGGGTCGGCATCGCGATCGAATCCACCGTCTCGGGCGGCTGCATCATCTCCGGCCGCCTCGATCGCTCGCTGCTCTTCTCCAAGTGCCGGGTGCACTCGTATTCGCAGGTCACCGAATCGGTGCTGCTGCCGGCGGTCGAGGTCGGCCGGGGCGCTCGCCTGAACCGCTGCGTGGTCGACCACGGCTGCGTGATCCCCGACGGCCTCGTGGTCGGCGATGACCCGGAGCTCGACGCCAGCCGCTTCTACCGGAGCCCGGGAGGGATCACCCTGATCACCCGCAAGATGCTCGACGAGATGGCCGCGTGAAGATCCTCCATGTGGCCGCCGAAGTCTTCCCGCTGGTCAAGACCGGCGGGCTCGGCGACGTGGTCGCCGCCCTGCCGCCGGTGCTGGCCGAGCGCGGGCTCGATGCCCGCCTGCTCCTGCCCGGCCTGCCCGCGATCCGCGACGGCGTGCGCGCCCAGAAGAAGATCGCCGAGTTCGGCCCGGCCTTCGGGGCGGCCAGCATCGTGATCCGCCACGGCCGCATGCCCGAGACCGGGGTGCAGGCCTACGTGATCGACGCGCCCTGGCTCTATGCGCGCGATGGCAACCCCTATGTCGGGCCCGACGGCCAGCCCTGGCCGGACAACCTGCAGCGTTTCGCGCTGCTCGGGTGGGTGGCGGCGCACCTCGCCTTCGGCGAATTCGATCCGTTCTGGACGCCCGACATCCTCCATGCCCACGACTGGCATGCGGCGCTCTCGCTCGCCTGGCTCGCCAGCCATCCGGCGCATCCGGTGCGCAGCGTCTACACCATCCACAACCTGGCCTACAGCGGCGACTTCGGTCTCGACGCCCATGCCGAGCTCGGCCTGCCGCGGCGGCTGTTCACCCATGAAGGGCTCGAGTTCCACGGTCGCGGCAGCTTCATGAAGGCCGGGCTGGTCTTCGCCGACCGGATCACCACCGTCAGCCCGCGCTACGCTCAGGAGATCTGCACTCCGGAGTTCGGCTGTGGCTACGAAGGCGTGATCGGCGCCCGGCGCAACGCGCTCACCGGCATCCTGAACGGCGTCGACTACAAGCTCTGGGATCCGACCACCGATCGCTACAGCGACAAGCTCTTCTCGGCCCGCAGCCTCGACGGCAAGGCGGCCTGCAAGGCGGCGGTGCGCGCGAGCCTCGGCCTGGACGCCGCGCCGGACGCGCCGCTGGCGGTCATCGTGAGCCGGCTCACCGACCAGAAGGGCATGGACCTCGTGCTCGCGGCGCTTGCGCAGCTGCTCGGGCGCGGCATGCAGCTCGCGGTCCTCGGCGAAGGCGATCCGGCGATCCAGGAAGCTTTCGTGGTGGCCGGCCGGCTCAACCCGGGGCGGGTCGCGGTCCACGTCGGCTACGACGAGGCGCTCGCCCACCGCCTGATCGCGGGCGGCGACCTGATCCTCGTGCCGTCGCGCTTCGAGCCCTGCGGGCTAACCCAGCTCTACGGCCTGCGCTACGGCACCCTGCCGCTGGTGCGGCGCGTCGGCGGCCTCGCCGACACGGTCGCCGACGCCAGCCACGAGAATCTCCAGGCCGACGCCGCGACCGGCTTCGTCTTCGACGAGGCGAGCGCCGATGCGCTCGGCGCCGCCATCGGGCGCGCTGCCGATGCCTGGGCCGACCGCGACCTCTGGCGCTCGCTGATGCAGCGAGCCATGGCGCGGGACTACTCCTGGGGCACCGCGGCCAAGAAGTACCTCTCGCTCTATCGGGGGCTGATGGCGCAATGAGCCCTGGCTCTCCAGGCGGCGGGGGCGCCGGCCCGGTGCCCCCGGTCGTCCTGATCGTCCTTGCGCTCGCCTTCGGGTGCAACTTCATCGGCCGCGGCATCGCCGAAACCTGGGCGGTGTTCCTGCTGCCGATCGAGGCCGAGTTCGGCTTCGCCCGCAGCGACGTGACCTCGGTGTACTCGATCTACCTGGTCGTCGCCGGGCTCGCCGCGCCGTTCTCGGGCATGGCCTTCGACCGCTTCGGTCCGCGCTTCTGCTACCTGACGGGCATGGCCTGCGTCGGGCTCGGCACCCTGGCCGCCGCCTGGGCGCAGGCGCGCTGGCACTTCGTCCTGGCCAATGGTCTTACCGTCGGCATCGGCGCCTCGCTGATCGGCATGGTGCCGGCCTCGGTCATGATCGGACGCTGGTTCCATGCCGGCCTCGGGCGGGCGGTCGCCTTCGCCTACGCCGGTTTCGGCACCGGCATCCTGCTGCTGGTGCCCCTGTCGCAATTCCTGATCGAACGGCTCGGCTGGCGCGGCGCCTACCAGGCACTCGGCACCGGCCTGCTCGTCGTCGGCCTCGGCCTGTGCCTCCTGCCGTGGCGGCGGATCGCCGCCGGTTCGGCGGAGGTCGCCCGGGCTCGCGCCGCCGAAGCGATCGCCCGCGTCGAGGCGAGCCGGGGCAGGGGTGCCGGCAGGGATACGGATGCCGCCGCGGTGACCGGTGACCGTGGCTCCGCCGTGGGTGCCGCCAGGGCGGTCACCGCGACGCCGGCCGTCTCGAGCTTCGCCGGCGCGTTGCGCACCCCCGCCTTCTGGGACCTGGCCGCCACCTTCCACATGACCGCGCTGGGCATGTACCTCGTCATCCCGCAGGTGGTCGCCTACCTCGTCGACACCGGCTATTCCCCGCTCGTCGCCGCCAGCCTCTTCGGCCTTGCCGGCAGCCTGTCGATGGGCGGGATCCTCACCGCCGGCTGGCTCTGCGACAAGGTGGGCTTTCGCTTCGCCGCCACGTTGAGCTTCGTGCTCACGCTCGCCGGCACCGGCTGTCTCGCGATGCTGCTGCTCGGCCCCTCGGCGCTCTGGCTCGGCGGATTCGTGCTCCTCTTCGGGCTCGCCCAGGGCGCCCGCGGCCCGGTCGTCTCGACCCTGACCAACCGTATCTTCGCCGGCCCGAGCGCCGGCACCATCTACGGCGTCATCTTCGCCGTCATGTCGATCGGCTCGGCCATCGGCGCCTGGGCCTCGGGGCGGCTGCACGATGCCACCGGGGGCTATGGCACAGGCTTCGCGCTGTCGGCCGTCTGCATCGCCGGCGCGATCGCGCCGTTCTGGTGGTCGCGCCGCCTGCGGGAAATCCGGGCGCGCTAGCTCGGCGCTCCTCGGGAAGCGCATCGTTCGGGGGGCGGTGACCAATGTCACTCCCTGCGCGGGCCTGGCGCGGTTATCCTCGCGCAGTACTCGCCCGGGCGCCGCGCGGCCCGCCTGCGGGTCTGTTGACCGGCGTAGGGATCCGATGGACGGCAAGAAGAACGGCAATCTCGTATACGCGACCAGGAACGCTCTGGCAGGGTTCCCGGTCCTGCTACGCGAGAATGCGGCCCGCCGGGAAGCCCTGCTCGCTCTCTTCGCGCTGGCTTGCGCCATCCATGCCCCGGGTCCCTATTCCTTCGCCTTCCTCGCGCTGTCGATCGTTCTGCTGGTGGTCGAGGCGCTCAATACCGCGATCGAGATCATGTGCGATCACGTCACGGCCGAATATCATCCCGACATCAAGGCGATCAAGGATGTGGCCGCGGCCGGTGTGTTCCTGACCGTCATGGTGACCGCCGGCGCCGGGATCGTGTTCCTGGTCGACTACTTCGGCATGATGCCCCCGCCGGGAGGCGGATGATGCGGGGGCGCCGGGTTGCACGGAAGCAATGGTGGCCAGGCGCGGGACGGATCGCCGTCTTCGTCGTCCTGCTGTTCGGCCTGTGCTGGTATGCCGGCGTCGATTTCGCGAGAACCCTGGCATTGCTGGTCGAGGAGGGACGCTTCCCGCACGCCGGTCTGCTGATCGCGTTGAACGTCTGCATGGCGGCCGCTTTCTATGCGGCGCTGCGATGGGCTTCGCGATCGTTGCGAGCGGTTCTCGTCGCGCTCTTCCTCCTGGGGGTCTCGGTCGATCGAGTCGTCCTCGAGACCACCGATACGCTGCCGAGCGCCGAAACCATATCGCTCGCCATCCACGATCGCGCCCAGGCCGGCAGCTTCTTCGAGCATTTCGTCGGCGGTGGCATGGCCTTGCGTCTGCTCGCGATGGCGCTGACCGTGGCGCTCGTGATGCGTTTCGCCGTTCGCCCGCGCCCGCGCCCGGCGGTTCTCGGGGCGCTCGTCGGCATGGGGCTGGCGGCAGCGGCCGGCATCTTCCTGGAGCTTCGTACCGGAGGGGCGTTCGACACGTATGTCGAGCCGTATCGCCTGGTCTCCAAGGTTTCCAACGCCCTGGTGAACGGTCCGATCTATCGCGAGCGCGAGGTCGTGGTCGACGCACCGACGCGCAGCAGGCTCGCCAGGCAGATCGTGCTGCTCGTCGACGAGAGCATCGCCTGGGGGCACCTGTCGATCAGCGGCTATGGCCGCGACACCACCCCCTTCCTGCGATCGATCAGGGATCGCTACCTCGACCTCGGCCCGGCACTGTCCTCGTTCAATTGCTCGATGGCGTCCAACTATGTTCTGCACGCCGACGTCCGTCCCGACGAGCTTCCCGACATCAGGGGGCGACGAACGCTGGGCAAGCCGAACATCTTCGCCTGGGCGCAACGGGCCGGCTACCGGACGATGTATGCGACGGCACAGAGCGCGGAAGCGCTGACCAACGGCATGACGCGGTACGACACGAAGTTCATCGATCGGCTGCATATGCATCAGCTCGAGGACGACCAGGGCGATTTCGCCCTGATTCCGGTCATCCGTCGCTTCCTGGACGAGAACGAGCTCGCCTTCGTCTTCGTCGTCAAGTCGGGCGCTCATTTTCCATGGGCGCGGCGCAAGTACCGCGACCTGGAGTACGAGCCCGTGCCGCCCGACGGTCAGGTCTACGAGAGGGCCTGGAAGGCCGAGTTCATCAATGCCTACGACAACCTGGTGCGATGGAACGTCGACCGGTTCGCGGAAGCGTTGATGCCGACCCTGCTGGAGCGCGGCGTGATGCTCGTCTACACCTCCGACCATGGCCAGAACTTGTTCGACCATCCGGTCAGGAACGCGACGCATTGCACCTTCACCGGCGAGATTCCGCCTGAACAGGGCCTGGTTCCGCTGCTCGTGGCTGGCGTGCCCCAGGCGGTGGCGGCCGGCGGTGCCGGCTTCTACAGCCACTTCCACATCACCCCGTCGATCCGGTACGCGATGGGGTTCGACGTGGACATCGACGAGACGTTCTTCTCGAGCAAGCCGCGCAAGTTCGACGGTTTCTATTCCGGCGACATCTTCGGTGGGGTGCGAACGCAGACCGTGCCGCCGGTGGCTCCGGCGGACTAGACTGCGAGGGTGGCGCTGGCGCCCGCAGAGACCCTTGCGAGCGGGACATCCTCGACGCCCCCGCCGCCTTCGCCACGAACGGACGAAATCCTGCGCTAGTACCCGCGCAGCACCCCCACATGATCGATGTGGAAGTTGTCGTCCCCGAAGAGCTCCTGGCAGACGCGCGCCCGCTTCATGAACAGGCCGATGTCGAGCTCGTCGGTCATGCCGATGCCGCCATGCATCTGCACCGCCTCCTGTACCGCGAGGGTGGCGGTGGCGCCGGCCCGGGCCT
Organism: Burkholderiaceae bacterium; assembly: GCA_023954135.1. Lineage (GTDB taxonomy): Bacteria > Pseudomonadota > Gammaproteobacteria > Burkholderiales > Burkholderiaceae_E > JAMLIN01. The sequence continues at coordinate 108,845 of JAMLIN010000007.1, read as the reverse complement.
TGGCGATCGAGACGTCCTCGGCGGCGCCGGCCGGGTTTTCGTCGAGGCTCGACAGCGCTTGGGCGACCGCCGCCCGGGTGAACTCGATCTCGCAGTAGAGGTGCGCCGCGCGGTGCTGCAGCGCCTGGAACTCGCCGATGAGCTGCCCGAACTGCTTGCGCTCGGACAGGTAGGCGGTGGTGCGGGCGAAGACCTCGTCGGCGATGCCGAGCATCTCGGCGGCGAGCAGCGCCCGGCCGGCATCGAGGGCGCAGCCCAGCGCCCGCGCGCCATTGCCGCCCGACATCAGCGCGTCGGATCGCAGCTGGACCCGCTCGAAGCGGATGCGCGCGGCATTGTGCGCATCGACCATGATGGTGCGCTCGATCCGCACGCCGGCGTCCCGCGGGTCGACGAGATAGAGCGCCGGGTCTCCGTCGAGGTTGCGCGCCGCGACGATCAGGGCATCGGCGATATGGCCGTCGATGACCGCGAGCTTGTCGCCGTCGAGAAGGAGCCTGTCGCCCTCCTTGCGCACCCGGGTGTCGAGGTGATCGGGCCGGTGGCGGGTGGCCTCGTCGACCGCCAGCGCGACCACCGCCTCGCCGCTGGCGATCCGGGGTAGCCACTGCGCCTGCTGCGCGTCGGAGCCCGCCTCGCGCAGGGCGACGGTGGCGAGTATCGAGGACGACAGCATCGGCGTGGGTACCAGCGTATGGCCGATGGCTTCCATGATGATGCCGGCCTCGACGTTGCCGAGCTCCATCCCCCCGTGCTCCTCGGGGACCATCACGCCGCAGAAGCCCATGTCGGCGCATTGCTTCCAGAATGCCTTCGAGTAGCCGGTCTCGTCGCGGGAATCGCGCAGCTGGCGCAGGTGCGCGACCGGCGCGTTCCCGGTGATGAAGGCATGCGCGCTGTCGCGCAGCATGGTCTGTTGTTCGTTCAGGATCAGGGCCATGTCGATGTTCCTCGTGTTCAGGCGCCGGGCAGGCCCAGGATGCGCTTGGAGATGATGTTGAGCTGGACCTCGCTGGTGCCGCCCTCGATCGAATTGGCCTTGCTGCGCAGCCAGTCGCGGGCGCGCGCGCCCTCGTCGCTGCGATCGCTCTCCCATTCGAGCGCGCCCGCCCCGCCGATCGACATGAGCAGCTCGTTGCGGCGCTTGTTGAGCTCGGAGCCGTAGTACTTGAGCGCCGAGGAATAGGCCGGGTTGACCTGGATGCCGGCGCGCGCCTGCTCGCCGAAGCGACGGATCGCGAGCCGGAACGCGGCTTCGTCGACCTCGAACTGGCCGATGCGCGAGCGCAGCACGCCGTCGTCGAGGCGACCCTCGGCATCGAGCCCGATGCGCTCGGCGGCCATGACCCCGAGCGCCGGCGCGGCGCCCCGGTCGCCGATGCCGCTGATCATGTTGCGCTCGTGGGTGAGCAGGTACTTGGCGACGTCCCAGCCGCGGTTCGGCTCGCCGACGAGATTGCCCTTCGGCACCTTGACGCCGTCGAAGAAGGTTTCGCAGAACGGCGACTTGCCGGAGATCAGCACGATCGGCCTGGTCGACACTCCGGGGCTCTGCATGTCGAAGAGCAGGAAGCTGATGCCGGTGTGCTTCTTCGCGCCGGCGTCGGTACGCACCAGGCAGAAGATCCAGTCGGCGTAGTTGGCGTACGAGGTCCAGATCTTCTGGCCGGTGACGACGAAATGGTCGCCGGCATCCTCGGCGCGGGTCGCCAGAGAGGCGAGGTCGGATCCGGCGTTGGGCTCGGAATAGCCCTGGCACCAGCGGATCTCGCCACGCACGATCTTCGGCAGGTGCTCGAGCTTCTGTTCCTCGGTGCCGTACTTCAGCAGCGCCGGGCCGAGCATCCAGATGCCGAAGGAATCGAGCGGGCTGCGGCAGCCCAGGCCGCGCATCTCGGCGGCGAGCACACCGGCTTCGGCGACCGAGAGCCCGCCGCCGCCATAGGCCCTGGGCCATGTCGGCGCCGTCCAGCCGCGCTCGGCCATGCGCTCGAGCCAGAGGCGCTGCGCCTCCGACTTGAAGGTCCAGTTGCGTCCACCCCAGCAGCGGTCGGATTCGTCGGCGATCGGCTCGCGCATCTCGGGCGGGCAATTGGCTTCGAGCCAGGCGCGCGTCTCGCGCCGGAAGTCTGCAAGCGAGCTCATTTCTGCTTGTCTCCAGGATGCATTAGGATGTTTGACCTTCGGGAAAATACCAGATCACGCAGGGGTAATCATGGGGATTGGAATCAAGGGTCGGGTCGCCATCGTCACCGGCGCGGGCGGCGGGCTGGGGCGCGAGCATGCGCTTGCACTGGCCGCGCGCGGCGCGAAAGTGGTGATCAACGACTTCGGGGGCGCGACCGACGGCACCGGCGGCTCGAGCGAGCGCGCCGAGGCCGTGGCGCGCGAGATCCGCGAGGCGGGCGGCGAGGCGATCGCCAATGGCGCCTCGGTCACCGACGTCGCCGCCGTCGAGGCGATGGTCGCCCAGGCGATGTCGGCCTGGGGCCGGGTGGACATCCTGGTGAACAATGCCGGCATCCTGCGCGACAAGACCTTCGCCAAGATGGATCTCGCCGACTTCCGCACGGTGCTCGACGTGCACCTGATGGGTTCGGTCATCTGCACCAAGGCGGTCTGGGAGATCATGCGCGAGGCGAAGTACGGCCGCATCGTGATGACGACCTCCTCGACCGGCCTGTACGGCAACTTCGGGCAGACCAACTACGGGGCCGCCAAGCTCGCCCTGGTGGGCTTCATGCAGACGCTGGGCCTGGAAGGCGAGAAGTACGGCATCCGGGTCAATGCCCTGGCGCCCACCGCCGCGACCCGCATGACCGAGGGGCTGCTGCCGCCCGGCGCCGAGGCCGCGCTGGCGCCGGCGGCGGTCTCGCCCGGCGTGGTGGCGCTGGTCTCGGAGGATGCGCCGAACCGGGCGATCCTGTGCGCCGGCGCGGGCTCGTTCGAGCTGGCGCACATCACCCTGACCCGCGGCGCGTACATCGGCACCGGCGACGATGCCGCCGAGCAGGTCCTCGCCCGCTTCGACGAGATCGCCGACCGCAACGGCGAGACCGTGCCCGTCAACGGCAACGGGCAGGCCGTCGTGCAGATGGAGAATCTCCAGGCCGCCCTCGGGCGCTAGGAGTGCCCGCCGCATGACCGCGCAGGAGATCGCCCCGCCGCTGGCCGCGCTCGGCGGCACCCGGCCGCCGGCGCCGGCCTGGTTCCACGAGATGCTCGCGCTCGCGCCCGAGCGGCGCTTCCACGAGGTGGACGGCGCCCGCATCGAGACGCTGGTGTGGGGCGAGCACGGTCGCCCGGGGCTGCTGTTCCTGCACGGCAATGCGGCGCACGCCGACTGGTGGTCGTTCATCGCTCCGTTCTTCCTGCCGCAGTACCGCGTGGTCGCCCTGTCCTGGTCCGGCATGGGTTCCTCCGACTGGCGCGACGAGTACTCGCTCGATGGCTTCGTCGCGGAAGCCCTCATGATCGCCGAGGCGGAGGGACTTTTTTCATCGCCAGCTAGGCCTGTAGTCGTAGGCCATTCGTTCGGGGGGGTGCCGACGGCGGCGATCGCGGGGCGCGCCGGCGACCGGATCGGCGCGGCGGTGCTGGTCGATTCGCCCCTGATGTCGCGCGAGCAGCGCGCCGAGCGCCGGCGCCAGCGTGGCGGCCCGGCGCCGACCGAGGACAGGCGCGTGCGACCCCACCGGATCTACCCGGACGTGCCGAGCGCGCTCGCGCGCTACCGCTTCCTGCCGGCCCAGCACTGCGAGAACCTCTACGCCGTCGATCACATCGCGCGCCTGTCGCTGCGCGAGGCGGGCGAGCCCGGGCACGGCGTGACCTGGCGCTTCGACCCCTCGATCTGGGCGAAGTACCGCCACGGCGATCCCACCGTCGGGCTCGAGTCCGCCCGCTGCCCGGTCGCGATCATCTGGGGCGGCCAGTCCAGGCTCGTCGACGAGGGCGTGATCGCCTGGCAGCGCTCGAAGGCGCCGCCGGGCACCCCCAGCGTCGAGATTCCCGAAGCCGGCCATCACCTGATGCTCGACCAGCCGATCGCCTTCGTCACCGCCCTGCGCGCCCTGCTGGCGGGCTGGCCGGGGCGTGGCGCGACCGGCCAGGCTTCGTAGGCAGTTCCCACCCAAGGCAGTCCCCACCTTCCGGAGCAAGCCATGGCAGCATCGAACCCCACGATCGAGAAACTGCGTCGCTTCGGCCAGTCGTGCATCGACACGGTCGCGCCCGACAGGGCCCGCGCCACCTGCATCGAGGATCTGCGCATCATGGCCAGGCGCCGGGTGCCGCGGATGTTCTACGACTATGCCGACACCGGCTCCTGGACCGAAAGCACCTACCGGGCCAACGAGGCGGATTTCGCGAAGATCCTGTTTCGCCAGCGGGTGGCGGTCGACCTGTCCGAGCGCAGCACGCGCTCGACCATGGTCGGCGAGGAAGTGGCGATGCCGGTGGCGCTCGCGCCCACCGGGCTGACGGGCATGCAGCATGCCGACGGCGAGATCCTCGCGGCGCGCGCCGCGGAAAGCTTCGGCGTGCCCTTCACCCTCTCGACGATGAGCATCTGCTCGATCGAGGACATTGCCGAGCACACGACGAAGCCGTTCTGGTTCCAGCTCTACGTGATGCGCGACCGCGACTTCGCGGGCCGCCTGATCGACCGGGCCAAGGCGGCCGGCTGCTCGGCGCTCGTGCTTACGCTCGACCTGCAGATCCTCGGCCAGCGCCACAAGGACATCAAGAACGGCCTGGCCGCGCCGCCCAGCCCGACCCTCGCGAATCTCATCGACATCGCGTTCCGGCCCCGCTGGGCGCTGGCGATGCTCGGCACTCGGCGCCGCGAGTTCGGCAACATCGTCGGCCATGTCAAGGGTGTGGACGACATGGCCTCGCTCGGTGCCTGGACCCAGAACCAGTTCGACCCCGCGCTGTCCTGGGAGGATGTCGACTGGATCCGCGATCGCTGGGGCGGCAAGCTGATCCTCAAGGGCATCCTGGATGCCGAGGACGCCCGGCTCGCGGTGCGCACCGGCGCCGACGCCATCGTCGTGTCGAACCACGGCGGGCGCCAGCTCGACGGCGCTCCCTCGTCGATCGCGGCGCTGCCGCCCATCGTCGATGCGGTCGGCGGCGACATCGAGGTTCACATGGACGGCGGCATCCGCGGCGGCCAGGACGTGGTGCGCGCGCTCGCGCTCGGCGCGAAGGGTACCTACATCGGCCGGCCCTTCCTCTACGGGCTCGGCGCGCGCGGCGAGCGCGGCGTCACCGAGTGCCTCGAGATCATCCGCAACGAGCTCGACCTCACGATGGCCTTCTGCGGCCTGACCGACGTCAAGCGAATCGATGCGGACATCCTCTGGAAGGAACGCTAACCGGGATGCTGTCGAACGCCTATGACGGCGTCGTCTTCGATTGCGACGGGGTGCTCGTCGACAGCGAGCCGATCACCAATCGCCTGCTCGCCGCCATGATCGGCGAGCTCGGCGCGCCGATCAGCGTCGAGACGGCGCACCGCATGTTCGTCGGCCGCTCGCTCGCCGACGACCTGGTCGAGATCGAGAAGCTCATCGGCCGGCCGCTGCCGCCCGGCTGGCAGGCGGAGTACCTCGAGCGGCGCAATGCCGCGCTTTCCTGCGAGATCGTCGCGGTGGCGGGCGTCGATGCGGTGCTCGCCCGGCTCGTGCACGGGCGGGTGCCGATCGCGGTGGCTTCCGGCGCCGAGCGCGCCAAGATGGCGCTGACGCTCGGCGCCACCCGGCTCGATCGCCATTTCGGCGGACGGGTGTTCGGCGCCGACCAGGTCGACCATCCCAAGCCCGCCCCGGACGTCTACCTGCTCGCGATGCGCGAGACGGGGCTCGATCCCTCGCGCACCATCGTCGTCGAGGACACCCCGACCGGCACCCGCGCCGGCGTGGCCGCCGGAGCGACGGTGCTGGGCTTCTGCGAGCGCAACGACCCGCGCGGCCTGCTCGAGGCCGGCGCGGTGGCGGTCTTTGCGAGGATGTCGGAGCTGCCGCGGCTGCTTGGGGTGCACTAGGCCGAATCGGGTCTTGCGATCGACTCGATCACGGCGCAGTCTCACCGGGATGACTGGGTTTGGCTTGATACGGTAAAATGCCGTATTCACGCCGAGAACTGCCATGACGACTGCAGCCCGCTTCGATCTCAAGATGGACGCTGACGAAAAGGATGCCATCGCCAAGGCCGCTGCCCTGATGGGGACGACCATGGCCGGGTTCGTGCGTGCGGCGGCCAAGGAGAAAGCCCAGGCACTGCTGGAGCGCGAGGCACGCATCACATTGTCTCGGCAGGATTTCGCCGCGTTCACGGCGGCGCTCGATTCCGCCTTCAGCCCGAATCCGGCGCTGAAGAACGCCCTGGGGCAGGCACGGCGCCGGGTCCGGCGTACCTGATCGGCCGTGCTCGAGGAGCATCGGCTCGACCCGTCGATCCATGATCGCGCGGGCTTCGACTGCGGCGTCCCCGAACTCGATGAATATCTTCGGCGTTATGCCGAACAGCATCGTCGGCGTGGCATCAGTGCTGTCTATGTACTTACGGACAGCGAGGCACCCGACGTCATCCTCGGTTACTACACCCTGAGCGCAGCCGAGGTGGACGCTTCCCAGCTTGCCGAGGACGATCGCAGGAAGCTGCCTCGGTATCCGGTTCCATGCTTTCGCATGGGGCGACTGGCTTGTCGGGCCGACCAGCGGGGCCGTGGACTCGGCAGGTTGCTGATCGGCTGTGCGGTCGACCGTTGCCTCGAGGCTCGAGCGCAGGTGGCCGCCTACGCCCTGATCGTCGATGCGAAGGATGACGAAGCGAGGGCATTCTATGCGCACTACGGATTCACGCCTTTCGGCAGCCGACCGCTCGCGATGTATCTCCCCTTGTAGCCCCTGCGGCTAGCCGAAGCCCAGCGCCGCCGTCGCTCGTCCGGGCCACTCGGCCAGCAGGTCGGCGATTCCTTCGGCCGGCACCGGCCGCGAGGTGTAGAAGCCCTGGATCATGTCGCATCCCTGCTCGCGCAGGGTCCGGATCTGGCTCGCGTCCTCGACCCCTTCGGCGACCGTCTCGATCGACAGGGCGCGCGCGAGCGAGACGATCGTGTTGACGATCGCGTGGGTGTCCTTGCGGGTGCACAGCTCGTGCACGAAGGCGCGGTCGATCTTGAGGGTATCGAAGGGGAAGCGCCGCACGTAGGCGAGCGAGGAATAGCCGGTGCCGAAATCGTCGAGCGCGATCCGCACCCCGAGCGCCTTGAGCCTGCGTAGGGTGGCGATCGCGGTCGCGCCCTCGCTCACGAACACCGTCTCGGTGATCTCGAGCTCGAGCCGCTGCGGCGGCAGGCCGGTGGCCGCGAGCACGGCATCGACGCTGGTGGCGATCGATCCGCTCATCGCCTGCATCGGCGAGACGTTGACCGCCACATGGACATGCTCGGGCCATCGCGCCGCCTCGGCGCAGGCTTCGTGGAGCACCCACTCGCCGAGGCGATCGATCAGGCCCGCTTCCTCGGCGATCGGGATGAACTCCGAGGGCGGAATCCGGCCGAGCTGCGGATGCTGCCAGCGCAGGAGCGCCTCGAAGCGGGCGATCCGCCAGTCGGCCAGGCCGACCTGGGCCTGGTAGTGCACCGACAGCTCCCGGCGCTCGATCGCGCCGCGCAGCGCATGCTCGATCGCATGCCGACGGCGGTTGCTCGAGCCCATCTCGGCCTCGTAGAGCTGCCAGGTGCCCTTGCCGGCGGCCTTGGCCGCGTAGAGCGCGAGGTCGGCGGCGACCATCAGCTGGTCGGCCTGGCTGGCGATGTCGGCATGGCCCGCCACCGGGGCGATGCCGATGCTCACCCCGACCGGCGCCGTCACCTCGCCGATGAGGACCGGCTCGTCGAGCGCGTGCAGGATGCGGTTGGCGATCGCGCAGGCATCGGCCTCGATCATGCAGTGGCGCAGCAGCACCGCGAACTCGTCTCCGCCGATCCGCGCGACGAGGTCCTCGTCGCGCACCGCTCGGCGCAGGCGGGCGCCGATCTCGCGCAGCAGGGCATCGCCGAAGGCATGGCCGAGGGAATCGTTGATCGACTTGAAGCCGTCGAGATCGAGGCAGAGCACCGCGCAGTGCTCGCGCTCGCCCGCATCGGCGAGCGATTCCTCGAGCTTGGCCATGAAGCGCGCCCGGTTCGCCAGTCCGGTGAGCGAATCGTGATGGGCCATGCGCAGCAGGCGCCGATGGGCGTTGCGCGCCTCGGTGACGTCCGAGAGCACGCCGCGCCAGCCGGCCGAGCTGCCGCTGGCATCGATGAGCGGCTTGGCCGTGATCGACCACCAGCGGCCGCCGTCGGGCCCCGGCAGGTGCACGGTGACGTCGCGAAACGGCTCCGTCGACGAGAAGAGCGCATAGAGGCGCTCCGGGCTGGCGACGTCGTCGCCGGCATCGGGCGTGGAGCCGAGCGCCAGCCAGTCGACGAAGCGCCGGTCGCCGACGCGGGATCTCGCGACGCCGAGCGCATCGACCATCCTCGCGGAAGGGCGCAGCAGGTGGCCGTGCGGGCCGGTCTCCCAGAGCAGGTCGCTCGCATGCTCCTCGAAGTCGCGCAGCAGCAGCCCGATCACCTGGCGCTGGCGCTCGGTGCGCAGCTCCGCCCCGACCCGGCTGACGAAGCTGCGGGCCATGAAGTGGATGCCGACCATCAGCACCGCGGTGTAGTTGAGCAGCAGGATGCCGAGCACTGTGCCGTAGGGATTGGCCGACACCATCAGCCCGAGCGCGGCCGCGACGCCGAGGATCGCCACGTAGCTGTAGGCGGCCGCCGGCACCACCGCGAGGATGAAGGCGCCGCCGCAGAGCATGCCCGCGGTCACCGCCGCGACGAAGGCCTGCTGGTAGGGGCTGGAGTCCGACAGGCCGACGATCGCCACCACCGACCATGCCAGGGCGAAGAGCGCCGCCTGGCCGGCCGCCGTCTCGATGGTCGCGGGCGGCGCCGTCGCCTGGCAGGACTCGCGGGTGTTGTGCCAGCTGCGCAGCGTGCCCATCAGCAGGACCAGCATCGCCGCGAACCAGCCGTAGCGGGCCCAGCCGGGCATCCGGTCCGCAAGGATGTAGACCAGCACCGCCGCATTGAGCACGCTCGCGATCGCGGCGAACGGGGCCGCGCTGAAGATCGCCTGGAGCTGGCGGGCGCGGACCCGGCCGGCATTGGGGTCGGTGCGGTCGCGCACCATGACGTGGTCGAGCGCCCCGCGCAGCTGCTCCATGCGGCCGCGGCGATGCGCGGGACTGCGACGATCCCTCAGGACGGCGGTCATGCGCGCGATAATGACAGGCAGGGCGACGGACGCCCCTCGACCCGACTGCCCGGGCGGGGCCGGAGGCTCCGCGGCCCGGGGTTCACATGCAGATCGATCACATGCAGATCAGGAGACATTCATGGACGCTCTCGAGCAGTTGCGCGAACGCCTCGCGCCGTTCTTTCCGGGCCTGCTCGGCATCGAGATCATCGAGGCCGGGCCTGAGCGGGTACGGGCCACGCTGAAGGTGCGCAAGGAGATCTGCACCGTCGGCGACACCCTCCACGGCGGAGCGCTGATGGCGTTTGCCGATACCATCGGCGCGGTGGCGACTTTCGTCAACCTCCCCGCCGGCGCGCGCACCACCACCCTCGAGTCGAAGACCAACTTCCTGCGCGCCGCGCCCGTCGGCACGGTCGTGACCGCCGAGGCCACGCCCTTCCACAAGGGGCGCACCACGATGGTCTGGCAGACGAAGATCACGGACAGCGAAGGCCGACTCTGCGGCGTGGTTACCCAGACACAGATGGTGCTGCCAGCATGATTCGGGCCCGGATGGGACCCGTAGCCTGCGCCCTTCGTTGTCCTCGAAGCGATCGAATAGTCGCGCGGACACTCGAGCAGGATACGGCCGGCACACCAAATAATGTTCTTCGGTCAGGAACGATTGTCATTTGCCTGTTGTAGATTGAAGTATCAGGCGCGGGAGTGGGTGCCGAGGCGACGCAGGATGGAACTACTCCTTGCCCATCTTGCGCTCGATTCTCAACTGCGCCCGTTGCGTCGCCTGTTGCAGTCGCTCCGCCAGCATCGCCCTCGACGGCAGCGCGGTCAGATACTCGGCAACGTGGATGCCCGACTTGTCCAGTTCCAGCAGCTCGATCTGTTCGGACTTCTTCCCCGTGCAGAGAATGATGCCCAGCGGCGACGCTTCCTCCGGCTCACGTTCATGCTTGTCCAGCCAGCGTAGGTAAAGCTCCATCTGCCCCTTGTATGCCGCCTTGAACTCGCCGACTTTCAGCTCCATTGCCACCAGCCGTCGCAGCTTGCGGTTGTAGAACAGCAGATCGAGGTGGAAATCCTCGTCATCGATCTGGATGCGCTTCTGTCTTGCGACGAAGCTGAAGCCTGTGCCCAGTTCCAGCAGGAAAGACTCCATCTCCCGGATGATCGCGGCCTCCAGATCACCTTCCTGCCATGTGTCCCGCAGGTCCAGGAAATCGAGGATGTACGGATCCCGCATGACCAGGCTGGGCGAAATGCGCTGCGCATTGCGCAGGTTCGTCAATTCCTGTGTGATCGTCTCGTCCGGCTGTCCGGAAAGTGCCGTGCGTTCGTACAGCATCGAGTCGATGCGCTCGCGTAGCGTTCGCACGCTCCAGCGCTCCGCGCTGGCCATCTGGGCGTAGTAGTCCCGTTGGAGTGGGTCCTTCAGTGGCAGGATGGCTACAAAATGCGACCAGCTCAATTGTCGCGACACTGTCGCGACAATTGCCTCATCGGGGAACGCAATGGCGAACTTGACCATACGACGCAGGTTCTTCTCGCCAAACCCGCGCCCGTAGTCTCGGGCAAGCTGACTCGCTAGGGTTGGCAGAATTTCCTCGCCGTATCCGGCCCGTTCCCCGGCGAGTACCTCCGTATGGATGCGTTGGCCGATGCGCCAGAATAACAGGGTCAACGCCGCATTGACTGTCGAGGTAGCGTGTTGTTGCGCGGCCTCGATCAGCGCCCGAATGTCGCCCAACAGTGCCGACGGCGTTGCGGACGCTGTCGCAGCGCCCTGGGTGCGTTCGGTCTTCGCCATGATCATCCTTGGGAGGGCCCCGGTTCTCGCAAGCCGCATGAACGGACGCCGGATCGATTTCCGGCGGGCACCGACACAGGGTGAACTCACAAGAGCCCTTGGTGAACCTGACCTGACGGGGTAGGCCGAAGGCCATAGTCAGATAGGCAGGTTCCCCTGGCCGACCATGGGCGAAAAAAAGCCCGCGGGGTTGAGCCGCGGGCTTCAATCCACCATTTGGAGGAGGTGGAGGAGACATCTACAAGACTACACGAGCTTCTGGTGCATTGCAATAAGTCCGTGTGGTCGAATTGCGAAAAAAGTCACTTTCGAGGCTCAGACCTGCCAGTCGGCCCGATCACGGGCAACACGGATCTCGTCGGCCAGGCGGCGGTCCGCACGCGCCAGGGCGATCAGCGCGGCTTCCTCGCGATTGCGAAGAAAAGCCTCCCAGGCCCGGAGAAACAGGGACTTGCCCGGGGTGACAGCCACCGCAGGGGCCTGCGTGGGAGCGGCGTAGAACCTCTCGACGCCACTTCCCATGGTATCGAGCGATCCTTGCGAGGGATAGGTAGTCGTCGTCATGTGAAACTCCTTGAGTCAGGTTGTGCAACGCAGCTATTGCATTGCACCGTGCTTGCATTATCGGGGTTTTCACCTATTATTCAAATTGATCTTTATGATCTTCATCATTCATAATGGTGATGATGATCAACTTTCGCACACTCGACCTGAACCTGCTGCGGATCTTCGATGCGGTGATGCGCGAGCGGAATCTGACCCGCGCCGCCGCGCAGCTCGCGATCACCCAGCCGGCCGCCAGCAACGCCCTGCGGCGGCTGCGCGAGACCCTCGACGACGATCTTTTCGTGCGGGCGGCCCATGGGCTCGAGCCCACCCCGTACGCGATCTCGATCTGGCCCGCGGTGGGCGGAGCGCTCGATCAGCTGCGCAACGCCCTGGCGCCGCCCGAATTCGATCCGGCCGGCGCGAACCGGACCTTCGTGATCGCCATGGCCGACGCCACCGCCACCCTGCTGATGCCCCCGCTGGTGCGGCGGATCGAGCGCGACGCACCCGGCGTATCGCTGCGGGTGCTGCCGCTCACCACCCGCGATCCGCGCAGCACCCTCGAGACCACCGACGTCGATCTCGCCGTCGGCTTCTTCCCGCAGGCGATCCGGGCCGTGACCCTGCATGCGATGAACGAGGACAGCCCCGGCCCCTTCGGCCTGCAGCGCGTCTACACCAGCGACTATGTCTGCGTCATGCGGCCCGACCACCCGCTCGCCCGGGCGCCGCTCACCCTCGACGTATTCTGCGCCGCCCACCACCTGCTGGTGAGCTTCTCGGGCCGCCCCTTCGGTTTCGTCGACGAAGCCCTGGCCGCCATCGGGCGCACCCGCCGGGTGGTGGCGACGGTCAACCAGTTCTTCGTGGCGGGTCAGGTGGTCGAGAACTCGGACCTGCTCACCGTGCTGCCGGAGCATTTCCTCGCATCGACCGGACTGGGCGACGTGCTGGCGGTGCGGCGCCTGCCGCTCGCCACGCCGCCGGTGCACATCGACATGCTCTGGGTCGCCCCGACAGCGACCCGGCCCGGTCACGAGTGGTTGCGCGAGGCCCTGCTCGAGGCCGCCCGGGAGGGGTTCGCGGTCAACGGGCCGGCGCGTTCGGGGGGTGAGGGGACGGGGGACCTGTTCGGGGGAGAGCAGGGAAGCGCGGCCGCCTGAGAGCCGGCTTCCGTGGACGGCCCGGCAGCCCGCCGGTTCGGTTCCCGGCCCGGCTCAGATCGTCAGCCAGGCCGCGAGGCGAGCTCCGATTCCTCCCGGCAGCCGGCCGGCGAGCTGCGCCAGCAGGAAGCGCAGCCCTGGTGCGAGCCACCGGCGGGCAAGGAGGATGCCGGCCGGCATCGCGATCGCGCCGGTGGCGATGTCGATGGCAAGCCACGTGGCGGGTGCCCCGAACAGGCGTCGGGCGACCAGGTCGGCGGCGAGGACCAGCAGGGCGGTCCCGATCGCAACCACCGCGCCGCCGCGCAGGGCCGGGATCGCTTCCAGGATGGGCAGGCGCAGCGCGCGCATCGCCGCCTGGCTCATCAGGATCGCGCGCAGGATCAATACGCTCGCCAGCCCCCAGCCGATCGCCGGCAGCGGCGCCACCAGGGCGAGCAGCAGGCAGAGCATGGCCCAGGCGAGCGAAACCGGCAGCTGCACCCGCAGCTCGCGTCCGATCTCGCCGGAATTCCAGAGCAGGGGGGTGACCAGGCCGGTGGCGACCAGTGCCGGCATCGCCAGCGCGAGCGGGGCGAGCAGGGCGGCGGCGCCCTCCCAGCGCGGACCGTAGAGCGCGAGCACCACGGTGTCGGATACCAGCGCGATCGAGAGAAAGGGCGGGGCGGCGAACAGCACCGCCGCCCCCAGCATCGTGGCAAGCGCCGAGCGCAGTCGGGCATGGTCGTCCTGGACGGCCGCGCCGGCCGAGTAGAGCACCTGCTGTACCGTGCCCAGCAGGGTCAGCGCGGGGCTGCTCGCGAAGGCATGCATCTGGGCATAGAGGCCGGCGGCCGTCACCGAGTACAGCTTGCCGACGATCAGCCGGTCGATCCCGGTCATCGCCCAGTTGACCAGGTTCGTGGCCAGGGCGGTCGCGCCGAAGCGCATCGAGCCGGCGGCGTCCGCGTGCCACAGGAGCGGCGCCGCAGGGTGCGGCGCCTTCCAGAAGACCAGCAGCATCTGCAGCGCCGCATGGACGAGATAGGCCGCAACCAGCGCGCCCACCTGCCAGCCGGCCAGCGCGAGCGGCAGGCCGACGCCGAGGTAGCCCACCGCATAGGCGGCGACGCTCGCGAGCTGCAGCCACTTGAACTGCATCCGCCGGCGCAGGAGCATGGTCGGGGTGGCGGCCAGGGCGCTCAGCAGGATGCCGGGCGCCAGCGCCCGCAGCACGCCGGCGGCGCGCGCGTCGTCCAGCGCCTGGGCGATCGGCCCGGCGCTCGCCAGCACGGCGAGCATCACGACAAGGCCGAGCAGCAGCTGCCAGGTGAAGGCGAAGCGGATGTCCTGCGGGCTGACCTCGGGCTTCTGGATCAGCCCGTAGGCGAGGCCCACCTCGGCGAACAGGCCCGAGAGCGCGATCACCACCAGCGCGACGGCGAACAGGCCGAAGGGTTCGGGCCCGAGCAGGCGGGCGAGCGCGATCTGCGCGGCCAGCTGCATGCCGACCCGCAGGGCGGTGCCGACGGCGCTCCAGAGCACGCCGCCGATCGCGCGCTCGCGCAGGTCGGGCGACTCCGTCATGTCGGCTTCGCGTGGCTGTGGCACGCCATCGTGCCGGATTCATGCATGCATCGGGTTCTCGTTCGTCGGCTGCGGCCGTCCGACCCCACGGCATATCGCCTGCGGGCTCGCCCGGCCCGTGAATATGTCACGGGACGGTGCGCCTCGTGCGAAGTCGCACAACGCTTTCGGGGCGTGCCGTTACACTTTCTGGGGCGTCCGATGCTGTATCGACACAGGGGGCGGGCCGGAACCGGGGGGCTCAGATGGAAAGCATCGCAATCATAGGCATGTCGGGGCGCTTCCCGGGGGCGCCCGACGTCGACGCATTCTGGCGAAACATCAAGGGGGGCGTCGACAGCATCTCGCGTTTCCCGGTGTCGGAGCTGGAAGCCGGCAATCCCGAGGACGCGGGCAAGACCGGTCATGTCTGCGCGAGAGGGGTGATCGAGGACATCGACCTGTTCGATGCCCGTTTCTTCAGCTTCCTGCCGAAGGAGGCGGAGCTGCTCGATCCTCAGCAGCGTGTCTTCCTCGAGCTGGGATGGCAGGCGATCGAAAGCGCGGGTTACGACACCCAGCGTTACCCCGGTGCCATCGGCGTGTTCGCCGGCTGCTTCCTCAATTCCTACCTGCTCGCGAACCTGTGCTCCAGGCGCGAGTTCCTGCAGCAGCTCGTCGACTCGATCCAGACCGATGCGCTCCACGTCGAGCTCGGCAGCGAGAAGGACTACCTGGCGACGCAGGCGGCGTTTCGCCTGGGATTGCGCGGCCCGGCGATGACGATCCAGACCGCCTGTTCGACCTCGCTGGTCGCGGCGGCCGCCGCATGCCAGAGCCTTGCCGCGCGGGAATGCGACATGGCGCTGGCCGGCGGGGTGACGATCGTGGTCCCGCAGAAGCGCGGCTACGTTCACAAGGAAGGCAGCATCCTCTCGGCGGACGGCTATTGCAGACCTTTCGATGCCGCCGCGAGCGGGACGGTGTTCAGCAACGGCGGTGCGGTCGTGCTGCTCAAGCGGGTCGACGACGCGCTCGCCGACGGCGACACGATCTATGCGGTGATCCGCGGCTACGCCCTCAACAACGACGGCAACCGCAAGGTCAACTACACCGCGCCCAGCGTCGCCGGGCAGGCGGAG
The DNA here is from genome assembly GCA_023954135.1 of Burkholderiaceae bacterium. Taxonomy (GTDB): domain Bacteria; phylum Pseudomonadota; class Gammaproteobacteria; order Burkholderiales; family Burkholderiaceae_E; genus JAMLIN01. The sequence goes on along the minus strand of JAMLIN010000007.1, from coordinate 93,331 downwards.
GTCATCTCCCGGGCCCTCGAGATGGCCGGGGTCGATGCCCGCAGCATCGGCTATGTCGAAGCGCATGGCACGGCGACGCCGGTCGGTGACCCGATCGAGGTGTCCGGCCTCGCCACCGCGTACCGCGCCACGACGGCGGACACCGGCTTCTGCGCGCTGGGGTCGGTGAAGGCCAATATCGGCCACCTCGACGTCGCTGCCGGAGCCGCGGGCCTCATCAAGGTGGCGCTCTCCATTCACGAGGGCGTCATTCCGCCGCTCGCCCATTACTCCAGTCCGAATCCGAAGATCGACTTCCCGAGCACGCCGTTCTACGTCAACACGGAATGTCGGGCATGGGAGACCGATGGGACGCCCAGGCGCGCCGGCATCAGTTCCTTCGGCCTCGGCGGAACCAACGCCCATCTGGTCCTCGAGCAGGCTCCTTCCTCCACGAGAGGTGCGCTGGCGAGGTCGCGGCACCTGCTGCTGCTTTCCGCGCGCAGCCAGACGGCGCTGGCTGCCCAGGGCGAGCGCCTCGCGGCCCATCTCGAGAGCGCCGCCGACCAGGACCTGGCGGACGTCGCGTTCACCCTGCAGAAGGGTCGCCGCGAGTTCGACCAGCGCCGCTTCGTGGTGGGTGGCGACCGCGCCGAGATCCTTGCGCGGCTGCGCAGCCCCGCCCGGCCGGGCGAGGCGGGGCCGGTGGCCGCGTTGCGGCCGCCGGTGGTCTTCATGTTCCCCGGCCAGGGCTCCCAGTACCCCGGCATGGGGCGTGAGCTATACCGCGAAGAGCCGCTGTTCAGGGACACGGTCGACCGGTGTGCCGATGCAGTGCTTGCCGATCCGCAATCCGGATTCGATCTGCGCGACCATCTCCTGTGGGATGCGGCGTCGGGACGACCGGCGGTGGAGGTCGAGCTGGAGATGGCCCAGACGCGGATCGCGCAACCGGCGATCTTCACCATCGAGATCGCCCTGGCCAGGCTTCTCGTCGCATGGGGCATCCAGCCGACGGCGCTCGTCGGCCACAGTGTTGGCGAGTTTGCCGCCGCTTGCCTCGCTGGCGTCTTCGAGCTCGAAGACGCGGCTCGCCTCGTGGCCGCCCGCGGCAGGCTCATGCAGGCGCTGCCGCCGGGGCGGATGCTCGCCGTGCGCTCCGGCGCCGAGGCGGTCGAAGCCATGTTGCCCGATGGCCTGTCCATCGCGGCGATCAATGCCCCCGAGCTCACGGTGGTGAGCGGACCGGAGGAGATCGTCACCGGGTTCGTCGGCCGGGCCGAAGCGGCGGGGCTGCGCACGTCCGAGCTGCGGACCTCGCATGCCTTCCATTCGACGATGATGGAGCCCATGCTCGAGCCGCTCCAGGCGGAGATCGGCGCGGTCGGGCGCAGCGCTCCCGGGATCGCCGTGCATTCGACGGCGCTTGCCCGGCTGCTGACCGCAGAAGAGGTGTGCGATCCCGCCTACTGGGCGCGGCAGGTCATGGAGCCGGTGCGATTTTCCGAGGCGATCGCCGGTGCCGCTGCCAACGGACGCCGGGTGTTCCTGGAAGTGGGCCCGCGCCAGAGCCTGTCGACCTTTTGCCGACAGGTGCTGGGCACCGAACGCAGCCTCGCCATCGTGCCCTGCCTCGGACAGGGCGCCGGCGACCAGTCCGAGCTGGATCAGCTCATGGGCGCCGTCGGCAGGCTCTGGATCAGCGGTGCATCGCCGGACTGGGACGCCATCCAGGGAAGCGATCGCCGACGGGTGCCGTTGCCGACCTATCCGTTCGAGCGCAAGCGCTTCTGGATCGACGCTCCCGCGAGGGCAACGCTCGATTCCGATGGGGTGACGCCAGCCGCCGGGGAGCGGGCGACCGGCTCGGCATCGGATGACGGCGATGAATCGGATCATCCTGCCGGCCGGTCGGCGAGCCCGGGTCGGGACGAATCCCCGCATGGGCGCCTGGTCGCCCGGCTCACGGCGATCGCGGCGGACCTGTCGGGATATCCGGTCGACTCGCTGGTGCCGGACGCCACTTTCATGGAGCTGGGCTTCGATTCGCTGTTCATGACGCAGCTCGCATCGACCTACCAGCAGGAGTTCGGCGTAAGGCTCACTTTCCGCCAGCTTCTGGACGACCATCCCACGCTCGATGCGCTGGCCCGCCACATCGCGTCGCTGGCGCCCGGCGGCGATGCGCCCCGGGAGTCCGGCGCTGCGGCGAGCGCCGCGGAATCGGTCACGCCTTCCGCCGGTGCCGGCGTGCCCCGGGAGATTCCGCTCATCGACGGACAGAAGGAGCTCTGGGTTGCTTCCCAGTCGGGCGCGGAGGCTTCCTGCGCCTTCAACGAATCCGACATCTTCCGCATCGAGGGGCCACTGGACGCCGATCGTCTCGAATCGGCCATCGTGTCGACCCTCGACAGGCACGAGGCCTTCCGGCTGCGCTTCGACGCCGACGGCGAGTTCCAGATCATCGACGAGAACACCCGGGCCGAAGTGAAGCGGGTGGACCTGTCCTCGCTGGAACCGGAGGCTCGCAGGAATGCCCTCGATGCCCTGGTGGCCGACGCCGCGCGAACCCCCTTCGATCTCGAGAACGGGCCGACGTATCGCTGCTGGCTCGTCGGGCTCGACGATGAAGAGCATGCGCTCGTCATGTACTTTCACCATCTGGTGTTCGATGGCTACAGCGGCGGCCTCATCGTGGGCGAGATCGCCGCCGCCTACGACGCGGCGTGCGCGGGCCGCGCCGCGCCGGAGTCGACCGCGGTTCCGTACAGCCACTACGTCGGCCTCAAGCGCGAGCGCCAGGCGCAGGCCGCGCAGGATCTGGCGTACTGGGGCGGCGTGTTCGCTTCCCCGCCGCCGTCGCTCGATCTGCCGCTCGATGGCGTTCGCGGCGCGCTGCGCAGCCACGCCGCGAGCACGATCCATCGGGAGCTTCCGCCCGAGTTCCTCGATTCGCTGCGAACGCTGGCGCGCGCCCAGGGCTGCACCCTGTTCAACCTGCTGCTCGCCGGATTCCAGTGCCTGCTCGCGAAACTGAGCGGACAGAGCGACATCGTCGTCGGCATTCCGGCGGCAGGGCAGGCTCACCTGGGTGTGGATGCGGTGGGCTATTGCGTCAACGCGTTGCCGATCCGCGCTCATGCCGAGGAGGACAAGCCGTTCTCCCGCTTTCTGCGCGAAACACGAACGGCGCTGCTCGATGCCATGGAGCATCAGGACATCGGCATAGGGGAACTGGCTCGGCAGCTGAGGCTGTCGCGCACGCCGGACCGTCTTGCCCTGACCGAGGTGTTCTTCAACTACAGCGGGTATCTCTCGGATGTCCGGCTCGGCGGCTGCAGGCTGGTGGCCCACGAGAATCCGCGCGGGGCGACCTTCTACGACATGTTCCTGCACGTCGTCGAATCGGGAGGGTGCCTGATTCTCGACTGGGACTACAACACGGCGCTTTTCGAGGCGCCCACCATCGAGCGGTGGATGGACCACTACACCGAGCTTCTTCGCGGCGTCATTCGGAACGCCGACGATACGGTCATCGATCTGCCGTTGCTGTCGGCCGAGGAAACGGCTGCCGTCATCGCCGGCTGGACCGGACGCTGATCTTCAAGGGAACGGAATGAACGCAGCAGCAGGGGCCGCGGTCGATCTCGCGGCGACGGATCGCCATGTGGACGACCTCGTATGGGAACAGGCGATCAGGACGCCGGACGCGGTCGCAGCGGTATGCGATCACGATGAACTGACCTACCGGGAGCTCGCCGGCCGCGTCGCAGGGTTGGCGGCCGAGCTCGCGCAACGGGGCATCGGTTCCGGGTCCCTGGTCGGCCTTCATCTGGATCGATCGCTGGACATGCTGGTCGCATTGCTTGCGGTATCGCGCGCGGGAGCCGCGTACGTACCGCTGGATCCGGATTTCCCGGCCGATCGACTGCGCTACATGGTCGAGGATTCCGGCCTGCGCCTGGTGCTCGCCCATTCCTGGCTCGACGCCGATACGACCTTCGAGGGGGTCGACGTCCTGGAGGTCGACCGGCTCGCCGTTGCGGGAGACGCCGGGTCCTTGCTTCCCTCGCCGGCCGGCGAGGGAGCGGGCGCCGACCTCATGTACGTGCTCTATACCTCGGGCTCGACCGGACGGCCGAAGGGCGTCGCGCTCGAGCATCGCAACGTCGCCAACTTCCTGCTGAGCATGAAGCAGGTGCCGGGCATCGCTTCCGATGACGTCCTGCTCGCCGTCACCACGCTGTCGTTCGACATCTCGGGACTCGAGCTGTTCCTGCCGCTCATCGCCGGCGCGCGCGTCGTCATCGCCACCAGGGACGAATCCGCCGACGGCGACCGGCTCCTCGGCCTGATCGAGGAGCACCAGGTGAACTTCATGCAGGCGACGCCGTCCCTCTGGCGACTCCTGATCGAAGCGGGTTGGTCGGGCGCGCCGAGATTCAAGGCGTTGTGCGGCGGCGAGGCATTGCCCGTGGATCTCGTCAACTCGCTGGCGAGCCGATGCTCCGACGTGTGGAACATGTACGGGCCCACGGAAACCGCCATCTGGTCGACCTGCTATCGGATTCCGGGGGCCGATGCGCCGATCTACATCGGGCGTCCCATCGCGAACACCCGCGTGTACGTGCTGGACAAGTCCGGGCGGCCGGCCCCGCCCGGCGTGCCGGGCGAGCTGTACATCGCGGGCACAGGGGTGGCGCGTGGCTATCTGAATCGGCCGGAGCTGGACAGCGAACGCTTCCTTCCCGATCCCTTCGTCCAGGCGCCAGGCGAGCGCATGTATCGCACCGGCGATCTGGGGCGCTTCCTCACCAATGGCAACCTGGAGTTCCGCGGGCGGATCGACAGCCAGGTCAAGGTTCGGGGCTTCCGGATCGAGCTCGGCGAGATCGAGTCGGTGCTCTCCGGTCACCCCGCGGTGGGCGGCGCGGTGGTCCGGGTGATCGAGGTCGCGCCCGGCGACGCCCGGCTGGTCGCCTATACCTTGCCGCGTGACGGGGCGCAGCCCGACAGCGGCGCCCTGCGCGAGCATCTTCGTACCCGCCTGCCGCAGTACATGGTCCCGCAGCGTTTCGTCACGCTCGATGCGTTCCCGCTGTTGCCCAACGGCAAGATCGACCGGGGGGCGCTGCCGGCGCCCGAGTCGATGGAGGACGAGGCGAAGCGTCCGGTGCTGGCGCCCCGGACCGAGGCCGAGAAGCTGATCGCGGATGTCTGGTCGGGGCTGCTGCGCGTCGAGCGGGTCAGCGTCCAGGACAACTTCTTCGACCTCGGCGGCCATTCGCTGCTCGTGGCGGCCGCGATCGCCGAGATTCGCAAGCGCACCGGGGTTCGCCTCGCGATCAACCGTTTCGTCTTCGAGACCCTGGAGCAGCTGGCTGCTTCCCTGCCCGGGAAGCCGGAAGCGGAAGGTGTCGATGAGCAGGGGAAGGAAAAGGAGAGGGGGCTGCTCGGGCGCCTCTTCGGCAGGGGTCGGGGCGCCTGAATCGCCGTCGGGGCTGGCCGCGGTCCGCTCCGGCTGCCGCTCTCAGGCTGCCCTGGATTCCACGAAACGGCGCAGGCTGCCGAAGGTCTCGAACATGTCGGCGCTCACTTCGTCGTCGGCGATCTTGAAGCCGAAGGCTTCCTCGATACCGGTCAGGACGGCGATCACCGCCATCGAGTCGATCTCGGGGACGGCGCCCAGCAGGAGGGATTCGTCGTCGAGCGGCTCCGGCAGGGCCTGGGCGCCGAGGACGGATTCGAGGATTTCCCGAAGCGATGTACTAGTGGAATTTCGCATTCCCGGATTCTAGGGCAGCCTCCAGAATCCCGGTGTGGCTTTGTCGGCGCGAATCCGGTCGGCGGCCATCCCGAGGTCCCTGCGCGGCCCATCCGATCTCGCCGAATCCCGCCATGAAGGGCGGGGTCCGCATCGCTTCGAAGCGCTTCCATGATCACTCTCCTCTCCGGGCTCACCCACGCCGCCACCAACCGGACTCCTGCCGAGGAGGCGCTTCGGGACGGCAAGGGCGTCTGCACCTACGAGGAATTCGAGGATCGGGTCGACCGGTTCGCGCATGGTCTCGCGGCCGCCGGGCTCGATCGGTCGGCTCGTGTCGCGGTCTACGCGGAGAAGTCGATCGAAGCGGTGGTCGCGCTCTTCGGCGCCTCGCGCGCGGGCGGGGTGGTGGTGCCGGTCAATCCGCTGCTGCGCCCCGAGCAGGTGGCGTACATCCTGCGCGACTGCAATGTCGCCGTGCTGGCGACGACCACGCCGCGCCTTGCGGGCCTCGTGCCGGTGCTGCCGTCCTGCCCGGATCTTCGCCTGGTGGTTTCCCTGGACTCCCGGCCGATACCGGCCCAGGTTCAGGCGCAGGCAACGGGGTTCGGCGTCGAGCCGATGGATGCGGTGCTGGCGAACGACATCAGGAGCAGCCTGCCTCGGGTGGTCGATGCCGACATGGCCGCGATCCTCTATACCTCCGGCAGCACCGGCAATCCGAAGGGCGTGGTGCTGTCGCACCGCAATCTCGTCGCGGGCGCCGAGAGCGTCGCCAGCTATCTCGAGAACACGGCGCAGGACCGCATCATGGCGGCCCTGCCCCTTTCGTTCGACTATGGCCTGTCGCAGATCACGACGGCGTTCCTCGTGGGGGCGACGGTGGTCCTGCACAACCACCTGCTGCCGGCGGAAACCGTCCGGGTCATGGCCCGCGAGCGCATCACCGGGCTGGCCGGGGTCCCGCCCCTGTGGATGCAGCTCACCGCGCTCGAATGGCCCGAGGCGATCGGCGAGCACCTGCGCTACTTCACCAATTCGGGCGGGGCGATGCCCACCCATACGCTCGCGCTGCTGCGCGAGCGGGCCCCGCGCGCCCTTCCGTACCTGATGTACGGGCTGACCGAGGCGTTTCGCTCCACCTACCTGCCGCCGTCCGAGATCGACCGCCGGCCGACGTCGATCGGCAAGGCGATCCCGAACGCGGAGGTCATGGTGGTTCGCGAGGACGGCACCGAATGCGATGTCGACGAACCGGGCGAGCTGGTGCACCGGGGGGCGCTGGTCTCCATGGGCTACTGGAACGACGAAGCACGTACGCGCGAGCGCTTCCGCCCGACGCCCGGGCGCCAGGCCGGGCTGATGCTGCCCGAGCATGCCGTCTGGTCGGGCGACACGGTCCGGCGCGACGCGGAAGGCTTCCTCTACTTCGTGGGTCGGCGCGACGAGATGATCAAGACCTCGGGCTATCGCGTCAGCCCGACCGAGATCGAGGAGGGCGTGTTCCGCACCGGGCTGGTCGCCGAGGTCGCCGCCTTCGGCGTGCCCCACCCGATGCTCGGCCAGGCGGTCGTCATCGTGGTCAAGCCGGCGGAAAAGAGGTCGGACACCGATACCGCGAAGCTGTTGGCCGCCTGCAAGTCGCACCTGCCGATGTACATGCTGCCCGCGCACGTCGAATGGTTCGAGGCGGCCCTGCCGCGCAACGCCAACGGCAAGATCGATCGCAAGACCCTGGTCACGGCGCACCGGCACCGTTTCGATGATCCCCCCGCGGGGCACAGGCCATGACACCGATCCGCTTTCCCAACCATGCGCCCATCACCGCCTTCGATCGCGCGGGCGCCGAGCTGGAGGTGGGCGGGGTGCCGCTCGTCCGGCTCGCCGCCCGGGTAGGCCGCACGCCCTTCTACGCCTGCTCCCGCGAAGCGATCTCGGCCCGGGTCGGCGACCTGCGCAAGGCCCTGCCGGCCGCGGTCCGCCTGCACTACGCGATGAAGGCCAATCCGATGCCGGCGGTCGTCGCGCATCTGGTGGGCCTGACCGACGGGATCGACGTCGCCTCCGCGCGGGAGATGCATGTCGCGCTCGACGTCGGCGCCGATTCCCGGCACATGAGCTTCGCCGGTCCGGGCAAGACGGCCGGCGAGATCTCCCAGGCCATCGCCGCCGGCGTCGCGATCAATCTCGAATCCGAAGGCCAGTACGAGGCCGCGCTCGAGGCCGCCGCGGCGCTCGGCATCGCGCCCCGGCTGGCGATCCGGATCAATCCGGCCTTCGAGCTCAAGTCCTCGGGCATGCAGATGGGCGGCGGCCCGAAACCCTTCGGCATCGACGAGGACCGGGTGCCGGCGCTGATGGCCCGGATGCGCGCCGACGGCATCGTGCCGGTCGGGCTGCACATCTATTCCGGATCCCAGAACCTCAACCCGGAAGCGATCATCGAGGCGCAGCGCAACAGCGTGCAGCTCGGCATCCGGTTCGCCGCGCAGCTGTCCGATGGCTTCGAGTGGCTCAACATCGGCGGCGGATTCGGCGTTCCCTACTTCCCCGGTGAAGCGCCGCTCGACGTGACCCGCATCGGCGAGGCGCTGGCCCCGCTGTGCGACGAGGCGGCGCAGCACGGGACCGGCCCGCTGGTGCTCGAGCTCGGTCGCCATCTCGTCGCCGAAGCGGGCGTCTACGTGACCCGGGTGATCGACCGGAAGGTCTCGCGCGACCGGACCTACCTGGTCGTCGACGGCGGGCTGCACCACAACCTGGCCGCTTCGGGCAACTTCGGCCAGGTGCTGCGCAAGAACTATCCGGTTGCCGTCGGCAATCGGCTCGACGCCGAGACCACCGAGGTGCAGACCGTCGTCGGGCCCCTGTGCACGCCGCTCGACCTCCTCGCCGACCGGATGGAGCTTGCGCGGGCCGAGGTCGGCGACCTGGTGGTGGTGTTCATGGCTGGCGCCTATGGGCCGAGCGCCAGTCCGACGCGGTTTCTCTCGCACCCCGAGCCGGGCGAAGTGCTCGTCTGATGACCGGGGCCCTCCATCAGATCGCGAGACAGCCGGTGCGCTTCGGCCCCGCCGACCGCCAGATGGTCGGCATGTACCACTTCCCCAGGCCCGCCGCGCCGCAGGGCATCACGGCGCTCCTGTGCAGTCCCTTCGGCCAGGAGGCGATCCGCGCCCATCGTGTCTTCACCGTTCTCGCGGATCGCCTCGCGCAGCGTGGCGTGCCGACCCTCCGGTTCGACTATCACGGTACCGGCGACTCGCCCGGCGCGGACGACGTCGGCGAGATGGAAGGCTGGGCCGCGGATGTCGTCGCCGCGCAGGACAAGCTCGACGCCCTGGCGCGGCCCGCGCATCGGGTCTGGATCGGGCTCAGGCTGGGTGCGCTCCTCTGCGCGAAGGCGTCCCGGGCGGCGAGCGCAACGCTCGACACGATCGTCTTCTGGGATCCGGTGGTCGACGGCGGCTCCTATCTGCGGGAGCTCGCGCGCGCCGATCGCGAGGCACGCCTCGGAGCGTTGAGCCTCGACGCCGCAAAGTACCGACGCCTGGCCTGCGAGCCGCTGCCGGCCGAGCCCTCCGAAGCCCTGGGCTTCCCGGTGACGGACTCGCTGCGGCGCCAGTTGCGGGACACACGGGAGCAGGCATTCATCGAGGCGCATTGCGCCCGCGCCGTCTTCGCCATGCCCGACGCCCAGGAACCCGCCTGGCTGACGGGCCTGCGGTCGGCGCGCGCCGGGGCCGATGCGACGGCCGTCCACCGGATCGACGACGGCATCGACTGGGCGACCAACGATGCGGGCGGAACCACCATCGCACCCGCAAGGACGGTCGGGCTGATCGTGCCTGTCGTGCTCGAGGCGATCCGATGAACGAGCGCACCCTGCAGTTCGGCCCGTCGCGCGAGCTGGTCGGAACCCTGTGCGCGCCGGCATCCGGCGCCGGGCCGGCCAGCGGAACCACTACGGGGCTGCTGCTCCTGAACGCGGGGATCGTCCATCGCATCGGCCCACACCGGATCAACGTGCGACTGGCCCGGGAAGCCGCAACCCGGGGCATCCCCAGCCTGCGTTTCGACCTCGCCGGCCGGGGGGACAGCTCCCCGGCGGCGCCGGGCCTGAGCTACGACGAGCAGGCCGTTGCCGACATCGGCCAGGCGGTGGCGACCCTGTGTCGCTACGGTCGCTGCGATCGCGTCATGCTGTTCGGCATATGTTCGGGCGCCGACGACGGCTTGTCGGCCGCGATGGTGGAGCACCGCATCGTCTCCCTCGTCATGTTCGATCCGCCGATCTATCCGGACCTGCGCTGGCGGGCCAGGGCCTACGCCGGCAAGCTGCGCAAGTTCGGCCTGCGCGGTGGACTCGAGCGCCTGCTCGCCATCAGGCGCACGCTTGCCGGGGTGGATGTCGGCGACGGCGACAACTACGGTCGCGACGTCCCTCCGTTACCGGTCTATGCGGCTCGCCTGCTCGAACTGGTGAACCGCGGCGTCGGCGTCCGGCTCGTCTATTCCGGAAGCTCCTGCGACGACACCGACTTCCGGACCCAGTGCCGCAGGGTGCTCGGGCATGCCGGGCTGGCGGGCCGAATGGAAACCGAGTTCCTGCCCGATGTCGACCACGTGGTCAGCACCCGCGAGTCGCAGGAAATCCTCGTGGCCAGGATGCACGCCTGGATGGACAGGCTGCGGCAGGACCACGTCGCCGACGCGCGAGGGCAGTGATGCCGAGGCTCGCGCTGGTCATCGATTCGTCGCCCGTCTGTCGACACATCGGTGACCTGCTCGACACCCTCGCCCGGGCCGGATCGGCGCAGCCCCTGTCCCTGTCGTCGCTCGTGGTGCCGGCTCGCGGCGCGGACGGGCATCGCTCCGGCGGCCGGTTGCCCGGGACCACCCTGCTCGCAGACCGCATGGTCGGGCTCGAGCAGTCCTGCGCGCGCGTTGCGGAGCGCCTGCGTCCCGCGCTCGGGCGGAGGATCGGCTTCCGGGATGCCGGCCGGCGAGACATCCGGCCGCTCTTCTCGCAGGTGATCGAGCTGTCGCCGGGCGGCGATCTCTCGTTCGAGCCTGTGCCCGACATCGTCCTCGTGCTGGGGGACTGGCTTCCCGCAGCCGTGCGCGCGCGGTGCCCGCCGTCGGCGACGATGCTCCAGGTCGAGCTGGGCGGCCGGCCGGAGCAGGGGCTGGCCCTGGCGGGGTTCGAGGAATGCTGGTCCGCGGCGGACTGCACGCCGGTACGGCTGTACCGGGTGGATGCCGGCGACGGGTCGCGCCGCCTCCTGGTCGATGGCTGCAACCGCAGCAAGCGCCTGCTGTCCCTCAACCAGGCGGCCATCTGGGATCGCGCGGCCTCCGTGCTGCTGTCGCACCTGCTGTCGCCGGGGTCCGCGCCGGATATCCCGGGCGTCGCCGCGGTGGCCGGACACGCGGGGCCGGCCGATGCTCTCGGGGGTCAACCCTCATCGCCTTCGGCGCGGCTGGCGACCTATCCGCTGCGGCTGCTCGGCAGGGCCGCGCGGCTGGGGGTCCTGCAGCTTCGCGGCCGGCGGCGATGGTCGGTGGCGATCTACCGGCAGGCCGCGCCGGGCCGGCCCTTCGGCTCGCCGGCCGAGCTCGAGGCCGCGCCGGCCGGAGCCTACCAGGCCGATCCGATCCTCTACCGCGATCCGGGCACCGGCAATGCCTACTGCTTCGTCGAGGAGGTGGACGGATCGACCGGACGGGGGCACATCGCCGTGCTGGCCGAATCCGGCGGCCGCTGGCGCCGGCTGGGCATCGCCCTGAAGGAGCCGTTCCACCTCTCCTTCCCGTACCTGTTCCGCTTCGGCGGCAAGGTCTACATGTGCCCCGAAGCCGGCGGGTCGGGCGAGATCCGCGTCTATCGCTGCACGGACTTCCCCCTGGGATGGGAGCTCGAAGCGGTGCTCATGCGGGGCGTCTCCGCGGCCGACACGATGCTCGTTCCCCATGCCGGGCGGTGGTGGATGCTGACGAACCTGGATCGGGCCGCTCTTCCCGATCACCAGTCGGAGCTGCACCTGTTCCATGCCGCCTCGCCGCTGAGCACCGACTGGCAGTCGGGCGGCAGCAATCCTGCCAAGGTGGATTGCCGTGGCGGGCGCAATGGCGGGCTGGAGATCGTCGACGGGCGGATCTACCGTTTCGGCCAGGTGCAGAGTTTCGATGCCTACGGGCAGGGACTGAATCGCTACGAGATCACGCGGCTCGCCGCGGACGGCTACGAAGAGTGTCTTCGCGAAGCCATTCCTCCTCCCCGTGAGAGCGGCTCGAGCGGGATCCATACCTATTCCAGCATCGATGGCTGGGTGGCGGTCGATCTTCTCGGCGCCGGCAGTGTGCGAAAAGCCCGCCCCTGATTCGCCCCGCTGTATAGACTCCCGAAACCAGCGGCATCACTCTCACCAGGGCGCAAGACGCACAAGCATGTGCGGCATCTTTGCAATTCTCCAGCCGGACTCTCGCATCGACGGCGACACCATCGACCGGGCTCTCGCGAGCTTGCGCCATCGTGGTCCGGATGACCGCGGAACATGGCGCGACGAGCAGGCGGGAGTGATCCTCGGCCAGACCCGTCTGTCGATCCAGGATGTTTCCGAAGCGGGGCACCAGCCGATGGTCTCGGCCAGCGGCCGCTTCGTCCTGGCATTCAACGGAGAGATCTACAACCACCGGGACCTGCGCGCCCGGCTCGACGCCGCGTGTCCGGAAGGCTCGACCGGGATGTCCTGGCGCGGACATTCCGATACCGAGACGCTGCTCGCCTGCATCGAGAACTGGGGCCTGGACGAGGCCATCGCGCAGGCGAGCGGCATGTTCGCGATTGCCCTGTGGGATCGGGAGCTGCGCCAGCTTAGCCTGGTTCGCGACCGGGTCGGCGAGAAGCCGCTGTACTACGGGCGCTTGGGGGGGGGCTTCGCCGTCGCTTCCGAGGTCCGGGCCTTCACGGCCATGGCCGGCAGGCCGCCCGATGTCGATCGCCGGTCGGTCGGCCTGTTGATGCGATTCGGCGCGATACCCGCGCCCTACTCGATATTCGAAGGCATCTCCAAGCTCGAGCCCGGCAATCGCCTGTCGATCGGGATCGGCCAGGTCAGGGAGGGGGATCTTCCGGCGCCCCGGCCCTACTGGCGGGCGACGGACCTTGCCCACGACTGCGCATTGCGCCAGCAGGCCTTCGCCAGCGACGCGCAGGCCGTCGATGCGCTGCATTCCTGCCTCGCCGCGGCAGTCCGGCGGCAACTGATCTCCGACGTGCCCCTGGGCGCCTTTCTCTCGGGCGGCATCGACTCCTCGCTCGTGGTCGCGCTGATGCAGGCGGAAGCCCGGAAGGCCTCGGCGGAGCCGGTCAGGACCTTCTCGATCGGCTTTCATGAACGGGGCTACGACGAGGCGCAGCATGCGAAACGGGTCGCGGCGCATCTCCAGACGAACCACACCGAGCTGTACGTCTCGCAGGCCGATTGCCTCGCGATGGTGCCGCAGCTGGCCCGCATCTACGACGAGCCTTTCGCCGATTCGTCGCAGATCGGCGTATCCCTCGTCTCGAGGCTGGCCGCGGAGCATGTGACCGTGGCGCTCACGGGCGACGGCGGGGACGAGGTGTTCGGCGGCTACAACCGCTACACGCGGGCGGCCAGTCTCTGGCGGCGGATGGAGCAGCTTCCGCCCGGCTTGCGCGGACGGGTGGCGGCCGCCTGCATGAGCGCGCCCGGCCGGGCCCTGGCGGGTTCGATCGATCGGCTCGGCGGCAGGCTGCCGGGCGGGTTGCGGCCGCCCCGGCTCGCCGACCGCGTCGAGAAGATATCTCGCATGCTCGCGAGCAACGATGCCCGCGACATGTACCTCGGCATGGTGGAATACTGGGAGCCGGACGAGCTCATGCTCCACCCGGTGGAGGCGTCCGGCCTGGTCGACAGCGACTGGCCCGGCCTGCCCACCCTGGAAGAGCAGATGATGCTGCTCGACCTCTGCTTCGTATTGCCGACGGACATGTTGACCAAGGTGGATCGGGCGGCCATGGCGGTGGGTCTCGAAACCCGCCTGCCCTTTCTCGACCCTGCCGTCATGGAGTTCGCCTGGAAGCTTCCCATCCGGTACAAGATCCGCGACGGGCAGGGCAAATGGCTGGTACAGAAGCTGCTGCATCGCTTCGTCCCGAAGAGCCTGGTGGATCGCCCGAAGATGGGATTCGAATCGCCCGTGACCCGGTGGCTCAGGGGTCCGCTTCGCGACTGGGCGGAGTCGCTGCTCGACGAGGGCGACCTGGATGCCCAGGGATACTTCCGGGTGGCCGAGGTGCGTCGCGCCTGGGCAAGCCATCTCGCCGGCCGGGAAGACAACGCGAGCAAGCTGTGGGCGGTGCTGTCGTTCCAGGCCTGGCTTGCCGAGCAGCGTGGTGCGGCCGATGTCCGCGCTTGAGCTCCGCAGGATCTGGGCGTCGCTCAAGCCCTTCCCGCGTGCATTGCTGATCGCCGGGGTCGTGTTGCTGCCCGTCGTCATCGGCTGTGGCGCGTCCTCGCTGGCCGACGCGGAAGGGCCAACGCCCGCACCCGCGCCGAGTCCGAGTCCGTCGCCGGCTCCCTCTCCGTCGCCGAGTCCTGCGCCGAGCCCGAGCCCGGCTCCTTCTCCGTCGCCGAGTCCGAGCCCTGCGCCGAGTCCTTCTCCGTCGCCTGCGCCGGTGCCTGCGCCTGCGCCGGCTGGTGCGTATCCGTCGGAGCAGAAGATGAGCAGCCAGCCGGTGGACCGGATCGGTGCGATGCCGGGGTATCTGTCGAGCACGGCGTTCGAGGGTCTGGAGACGCGGGTGATGAGGATCACGGACACGTCGCTGGGTTCGGGGCGGCGGTTCCGGCACGCGTACTCGCTGCGCCAGCCGTGGAACGCGGACGGATCGCGGCTGCTGCTGGTGCAGTCGCCGACGCAGCTGTTCGACGGTCGGACGTACGAGGCGCTGGGCAAGCTGAGCGTGCCCGGGGACGCGGTGTGGTCGAACCACGACCCGGACGTGATGTACGGGGTGTCGGGCAACCGGTTCGTGAGGCTGAAGGTGTCGACGCGCACGCAGAGCACGCTGCGCACGTTCGGGGAGTACACGCAGGTGTACATCGGAGGGGGCGAGGGGAACATCTCGGACGACGACCGGTACGTAGCGCTGATCGGGACGCGCTCGGGCGGGGTGGACGTGCTGGTGTACGACATCGCGAACGACGTGGTGGTGTCGAGCCGACGCTTCGACGGGTACTCGGGCCCGTGGGGAGACGTGGATTCGGCGGCGATCTCGCCGAGCGGGAAGTATGTGCTGGTGGGGATGACGCGGCCCGGGTATTCGTATGCGCTGTACGACCGGCAGACGATGACGTTCCAGCGCACGCTGGTGGACAAGCAGCTCTCGCACGCGGACATGGGGTACACGGTGGAGGGTGACGAGGCGCTGGTGACGCAGGCGAGCGGGCGCTCGGCGATCTACTCGATCCGGCTCTCGGACGGGTATCAGAGGGAGGAGGCGCCGGTGTCGTACATGGGGTGGAACCAGCACACGTCGTGCCGGAACAACCAGAGGCCTGGGTGGTGCTACATCAGCACGTCGTATCACAACGCGGCGACGGGGGCGTACATGTACCGGCAGATCTTCGCGCTGAAGCTGGACGGGACGGGGACGGTGCAGCGGTTTGCGCCGGGGACGTTCGCGGACAATCCGTCGGACTCGTCGTACGATCGCCAGGCGCATGCGGTGCCCAGTCGTGACGGGAGGCGGGTGCTGTTCGCGAGCGACTGGCGTGATGCCTCGGCCGGTGCCCCCATCCATACCTACGTCGCCGGCATCGCCCCGTGAGGATGACGACGAGCCGGGGTGACCGGCCGACCCCGGTGCGCCCGCCATGCTGATCAAGCACGGCGCGATCTATCTCCTGTCCCGGATCATCCCCGGGCTGGTCGCATTCACCTCGCTCGTCGTCTACACCCGTCTGCTCACTCCGGACGAGTACGGGGCCTACATCCTGGTGATCACCACGATGGCCCTCGTGCAGGTCAACCTCTTCAGCTGGCTCGACCTGTCGCTGCTGCGCATCCTGCCGGCCCACCATGCCGATCCGCGGCCCCTCCTTTCCACCGTGCTGGGACTGTTCCTGCTGCTGGTCGGGGCGATCACCGCGCTGGCCCTGCTGGTCTGGTTGCTCATTCCCGATCCGGTCCTGCGCAAGCTGCTGCTGCTGGGGATCCCCATACTCTGGGTCCACGCATGGCTCGAGCTGAACCTGAAGCTGTGCCAGAGCTCGCTGATGCCGATCCGCTACGGGATTCTGCTGATGTTCAGGTCCGTGGCGACGCTCGGCCTGGGGGTCGCGCTGGTCCTGCACGGCCTCGGCGAGTACGGCCCGCTGGTCGGATTCCTGGTCGGAAGCGCCCTGGCATGCGTTGCCACCCTGCTGTGGCAATGGCGGGGGATCCGTCCTCGCATCGACTGGCGGCTCGCCAGGGAGCTGGCCGTCTACGGGATTCCTCTCACCGGGTCGATCGCGCTGGTGTTCATCATCGACAGCGCCGACCGGTTCCTTCTGGCGAGGTTTCTCGGCAGCCATGCGGTCGGCGTCTATTCGGCCGCCTACGACCTCGCCGCCCAGTCGCTGCAGGTGCTGATGATGGCGGTCAATCTGGCTGCCTACCCCCTGGCGATCCGGGCGTACGAGGCCGGCGGGATCCCCGCCGCGCTCGAGCAGTTGCGCCAGAACGGCAACCTGCTGTTCGCGATCGCCATTCCGGCGGCGGCGGGGATGATCGTCCTGACCGAGCCGATAGCCGGCGTTCTCCTCGGGGAAAGCTACCGCGAGGCCGCCAGGACGATCCTTCCATGGATCGCGGTGGCCGTCTTCGTGGCCGGGCTGAAGGTCTTCTTCTTCGACATGGCGTTCCAGCTCAGCAAGCGGTCGTTGCCGATGATGTGGAGCGTCGCGGCCGGCGCGGTGATCAACGTGCTGCTCAACCTCTGGTGGATTCCGACGCATGGCCTCGTCGGCGCGGCGGCGGCCACCGTTTCGTCCTATGTCGTCGCGCTGGCGATATGCATCGCGATCGGCCGGCGGTTCATCCCGATAACGCCGGATTTCGGCCAGCTGTTCCGAATCCTGCTCAGCGTCGCCGTCATGGTCCTCGCGGTGTCGGCGGTTCCCGCCCGGGTCGACCCCCTGGGGCTGGCGATGCAGATCTCCGTGGGCATGCTCGCCTACGGCCTCGCGGCCACGGCGCTCGATGTCCTCGGCATGAGGAGCCGGTGGCTGGGCCGCCCGGGCAAGGGGTCGGCGACAGCCGAGGATCGCCCCCCGACCCCGGCCGGATCGGGGCCCCGGCGTTCATAAGTCACAGGGCGGGGCGGGGTTGCTGGCCTAGAATCCTCATTGACGCCGACCGGGTTCGCCCGCTCGTCCCGGTGAGATGCGTCGAGAGCGGATGACTGGATGTCGAGGAGTATCTTCCTGCAATGAACAAGCCGGCTTTCATGCCTCGCAGCATTCTCGGGGCCGATCGGACCGAGGCCGGGGCTCTCCTCAAGCCGGAGGGCCTGCTTCCCGGCACGCCCGATCTCCTTGCCTACGCGCGCCGGATCATGGCCCGCAAATGGCTGGTGATGGCCATCACCGTCGCCACGATCGTTGCGGGGGTGCTGGCCATACAGTCCATGACCCCCGTCTTCGAGGCGACGGCAACCGTCCTGATCGAGGACACCAGGAACGAGATCGTCCAGATCCGCGATGTCTACTCCGGCACCAGCGGGGGCAGGGACCATTTCACGACGCAGTCCGAGTTCATCGACAGCCGCAACGTCGCCGAACGGGTCATCAAGCAGCTCGACCTGATGGAGCACCCGGACTTCGACCCCCGCCAGGGCAAGCCGTCGCTGGTATCCGGGGCGATCTCCTGGGTCCGTGGCCTCTTTCAGGGCGATGTCGAGGAGGCGCCTCTGTCGGAGCGCGATCTGCTCAATTCGGTCGTCCGGACGTTCTCCGCCAATCTCGTCGTTACGCCGCTCAGGGCAACCCAGCTCGTCAAGGTCCGCTTCTCCTCGCCCGATCCGGTGCTCGCGGCGGAGATCGCCAATGCGATCGTCGACGCCTATATCGCTGCCGACATGGACGCCCGATACGCGGTCGCCCAGCAGGCTCACCTGTGGCTTTCCGAGCATGTCGCGATCCTGAGGCAGAACCTGACGGCGTCCGAGCTGGCGCTGCAGGGCTATCGCGACAGGAAGGGCCTGATCGACAAGGACAGCGCCGCGCAGGGCGGGGCGGCGCGCGAGCTCGAGACGATCATGCAGCGCCTGGTGGAGGCCCGGGTACGCCGGTCCCAGGCCGAGCAGCAGTTCAACCAGATCCGGGGGCGCTCGGTTGCCGTGAACGAATCCGCGCCGGCCGTGCTTGCGAACCCGTCGGTGGCACGGGCGAGGGAAGTGCTGGCCGAAGCGCGGCGCCGCATGGCCGACGCATCCATGCGCTACGGCCCGTCCCATCCGCAGTACCAGGCGGCCGAAACCGATCTGGTCAGCGCGGAGACCGGCCTGCAATCGGCGGTCGAAGCGGTCACGCGGAGCATTGCCAAGGAGTTCGAGACCGCCCGCGCGGTCGAGCGATCCCTCGAGCGGGAGCTGGCGGACTCGCGCGGGGTGATCCAGGAGCAGAACCGCGACGAGTTCGAGCTCGCGACCTACGAGCAGGAGGTCGCCACCAATCGTCAGCTGTACGAGACCTTCCTCGCCCGCCTGAAGGAAACGAACATCGTCAGCGATATCCAGAGCCCGGTCGCCCGCATGATCGACCGGGCCGTGCCGCCGTCGATTCCCGCCAAGCCCGCCAAGAGGCCGCTGCTGCTCGCATTCGGCGTCGTGGGCCTGGTGCTCGGCATCGCGTCCGCCCTGCTCGTGTATCGGCTCGACGACAGCCTGTCCTCGGTCGACGAGGTGGAGGATGTCCTGTCCGTGCCCGTGATCAGCGTGCTGCCCCGGGTCAAGGGGAACCAGCTGCGCAATGTCCACCGGATGCTGGTGAAGCATCCGGAAAGCGGCTTCAGCGAGGCGATCCGCACGGCGCGATCCGCCGTACGTCTGGCGACCCTCGGGGCCAACGGGTCCAGCGTCATCATGGTGACCTCGTCCCTTCCCGACGAGGGCAAGTCGACCATCGCGCTCAACATGGCGCTGGCGCAGGCCAGGGTCTCGAGCACCCTGCTGATCGAGTGCGACATCCGCCGGCCCACGCATGCGCAGCTGCTGGGCCAGCCGCCGGGCATGGCCGGCCTGACCGACTGCCTCAAGGGAACCGCGTCCGCGGAGGACTGCATATTCCATCCCAGGGGAAGCAAGCTGGATTGCCTGGCGGCGGGCCGCGACCTCGATGCGCCGCAGGAACTGCTGCTTTCCAAGGACTTCGCCGAGTTGCTGCGCGGCTTCCGGTCGCAGTACGAGATGATCTTCATCGACACGCCGCCCGTCGCACTGGTGTCCGA
The DNA here is from genome assembly GCA_023954135.1 of Burkholderiaceae bacterium. Taxonomy (GTDB): domain Bacteria; phylum Pseudomonadota; class Gammaproteobacteria; order Burkholderiales; family Burkholderiaceae_E; genus JAMLIN01. Next base: position 74,067 of record JAMLIN010000007.1, on the reverse strand, counting down.
TGCGGTGACGCTGGCCGAGCAGTCCGATGGCGTCATCCTGACCGTCAAGGCGCACGCCACTTCGCGGCGGCTCGTCCAGAGGTCGCTCCAGCAACTCGCCCGTGTGAGCACGCCCCTGATCGGCGTGGTCCTGAACCAGCTCGACGTCAAGCGGGCCCGTCGCTACTACGGAGAGTACGGTGTGTACGACGCCAACGGCTATGGCGGCTACCGCCGCACGGATGACGCCGCGTAGGGCACGGTAGACAGCCCCGCGGAGCCGAACATGCCGTTCGTTGCATCCCTCGCGGCGTTCCGGGCGCCCGTTCCCTCGGAGCGGCTGGAAGCGGGCGTCGTCGCGCTGCTCTTCGCCGTGGGCGTGCTGCTCACGCCATGGGAGGCGCTGGCCGGCTTCACGTTCTACGACTTCCACGTCTACGTGGAGAACTTCCAGCCCGACCAGGAATCGCTGCGGGAGATGCACGATCTCCGGTCGCCGCTCGAGTTCTTCACCTACGAGATCCTCTGGGACGAGTTCGTCCGGCTGCTCGTGCGGATCGCCGGGGACCCCTACCTCGTGATGAAGGCGATCTCCGGCTTCGTCCTGTGGGTCAACGCCTACCTGCTCTACCGGCGCTACGGCTACCTCCTGCCGACGCTGATGATGCTGAACCCGCTGTTCCTCGACTTCGCGCTTTCGCAGCTGCGCCTGGCGTTCGCGATCTCGCTCCTGCTGATCGCCCTGTCGATGCGCTCGCGCGTGCTTCCCTTGTGTCTCGTCGCGGCGACCCTGTTCATCCACACCTCGACGCCGCTGTTCATCGGCCTGTTCCTCGTGGCGAAGTACGTCGAGCGCCATGGCCAGGAGTGGCAGCTGCATCGCATCCTGGCCATCGCGGGTGTCGTCTGCGCGGCCCTGATCTTTCTCCTCGCGTTCGGCCGCGAGGCCCTGCTGCTCGTCATGGAGGACCGCAGGGCTTCCGTCTACTCGGATCCCGACAGCAGCAGCTCGCTCATGTACGTGTCGTTCTGGTTCGGGTTGCTGGCCATGCAGTGCCTTGCCGGCCGGGAATACCTGAGGCGGCCCGATAACCTGTACGCGGCCATGATCCTGTTCCTGTTCGTGGGCCTCACGATGTTGGGAACATACGGTTCCCGGTTCGCCGCGGCCGCCTATCCGGTGGTCGTCGCCGCGACGCTGAACCTGCCGGCCGAGAACCGGAACGTCGTCCTGCCGACCTTCCTCGCATTCCAGATCATCCAGCTCCTCTACTGGTTCGGCATCATCTACTAAGCACCCCCAGGGCCGGGCTGCGCCCAGCCCGCCCCCCGCGGGGGTCAAGGAAACTTGGGGCGGCCCGGCGTTTCCTTGAGAGCCTCGGCCACTCGTTAGCTCACCTTCCGTAGCGCCTGGTTACAGGCGGAAAGGTCGTCTTGCCGATGATTTCCGCTGGTAACAGGCCGCATTCGTCGCGTTCCACCGTTCGTCCACCAGAATCGGCCGCTGGCGGGAAATCGCCTGCCTGCGCCCCCTGCGGCGAAATATCGTCGGGGACCAGTCGCAGAAAGTGTGACGAATTCCCTTGCCACCGGGACCACGAGACCCGGGGGCAAAGAGCAAGAGGTATCGCGGCATGAAGTCTGGTGACACGATCTCCGGTGCAAGGCGGCCCCAGGGCCGGCTGTCCGAAACCCCTTCCGTCCGGGGGCGGAAGCGCCGTCGAGGTCTCATGGCCTGCAACGGGCTCCTGGCGATGCTCATCCTTTCCGCCTGCGGCGGCGGGGGAGGGGATTCCGCCGTCATCGCGGCCACGGATCCGGCCTTCATGGAGCCGTCGGCCACGCCGGCCCCTGCGCCGACGCCGGCTCCGGTCGCCGATCCCGAGCCGCAAGCGTCCGCGGGCTCGAGCACGAGTCGGAACCGCAACCGGACATCCGCGCCGAATCCGCCGCCTTCCGCGTCGCCGAGTCCCGCGCCTTCTCCGTCACCATCGCCGAGCCCCGCGCCATCGCCGACGCCGAGCCCTGCTCCGTCGCCAACGCCCGCACCCGCGCCGAGTCCGAGTCCCTCGCCGGCGCCATCACCGAGTCCGGCGCCGAGTCCGGCGCCGAGCCCGAGTCCTTCGCCGTCGCCGAGCCCGAGTCCTGCGCCGGTGCCTGCGCCTGCGCCGGCTGGTGCGTATCCGTCGGAGCAGAAGATGAGCAGCCAGCCGGTGGACCGGATCGGTGCGATGCCGGGGTATCTGTCGAGCACGGCGTTCGAGGGTCTGGAGACGCGGGTGATGAGGATCACGGACACGTCGCTGGGTTCGGGGCGGCGGTTCCGGCACGCGTACTCGCTGCGCCAGCCGTGGAACGCGGACGGATCGCGGCTGCTGCTGGTGCAGTCGCCGACGCAGCTGTTCGACGGTCGGACGTACGAGGCGCTGGGCAAGCTGAGCGTGCCCGGGGACGCGGTGTGGTCGAACCACGACCCGGACGTGATGTACGGGGTGTCGGGCAACCGGTTCGTGAGGCTGAAGGTGTCGACGCGCACGCAGAGCACGCTGCGCACGTTCGGGGAGTACACGCAGGTGTACATCGGAGGGGGCGAGGGGAACATCTCGGACGACGACCGGTACGTAGCGCTGATCGGGACGCGCTCGGGCGGGGTGGACGTGCTGGTGTACGACATCGCGAACGACGTGGTGGTGTCGAGCCGACGCTTCGACGGGTACTCGGGCCCGTGGGGAGACGTGGATTCGGCGGCGATCTCGCCGAGCGGGAAGTATGTGCTGGTGGGGATGACGCGGCCCGGGTATTCGTATGCGCTGTACGACCGGCAGACGATGACGTTCCAGCGCACGCTGGTGGACAAGCAGCTCTCGCACGCGGACATGGGGTACACGGTGGAGGGTGACGAGGCGCTGGTGACGCAGGCGAGCGGGCGCTCGGCGATCTACTCGATCCGGCTCTCGGACGGGTATCAGAGGGAGGAGGCGCCGGTGTCGTACATGGGGTGGAACCAGCACACGTCGTGCCGGAACAACCAGAGGCCTGGGTGGTGCTACATCAGCACGTCGTATCACAACGCGGCGACGGGGGCGTACATGTACCGGCAGATCTTCGCGCTGAAGCTGGACGGGACGGGGACGGTGCAGCGGTTTGCGCCGGGGACGTTCGCGGACAATCCGTCGGACTCGTCGTACGATCGCCAGGCGCATGCGGTGCCCAGTCGTGACGGGAGGCGGGTGCTGTTCGCGAGCGACTGGCGTGATGCCTCGGCCGGTGCCCCCATCCATACCTACGTCGCCGGAACCACCGTGCCCTGAGGTCCCGCCGCCCCCTCCCCGGGGGGCGTGCCTTCCCTGTTTCGCCCGGCGTCCGTCGCTGTGACTTTGTCCCGGGCCTGCCTCCCCAGGACGGGTTACCCTGCCTGCTGAAACACTCACTGGCAGGCGACCCGGGTCGCGGCGGGGGCACGGTGAAGATCATCTTCTACGCGAACACCGAGTGGTACCTCTATAACTTCCGGCTGGGCCTCGCGAGGCATCTCCGGAACGAGGGCCATGAAGTCGTCATGGTGTCGCCCCCCGGACGGTACGGACAGAAGCTCGAGGCCGCGGGATTCCGCTGGATACCCGTGGACATGCGCCGGCGCAGCCTCAACCCGATGCGCGAGGCGCGCATGGTGCTGTCGCTCGCCGACATCTATCGCGACGAGAAGCCGTCGCTCGTCCATCACTTCACCCTGAAGTGCATCGTCTACGGCGGCATCGCGGCCCGGCTTGCCAGGGTGCCGGCCGCGGTGCACGCGGTCGCGGGGCTGGGCTATGTGTTCGCGAGCAAGCGCCTGCGCACGCGGCTGGTGCTGCGCCCGCTGGTCCGCCGGCTGCTCGGCAAGGTCTGCAACCAGCCGGGGTCGGCGGTCATCGTCCAGAATTCGGACGATCTCGCGTTCATCGAAAGCCTTCCCCTGTCCCCCCGGACGCCTCTTGCCCTCATCCGCGGCTCGGGCGTCGACACCAGCCGCTTCACCCAGGCGCTGAGATCGCCGCCGGATGCCGGCGCGCCGCTGGTCGTTCTCTTCGTGGGCCGGCTGCTCTTCGACAAGGGGATCGTCGACTTCGTCGAGACGGCCCTGCGCTGCCGGCAGGAGGGCGGTTCGCCCGGGATGCGCTTTCTCGTGGCCGGCGAGCCGGATCCGGGCAACCCCGCATCGGTGCCGCTCGACGCGCTCCGGCAGTGGAAGGAGGCGGGGGTCGTCGAGTTCCTCGGCCATGTCGAGGACATGGCCGGCTTGCTGGCGATGGCCGACATCGTCGTCCTGCCGAGCCGCGCCGAAGGCGCCCCCCGCTCGCTGATCGAGGCCGCCGCCTGCGGGATCCCCCTGGTCGCCACCGACGTGCCGGGCTGCCGCGAGGTGGTGCTCGACGGGCAGAACGGTTTCCTGGTGCCGCTGCACGACATCGGCGCCCTCGTCGCCGCCGTGCTGCGCCTTGCCGGGGACGACGAGCTGCGCCGGCGGATGGGCGAATCCGGGCGCCGGCTGGTGCTGGAGAGCCTCGACGAGAAAATCGTCTTCGAGCGGACCGTGGACGTCTACCGGCAGTTGCTGCCCGGCCCGTGGGAGGAATCCCTCAGCTCGACTGGGCCCGCAGCCAGCTCTGGAACATCAGCACACCCCAGAGGTGATACTGCCAGTTCCGCTCCCCCGACAGGTGCTCGCGCCAGGCGCGCCGGATAGGCTCGGCCGCCAGCAGCCCTTCACGCTCGAGCCGGCCTTCGTCCAGGAGGTCTTCCGCCCAGTCCCGCAACGGGCCTCGCAGCCAGCTGTCGATCGGCACGCCGAAGCCCATCTTGGGACGCTCGAACAGTGCCTCGGGCACATGGCGGGCGAGGACCTGGCGCAGCAGCCATTTCCCTTGCCCGTCGCGGACCTTGTACTCGAGCGGCAGCGACCAGGCGAACTCGACGACGTCGCGCGCCAGCATGGGAACCCGGGTCTCGAGGCTGACCGCCATCGCCGCCCGATCCACCTTGACGAGGATGTCGTCGGGCAGATAGTGCAGCCCGTCGTCGAGCATCATCAGGTCCATCTGGGACAGGCCTTCGAGAGGGGATCGCGACGCGCCGCGCGATGAAGCGCGAGCACCGGCATGAACCGCGGTCTCGGGCGGCCAGAAGGCGTTCATCCGCTCGCAGTAGAACTGCTCGAACGTCTCCGCGGAGAGGAAGGCGGCGCCCTTGTGCAGCCGATCTCCGGTCAGCGCCGTCGCGTACCTGCCCGGAAGCAGGGGCCGCATCATCCGGAAGACGCGGTTCCACGACTGGGGGGAGATCGCTCGCAAGGTACCTGCCAGCACGGGGCGCAGCGGGGACGGCACCTTCTGCCGCGCCGACCAGATCTGCCGGGCCAGAAAATAGCGTGAGTAGCCGCCGAACAGCTCGTCGCCGCCGTCGCCCGACAGGGACACCGTGACCTCCCGTCGCGCCATCTGCGATACGAGGAAGGTGGGAATCTGCGAGGAGTCGGCGAAGGGTTCGCAGTAGATCTCGGGCAAGCGCGGTATCACTTCCCGGGCGGCGCGATCGTCGACGTAGAGCTCATGATGGTCGGTGCCCAGGTGGGTCGCGACCGACTTCGCATGGACGGCCTCGTTGTGGTCCTCTTCGTGGAAGCCGATGGTGAAGGTCTTGACGGACCTGCCGGACCGGGCCTGCATCAGGGCGACGACGGTCGACGAATCGATCCCGCCGGACAGGAACGCGCCCAGCGGCACGTCGGAGATCATCCGGCTGCTCACCGCTTCGCCGAGGATCGATTCCAGTGCATCGATCGCCGACGCATCGCTGTCGAATCGGCGGGGGGATTCGAGCCCCGAGCGCGCGGCGGCCTCCAGCGACCAGTAGGGGCGCGATGCCGGCAGATGCTCGCGCGAGCGATCCGCTTCGCGGAGAACCACATGGTGCCCCGCCGGCAGCTTCCATATGCCTTCGTAGATCGACAGCGGCGCCGGCACCACGTTGCCGTGCAGGTAGGCGACGAGCGCCTGCGAGCTGATCGCGGCATCGAAGCCGGGCAGCACGCGCAGGGCCTTCAGCTCGGAGGAGAAGGCCAGGCCGTCGCCGACTCGTCCGTAGTAGAGGGGCTTCTCGCCCATGCGGTCGCGGGCGAGATGGAGGCAGCGATCCTCGCGGTCCCACAGCGCGATCGCGAACATTCCGTCCAGCTTGTCGAGGCTGTCCTCGAAACCCCAGCGCGACACGCATGCGAGGATCGTCTCGGTATCGGAGTGGCCGCGCCAGGCGAGCGGCGACTCGTCGTCGCCGGCGGTCGCCTCGAGTCGCGCGCGCAGCGCGAGATGGTTGTAGATCTCCCCGTTGAAAGCGAGAACCCATCGCCCGCAGGCCGAGATCATCGGCTGGTGCCCCGCGGCCGATACGTCGAGAATCGACAGGCGGCGATGGGCGAGCCCGACGTGCATCGCATCGTCGCACCAGAGGCCTTCGGAGTCCGGGCCGCGATGGCGCAGCCTTTCCGCCGCCCGAAGCAGGGCGGCGCGGCGATCCGTCCGGATCGGCCCGAGGTGGCCCACTATTCCGCACATGAGGTCGTATTCCTGTCCATCCCGGCATGCGGACCGTGGATCAGCTCCCGGAACGCGGTCTCGTAGCGGCGCGTGACTACGCCGATCTCGAATTCCCGGCTGACCCGCTCGCGCGCCCGTTCGCCGGTTTCCCGCCGCTGGGCATCGGGCATGTCGAGGAGCCCCGCCCAGGCCTGCGCCAGGGCAAGCGGATCCCGCGGCGGAACCACGGCGCCGGTATCCCCCACGATGTAGGCCGAGTCGCCGACGTCGGTCGTCACGCAGGGCACCGCGCAGGCCATGGCTTCCCCGAGCGTGTTCGAGAACGCCTCGCCGATCGATGCGGACGTCGCGATGTCGAGAGCCGCCGTCAGGCGCGGGATGTCGCTTCGCAGCCCCAGCAGATGCACACGTCCCGCCAGGCCGGCTTCCTGGACGAGCCTGGCCAGTTCCGGATTGCCGTCGTCGCACCGGTCGCCGACCAGCACGAAGTGCGCGTCCGGATGCCGCTGCCCGAGCGCCGCCGCGGCGCGGATGAAGCCGGGCTGGTCCTTGTGCGGATGCCAGCGGGCGACCAGCCCGATGAGGACGTCGTCCTCGCGCAGGCCCAGCTCCCGGCGTACCGAGGCGCGCGCCTCGGCGGACGGCCGGAACTGCTGCAGGTCGAAGCCGTTGGGGATGAGCTGGAACCGGTCGTCCCGATAGCCGAGCTCGACGTGGATGCGTCGCGCCGTATCGGAGCAGCACAGGATCTTCCTCGGCAGGGTGCCCGAGAGCAGGGCGTTCGCCCGTACGACCGCGCGGGTCGCCCGGCTGGTGTGCGCGCTCGATAGATCGCTGTTGCGGATGTTCCAGGCGACCGCGCGCGGGCCGGCGATCCGGGCGGCGAGCCCGCCGACCAGGTCGGCGTGGTACATCCAGGTGCTCACCAGCTGGGGGCGCCAGGCCCGCAGCCGGCGTGCCAGCCGGGCGACCGCGGCGGGCAGGGACAGGGCGCCGGTCATGCCGAGCGCGGTCACGGCGGCGCCGGCGCTCTCGAACTCGGTGGCCATGGAACCGCGTCCGGTCAGCGAGACGACGGCAAGCTCGTTGGACGGCGCCATCCTCGACACCAGCTTCAGCAGCATGCGCTCGGCACCGCCGACCTCGAGGTCGGTGATGACGAACAGGATTCGCAGGGGAGGCATCGGCGCGGTCATGCGCAGGCGAAGCCCCGGCCGTCGCGCGCCGCGAGGATGAGGCGATCCCACCTGGCCACGATCGCGTCGAGCCGGTAGTGGCGCCGCGCCGATGCGGCCGCCGCCGCGCCGAGCTGCCGGCGCAGCACGGCGTCGTCCAGAAGGGCGACGATCGCGTTTCGCAGGCCGTTCCGGTCGTTGAGCGGAACGAGCCTGGCGACCTGCCCGTCCCTGCTCAGCTCGCGCGGGCCGCTCGGGCAGTCGTATGCGACGCATGGCAGCCCGATCGCCATCGCCTCGAGCATCACGTTGGGGAAACCCTCGTAGGCGGAGGTCAGGACCACGATCTCGCCCCTGGCCATCTCGGCCCAGGGCGATTCGGTGCGCCCGGGCAGGAACACGCGGCCGCGCAGCCCGAGCCTGTCCACCTGGCCTTCCAGCTCGCGGCGCAGCGGTCCCTCGCCCCATATCCAGAGATCGACGTCCGGATGGGCGCCGGCGAGGCCGGCGTAGACGTCGATGAGCTGGTCGAACTGCTTCTCGGACGAGAGACGCCCGATGGCCAGCAGGCGTCGCCGCGGGCGACGGCATTCCGCCCTCCTGACGTCGAGCAGGGCGTCGGAAACCGGATTCGGCACGACGTCGATCCGCCGTGCCTTCGGGATGTACGCCCGCAGCCGGTCGGCGACCGATTCGGTCTGGACCGTCACGATGTCCGCGAGCGGGTAGAGCAGGCGGCATGCGAGCCGCGTGAGCGTCGAATGGTCGGCCGATGCCAGCGGGTCGGTCCGTTCGCAGACGATCAGCGGGATGCCCAGGCCCCGTGTCGCCAGGATGGCGTTGATGTTGACGTTGGTCAGGAACGAGACGACGACGTCCGGGCCCTGCCGACGCAGCAGTCGGCGCAGGGCGAGCAGCCTGGCGCCGTAGCCGAGGACCGCGCCGCGGCTGCCCCCGGCGAGGTCGGCGAGGTAGACGAGGCGCACGCCGTCGGCGAGCGGATAGTGGCATTCCCCGCGCCCCGAGTAGGTGGCCACCAGCGTGACCTCGTCTCCCCGTCGCGCCCAGGCATTGCAGAGCGTGGCGGCGACCCGCTCGGCGCCGCCGCTGTGCATGGAGCTGACGAGGAGGGCGATCTTCACTCGGGCTCGCCCGACAGGTGGGGCAGGCCGGGCCGGGCCGCCTTCGCGGAATCCGCGGCGGCCTTGCGGCGATGCAGCTGCGCGCCGATGACGGCCCAGACCGTGGGCCAGAGCATGGTGTTCATCGTGTCCTTGACGCCGTTGCGCCAGCGCACCGCGTTGCCCGCGCGCAGGTCGTAGAGCACGTCGAGCAGCTCGTTGGCGAGGCAGACGGCCAGCACGATGCCGAAGGCGATCGCGAAGCGGCGCGAATCGTTCCTGACCACGGCGAGCACGACGATGAACACGAACAGCCCGACATGCACGTGCAATGCGTCCGCCGTGAAGGGCAGCAGCGCGTTGAGCGCGCTCTTGAAGTGGTAGAACGTGTCCGTCATGGCGGTGTTTCGGGCAGGGGTAGACTGGGGATGGTACCGTCCCGGGGATGGGTCCGAGCCGGACGGAACGGCCGGCGCGAGAAGTTCGTCACACCGGCGCGCGGGATCGCGCGCGGCGCACGGTTCCGGGTTCGGATCAGGCCCGCATCAGCACGGTGCCCACCAGCTTCGCGCCCATCGGCTCGAGCTGGCGGACGACCTGGGCGAGTCCGCGGGTCAGGGTCCGGTGCTGGCGCGCCACGAGGATGTAGCCGCCCGCCTTCGAGGCGATCAGGCCGGCATCGGGCTTGCCGTCGGCGCTCGGCGTGTCGATGATGATCACGTCGAAGGCCTTCTCGAACAGGGCCAGCAGCAGCTCGGCGGTATGGCCGGCGAGCAGGTCGCTCGCATTGGGCACTTCCGGTCCGCTGGGAATGACGGTCAGGCCGTCGAGGCCCGGTATCTCGCGGAAGACGTCGCGCGGATTGCAGCGCCGGGCGAGCAGGGTCGAGAAGCCGATGCCGTTGTCGAGCGCGAAGAGATCATGCACCCGGCCGCCCCACATGTCGCCGTCGATGAGCAGGGTGAGCTCGCCCATCTGCGCGAAGCTCACCGCGAGGTTGGCGGCGGTGAAGGTCTTGCCCTCGCCGCGCCCCTCGGAGAGCACCGCGATGCTGCGCCCGGCGCGCTCGCGTCGCTCGGCGCCGTCGAACCAGCGCGCCTTCAACTGGCTGCGCAGGCGGCGCAGCTCGTCGAGGAAGGGATGGTTGACGTCGAACGCGGTGAAGATCTCGCGCGAGATCACGCTCTCGTCCGGATCGAGCAGCGGATAGTCGCTGTGGCGGGCGAGCGCGGTGCGCAGGTCGCGCGCCTTCACCAGTCCGGTGGCGACCGCCGCGTCGCCGACCCGCAGGCCTTCGCGCTCGGCCGCCTCGCGCAGCCCGGCGACGTCCGACGGCGCGATCAGGCCCCGCTCGAGCAGGGCGTCGAGCACCGGATGGCCGGTGCCGCTCTCCTTGCGATCGGCGACTTCGGTGGCCGCGCCGACCTGCGCGGACCCGCCGGCGCCGGCAGGGCCCGGGTCCGCGGCAGCGGTTCCGGCGGCCGGTCCCTTCACCTTCGGCGGGCTCGCCGCGGCGATGCGCTTGCGCGCCCCCGCCGCCCGGGGATCGTTGCCGGCCAGCGCGAGCGTGCGCCGCGGCAGGTGGCCGAGGCTGCCCACCAGGGGCGCGCGGATGATGCGCTCGAGGTCGTCGGCCAGGCGCACCCGTGGCCGGCTGGCTTCGGCCAGCAGGACGCTGCCGAGCCCGAGCAGGGCCCCCAGCACGACGGCGATGCCGCCGTTGCGCGCGAAGTTCGGCGACGAGGGCAGGGTCGGGGTGACGGCGGGGCCGATCGGCACGATGTCGGCCTGCACGGTGCGCGCGGCGACCGCGGCCTTGTCGACCTGGGCCTGCGCCTCGTCGTAGGCGCGCCGCGCCCGTTCGACGTCCTGGCGCAGGTTGCGCGCAGCCTCGATGTCCTGGCGCACCGCCACCACCCGGCCGCGCTGCTGGTCCAGCCCGGCGCGCAGGTCGGCTTCGCGCCGGCGCAGCGATTCATGCTGGCGCACGAGCCCCGCGACGACGGTGGAAACCGCATTGCGCAGCCGCCGGTTGACCGCATCGAGCTCGCCGCGCGCCGCCGCCATGTTGGGGTGCTCGGGCCCGAAGCTGCGGCCGAGATCGGCGATCCGCCGCTCGAGGCGAAGCTGCTCCTGCTGCAGCTGCGCGACCAGGGAGTTGCGCATCACCTCGGGCGAGCCGTTGCCGTTGCTGGCGATGCTGGCGCGGGCGGCGGCCACCACCTGCTGCGAATCGGCGAGCTCGCGCTCGAGGCGGGTGAGCTCGGCCGCCATCTGCTGCAGCCGGGTGTTGTCCACCGTGGTGGATTCGCTTGCCGCGGTCACGCCGCGCTCGCGCTCGAGCGTGGCGAGCTTTTCCTGCAGTGCCTCGAGCTCCTCGCGCAGGCGCGCCGCCTCGGCCTCGAGCACGGTGGCGCCGGCGCGGTCCGGATTGGCGCGCAGGTCGATCGATTCGTCGATGTAGGCCTGCACGAAGGCATTGGCGACGTCGGCGGTGCGCTGCGGATCGCCGTGGCTGAAGGAAATGCGCAGGGCATCGGATTCGCGCATCGGCTCCACCCGGATCTCCCGGGCGAGCGCGTTGGCGATCGCGCGGGCGAGCACGTCGGGGGCGAGCTGGCCGCCGCCGAAGGCCTGGCGGTATTCCGGCAGCTCGGCCAGGCCGAGGATCGCCACCGCGCGCTGGCCGACCCGCTCGCTGGTGATCAGGGTCGCCTGGGTGGCGAGGTAGTTCTCCGGCAGCTGCATCGGCCGCCCGTCGGTGCCCCGGCCTTCGAGCAGCACCTGCGCGGTGCCGGTATACAGGCGCGGCTGGCTGAAGGTCCAGGCGATGGTGGCCAGCACGACCGCGGCGAAGACGCCGGCGAAGAGCCATTTGCGGGCGGCGAGCAGGGCGATGAATTGGCGGAAGTTCACGGTCGGGTGGTCTCGGTCGATGCGTGCAGGGCGGAGATCAGCGCGCGGCGGGTCGGGGCCCTCGGGTCGTCGGGAAACTTGCGGGCGAAGAAGCGGCCCGAGGCCACCGCCAGCGGCAGCTCGTTCATGGCGAGCTCGCGGGTGCGCGGGCCGTCGAAGCCGGCGATGAAATGGTTGCCGGGGCCGAGCCGGTAGGCGGAGTTCGCGAGCAGGGACGGGAACATCACTTCGTCGCGCTGGCTCATTCCCGAGAACCAGCGCTGCACCCCGGGCTCGTGGAAGCGACGGGCCAGATAGTGGCACACCGGCTTGCGGGCGCCGAACCAGAGGCTGCCCACCCAGGGCTTGAAGGCGGTGCCGAAGGGATGCTCGCCGAGCAGGCCGCCGCGCGCCGCCCATGTGACGTTGCGGGCGATCCAGGCGCGCAGCGTCGGCCGTCCGCTGGGGTGCTGCGAATACTCGACGGGAACCTCCAGCCCGCCGCGTATGGTGCGCCGGGCATCGGCCGGCACGTACCAGCAGTGCATGCGCCAGAGCAGGCGGAAGCGCCAGGAGTTCTCGGGCGCATAGAGCCGGTAGGCGTAGGTCATCCAGGCGAGGTCGTCGCCCGAGAGCTCGATCCGGTCGACGTGGGCATCGTGGGGATCGGTGGCGACGTGGGTCACGAAATCCGCGAGCGGGCGCACCGGCAGGCAGTTGGGCGTGAGCAGCTGGAAGTAGTCGAAGTCGACATGATCGAGGCAGTGCTCCAGCAGGCGGATCACGCCCCGGCTCATCGACCAGTCGCCCCGGTTGACGACATCGGGATTCGGCACGAAGTCGATGTTGGCCGCGTCGACCCGGAAGTCCGGCTGCAGGTGCGGCGAATGATGGATCACGACCCGGTGCGGCGCCAGCAGCCGGGCGAGCTGGGAGACGGTCGGCGCCGGAGTGGCCGCCGACAGCATCGCGAAGACGATGCGCGGCGCCCGCCCGGCCGGATCGGCGGCGCCCGGCACGGCGGCCTGGCCGAGGTCGCGGCGGACCGGCGGCGCGTTCATTCGACCTGCTCCCGCAGGTGGGGCGTGCCGCTGGATTCGTCCGAAGCCGGTGCCTGCGCCGACATCTCGCGCACCAGGGCGCACCAGCGGTCCGCCACCGCCGCTTCGGAGAGTCGCGCGGCGCCGGCGCGGGCGAGCCGGCCCATGCGATCGCGGCGCAGCGGCGTGGCGCCGAGCAGGGCGGCGATCGCTGCGCGCTCGCCGTCGGCGTCCGCGGCATCGAACACCCAGCCTTCGCGGCCGTCGCGCACCATTTCCTCGACCGCCTGCGCCTGGCGGGCGCCGATCACCGGCAGGCCGAGCGCCATCGCCTCGTTGACCACCATGCCCCAGGTCTCGAACGCGCTCGGCAGCACCAGCGCATCGTGGCCGGCGAGCAGTTCGGGCATGGCCTCGGGGCGGACCGGCCCGAGGATGCTCACCGCGAGCTTCGGCGCGTCGCCGAGCCGGCCCGTCATCGCCTCGAAGGCTTCGCGCAGCGGACCGTGCCCGACCAGGCTGAGCTCCACCGGCGGCGCATCGGGCAGCTCGGCCAGCAGCCCGGCAAGCGCCTGCGTGAACTCGGCGACCCGCTTGCCGTGCACGAACTGGCCGACGAAGGCGAGCCGCAGCGGCGCTGGCTCGGCCGCCGTCATCGACGGGCCGGTCGCCCGCCGATGGGAGAGGAAGGCCGCCTCGGTGGCGTAGGGAATGCGCAGCAGGCGGGCGCCCGAACCGATGCGGCGCATGTGCCGCTCGCCGCTCGCGCCGTTGACCACCACCGCGTCGGCGCCAGCCGCGAGCAGGCGCTGGCGCAGGCGGACCAGCGGTCCGCGCCCCGCTTCCGCCGCTTCGCATAGGTCGGCGTGGATCACCAGCCGGTCGACGAAGCGCAGCCGGCGCATCAGCCAGCCGACGAAGGTCCGCGAGCCGAACTCGCTCGTCACGAGGACGGTCGGCCGTTCGCGCCAGACGAGGCCCGGCAGGCCCCAGGCCCAGTCGCCGGTGCGTGTGCCGCCGCCCGGCAGCTTGCCGCCGATCGGGCTGGCGGTGTAGGTGCTCACCATGACCTTGCCGGCGGCGACGGCCGCGCCCCGGGAGGGCGCGCGGGCGACGAAGACCGCGACCCGGCCGGCCTGCTCGGCGAGCGCCGCGAACGTGCCCCAGCGATAACCGGAGACGGTGTTGACCGCGAAGGCGACCAGCGGGCCCGGCCGGACCCCTTCGCGCAGCCGCCAGGAAAGGAAGCCTTCGAAGCGGCCGGCCGCGATGGCCAGGCCATGGACGAAGCCGACCAGGCGCCGCGGATTGGTCGCCGCCAGCACCAGGGGCGGGAGGACCACGGTACGCAGCCAGCGCCAGACCGGCACCCGGTGCTTGGCGTAGAGTGCGCCGCCGCCGCGGGCCCGGCGGCGCGAGTCGCGCAGGTGGGCCCATTCCAGCGGCGGCAAGGTATCGGAGGCGAGATGGTGGACGACGATCGCCGGGGCGTACTCGAGCCGGGCGCCGCCGCCGAGCGCGCGCATCACGACATCGGTCTCCTCGCCGGCGCCGTACCACTGGCCGACGCCGAGCCGCTCGTCGAAGCCGCCCAGCTCGATCAGCAGGGGCCGGCGCAGGAAGAGGCAGATGGAGGGGGCCGATTCGCCGCGCAGGCTCATCCGGGCCCACTTCTGGCTGTCGAGCCGGCGCCGCGCGGGCCGCATCGGGTCGTCCATCTCGAGCCAGCTGCCGACGTAGCCGTGGGCGCGCGAGCGGCTCGCGCGCACCAGCGCGGCGAGGGTCTCGGGCTCGTACCAGCAGTCGTCGTCGGGAAAGCCGATCCATTCGCCGCGGGCGGCCTCGATGCCGGTATTGCGGGCGAGCGCGAGGTTGGGCACCGCCTGGCGCAGGTGCAGCACCTCGATGCCGGCGGCGCGCGCCCGGGCGATCACCGGCCCGAGGCGCTCGTCGGGGTTCTGGTCGACCACGATCAGCTCGAAGCGCCGCTCGACCTGGCCGGCGAGCGATTCCACCAGGACCATGGGCGCATCGACCCGGTCGACGGTGGCGAGCACCAGCGAGACCCGGATGTCGGCCACCTCGCGCCGGGCGGTCGCGTCGGCGTCGCGCATGGCGGCCATCTCAGGCACCCGCCGCCTCGCAGTCGCAGAGCTGGCCCGCGCGGCGCAGCCGGCGCTCCTCGCGCCAGAGCGAGGCCCGCGCGATCGCGCGCTCCAGCGCGCCGCGGGCATGGCGCAGCCGCAGCTCGCGGTCCTCGCGCAGGCATACGCCCGCGTAGCGGGAGGAGAAGCCCGCCTCGTGATAGCGGAAGGTGGCGATGAAGTCCTCGATCACCACCGGCCGGCCGATCCTGGCGAGCCGCAGCCAGAGGTCGTAGTCCATGCAGCAGCGCAGGCTCGTGTCGAATCCGCCGGATTCGAGGAACAGGCTGCGGCGCATCGCGACGGCCGGATGCGGCACGATGTTGCCGCGGGTGCGCAGCCGCCGGGCGTTCCAGCGCGGCGCGGGGCGGGCCTCGATGCGGCCGTTGCCGAAGTCGCTGCGGCACTGGCCGTAGAGCCAGCCGCAGCCGAAGCGATCGAAGGCGGTCGCGATGCAGGCGAGCGCATCCTTGCCGGCCAGCATGTCGTCGCTGTGGACGTGCATGACGATCTCGCCGCTGGCGGCGGCGACCCCGGCATTCATCGCGGCCGAAAGGCCGACGACGTTCTCCACCAGCACGGTGCGGTGCGGCGCCTTCGCGATCAGCGCCAGGGTGGCGTCGGTCGAGCCGCCGTCGACGAAGACCTGCTCGAAGTCGACGTGGTTCTGGGTGGCGACCGACAGGATGTTGTCGGCGAGCCAGTCCGCCGAATCCCGCGTGCAGGTGACGACCGAGATCCTCACGTCGCCATCTCCCCGGGATCGGCATTGCCGCCTTCCGGCCGCGAAGAGGACGACGAGCCCGATGGGGACGACCGTGCTCCGCTGCGCCGGCGTCGGCGCCGCCCGGAACCGCTGCCCGGGGTACGCGCGCCCGTCGCGGACGTCGCCGGCGCGAGCCGCCGGCGTTCGGCGCGCAGCAGGTAGCCGAGCACCGTGGCGAACGCGGTGAGCTGGAACAGGAAGTCGCCCAGCAGCACGGTGGAAAGCTCGAGCGGCACCTCGGTGATCATCCGCACCAGCATCACCGTCACCAGGGCGGGGGCGAGGCCGCGCGATGCGCGCGCCGCCCGCAGGGCGCCGACCACCAGCGCGCCGAGATAGGCGAGCAGCCCCAGCACGCCGACGATGCCGGCGGCGCCGAGCGACTGCATGAACTGGTTGTGGGCATGGAAGGCGGCCGGCATCCGCCAGGTGGCCCGAAAAGCCTCGGACCAGAGCGTCGGCCCGTAGCCGAAGAGCGGATTGTTGCGCCAGACCTCGAGCGCGACCATCCAGATCTGCGTGCGGCCGGAAAGCTCCGAGATCTCCCGGCTCTTGCGCGAGGCTTCCAGCGCGCCGGCGAAGTCGCTGCGCACCCCCGAGCCCACCTTCAGCTCCAGCACGAGCAGGGCGACGGCAAGCGCCACCGCGAGCAGCACGCCCGCCAGCGTCAGCAGCCGGGCGGGCGTCCAGTCGCCTGGTGTGCGGTGCACGCCGCGGCGATGGCGCAGGCGGTAGACGGTGAAGGGCGCGAGCACCAGGGCCGCCGCGCCCCAGGTGGTCTGCGACTGCGCGAGCAGCAATACCAGCGCGCCGGCGGCGAGCGCGGCGACCGTGAGCAGCTTCGCGCCGAAGGGCCGGTGGACGGTGAGCAGCATCAGCAGCAGGGCAAGCGGCGCGATGCTGTTGGGGTTGGAGCCCAGGCCCCAGTAGCGGTAGGCGATGCCTGGCAGGCGGGCCTCGCGGGAGTCGTACTGGGTGGTGAGGCCCGGGTCGACGGCGCTGGCGAGCAGGCTCGCCAGCATGAATGCCAGCAGCGACCACTTCACCGCATCGAGCCATTCGGAGGGCTCGCGGTGGCGGCTCATGTAGACGGCGCCCGCCACCGCCAGGGGATAGAGCATCTGGATCGCGAAGGACGGCACGGTGCCGAAGGCGGCGGGCAGCAGGACATTGCCGGCGTAGTAGGCGAGAAAGCCCAGCATCAGCGGCAGGCCGGCATGGGTGGCGTCGGCCACGACGGTGCCGGCCGCCTGGCCGCGGAACAGCCGCCCGACGATGCTCACCAGGGCAAGGCCGACGATGCTCGCGGTGGACAGGCGCAGCAGCCAGGCCGACAGGCCGCCGGCATCGATGCCGGCCATGAAGTCGATGTCGCCGAGGTCGCGGCCCGAGAGCAGCACGCCCGCGGGCGGGGCGAGGGCGACCAGCGCCGCGATGCCGGGCAGGAACCAGCGCCGGTGCCGGCCTTCGAGCGCGAGCCCGATGCCGAAGCCGGCCACGAGCAGCACGGCGCCGGCCAGCGCGAGCGCCATGCCGCCTGCGAAGCTGCCCAGTCCCTGCAGATCGGCCCCCATCAGTCCTTCTTCCTTTCTCCTGCGGCGCCCGTCCGGGTTCGCCTACCAGGCGAGCTGCCGCCCGCCCGCCATTGTGATCTCGACCCGGCCGTCCTTGCGCAACATGCCGGCCTCGATCGTCTGCCCGGCGAGCAGCTCGTGCATCTCGTCGATCGCGTGCGCGATCGCCGGCTGCGTCGCCGGCTCGCCGAGATGGTGCGACTCGTGCGAATAGAGGCCGAGCGTCTTCAGGCCGCCGGCCGCGCCCAGCGCCATCCAGCGCCGGATCGTGAGAATCTTGTCGGCTTGCGGCACGCCGCCCTTCTCCCAGTGCCGGTTGTCGCCGATCTCGGTCAGGTGCAGGTCGGCGTCGGGCTTGCCGATCGCGGCGCGGGTCATCCGCATGCCTTCGATCAGGTCGAGCATCTCGACCGGGTTGGTGTCCCAGTAGTGGTAGTAGTGAAACGCCAACGCATCGGCCCACCGGCCGCCGGTGCCGCCGTGGCGATCGTCGGCATCGGCCCAGCGCATGATCTTCGGAAACACCTTGGGGCCTTCGAAGAGGTCGTTGAAGGGCGGGCTCAGCACGATGATGCCGGGGTCGGCCCGCTTCGCGGCGAGCCAGGCCTCGCGGCACAGCTCGGCGAGGTCTTCCGCCGAATCGCGCCAGTAGCGTCCGCCATGGAAGTCGGGCTCGTTCCAGATCTCCAGGTAGTGGATGCGCCGCTTGCTGCCGGGACCGTTGTAGCGGGCCACGAGCGTTTCGGTGAACTCCCCGACCAGCTTCATGTCGATCGGCCGGCTGTCGCCGCCGAGGTAGTAGTAGGGGTCCAGCACGTTCGGCCGGGTGGAAGCCCAGGTCGGGGTGCCGTAGAGGGTGAACATCATGGTGTGGCCGCGCGCCGCATGGGTGTCGACCCACTCATCGAGCCGCTTCCAGTCGTAGGCGCCGGGGGCGAGCTGCAGGTCGCGCCAGGCCACGCCGTCGTAGTTGAGCGAGCGCACCGTGCCGTAGCGGTAGGTGGGCGCGGGGGAATCGAGGTCGCCCATGCGCCAGCGCCGCGGCCAGCGATGGAAGTGGATGCCGACGTAGTCGGGCGGCACCTGCACCGGGCCGCTTTCCATGATGTTGCGGTCGCGCGCCGGCAGCATCCGCCGCCAGTTGAGGGAAAAGCCGGTGAGCAGGCTGCTCGATGCGAGCGCGGAGCCCGCGACCAGGATGCTGCGGCGTCTCATGCCTGTTCCAGGAAATCGATCAGTTGGCGGGCCACCCGCTGCGGAGCATGGCGGGCGGCATGGCGGGCGCGGGCGGCCCGACCCATCACGGCCATGCGGGCCGGGTCGGCGAGCAGGCCGAGGATGCGCCGGGCGGCGGCGCCCGGATCGTCGGCCGGCAGCGCCAGGCCTTCGACGCCGTCGTCGAAGAGCTCGCCGGTGCCGCCGGCGGGCACCGCCACGACGGGCCGGCCGGCGGCGAGCGCCTCGATCGGCGCGATCGGCAGGTTCTCGATGTGGGCGGTATGCAGCAGGGCGCGATGGCGGGCGAGCAGGCGGGCGGCATCGGCCACGTAGCCGGTGAAGCGCACCGCCTCGGCGATGCCGAGCGCGGCGGCGCGGGCCTCGAGCGCGGCGCGGTCGGGGCCGTCGCCGACGACCGTCAGCGTCAGCGGATGGCCGGCCTCGCGGGCGGCGGCGACGATATCCAGCTGGTACGCCTGGTTCTTGCGCGGCTCCAGCGTGCCGATCGAGATGAGGTCGGCATCGAAGGCCTCGCCCGGCCCGGCGCCGACGGGCCCGATGGTACCCACCAGGGTCGGCTCGCCGGGGTCGGCGACGAAGTTCGGCACGATCGCGTGCGGCACCCGGGCCAGCATCGGCAGGCGCTCGAGCAGCACCCCGCGCATGAAGCGCGAGACGAACACCAGGGCGTCGACCTGCGGCAGCCAGCGCGCCTCGAAGGCGCGGATCGCGTAGAAGTCGTGGCCGTGGTCGGGAATGCGGCCGCTCTGCGCCCATTCATCGGCCTGCGACACATTGAAGTGCACCGCCATCACCACCCTCTGCCGCGGGCTGGCGCGGGCGGTCAGGGCGGCCGCAGCCGACACCGGGCACTGGGCGTAGAGGGTGCAGGGCGCGCCCTCGGCCAGGCGCCGGGCGAGCACCGAGCGCAGCAGCCAGCCGTGGCCGGTGCGGTACCAGCGCACCGCGAGGCTGGGGAGGACGGGCTCGATCAGCGCGCGGGTACCGATCAGCATGCCGATGCGCCAGGGGGCGGCGAAGGGCGACACCACCGAGACCGTGGGCCAGGCGCCGACACCGTCGTCGCGCCGGCCGTTGGCGATGGCCGAATGCAGCGCCCGCATATGGGCGCGCACGCCGGTCTCGCCGGCGGGGCGCATGATGCTGGTGATCAGAAGC
This sequence comes from Burkholderiaceae bacterium, assembly GCA_023954135.1. Taxonomy (GTDB): domain Bacteria; phylum Pseudomonadota; class Gammaproteobacteria; order Burkholderiales; family Burkholderiaceae_E; genus JAMLIN01. Next base: position 54,404 of record JAMLIN010000007.1, on the reverse strand, counting down.
GGCCGCGGCGGTGGCCCCGCCTCCGGGCGGGTGGCGGCTTCCCAGGGTGCCGGTGCGTCGGCGACATCCGCGAGCCGGGGCGTTGCGCTGGCGCTGTGGGCGGGCGGGGTCATGGCCGCCGTAGTGTACGCATCGGCTCCTGTTTCTGGCCGCTGCCCGCGCCGGCCAGCCGGAGGATGCGGCGCTTCAGCTCGCGCAAGGGGTAGCGCCGATGCTCCGGCAGTGGCGCGAGCGGATCCTCCGGCTGGGTCGCCCAGAAACGAAGGGCCGCGTAGTGGTAGGCGCCGAAGAGCCCGACCCATGTCCAGAACAGCGCCCAGTCCGCCACGCCCAGCCGCCAGCCTAGGACGCCCAGCCCCCCGAGCAGCAGGGCGGCGGCGAGGATGATCGCCACCGAACGGCGCACCGACAGGCCGGCCGCGGGCAGCAGGTGGTGCAGGTGGCGATGGTCGGGCGACATCGGGGTGGCGCCGTGCGCCACCCGGCGCAGCATGCAGGAAACGGTATCGGCCAGCGGCACCGCCAGGATCCACAGGGCGAGCACCGGCGGCGGGCCGGCCTCGCCGAAGGCCTGGGTGCTGCGCACCGCCAGCCAGCCGAGGATGAAGCCGAGCATCATGCTGCCGCCGTCGCCCATGAAGATCGCCGCGCGCGCCCGCCAGGGGGTGCGCAGGTTCAGCAGCAGGAAGCCGGCCAGGGCGCCGGCCAGGCCGAGGGCAAGCGGCAGCAGCGCCGCCGCCTGCGGATGGGAGCCAGCGATGAAGGCCAGCACCAGCGCGAACCAGCCGGTGGCGATGAAGGCAAGCCCGCCGGCCAGGCCATCGGCGCCATCGCTCATGTTCAGCGCATTGATCACCCCGCACACCCCGAAAAGGGTGAAGGGCACCGCGATCCAGAGCGGCAGCGGGATCTCGACCGCCCAGAACAACTCGCCGAGGCTGGCGATGAAAGTGCCGCCGATGACGGCGACCAGCGCCGCCGCGCCCTGGGCGAGGAAGCGCCAGCGGGCGCGGATGGGCGTGCGATCATCGGTGAAGGCCACCGCGAAGACGAGCAGGGCACCGGCCGCCAGGGCGAGGGTCGAACGCTCGATAAGCGGGGCGAAGGCGGCGGGGTCGATGCCGAGGCTGCCCGGCGCGACCCAGGCCCATAGGCCCGTCACGAGGAGGGTGAGCACGATGCCGATGCCGCCGGCGATCGGCACGGCGCCGGCATGAGCCTTGCGATGGCTCGGCCGGTCGATCCAGCCGAGACGGCGCATCAGCGCCGAAACCGGCCCGATCAGGACGAGGAAAACCACCGCCGCGAACAGCGCGAGCGGCAGTGACGCGGCAAGGGCGTCGCTCGCTTCCAGCAACATCATGTGTCGCTTCTTCTCTTGTGCTTGAACCCGGGGCCACCCCCCAGATCGCATTGTCGCCGATGCTGGGTGCAAGGTGTCGCCATCGCGAGGTCATAGTTCTCGCTTGACGGGAATCCCGTATCCGACGGACGGAGGCCGGCAGGATCCCGGCGGATTGCCCCCCAAAATGCGGCAGATGGCGGCCGGTTCCGTGAAAGCCGCAGCTACTGTGCCATTGCGGATCGCCGTCGCCGCCCAATTACGTCACGTTGCGAGGTGCGCGGGTCGATAGAATCGACGGGCTTGCAGCACGGCAGCGGGGTCGGCCGTCGCCGCAAGCCGGACACCGGCGTTCCGGACCGGTGCCGCAAGGGATGGAAGCTCGAAGTACACCACAATGAACAAGCCGTTCACGCCACCGCCGGGTTCGCAGAACCCGAACGCCTTCCCGGCGTACGATCCCTATGCGATGCAGGCGATGATGCCGCCGGAGCGTTCCCTGGCGGACATCGCGCGCGATGCGACGCCCGAGATCGTCGAGCTCTGGCGCGGGCTGATGCTGCGCAAGTGGATGATCCTGGGGATCGCGGCGCTGGTGACCGGCATCACCGTCTTCGTGCTGATGCGCATGACGCCCATCTACCGCAGCACCGCCGTGGTGCTGATCGAGCAGAGTCCGAGCCACGTGGTCGGCATCGATCAAGTCTATGGCGCCATCACGAGCAACCGGGAGTACTACACTACCCAGGCGGAATTCCTGAAGAGCCAGGACGTTGCTTTGCGAGTGATCCGCAAGCTCGGGCTGACGACGCATCCGGAGTTCGATCCGCGGCAGCGGAGGTCGCCGGTCTGGAAGCAATGGCTGGCCGGCCTGGCGGGCCAGGCCGAACCCAAAGCGGCATCCGACAGCGTGATCGAGCGGCGAGTCTTGGGCACATTCGGGAAGCGGCTGAGCGTGGCACCAGTGCGCAACTCCCAGCTCGTCCAGGTGTCCTTCGAGTCTGAAGACCCCGAACTCGCGGCGGCAGTGGCGAACGCAATCGCCGCTGCCTACATCGATGCCGACATGGACGCTCGATTCTCCATGACGCAGCAGGCCAACATCTGGCTCACCGGGCGGTTGTCGGAATTGAAGACCAATCTCGATGCCAGCGAGCGCGCCCTGCAGGCGTATCGGGAGATGCACGGCATCGCTGACACCAAGGGCCTGGCGATGGGGGGCCAGAGCAAGCAGATCGAGGAGCTGACCCAGCGGCTGGTGGAGGCGCGCATCGCTCGCACCCAGGCCGAGGAAAGCCTGAAGGCGAGTCGCGTCGACCGCTACAGTGCCCCCGCGGTGATCCGCGACGTAGCCGTCGCATCCGCCCGGCAGGCCGAAGCCGCGGCAGAGCAGAAGTTCGCCGAGATCCGCCAGAAGTACGGCCCGGCCTTCCCGACCTACAAGCAGGCCGAGCAGGAGTTGGAGGCCGCCAGGGCGAACTCGCGGCGAGCAGCCGACGCGGTGATCGCGTCGATGGACAAGGAGTTCCGCACCGCCAAGGCGGCCGAGCAGGCGTTGGAGGATGCCCTGGCGCGCGCTCGGGGCGGTGTGCAGCAGACCAATCGCAAGGAGATCGAGCTGTCGAATTACGAGCGCGAGGTCGAGACCAACCGCCACCTGTACGAAACTTTCCTGGCGCGGGTAAAGGAAACTGACGTGGCCGGCGATATCCAGACGGCCGTCGCTCGGGTGGTGGATCCGGCGTTGCCGGGGTTAGTCCCCATCAAGCCACAAAAGATACAGATCGGCCTGCTCGCATTGATTGGCTCACTTGCCGGTGCATCGTTACTGGCTATCTTGCTGAATCGGATGGACAACACCATCAAGACAACCGATGCAGTGGAAGAGAAACTCGGGGTGCCGCTGCTTGGGGCCTTGCCAAAGCTGACGAAGGAACAGGAGCTTAAGGCCCCACGGCTGATGCTGTTCGAGCCGCAATCGGCCTTCTCAGAAGCGGTGCGTACAGTCAATACCGGCGTATTACTCAGCAGCTTGGACGAGCCGCACAAGGTGATCGCGATCACCTCCAGCCTGCCGCAGGAAGGGAAGTCGACTCTAGCGACGAATCTGGCGCTGACTCAAAGCCAGACCAAACGAGTGTTGCTGATCGACGGGGATCTGCGCCGGCCGGTCTTGGCTAAACGCCTCCGAGTGCCCGAAACGACAGTGGGCTTGACCGAGTTCCTGACTCATGCAGCCGGGTTGGATGCAATCAAGCCGTTGGAAGGTTCGGGCCTAAAGGTGCTGGTGGCTGGCAAGCTGCCTCCAAATCCGCTTGAACTGCTGAGCACGGATCGATTCCGGGAAACTTTGGCGACTCTGCGTGCGCAATTCGACCTGATCGTAATCGATTGTCCACCGCTTCAGTTGGTTTCGGATGCACTGGTGATCGGAAGCAATGCGACCGGGATGATTTACGTGGTGGAGGCTAATAAGACACCGGCGCCATTGGTGCGGAAAAACATAAAGCGCATGCGCGAAGCAAATGTACCTCTGTTCGGTGTCGCTTTGAACGGGCACGATCATGCAAGAGCCGAGCGCTATTACGGCGATTATACGGGTTACGAGAAATTCGGGCCGGAGTACTACGTGACCAGTCGGTGATGTCGAATGGATGATTCTGGATTGCAATCGAATATTCCGCTCCTTATCGCATATTCGCGATCTGCGACATTGTCGTCATGATTTCATCAAGTCCAATGAAAATCAACCTCCGAGTGAGTGATCGCCTGTCGACCATGCCTAATTACTCATGATCGAAAGCGTTTTTTATGGCCTCGATAGAACCAATCAAGAGCACGTGAGCGACGGCGGGTCCGTAATCGGTATCGATGCGACTAATATTCGGTCGGGAGGGGGGCTCACCCATCTTGTCGAATTACTTGCCGCCGCAAATCCCGCAGCGCACAAGTTTCAGCATATACATGTATGGGCTGGTTCCGGGACATTGGCTCGCATCCCCAGTCGCAGTTGGCTGACAAAGCAACACCATGTTGATCTGGACGGCGGGTTCGCTCAACGGATGTGGTGGCAATGGAAGTATCTTGGTGCGTCAGCTCGGCGCGCCGGGTGCGACATTTTGCTTGTGCCTGGCGGCACCTTTTTTGGCAAGTTCCACCCTTTCGTATCCATAAGCCAGAATTTGCTCCCTTTCGACTGGAAGGAGCTGGCTCGATACGGTTGCTCGCGGGCGACTGCCAGGTTGCTTCTGCTCAGATTCAGTCAGACGCTGACTTTCCGAAGATCCAGTGCGATTATCTTTCTCTCCGAATATGCTCGGAATCAAGTAGGGAGAATTGCTGGCCTGTCACCTGATTCGTCGGTGGTGATTCCGCACGGCATTGGAAGCCACATTTGTTGTTCTCCTCGAATACAGCGATCTATGGAGTGTTATTCCAGGGGGAGTCCTTTTCGAATCCTCTATGCGTCAACTGTCAGTCCGTATAAGCATCATCTGGCCGTCATAGAAGCTTGTTCATCTCTTTATTCGAAAGGGTATCCGATAGCGCTGGAGCTCGTGGGCGCGATCGAGCCGTGTATGCAAGAAAAACTTGCCCGATCCGTTGATGCATCTCCGGATCAGGGAAGGTGGGTAAAGATTCACGGAGAGATGGATTATGGGAAGATTGCTTTCCTGTATTCTGTTGCCGATCTCGCGGTTTTTGCCTCTACGTGCGAGAACTTGCCAATAATACTTCTGGAGAAAATGTCGGCTGGCCTGCCAATCGCGTGCTCCAATAAGGCACCCATGTCAGATGTTCTTGGCTCTGCCGGGGTGTATTTCAACCCGGAGGGCGTGCTCACTATTGAAGACGCTATTCGTCGACTTCTAGATTCTCCCGAGTTGCGCAGCCGTTGCGCGTCACTCGGCTATGCCCGATCCAGAGCTTACACGTGGGATGCTGCCGCGGCCGATACTTTTTCACTCCTTCGAGAGATTCATTTGGGCCTACCTGAATCCAAGAGCGCACTGCTAACGGGTCGTTCGTTGTCCGATTCGCGACGACACCCTTTTTCTGACGGCTGATGCGTCGTCTGACATCAGACTGCCCCTCATCAGCCTCGTCCGGCACCGTCTTGAGATTCAAGATCTGCTGCCGTGTGTCAGGCGGCTGACTACTATTGACATTGCATATGTTCTGGCGATATTCCCTCGCGGTAGTGTTGCTGTTCTACTGTGTCTTCGCGCTGATCGCCGAGGGGCAATACATCGACTATTTCTGGCAGCTGCATCTCGTTGTTCTGCTGGCGGGAGTTGTCGTTCTGTCGAGCTCGAGTCGGAGGGTTTTTTCTCCGATTAATCTCGCAATCGGATTGTATGCTCTATGTTTTGCGATTTCCCCTGTAATTGTCGACCAACTGAATGCGCATAGCGATATTTCGATCGCCACATTCTCTCATGGCGATCTCGAGCTAGCCGCCTGGACGGTGCTCCTGGGCTTTGTTTCTCTTCTGGGCGGTTATTGGGTTTTCTCGAGGCACAGTCTTCCTGCGTTAGGGTTGATTCGATCAGGTATGCGCTTTCCGGACCGGAAATCGATGGATCTGGCCAGAAATTTCGGGATGCTGTTTCTAGTCGTCGGATTTGTGGGATATGTTGGAACGGTGCTTGCATCCGGAGGGGTGATTCATATGCTGACCTTCGATGGTGCCCGGACGTATCTATTCCAAGATAGTAGCGGCACCTGGTACTGGGCGTCGTTTCTGATGGTCTCCGGGGCGTCGGCCCTTTCCGTTAGTAGCCTGAAAAACAATGATGTTCGACGCTGGGGGTTGTGGGGCATCCTGGTTGTCCTGTACTTCGCATATCGCGGGAAAGATCAGGTGGTGGGGATGCTTGTTTGCGGCGCGTTGTTTCACGCCGCCGTTCGGGGGAGATTCTCGTGGAAGGCCGTGTTCGTCTTCGTCATGATAATCCTCGCTGCGACCATGGCCGTGGATATGTTTCGAACGATTGAATCCACGACCGAATCCTGGCGCTGGATACTTTCCGACATTGTTTCATCGAATATCGAAATGCTCGATGCCGTGGCGCTTGCGGTGGGGTTCGGAACAAAGTACCAGATCGAATTCGGAGTTGCAACGCTGGTTTCATGGCTGGAGCCAGTCGATAGATTGTTGCTGGGTGATGCGATTGCCACGATCCTGAGTGGTGTCGAACTCGATCTGGAGGTTTTTCCGGAGCACTACCACTCAACAACTGCATTAAGCCCCACGATCGTGGGGGAGCTGTTTGTGGCATATGGCTACACCGGGGTGGCCGCGGGAATGGCTCTCTATGGAGGGTTAATGGCGATGTTGGAGCGAGTGCGATCGCGAGCGAGTTCTTATCCCATGTTGTTTGCGATCTATCCGTTTTTTCTTTATATGGCGCTCAAAACTCAAGTGGACGGCACAACCAATTTGTTTCGAGTGATTGTCGTAGCCGCCCCTTTGCTTGTGGTTCATTTCTTGGTGCGCTATAGACAGAGAGCGCTGATTTTTTCGGCAGATGGTCGTTCATGAGATTAGGGATCTTTCTGAATCACGCGATCCAGATTCGAGAGGGTGCCCTGCTTATCGAGCGGGCGGAGGTTACGCTAATCGAGGAGTTGCGGAGTGACGGCAAGAATGTTCTGGTGTTCGGAATAGTCGATGATGGCCCGGAATTGGGTGGGAGGTTGAGTCTGCAGGGCCTTTCGGTTCGAAAGCTCAATCTGTTTCCGCATAGAAGCGCACTGCGAATTCTGAATTATATATGGATGCTCTTTTTGTTGCCAGCATGGATAGGGCGTTGCGATCATGTCTATGTATTTTTTCCGGGCCATGCTTCGCGGGTCGCTGCTTTGTGGGCAGTAATTGGGAGTGTAAAATATTCCTTCTACGTTCGAGGAATCTGGGGAGGGGTTTCGCGCAAGATGACGCGAATCGATGAGTGGTTGATGAAAAGGTCGGAATTTATGATCGTCACTGGAAAGGCATTTCAGAGGCGATTGTTGCAAATAAACCCCCGGGTAGCTAATGAAGTTCCGCTTCTGGCATTGTACGAAAAGATCAAGCGCCGTGAATCAAGACAACAGACTTCCAGACCGACTAGGCAAATGCTTTTCGTTGGTCGATTGGAGGCCAGCAAGGGGCTGCATGAGCTTTTGAGGGCGACTCGTCTCTTGGTGGATTGGGGTTTCGATGAAGTTCAGCTCAGAGTGGTCGGATCAGGCGCACAGCGGGAATCAGACACATTGGCGGATATTATCGACAGCCTGTCCTTGAGATCCAATGTTACGCTTGTGGGGCTTGTGGCGTCGGGTGATCAACTGGCGGCCGAGTACGAGAATTCCGATGTGTTCGTTTTTCCTTCGTATTATGTGGAAGGCTTTCCGAGGGTTTATCACGAAGCCATGGGTTTCGCACTTCCCATCGTCACCTGTGAGCTTCCTGGTACCGCGGGGTACTTGATTCACGAGCACAATTGCCTATATTGCCAGCCGCGAGACCCTGTCGATCTGGCAGAGCGGATTCGATGGTTGATCGAGCGCCCCGATCATGCGAATCGGATAGGGCTTCAAGGGTTCTTGGATTTCAAGGAGGAAATGAACTCTTTTGTACACTCGTCCCACGGCGCACAGCTTCTGGATTTATTGCGCCCGGAACGGGGCCGACGTGAGTGACTCTACAAGCGGCGGTACATCGCTTCCTAACAAGAAATGAAGGTTTTCTTGATGGCGAGATCGTTCTGAATGGCTAAGGTCAGCGTGAGCTTCTGGGGCACGATACGCTGGTCGGCAATCGGGACTGGCTGGCAATTGGTTGCCCAGGTCGCGGCGCTCGTTGTTCTGGCCCGCATACTCACGCCGAGCGAATTCGGAGTGGTTGGGGCTGCGATGCTGCTCGTCCAGGTTTTTATAGCCGTAGGGGAGTTCGGCTTAAATGCAGCGGTAATTCAAGCCAAGGATGGCTCTGTAGAGTTTGTTGGGTCGGCGACGACGCTGAGTTGCGGGTTCGGAGCGCTGGCCGCGTTGTTGCTATGGGGTAGTGCTCCGCTAGCGGCCTCGCTTTTCCAGATGCCCGAGCTGGTCGATGTCTTGCGAGCTTATTGCTTGCTGCTGCTGTGCCGAGCCGTATGGCTCGTTCATGAGGCGGTGTTACAGAAGGAACTCAAGTTTGAGCGGCTTGCTCGAATCGATAGGGCATCATACGGCATTGGCTATGTCCTGATTGCTATTGGGGCGGCTATGTCGGGGCTTTCTTATTGGTCACTCGTAATCGGACATCTTGCGCAGGAGTCGATCAAGGGGTGGCTTGTGCTCGTATCTACGGGTGACGTACCTCGATTCTGTTTCAGGCAGAGAAAGATTCGCGCTCTCGTGCGATTTGGAGTCGGCCAGTTTCTTTCCAGATGCGGAAGCCTTTGGGCAGCACAGGCGGACACGTTGATCGTAGCGGGGACTTTGGGTGCGGCTGCGGTGGGTGTCTATGGGCGAGCAAATCAACTGGCGACGATCCCGTTTCATCATCTTGGGCAAGTTCTCGACAAAGCAATTTTTCCGGAGTTTTCTCGATTGAATGCGCAGGATCGACCCTTTGGAGAAGGGTTCGAGGGTTTGATGAGAATTGGATTCTATTTCTCGGTGGTTGTAGCGGTGGGAGGTATTGCATTCTCCGATTGGCTGGTTCTTCTGGCTCTTGGTGCTGGCTGGGAGCATGCGGTCGCTCCGCTGCAAATATTGTTCGCCGCGGCTCCGTTCAGGATGATTCACAAGATTTCGGACCCTATCGCTCGATCTGCTGGAATTGTATACGGACGCGCATGGAGGCAATGGGTGGTCGCGGTGGTCATCACCGCTGGCGCATGGTTTATGAGTGACAATGGGTTAGCTGGTGTGGCATCAGCGGTATTGGTGGCAACGATGGTAGATGCCTCCCTCATGATGCCACTTGCGGCATCCGCGGCCGGGGTTGGCTTCAGACGGGCTGCGGCTTCATTGATTCCCGGCGTCACTGTCGGCGGGATGCTCGGTGCGGGGTTTCTGATCTCCGAATTCGCATGGCATGAAAATCGGGGAGGACTGTCGTACCGGGTTATTGCGGTGTTGGTGTTAGTCATATGGATCGGGTGTCTTGCGTTCCTTAGGAAGCAATTGTTGCCAACTGAGATCCGATCTGCCGCCGTAGCGCTGCTCGGGCGAGCGATTGCACCCGTTGTGCGAAAAGAAGGTGGGGCGACATCGAGGAAGTAATCGAGAGTATTTTGCTGGGACTCGTTGTGAGACTGATCACAGGATTGGCAATGGAGCCGGTGTATCGTGTGACGATCGACTGAACCGCAGTTCGAAGCGACTCGGTGATTCGATGTTCAAAAGGAAAATCGAGAATGTGCGGTTTCATAGGGTCGATGGGCTATCCGGGCCGGTCCGAGAAGAGAGAACGCGCTTTGCGGATGATTGGGCACCGTGGCCCTGATTCAGAAGGTCAGTATTCCGACGAGCAATCTGGTGTGTGGCTCGCGCATACCCGCCTTGCTATTCTCGATCTTTCGGAAACTGGCAGCCAGCCGATGTCCAGCTCCGACGGGCGGGCAACCATTGTTTTCAATGGGGAGATATACAATTTTCGGGAGCTACGATCGAAGCTGAGCAATGAGGATGTGTGGTTTCGAGGAGGCTCGGACACCGAAGTGGTGCTTACTCAGTATCTTCGGGATGGCCCCGAGATGCTTCGGCGGTTGAATGGAGTTTTCGCGCTTGCGATCTATGATCGTTTGAGCGGGGATTTGCTACTGGCGCGCGATGGTCTTGGTGTGAAGCCATTGTATTACTGCGACCTGGGAGGGAGGTTTGTTTTTGCGAGCGAAATGAAGGCCTTGTTCCCATTCGTTCCTGCGGCCAATATCGATTCGTTGGCGCTGCACCGCTACCTGACGTTTCAATGGAGCCCCGGTAGCAGCACCATTTGTGCCGACGTGAAGAAGCTTTTGCCTGGCGAGGCAATTCTCGTCAACTCTGGGCGGGTCAAGCGCCAATGGAGTTGGTATGAGCTTCCGGCTTGCCGTGGTGTACTGCCGGACCTGGACGAGGCCGCTTCGGTGACGGGGGTGTCGTCAATGCTGCGCACAGCGGTGCATCGGCAAATGGTGGCCGATGTTCCAGTAGGCGCGTTTCTTTCTGGCGGACTGGATTCGAGCGCCATTGTTACTTTCGCGCGTGAAGTGGCGCCTGAGCTTCGTTGCTTCACGATAGAAAACGTCGGTGGTCGCGATGCTGGGGAGGCTGACGATCTTCCCTATGCTCGGCAAGTTGCGAAGCATCTTGGCGTATCACTGGACGTTGTTGAAGTGAATTCATCCGATATGGCTGCCGGCATCGAGGGCATGGTCTATGCGCTCGACGAGCCGTTGGGCGACCCGGCTCCACTCAATGTCCTCTACATCAGCCAGCTTGCTCGCAAGAACGGAATCAAAGTCCTGTTGTCGGGTGCTGGTGGGGACGATCTTTTCAGTGGTTATCGACGCCATGTGGCCCTAAGGTACGAACAACTTTGGGGGTGTTTGCCAGCCGTCTTGCGGCGTTCGCTCGCAGCAGGCTCGTCTAGGTTCGACCAGCGTAGCGGCATTGGCCGGCGGGTGGCGAAGTTCTTCGCCAATGCGAGTAAAGACGATGATGATCGGCTACTCGGTTACTTCGCTTGGGCGAACGATTCGGATCTGCGACGCCTTTTCACTCCGGTGCTCGCCGTCGAACTCGACGGCGTCCGGGCCGATGAGCCGATGCGAGACTTTCTTGCCACGATTCCAGAGGGGACGAGCCGGCTCGAGCGGATGTTGGCGCTGGAGCAGCGCTTCTTCCTGGCGGACCACAATCTGATCTACACCGATAAGATGTCGATGGCGGCTGGCGTCGAGGTGCGCGTTCCGTTTCTCGACCTTGAGCTCGTGGACTTCGCTGCCCGTGTTCCAGATCGCTTCAAGCAGCGTGGCCGTGAAGGAAAGTGGGTGTTGAAGAAAGCGATGGAGCCGTATTTGCCGCGTGAGGTGATCTATCGGCCGAAGACGGGTTTTGGCGCTCCCTTGCGGCGCTGGCTCAATCATGAACTGCGTGAGATGGTTGGCGACATTCTTTCGGTCGATAGCCTCCGCGCCCGCGGATTGTTCGACCCGATGGCGGTCCAGAATTTGATCCGGGATACGGCCGCGGGTCGGCGGGACGGGGCGTATACGATTTTCTCTCTACTATGCATCGAGATTTGGTGTCGTACCTTCATGGTTGAGCACCACGTTGATTCTGCTCATTCTGCTCAATGTGGCGGTTCCCGGGCAACGCTATGAGCGCGAAGGAGTTGACGCACGGTGATTTACTCGAATCCGCCGCGCGGCAACGGCACGCTGGGTCTGTTCTGACGATCGCAAGGCTGGTGTGGCCGCGAACGATTCTGCGTCGCATGGCGAAGAATTTCTGCTTGTTTATTTTGGTGTCGGCGCAAAAGGCATCCGGATCGAATGCACTATGAAACAGATTCTCCAAAACCTGAGTTCTGGTGCTACCGAACTTGCGATTGTTCCCGCGCCTGCACAGAGTAATGGTCAGCTGGCGATCCGCAGTGCGGTGTCGCTTGTTTCCGCCGGCACCGAGCGCATGCTCGTCGAGTTCGGCCGAGGGGGGGTTGTTGCCAAGGCGCGTCAGCAGCCGGACAAGGTGCGTGAGGTTCTGGCCAAGGTGCGTACCGATGGCCTCATGGCTACGGTGGATGCGGTTCGCAGCAAGCTGGATCAGCCGCTGCCGCTTGGCTACTGCAACGTCGGTCGGGTGGTCTCGATCGGTAGTGGCGTCGATGGCTTTGCGGTCGGTGATCGGGTGCTGAGCAATGGTAAGCATGCCGAGGTCGTCATCGTGCCACGCAATCTTTGTGCGCGTGTTCCAGACGCCGTCGACGACGAGTCGGCCGCGTTTACCGTGCTTGCGGCGATTGCTCTTCAGGGGGTGCGGTTAGTCGGCCCGACCTTGGGCGAAGCGGTGGTGGTGACTGGGCTCGGCTTGATCGGCCTGATCACAGTGCAGCTTCTGCGCGCCAATGGATGTCGTGTGCTCGGTGTCGACATGAACCCGGCCCGGCTGGAGTTGGCCCGCCAGTTTGGTGCTGAAGTAGTTGACTTGTCGCGAGGTGAGGATCCACTTGCCGCGGCAACGGCGTTCTCGCGTGGCCGGGGCGTGGATGCGGTGCTGCTTACGGCATCCACCGTCAGCAACGAACCTGTCTCCCAGGCCGCGAAGATGTGCCGCAAGCGTGGGCGCATCGTGCTTGTTGGTGTCACCGGGCTCGAGCTGTCGCGTGCCGACTTCTACGAGAAGGAGCTCAGCTTCCAGGTTTCCTGTTCCTACGGTCCCGGTCGCTATGATCCTGACTACGAAGAGAAGGGGCAGGATTATCCGGTGGGCTTCGTTCGTTGGACCGAGCAGCGAAACTTCGAAGCCGCTCTGGATCTCATGGCTGGCGGTGCGCTCGATATGCGTCCCCTGGTTTCGCATCGCTTCGATATCGACGACGCGCCGAAGGCCTACGACCTGCTCGCGTCGAAGGAGCCTTCGCTCGGCATCCTCATCCGCTATCCGGACGCCGACGATACTGCAGCCGAGGAACGCCTCTTAGCACGGGTGGTCCGCCTTGCCGATGAATCTCCAACACCGGCAACGAAGCTCTCTTCGGGTGGCGTCGTTCTGGCCGTGATCGGCGCGGGCAACTACGCCGGTCGCGTGCTGATCCCGGCGCTGAAGGCGGCGGGCGGCCAGGTGCGCACCGTCGTGAGTGGCAGCGGAGTGACGGCAGTCCATCACGGCAGGCGTACCGGGGCGGAGTTCGCGGCGACCGATGCCCAGGCCGCGATCGATGATCTGGAGGTGAACGCTGTCGCGGTGGCCACGCGCCACGACAGCCATGCCCGCTACGTCCTTGCCTCCTTGCGCGCCGGCAGGCATGTCTTCGTCGAGAAGCCGCTATGTCTGACGCTCGACGAACTTGCGGAGATCGAAACGCAGCTATCTACCTCTTCGCATTTGCGTTTGATGGTCGGCTTCAACCGTCGCTTCGCCCCGCAGGTGGTGAAGATGAAATCCCTTCTCGAATCGGTTGGCGAGCCGAAGAGCTTCGTCATGACGGTCAATGCGGGCGCGATCCCGCCCGAGCACTGGACGCAGGACTTGCAGATCGGTGGCGGGCGGATCGTGGGGGAAGGGTGCCACTTCATCGATCTGTTGCGGCATCTGGCGGGCTCGCCCATCATCTGGCACGAGGCGGTGCCGCTAGGGCGGCACCCGGCGCTCGCGGTCGCGTCCGACAAGGTGGCCATCACCCTGCAGTTCGCCGATGGTTCAGTAGGCACGATTCATTACCTTGCCAACGGCCACAAGGGGTTCCCGAAGGAACGGCTCGAAGTGTTTTGCGCCGGCCGCGTATTGCAGTTGGACAACTTCGTGAAGCTGCGCGGTTGGGGCTGGCCCGGCTTCTCGAAGATGAATCTGTGGCGCCAAGACAAGGGCGTTTCCCAGTGCTTGAAGGCTTTCGTTGATGCGATTCGCGGGGGGGGCGCCTCGCCGATCTCTCGAGATGAACTTCTGGAAGTCGCCCGGGTTTCCATTGAGCTTGGACGCGCGTCCCAATGAGCGGCCTGGTTCAGTACCTAGATCGGAAACTGTATCCAGCCTACGAGAGGAACTGGGACGATGCGTTATTCCGCGAGCGGATTCTGGCGCGCATCACACCCAGATCGGTCGTATTGGATCTGGGGGCAGGAGCAGGGATCGTTCGCGAAATGAATTTCCGTGGCTTGGCGCAGCGTGTCTGCGGAGTCGACCTGGATCCCCGCGTCGAGACGAATCCCATGCTTGATGAAGGCAAGGTATCGGACGCCGGATACATTCCTTATGACGCAGAGATGTTCGATCTGGTCTTCGCCGACAACGTCATGGAACACCTCGCGGACCCTGATGCGGTACTGACGGAAATCAAGAGGGTGCTGAAGCCCGGCGGGTATTTCCTGTTCAAGACGCCGAACCGAATGCACTACATGCCGATCATCGCGCGGCTCACGCCTCATCGGTTTCATCAAGTGTTAAACCGTCTACGAGGCCGAGCTGAGTCTGACACGTTTCCGACGCTATACCGCGGCAATACCCGGGCGACGGTCGAACGTCTTGCGGCTCGTCAAGGGTTCGATGTCTCTTTCATTGATCGCATTGAAGGACGGCCGGAGTATCTGCGGATCAGCTGGCCGACGTATTTGGTCGGGGCGGCGTACGAGCGGATCGTCAACTCCAGTGAATGGCTTTCCACCTTTCGCATCTTGCTGATCGCTGAACTGCGACAGCCGCAGGGCTAGCTCTAGAGGAACCCTTTCTGTCCGATTTGATCGACATCATCGCTGGCGCTCGTCCCAACTTCATGAAGATTGCGTCGATCGTCCGCGCGATGCAGGCGTGCGAGGCTGAGGGCGGCTCGTTGCGCTATCGCCTGGTGCATACCGGCCAGCACTACGATGCCCGCATGTCAGGGGATTTCTTCGAGCAGCTCGGCATTCCCGCACCCGACGTCAATCTCGAGGTCGGCTCGGGGACCCAGGCCGAGCAGACCGCCGTCATCATGCTCCGCTACGAGAAGCTGCTGCTGGAGAGGCCGAGCGCTCTATGCCTGGTGGTCGGCGACGTGACCTCCACGATGGCCTGCGCGATCGCCGCACAGAAGCTGCATGTTCCGGTGGCCCATGTTGAGGGCGGCATCCGCTCGGGCGACTGGTCGATGCCCGAGGAGATCAACCGGATGGCGACCGATGCGATCACCAACTGGTTCTTCACCACCAGCGAAGTCGCCAACGAGAATCTGCGTCGATCCGGTGTCGCGGAAGAGCGGATCTTCTTCGTTGGCAACACCATGATCGATACCTTGCTTGCGAACATGGACAGGCTGCGACCGCCGTCGTTCTGGAGCGAGCTCGGACTCCAGCCGGGCGGCTATTTCGTCACCACCCTGCATCGGCCCGCCAATGTGGATTCGCATGATGGCTTCGTGCGGATGCTCGCAGCGATCGCTGCGGCGACGCGCGGCATGCCGGTGGTATTCCCGGTTCATCCGCGCACGGCGAAGACCCTGCGCGAACTCGATGGCGGAACGGTCGTGCCGCCCAGCCTGCACCTGGTGGACCCGCAGCCCTACCTGGAATTCAACTGGCTCGTGAAGCATGCGTTCGGTGTGATCACCGATTCCGGCGGCATCACCGAGGAAACCACGGTGATGGGTGTGCCCTGCGTCACCCTGCGCGATTCGACCGAGCGCCCCGAGACGATCACGCTGGGCACCAATGAACTGGTCGGCACCGACCCCGCCAAACTTGCCCCCGTGCTCGATCGCCTCTTCGATGGCCAGTGGAAGAAGGGAACGGTGCCGCCCCTGTGGGATGGGCGGACGGGCGAGCGGATCGTGGCTACGCTCGAGCGTCTCCTTGGCTGAGCAGCTAGGCTTATGGGCGAGGGGCGTCCGCCTCTGGCATACGGTCCGGTGGCTGCGACCGGTCCAGGTATGGGGCCGGGTCTGGTTTCGTCTCTATCGACCAATGCCTAGGCGTGACCCCGCGCCAGTCTTGCGCCCATCCTCTTGTGCATGGCGATTCTGCCGGCGCGCGGCTTCGATGACCGGGCCGAGCACTTTCACTTTCATCGGCCAGGCGCGTGATATTGCCGCCGACGGTCGCATCCATTGGGGCGATCCGGACTGGGCGCGTCTTTGGCGATACAACCTCCACTACTTCGACGACCTGGCCGCCGATGGCGCTGCCGGACGTCGCCTGTGGCACGAGCAACTCGTTAATCGCTGGATTGCCGATAACCCGCTAGGCAAGGGCACTGGGTGGGAGCCGTATCCGACATCGCTGCGCATCGTCAACTGGATCAAGTGGGCGCTGGCCGATGACTCCAGTAACGAAGGCGGGGTGCGCCTGTCTCCTGCTGCGCTGGATAGTCTGGCGGTCCAGGCCCGCTGGTTACGGCAGCGGCTGGAGATCCACCTGCTGGGCAACCACCTGTGGGCGAACGCCAAGGCCTTGGTCTTCGCGGGCGCTTTCTTCGATGGGCCAGAGGCGAAAGGCTGGCTGGAGAAGGGCCTTGCCCTGATGGATCGCGAGGTGAGGGAGCAGATCCTGCGCGATGGCGGGCACTTCGAGCGCAGCCCGATGTACCACGCGATCCTGCTCGAGGATCTGCTCGACCTGATCCAGCTGGATGATCGATACCCCGGTGTCCTCCCGTCCGGTCTCGTCGCCGCCTGGCGCGAAACGGCCGTGCGTATGCTGGCATGGTTGCGTGTGATGACGCACCCCGATGGCGGCATTGCCTTCTTCAACGATGCCGCCCTGGGGATCGCGCCGGACCTTGCCGCTCTGGACGCTTATCTCCAGGGTCTGCGAAAGCACGGCGAGCGACCCTGGTCGACCGATGATTCCGGCCAGGATGGCGTCGACGAGGATCTGATCGTCCTGGCGGATTCCGGCTACGCGCGGCTGCGCTGCGGCCCCGCGGTACTCCTCGCCGACATCGGCCCCGTCGGCCCGGATTACCTGCCCGGCCACGCCCATGCCGACACCCTGAGCTTCGAGCTGTCCCTGCACGGCCACCGGGTCATTGTCAACAGCGGCATCTCGACCTACGAGGCGGGTGCCGAGCGTTTGCGTCAGCGTGGCACCGCCACGCACAACACGGTGGTGATCGACGGCACGGATTCCTCTGAGGTGTGGAGCAGCTTCCGTGTTGCGCGTCGGGCGCGGCCGTTCGATGTCCGCTGGGGCCGCGAAGCCGACGGTACGCTATGGCTGCAGGCCGCGCATGACGGCTACCGGCGGCTGCCTGGCCGGATGGTGCACAGGCGGGAATGGCGGCTCGATCCCGCTGGCTTGCGCGTCATCGACCGGCTGGAAGGGCGAATGCACACCGCCGAAGCCCGCTTTCATCTGCATCCGTCGGTCGATCCGGCCG
This sequence comes from Burkholderiaceae bacterium, assembly GCA_023954135.1. Classification (GTDB taxonomy): domain Bacteria; phylum Pseudomonadota; class Gammaproteobacteria; order Burkholderiales; family Burkholderiaceae_E; genus JAMLIN01. The sequence continues at coordinate 37,036 of JAMLIN010000007.1, read as the reverse complement.
ATCTCGGCGCCGATATCGCGAGTCTGCGGGTCGAAGCATCGACCTGGCATCCGCGCTTTGGCCGGACAGAGCTGAGCCGAGCGCTCGTCGCCGACTTTCGAGGACGCGATAGAGTCGAAACCCCGCTCTGCTGGAGCAGATGAAGAGCTTGCCGACGATGACGCTGCACGGAGCGATCGACTGGTCACGGATCGACGCGAAGCCGATGGGACCGTACAGGCGCGAGGCGTCGGCAGAACGGGGGTAAATCAGAGCCCGGACGTTGAGATCGGCATCGAAGGCTACGATCGTCAGCTCGTCGAGCAGTCATGCAACGGTCTCATTTCTGTCGCGGCTGATCTTTGCGTTGGGCTATATCGCGATCCGAGGAATGGCTGGAACGCCAGGGGGTTGAATTGAAAGCTTTGATATGCAAGGGGACGGCTCTGGTATTCGTGGCTTTTCTGGCGGGTTGCGGAATGATTCCGGTGAACTGGGGGAAGCTGGAAGGGCGCGTTTGGTGTGATGTTCGCTATCTTGATGTAGTCGAGGATTATCAAGATTACGATGCCGCGGGCTCGGATTTCAGAAAAAGATTGCAGCTTTCGAAGTCGGGTTATATGTTTGCCGTGGCGGCAGTGCTGCCACTTCAGAGTGCCGGCAAAGAGCTCCGGTTCCATTTTTCAAAGCCTGATCGACTGAAGGAGATAGTCGAGCTACGACAGAATCTGAGAAACGGTTTTGACGCGATGACTTTTATTTTGCATGACAAAGCCGGGGATCCAATTCAAACAGTAATTTCGTTCGGCGGATCCAACCAGTTGCGGGATTACTTGTTCCATAATCTATGGATTTTCCCTGTTCAGTTTGATGATGCCCGCGCTTATGTTCATCAGGTTTCACGACATGCGGTCGCGCAGCGACTCCCGATGATCGCGGTGGGAGCATCCCTCGGGGGTGGGCTGGCGGTGCATGTAAAAAAAGACGAAGGTACTGCGCATCTGATCAAGGAGGCATGGGCGTTTAATCCCAGTCCTCGTATAGGTGCAAATCACTCGAAAAATCCGAATATTTATCTGCTTGCGAACAAGTACGAGATACTTAACCGGTTCGGACGCGGACATCTAGGAGCGATGCCAGAACACACGGCAACGGACTTTGGCTTGATCAGGTCGAGCTCAATCTATGGTCACTACAGATGGGTTTTGGCTCGGCAGATTCTGCATTTCGCTGACTTGGCCTTGTATTTTGAATCCGGCGGATCTCCGGTGCTTACGGAGCCAATGAGAATTCTGCAATCTCAGAAAATCTCGTCCGAGATTTGCACAAGGGAGATGAAGAATGCGATCTCGAAAGAAAGGGCGGCGATTCGAGAAAGGTCGGCCGCCATTGAATAAATCGAAAGATCACCAGTCGGCCCTGAACAACTCAGTTTCGCGCCACCACGGCTTGTGGTGCAACCGCCGCCTCGAAGGTGATCGCCGCGACGAGACAGTCGCACCCTGACGTTTCATGGGCGTTCGTCGTGGTCGGTTGGCGGAGAAAGTTACTTGGGTTGCAGCGGTGCATTCTGAAGCTGAATCTGACTTTGGAGAATCTGCAACTTTGTGTGGGCAAGCCCAGTTTCCGCCTGCGTGATTGCCATCTGGCTATCCTGCAGTGCTTTGCAGGCACCCAAGAGTTCCTTCACCTCGCCCACGTTCCCTTTCCTCGCCGCCGGCTCCACTGCAGCGATGCAACTCTCCCCGAGGCCGCCCTCGCGGAGGACGTTTGCGACGATGCCGGCGACCTGGGTTGCCACCGATTCGGCAAGTGCCGCGGATGGCCTGCCGCCGGATCCGAATGCTCCGCCTCCGGCTGCGAATGCGCGTGCCTGACCTCGCGCATCATCAAGGTTCTGCTGAGCGTTCTTGACAGCGTCGTCGGCTATGTTGAGCAGCTCTTTTTTCGACATGACCACGTCCTTCTGGTCGTTGTGCTCATTCCGTGTCTTGTCTCGAGCTTCCTTCGCATCCTTCAGACGCTGGTTGTCTTCGGCGGTTGGCTCCTTGATCTGCCTGTGTGCGTCGGACTTGGTGTTGTAGTCGGCCTGATCCGTTTCCAGCTTCTTCTCGAGTGTTTCAAGCTTCTTCTGCTCGGCTTCGAACTCTTCCTTCGCTTTGACCCGTTCCTTCCTGGCGGCGGTCAAGGCCTTGGTCTCCGCTTCCACCGATGCGCCGGTGGCGGCGAAACCCGTGGTCGTCAGGATCGCCGGTTGTGCCTTGACGGCTCCCGTCAGTTGCTCGATCGCGAGCAGACCCAGCATCAGATTCTGGAACCGTCGGAGCAATTGATAGCTTTGCCCCTCGGTGATCGCTCCGCTGAGGTAGGCCTCGCAGGTGCGGTACATGGCATCACGCAGCAGCTGGATCGACTGGGTACGGAGGCCGATGGCCGCCGCCTGTTCAGCGCGCGTCAGGGCGAGCTGCATCTGCGCCTTGTCTTCAGCGTCGAACGTTCCCCCGAAACTGCTTGAATAGGCCGAGAGCGCGTCGGGGCTCGGTTCGGCGCACAGTCGAGCCTCCTCTTTGTCGGTTCGCGTCACGACGACGCGCTGCTTGGCATCGATCGAGACTGCGTTACCGTGGAGCGCCAGGGGGCGATAGATCGAGTTCGATGTCGCGCAACCGCTTGCCATGACGATTGCGGCAGCTAGGACAATTCGTCGCATGGCGCCTCCCCCTGCCATCGTTATGCTTGTGGGCCGCTTGAGTACAGCCTAGATCAGGGGTTTGGGGCCCGCTATCTCGAATCCACGGGGATGGGATTGAAGCGTCCCGAAAATCGGGGTCGAGCGGGGAATCGACTGAGCGTTTCTGGACGGGTGTAACCGTTTTTTGGGGGGGGAGTAGGGCCACCTGTTCGGTACTATCGGGCGCTTTCGCTCTCTTCGGCATCGGAGGCAGAGGTTTCGTCCGAGCTTGCTGCCATCCGTCCCAGGATGCCCTCCATCTGGAAGGCTTGCCGGGTTCTCGAATAGTCCGGCGCTGCGGCTGCTGCCGCTGCTCGCAGGTTTGCCATGCGCGAGGAGTTCTTCGCCAATGCCGCAACTGCGTTGGCCATCGCCTGGGCATCTTCAGGGGGTACATGAATGCCGCAGCCGGTTTTCTCCACGATCCGCGTTGCCTCGCCCTGCGGCAATGACATCAGGACCGGTACCCCCATGCCCATGGCCTCGAAGAGCTTGGAAGGGATGACGGTGGAGAATACGGGGGTGTCGCGCAGCGGGATCAGCGCGAGATCGCACAGGCTCCAGAGGGCCGGCATGGCTTCCTTGGGCTGGCGGGGAATCATCCTGACGTTGTCCAGGCGACGTTCGGCGACCTGCCGCTCTATCTCATCGCGCATCGCGCCGGAGCCGGCGAAGAAGAAGGCGATCTCGTCGCGGTCGCGCAGCATTGCCGCGGCATCGAGCACCCGGTCGAGCGCATGTGCCATGCCGTGGGTACCCATGTAGCCGACGACGAACTTGCCTTCGAGGCCGAACTCCCAGGCGAGGGCTGCGTCGCGCGGCTGAGGTGCGTACCGCTCGAGGTCGACACCATTGATGACGACATGGATCTTCCGTGGATCGATGCCGCGTGACACGAGGTCGTCCCGGAACGATTCGGTCACCGGCACGACGGCGTCCGCACGCCGGTACATGAACAATTCGAGTCGCTCCAGCATCCGGATTAGCGGGCTGTGCTCCATCGCACCGACCGCGACGATCGACGCTGGCCACAGGTCGCGCAACTCGAAGACCCACGGCAGCCGGCGCACGCTGGAAAGTGCCCAGCCCGCCACCGCACAGAAGAACTGCGGCGAGGTCGATACGACGATGTCCGGCCGTTTCTCGAACAGGCCAGCAACGAAGCCAGTCACCATGAAGCTCATGTAGTCGAGCGTGCGCTTGATGAAGCCTTCGTTGGCGGTGATGTACGTCTTGACCCTGACGACGCGGATGCCGTCGATGGTTTCGACCTGGCGCCAGCGATTCTTGTAGCCTTCGAAGAGCTTCCCCTCGGGAAAGTTCGGCGCACAGGTGATCACCGTGACCTGGTGGCCGGCACGAACCCAGCGGATTGCATGCTCGTGCAGCCGGGTGGCCGGTGCATTGGTCTCGGGCGGGAAATTGTCCGAGAGGAACAGGATCCGCAGGGGACGATTCGCTTGACTGGCGGGGCCCGTCACTTCGATTCGGTTTCCGTCTGCACACTACGATCCGGGCCCGCTGGCCACATTACCTCGGCTCCTCCGTTGTGACATGATGGTTGTTGATTCTGCACGCAGTGTAACGGTCGCCCTTCGGCGACCGTTGCCTGAAGCGAACAGTACACGGCTGTCAAGATGGTTCCGTGTTGTAGGTTAAGAAACCGGCGTGTCCGCGTAAGCTCCGATCCAGATTCGATCTGCAGGGCAGGTCCTGCCCGTGTGGCATCGCAGTCCTCCGATGCCTCGAGATCCGGTCGCTCTTCGGCGAGATCCATCATCGAGTCGGTGCTTGTTGTAATACTTCGGCAGCAAAGCCTACCGTGATTGCCGCAATCGTCACATGGTGAAAGAGGCCACGGTGAGCATGTTGTCGCGATGGCGCCTCATTCGATTTCGATGGTCTCACCAGAATTGGGGTGGGGCATCCGTCTTGCGGAGGATGCCCGACAGGCCGGAGGGTGGAGTGCGCGTCGTGCGATCGCGCCGTAGAGTCGAATCGTCGTTTTCTTCATCCTGGCGTGATTCCGCAGCCGGGGCTGTCCCAAGATGCCGGACCGTCGTTGGTGCTACGAAGTGTAGCTACAATCAAAGACGAAATTCACTTGGCACAAACCGAAGCGTGCAGGAAATCTGCGCGAACACACCCAGGTGCTCATCGCCGAGACGCAAGCGCTGCGTCGCAGCGACTTGCTGTATATTGGTTAATCGATGGTCATGTTGTGGTTGAAACGTGTTCGTTCCGGCCGCGCCATGGGTTGGATACCAGTGAGGTCACGATGCCAAGTCTGGGTCTCTTCGATTCGGTGCCGAACGACTACCTCCAGTTCGGTCGAGGCTCCTCGTTTGACCCCAAACGGGTTCCGACGGTGCTCGGCCTCAACAAGGAGGACGTTTCTCGCCTTGCGTCGGTTTCCGTGAAATCGGTTCGATATGACGACGCCATTCCTGGGCAGGTTCGCGAGCGACTCGAGGAAATTGCGAACACGATCAATATGGTGGCGGAGGCTTTCGACGGAGACATCGAGAAAACCGTTGCCTGGTTTCGTGCTCGTAACCCGATGCTGGGCGACGTGTCGCCCAGGGACATGATTCGACTCGGGCGATATGAGCGCCTGCGCAAGTTCATCATCAATGCGATGTCCGATCGGGCCGCACAACGACAGACGACTGTCGCGGCGAAGGCGCACTGAGTCGGTGCCACCGTGCCCAGGCGCAAGCGAGTGGGGCCGATTCATCGCGGAGCGCCAGGCTCAAGCCATCCCCTGGGAATTCTCGAGCTGGCTGGGTGCGAATCGTCACTTATCGGTACAGCATGGAACCGCTGTCTGCAGCGGGCAGCCTTCACGGATATGGCGGCCGGTTCAATGCGGGCGCCGATCTGGATCCTGGAACGCTCGATCCTTGGCCGGCGCTGTATATCGCAGAGAACCAGGAAACGGCGTTTCGCGAAAGATTTCAGATTGCCTCGACGCAAACCGTTGACGGCTTGTCGCCGCAGGAGCTTGCGCTCGCACGATCCACCAGTTACAGCACGGTCTTTCTGAACGGGCAACTGCACGACCTGTTCGACATGACTTCGCCATCGTCATTGGAAGCGGTCGCGAAAGTATTGGGAAGAATCAGGATGCCGGCGAAAGCCAGGTTCCTTCAGAAAAAGCTGCGCATTTCAGCCATTGATCTCAGGATGATCAGGACGGGGCAGCAGCTCTACGACAATGTGTTGACGAGAAACTGGCGAACCTTGCCAGTTCAGTTCGGCCTCCCTGCGGCTGGGCACGTCTTGGCCGACCTGATACGTGCCGCTGGATTCGGAGGGATTCTCTATCGTTCGACAAAGGGACCGGCGCGGTGCGTGGCGGTGTTTCCGGGCGCGCTGAGTTCCGATTCCTTCGTTGAGTTGGCGGGTGACGCGCCGGTTTCGGTCAAACATGTTCGGCTCGATATCGATTCGGGAGAGGAGTTGTCGGGCTGGGATACCTTGCCAATGAAGAGACAACGATGACGAGGGATTGCAGGCGGTGACCATCGATGCGATCACCAACTTGGGCCGCTATTTTCAGGCCGCGAGTAGCGTCACCGAGGTCGAGCGCGGCAACTTGTTGTCTGAGCTACGTTCTGTAGCTACAATCCAGGATGAAATTCACTTGGCACGAACCGAAGCGTGCAAAAAACCTGCGCGAGCATGGCCTGGGCTTCGAGCATGAAATCCACCTCATCTCCTTCCGCAAGGCAACGAAGCGCGAGGCGCAGTGGTACTTCGACGAAGTCAGAGACTGACAGGCCTCGTCTGCTCGATCCCTCGGACGAGGCAAGGCCGACCGTCGAGCATCCCGAGGCGGATCTCGAGAAGGTGGTTCGCGGTATCGTCCGTCGCGGATTGAAGCCCGCCCCTTCGAAGACCCTGATCTCGCTGCGCCTGGATCAGGACGTGATCGAGTGGTTCAAGGCGCAAGGCCCCGGCTACCAGACGCGGATCAATGCGGTGTTGAGGGCGTTTCGCGATCAATCCGTGTAAGAGGAGGGATGGCGCCCTTCAGAAATGCTGCGGCGTATCCATGCTTGCATGCAGGACACGCACGATCGTTATGCCATGGCGTTCCCGGACGTAGAACAACCGGTGGCTTTCATAGGAAAGACCAGCAGCCCCTCGAGCAAGTCGTCGCGGCGCCTGCCGAGCGCAGGGGTTCTGGCCAGCGTTCCGGCCAGATCCTCCAGGCCGTCCATGTATTTCACGGCCTGGTCCACGCCCCAGCGCTCGATCGTGTAGTCGATGATGTCCTCCAGATCGTGCTCGGCCCCGGCCGAGAATCTGAAGTCAGGCATCGGCGATGCGCTTCCTCAGTCGGCTGATGACGGTATCGCCGCCGCGGACGCGCCCGGCCTCGATGTCGGCGATCCCGGCCTCTATCTCGGCGCGGAGCTGTTTCTCGCGCAATGCCTGCAATTCGGCATAGGCCCTGGCCGAAACCAGTACCGCGACCGGCTTGCCGTTCTTGTTGATCCCGACCGGCCCCTGCTGTGCCTTGAGCAGCGCTTCGCCGAACTCGCGCTTTACGTCGCTGGCGTTGAAATGTTCCATGCGGGTACCTCCGGAATCAAAAAAGCACACTCTGATCAATTTAATCAAAATGAGCCTTTTGATCAAGGAGGTTGCGTGGTACACCAGATTCCTTGGCGCGCTGCGATACCGCTCCTGGGCGACTGCATCATGAAGACGACGATGAGCTACTGCTTCGGGTCGATCCAGAAGTAGGTGCCATCGGCGCCAAGTCACAGTGGCGTCCGCGTCAACCACGGCGTAAACTGACAACGAATCTGTCAACTGCAAGAGATCCGGAGCGACCCGTGGGCAAGAAGATGTCGAATGCGCCCGTCTACTATGCGTTGGCGCAGGCGCACTTCAATCCGGTCGCCGCGATGGTCCGGTACGTCGATGAGATCCAGGATCGGCTGCGGCGCGAAGGGTATCCGCTGTTCGAACCTCAGCAGTTCGCGCAACTCGTCATACCGGGGCAAGGGCAATCGCAGGCGCCGCAGATCCAGCAGGCGGTCTCGTGGTTGATGACGCGCAGCGACAGGGCGGCAGGGTTCATTCTTGGGCCTTCCGCCATCACCTACCACACGACCCACTATCAGACCCACAACGAGTTCATAACGGAACTGCTACGTGGTCTGGCGGCGGTTCACGAGGTCGTTTCGCTCGACCACGTCAGCCGATTGGGTCTTCGGTATTTGAACGCCGTCTTGCCGCGTACCGGAGAAACCGCAGAACAATATCTCGTCGGCGGATTGCACGGCATCGATTTCGATGCGGCTCGTCAGCATGCAATGACGGAATCTGTGTTCACTACCGATACCGGTCCGCTCGTGCCGAAGGGAACGCTGGTCGTCAGGGTATATCGGACGGTCGCGCCCCTGGGTTTCCCGCCGGACATGCTGCCGACTGGATTGGCGGTAGCACCGAAGTTCGAGATCAAGGAAGCCCGCGACCATGCGATCATCGACACGGATCACTACGCCCAGGGCGGGATGACCATGGAAATGAGCAAGCTGAACGAACAGCTGCTTTCCCTGCACGGCATGATCAAGCTGGTGTTTGGTGCAACGACAACGGATCACGCACGCGGCGCGTGGGCCTGACATGACACAAGATCGAGACACCATGTACTCGGCAACCTCGTCCGGTCGTCGATTCATGCCGGCTTCGCAACCCGTCGGTACAGCCGTTGTCGTGATTGCCTGCGTGCTTGGTGGCACCGGCAGCGTGTTCGATCTGCCCCGCGCCAGCCGGTGGGGCCCGTCGCTCGAGCCGCGCGTTCCCCATTTCGACATCCAGATGGCGGACACCGATGCCGCGCGGCCGGACATCCGTTCAGCTGCCGAGCATCTCGCGAATATCCGGCGGGTGTTCAATCCCGCCATCGCGGATCTGGCGACGGTGTTCGGTGTTTCGCGGCAAGCGATCTACAAGTGGATCGGCGGCGAGTCCACGCCTGAGGATGACAGGATGGGGCGAATTCACGCGCTCAGCCTTGCGGCCGACGCTTTCAGGAAAGCCGGGGTGGCTCGCGCATCGTCCCTCCTGAAGATGAAGGCATTCGAAGGCCGCTCCTTGCTGGACCTGGTTGCCGACGGCCAGCTTTCGCCCGAACACACTCAGGCGCTGATCGCCGAGGCACAAGCGATGGATGCAGCCTACAGTCGTTCCGACCTGGCGCGTTCGAAAGCTGCGCCTTCGGATGATTGGCGCGCGGAGCTCTCCATCCCCGGCTCCTCTGAAGGATGATTCCGGGGACGAGGGATGCTGACGCGCGATACCGACTGGCGACAAGGTGATCTTCTTGCACAGGAGTCTGCGGCCAGGCTGGCCGCGTTGAGCGGCTCGGTCGGTGAGAAGCATCGCGTCGTCGTCATTACGCACGACTGCGACCTTCCGCATGATGCCGAAACTTCAGTCGAGGTCATCGTCGGCGACGTCGTCAACGCTGCAAACCCGCAATTTTCCCACGCAAGGAATCCGCGAAAGCTCCATCTGGGCTACGAGATCGCGGGTGGCCAGCCCATCATCGTGGAACTTCGGCATGGGGAAAGACGTGCCGTGCCCAAGGGCGAGTTTGAAAAGCAGGCGGCCAGGGACGGCGGTGTCTCGCTTCCCATGGGCGAAAAGCGCGCGTTGAAGCAGTGGCTCGCGGCCCGCTATGGTCGACCGGCGTTTCCCAACGCCTTCGAGGAGCGCCTGCGCAAGGCGATTGGCAGGAACAACAAGGTCGAGAGGCAGATCGGGAAAGTCCTCGAACCCGAGGCGAAGCATCTGGTCGGGCTGTTCTTTGATCTGGGCGAGCAGCGGTGGGAGGAGGTTTCGGCGGGCGAGCCCTACGTACTGCGGATATCCGTGGTGTACGACGCCACGGAAGGTGGCACGCAGGCGCGGCAGTCTGCAGAGACGGTCGCCAGCCAGTTGCACGAGCTATTCGAGCAGACTTATGGCAAGCCGGAGGCCGCAACCGAGATCGCTCTCGAGGCTTGCGAGGCGGTTGCTGATACCGCCATCACCCTGGCCGACCTTCGGCGTGTGGATCAGTGGCGGCTGGAGTACATCAGCCTGAGCGACGACGAGCATGGGGATTTCCTGCCGGTTGGGGAAACGCCCGCATGACGCCCGCTCGAGCGTTGGCGAATGGATCGCATGAGCTTGAGGGAAGCGCCTCCGCGGATCATGATGTCGTCAATCTGATAGCAGGCGTCCGTCTTCCAGGCCGGGTTTCGTGGCCGCTTACTGCATCGGCGTTGAACCCGATCCTGGCCTTATGGAGGATCGGCAGCGAGTCCGCGCTCGAAGATGACAGGCTCGGGCGAATTCACGCGCTCAGCCTTACGGCCGACTTCGAAACCGCGAGCGCAATCGATAGGCCCCGGGGCGGCGCCGGTTAGTTGGTAGCCTGCTGGCGCAGGCGATCCACATCCGTTTCGCTCAGGCCCGTGAGCCGGGCAATGGTGGCGTCGTCCAGGCCCGATTGCTCGACGAGTCGGCCGGCGATGCTTCGTGCGGCCTCGGTCAGGCCTTTCTCGCGACCTTCCTCACGACCTTCAGCCAAGCCTTCGGTCCGGGCCTCGTCGACCAGCGCAGCCTGATCCATCAGCGCCCGCTTGCGCGCCATCGCATTGATGCGGGCCTGGTCATCCTCGGAGATCTGCGCCAGCGTGGCCAGCGCCTCGCGCACTGGCGGGTATTCGATCCGGCTCATGATGTCGGGCTCCTGCGCACGCTTGAAGAAGGTGACCCAGGCGGAGAGGGGCATATTCCAGTCATTCTCGCCCAGCCGGTCGGCCTTGGGCAACTCCACGAGGTTCAGCTCCAGCAGCGCATCGGGCAGTACGTCGCCGGACTTGTCATCGCGCAGCACGAATCGCCAACACGCCTTGTGAGGGTGGTCGCGGAACCAGGTGAAGTCCAGCAGGTGGATGCCGACGACGGGGGCGAGCGACGCATACTGCTGGCCGACCTCGAGCAGGCCGCTCATGATGCGCCCGAGGTAGAAGACGCTGCGCAGGGGCAGGGCCGGCTGGCGGCGGATCTGCATCTCGACGTTGAAGCGCTGGCCGATGCGGTCGCGGGCGAGGATGTCGAGCACGATGATCTTGCCCGTGATGGCTTCGGGCGGGATGGCGGGATTGAGGATCTCGATGTCGGCAACGGGCGGCAGATGGCCGCGCACGGCATTGACGAGATCGAGCAGCAGGGCCGGTTGCCGCACAAAGAGGACCTTGAAGACGAAATCGTTGCACGGGTCGAGCAGCGGGCGCCGGGGCGCGGTGGACGACCGCAGTGGCTTTCATAGGGAAAGACCAGCAGCCCCTCGGGCAAGTCGTCGCGGCGCCTGCCGAGCGCAGGGGATCTGGCCAGTGTTCCGGCCAGCTCCTCCAGTCCGTCCATGTATTTCGCGACCTGATTCACGCCCCAGCGCTCGATCGTGTAGTCGACGATGTCCTCCAGATCGTGCTCGGCCCCGGCCGAGAATCTGAAGTCAGGCATCGGCGATGTGCTTGTCTGACGATGTCGGGCAAGCGTGTTTCTGGTGGCACTTCGTCCGAACGACCAATACTGCGGTGAAGAAAACGGCGTCATGCTTTTCGAGAGTTGGCCGGCAAGCGAACCTGCCGGGGTCGCATCCTGTTCATCGACGATCTCGTTACCTACGAGGCGAACACGCCTGACTTGCTCCAGAAGGAGTTCGAAGCGGCGGTCGACGACTATGTCGAAACGTGCGCCCAGGTGGGCAAGGCGCCACAACGCCCATTCAAGGGGCTGTTCAATGTGCGCGTTCCGCCGGCGCTTCATCGCGCCGCGGCGCTTCGGGCGGCGCGCGATGGCGTCGCGCTGAACGAAGTGGTCGTGAAAGCGTTGACCATGTATCTCGAAAGGCCGCGCCGACGCGAATCTCTCCGGGAGCCGGCGCTGACACCCTGACTCCTTTCGCTGCCTCCAATACGCCTCGAGGTCCTGGCCGCCAGCACCTTGCCGAATGCAACCGGAATGGGTCAGTCTGAAAGAAGCAGGTTCCGGAACGGCGTCCGCTGCTTCCAGCGATAGGTCTCGAAGTCGCGGCGATCGGTGGACAGGATGTCGCCACAGCCGAGCGCCTCGGCGAGCAACACCAGCGAGGCATCGGCCAGGTCCATCGGCAAGGACTCGTAGCGCAGCATCAGGGCGTGGATCTGCGCGGCCTGCTCCGGGTTCAGGTCATGGACGTCGAAGCTGCCCTTCAGCCAGCTCTCGAGAAAGCGCCGTTGCGCGGCGCTGCCGCCTCGGCGCAGCAGGATGTGGCAGGTTTCGGTGAGCACTGGCCAGGTCGTGACGAGACGGCGTTCCAGGCCTTCGAGAACTTCCACGGCCCGTGCATGATGCGTGTCACTGCGGTTGGTCAGTGCAACCCAGAAACCGGTGTCAGCGATGACCGGAGAGCTTGTCATCGAGCGCCTCGGCGAGCTCGTCCTTCGTCCGCTCGGACAGTGACGGCGGGCCTTCGAAAACCCCGGCCAGCGAAAGCAGCTCCCGATTTCCGGCCCGCGACTCGGCGCGCAGCTTCTGATCGTAGACGTCGAGCGCCTCGGTGATGAGTTGCGTGACGCTCTTTCCGGTGGCGGCCTGGATGCGTTCGAGCCTGGCTCGCGTTTCGTCGTCGAGTCGTGCACTGATGCGGGCGGTTGTCATGGGGGATCTCCTGCCGGGGCTGGTATCGCAGCATGGCAAACAACTATACGCTTGTCTGACGATGTCAGACAAGCGCCGGAGAACCTAGTCCACGATCGCCCCGTACACCAGGTTCCTCAGCACGCTGCGGTAGGGCACCCGATTCTTTGCCGACTGCATCATGAAGACGACGATGAGCTCCTGCCTGGGGTCGACCCAGAAATAGGTTCCGCCGGCGCCGCCCCAGTAGTACTCGCCCACACTCGACGGGAACGCAGCCACACCGGCTTCGGTGCGCACCGCGAACCCGAGGCCGAAGCCGTAGCCCGGGCCCGGCAGATACAGCCTGCCTTCCTCGACCAGGCTCATCGCGGCCACCGTGGCGATCGGCTTGGTCATGGAGTAGATGCGGAAGATCGCGTCCTTCGGCATGGGCGCGCCCGCGGCCGGGTCGAGCACGCCGAAGGCTTCGTGGTAAGCGACCCTTCCGCGCCGGGGGTCAGTCCAGGGCCAGTCTGCGAAGCCCGAGGCCTTCCGCGACGAAGCGCGACCCGGCATCCGTGAGATGGCCGCCGTCGGCATAGAGTACCGAGGCGCCCTCGCGGGTGCGGCAGATGGCCTCGCCGCAAAGCACCGTCGCCGGATCCAGCACCTCGGCACCGGCCATCGCGGCCGCCTGGTGAAGCAGCTCGATGACGGAGGCGCTGCGTCGCGCTGCCTCCGCCCTGTCGATATCGCAGCCGTTGCGACCGAGGCTGAGGCGGTTCTCGACCAGTCGCTCGTTGCATACGCCCGCATCGAAGCCGGCCGGCGGTGTCGGCGCAATCAGGATGGGCCGCTTGCCCGCCGTCTTGAGTTCCTGCAGGGTTGCGCTCAGTCGGGCCGCGCCCACCGGGCTCCATGGCGACACCTCGCCGTCGACCAGCAGGGATTGGCCGGAATCCTTCAGGACTTGCGCGAAGGGCGAGCTGATGAGGACGATCTCGACCGACGGCATCGATGCCAGGGCATTCACGACGCTCCGGTTGAAGTCCGCGCACCCCTGTGCCCAGCTGCGGGTGTATTCGCCGCCGACGTTCGCGACGCCGTGAATGGGGGCGCAGGCGCTGCGCGTCATCTGGATGATCGGGGCGTCGGCCAGGCCGGGCACATAGTGCATCGCATAGCTGTCTCCCCAGATCGCCATGCGGGGGAGTTCGTCGCTGCGGCAGGCCGGGATGTCCTGCCACTCGGAGAATTTCTGGTCGCACGCCTGGTCGAAACCGTGGCTGGAGGCGAACTGCACCGCGGGCCGGACGTTCATGAAATGCACTGACACCGCGCCCAGCGTCGCCACCGAGCCGGCCAGCAGCGCTGTTCTCGCGAAACCGCCTGCCGCGCCGGGGCGCCGCAACGGCTGCTCGATCCAGGTGTACTGGGCCCAGGCGAGGATCAGGGCCAGGCTGGCCAGGACGGCCAGGACCGCTGCCGGCGGATGGCCGCCGTAGACGACGTATGCGACGGCGAACAGCGGCCAGTGCAGGAGGTAGAGTGAGTACGACCAGTCTCCAATGCGCGCCAGTTGTCTAAGGGGCGCTGCGCGAGGAAGCCAGTCGTCCTGCCCGAGAAGCAGGGCGCAGGTCGCGACGACGACGACGAGCGCGTCGATGCCGGGATGCACGGGATGGAAGCCCATCGTGCAGACGAAGAAGACGAGGCCCAGGGCGCCCAGCTTGAGGGCCCTGGGAACGGCGAGCCCGGGCCTGCGGATCATCAGCCATGCGGCGAGCGCGCCGGCGAGCAGCTCCCAGGCGCGAGCCGGGAGCATGAAGAAGGCGAGCTTCTGCGCGCCGGCCGCGGTCGTCGGCAGCCATGCGGGCCCGGCCATCAGCATCATGCAAAGCACCAGGCTGGCTGCCAGGCCGATGACCAGCACGGGCAGCCTGAATCGTGCCGGGGTGATCCACAGCAGCACCGGCGCGATGAAGTAGAACTGCTCCTCCAGCGACAGGGACCACATGTGGAGCAGCGGCTTGGCGGCCGCGGCGGTCTCGAAATATCCGGACTGGAGCGCGAGGACGATGTTCGCGACGAAGAGAATCGACCCGAGCAACTGGGCGCCGAACTCACGCAGCTGCGAGCCGGTGAGAAAAAGGAGCGCAAGGACGGTCGTCAGCGCGAGCGTAGCTATGCTCGCCGGTATGAGCCGGCGCGCGCGCCGGAGGTAGAAGTTTCTGAAACCGAAGCTGCCGGACTCGAGGTCGCGGAGAATCATGCCGGTGATCAGGAATCCCGAAACGACGAAGAACACGTCGACGCCGAGAAATCCCCTGGGGAACCAGCCGCCCCATGCGTGAAAAGCCACGACCAGGAGGACGGCTATTCCACGAAGCAGCTGGATGTCGAATCGATGGCTTTTCACGATCGGCCGGCTTTCCGCCGATCGACGGTTCGCCCCTTTCCTATGAGGGGGGACCTTGCCATTTTGCTCCGGCCGGCACGAGGACATTCCGCACGGGGCGAATATCGCCGGCGGGAGATCGCGCAGGCCGCCCGCCGGCGGCCTGTGCGCCCCGGTGGAGCGGGATCAGCGGATCTCGAACTCCGCGAGCGAGCGGCCGCTGCCGAGCTGCGCCACCACCCAGGCGGGTTTGCGGCCGCGGCCGGTCCAGAGCTCGCCATTGGGGCCGCGGTATTTCGGGGGCACCTTGCCGCCGCTGCGCGGGGCGGGAGCCGCTCGCCGCCCGCCGCCGGAAAGGCCGAGATCGGCGGCGGTCAGGCCATGTTCGGCGATCTTGGCGCGAATATCGTTGATGACCGCGGCAAGCTCCTTCTTGCGGGCTTCCTCGGCCTTTTGCTTGAGTTCCTCGATTTGCGCAAGGTAATCGCGATAGCTGGACATTCGGGTGTCTGCCTTATTGTCTGGATGTTATTGGGAGGATCCATCCCGGCGCCTGTCCGGCGAATGCGCGGCGCCCCGGCTGAATAAGCCGCAGTATATCGATTTTCGATTCGCCTGCCAGCGGTTTTCGCGGGCCCTTCGCACCATGGGTAGATCAAGGGGCAGATCCGATCTGCCGTATCACAAGGGCTCACGGAATCGTTCCAGCCGTCACGGGCCGGTCCGCCCATCAGGGGCGGCGGCTGGCTCAGCCCAGGCGATGTGTTTGTGGATCTCATTATTGACATTCATCGGTATTTATCCATAATGAGATACATTTTCTGACGTAGAAGGGCCGCAACGATGCCCGCCAGATCTCCTTCCGCAAGCCTCGCCGTTGTCGAAGCCGCTACCCGGGTCGGTCACCAGATCCGCGATCGTCGCAAGGCGCTCGGTGTCACCGTGACAGACGCGGCAGAGTCCGCGGGGATGTCACGGGTAACTTGGCACCGTATCGAACGGGGTCAGCTTTCCGCTACCTTTGGCGCATACCTCGCCGCGCTGGATGTCCTCGATCTGTCTGTCTCCGTCGGGATTACTGGCAAAGCAGGCGATGCAATCCCGGAAGAACAGGGAAAAGAGTTCCTGCCGCTGCAGATAAGCTTGTCCGAGTATTCACAGCTGAGGCGGCTTGCATGGCAGGTGACAGGGGTGGACGAGTTGACTCCGCAAGAGGCCTGGAGTTTCTACCAGCGCAATTGGCGACATGTGGACACGGCAAGCCTCGAGCCGCATGAACGGCACCTGATCGAAATGCTCGGCAAGGTGTTCAAGGGGCGCGACCGTGTATAAGCGAGCTCACCACCGGCATGTCGCGCAGTTTCTCACCGCTCTGGATGGCGAGTTGCTCCGACGAAGTCGGTGCCTGTTCGGCGGCGGTACCGCGATCGCCCTGCGCTACGGAGAATATCGGGAGTCCGTGGATGTCGATTTCCTGGTCTTCGACCTCGTGTGTTATCGGGACCTGCGCGAGTCGGTCCGCTCCGCCGACGGTATATCGCCCTTGTTGCGCGAGGGCGCGACGGCATTCCCCTTGATTCAGCCCATTCGGGCGGATCAGTACGGTATTCGTACCTCGGTCGAGGTGAGCGGCGCGCCGATCAAGCTTGAAATCGTGCTTGAAGGCCGAATCGAACTGAACACGCCTGGTGCGCAGGATGCACTGTGTGGTGTGCCGACACTGACGCCCCTCGACATGGCGGCCAGCAAGCTGCTGGCCAACTCGGATCGCTGGCTCGATGCCAGCGTCTTCAGTCGTGACCTGATCGATCTGGCCATGATCGATCTGCCCCTGTCGGTCCTGCGTACGGCGGTGGCCAAAGCGGAAGGGGCGTACGGGACATCGGTTTCGCGGGATCTCGGCAAGTCGATCGGCCGCCTGCGCGAAGAGCAGGGATTGCTCGAGCGTTGCATGCGGGCCTTGGCTGTGGATGTGCCTAGGGCCTTGCTCTGGAAGCGGGTGCGCCGCCTCGAACGGCTTCTGTGAAGTCCGGCCATCGCGCGGATACGGGGCGCTGGTATGCTGCCCGCATGCAGCGTCACGCGGACATTCCCGATCTCGTCGATATCCACTGCCATCTCCTGCCCTCGGTCGACGACGGTGCGCAGGACCTGCAGGCCGGGCTCGGCCTGGCCAAGGCGGCGGTGCTCAGCCGGATCACCACCGCGATCCTCACGCCGCACGTCTTCCCGGGGCGCTTCCCCAACGATCTGCCGGGCCTGCGGCCCAAGTTCCAGGCGTTTCGCAAGACGCTCGATTCGGCCGGCATCGCGCTCGCGGTGCACCTGGGCGGAGAGGTGCATCTCACGCCGGATTCGCTGGAGATGGCGGCCGATGGCCGCGCTCCCATGCTCGGCGGCTGGCAGGGCTCGAAGGTGATGCTGCTCGAGTTCCCCGACGGCCTCATCCCGGTGGGGGCGCTCAATGCGGTGCGCTGGCTGCTGCGCGCCGGCATCGTGCCGATGATCGCGCACCCCGAACGCAACAAGGCGGTGATGCGCTCGCCCGATGCGATCGAGCCCTTCGTGCGCGAGGGCTGCCTGCTGCAGCTCACAGCGGCTTCGGTCTGCGGCTGGTTCGGCCCGCGCGCCCACGACACTGCCCACGAGTTGCTGCGCCGCGAGCAGGTGTTCGCTGTGGCCACGGATGCCCACAACCTGCGCTACCGGCCGCCGGTGCTGATCGACGCCTGGTGCACGCTGCGCGATACCTACGGCGACGAGCTCGCGACCCGGCTGTGCGCCGTCAACCCGGCGACGATCATCGCCGGACGGGCGGCCCTGGGGCTCGATCCGTAGCGCTCCGGCTGCGGGGAGCCCGCCTACCGCCCGCGATCGAAACGGCGGCGCAGCGCGCCGAGCACCACGACCGCGGTGACCGCGCCGGCGATGTCGGCGGCGATGTCGGTCCAGTCGGCGGTGCGTCCGGGCGCGAGCGACTGCAGCCCTTCGTCGGCGAGGCCGATCGCTGCGGCCACCAGCAGGGCGGGCAGCCAGCGGCGGCCGCCGAAGGCGATCCAGGCGAGCGTCGCGTAGCCGCCGTACACCACGAAGTGCAGCAGCCGGTCCCAGGGCGGGGTAGGGATCAGCGCCGATGCGCCCGGCTGGCTGCCGAGCCAGAACATGGCCACCACCAGCGCGAGGCAGAGCAGGCCGGCGCCGACCCGCAGCGGCGCCGCCGGATGGAGGATCGCGGCGAGCAGTCGCTTCCAGGCGGCATCGGCGCCTTGCGGTCTCGAGAGGGCCGGTGCGCGGCGGGCGCCGGGGGTGTCGGTGGCGTCTGGCAATTGCTAACCTGATTGGGTGTGGCGGACTAGGTCGTTACGGCTAGTCAAAAAATGGGATGACTCGATCGGGGGGGCCTTTCTTAATACAGATCGGGTATCGCATTGCCGCAAGACGAACAGGGACGCCCCGAACCGGGAGTGTCTCACGAGGGAAGGAGGGTGTCCGTCGGATATCGACGGGCGGCTACGGATGGCGATTGGTTGCTGCGCTGCGAAGGAAACGCTGTTCGAGGCAGTGCTCGACGCCGCACGCTGGGACGACTTCCTGCAGACGACGTCCCGTTGCCTGAAGGCGCATTCCGCCTTCATCATGTCCGCCTCCCCCAGCCCGGATCATCGCCCTGCCTGGGAGTTCGGCCTCGCTCACGGCACGATCCGTCGCTACTACGAATACTTCCACCATATCGACACCTGGTGGGCGCGCGTCTCGCCTCCGCCGCCGGGCCAGGCCCGGCTCGTGCGCGGCGAGGACCTCTGCGCCCGCGATGCGCTCGTCGATTCCGAGTTCTTCGCCGCGTTCCTCGAGCCCAACCGCGTCCGCCACATGCGCGCGCTCGTCGTCACCCCCGAGGCGCCGCGCGCCGCGCCGTTCATCGTGAGCTGGCACCGCGGCCCGGACCAGGAGCCCTTCGACGAGCGGACGGACGAGACCATCCGCGAGCTCGGCCCCGTGCTGCTGCAGGCCGAGCGCATGGGCACCGAGCTGCTGCGCGCGCGCATCGACGATGAGGAGGGCGACCCGCCGGCGATGTTCGTGCTCGGCGCTACGGGCCGGCTGCTGCAGACCAATGCGGCAGGCGCCGGGCTGATCGATAGGGGCGTTCTGACCGATACCGCCGGGCTGCTGCGGCCCGCTTCGACCGAAGCGGCTGCCTGGCTGCGGACGCACCTCGACAGCGGCACCATCGCGTCGGGTTTCCGTCCGGTGCTCGATGCGGGGGCGTTCGCCGGCGGCCGATCCGAGCGCCGCGCGAGGCCCGCCCGCTGCGCCGGAGCCCGGTGCCGGCTGACGGTTCGTCTGGGCCCGGCCGGCCACGAGGCCGAGCACATGCTCGAGATGCGCCCGCTCGGGCGCAACCGTGGCGTCGTGTCGCTCGCCGGGGCGTCCGCCCTGCTGGTCGTGCGCCCGGTGCAGGATGCGGACACCGCCGGCCTTGCGGCGCGCACCGCGGCGCTCTTCGGCTGGACGCCGGCCGAATTCGACACCGTCTGGCGCCTGTACCAGAATGCGTCCACCCAAGAGATATCCAGGGCACGCAATTGCTCGGTCGAGACGGTCCGCACCCACCTCAAGCACGCCAAGCGCAAGGCGGGCGTGCGGCGCCAGGTGGAGCTGGTCACCCTGCTGATGGAGCTGGAGGCGGCGCCCGCCTGAGCTCGCCGCGGCCGTCCCGCCCGCTGCGCATCCTGGTGGCGCATGCGCGCTATCGACGTCGCGGCGGCGAGGATGCGGTCTTCGAGGACGAGGTCGCGATGCTGCGCGGCTTCGGCCAGCAGGTCGAGGTCTTCGAGCGGCACAACGACGACCTCGCCGGACGGCATGCCCTGCGCCTCGCCCGCGATACCGTCTGGGCGCCGGGGCCGGCGCGCGAGCTCGCCGCCGCGATCGCGGCTTTCCGGCCGGACGTGATCCATGCCCACAACACGTTTCCGTCGCTGTCGCCGGCGCTCGCCTGGGTGGCCTCGCGCGCGGGGGTGCCCTACGTGCAGACCCTGCACAACTTCCGGCTCGTGTGTCCCCAGGGCATGCTCCAGCGCGACGGGCGCAGCTGCATGGACTGCGTGGGCCGCCTGCCGCTGCCGGCGATCCGCCATGCCTGCTACCGGGATTCCCGTGCCGCCACCGGGGCGGTCGCCGCCATGCTGGCCGGGCACCGGCTGCTCGGCACCTGGCGCCGCAAGGTGGCGCGCTTCATCGCGCTGTCGGAGTTCAGCCGCGGCGTGCTCATCGCCGGCGGCCTGCCGGGCGAGCGGATCGCGGTGAAGCCGAACTTCGTCGCGGATCCGCTTGCCGACGGCTCGGCCGAGGGCGGTGTCGGACTCGCGCGCGGGGACTGCCTGCTCTTCGTCGGCCGGCTCGTGGCGGACAAGGGCATCGGAATCCTGGCGGCGATCGCCGCGGCCATGCCGGAGCTGCGCGTGCGTGTGCTCGGCGACGGTCCGCAGCGCGGCTTGCTCGAGGCATTGCCGAACGTCGAGCTGCTCGGCGAGCAGCCCGCCGAGGGGGTGCGCCGCGAGATGGCGGGCGCCGCCGCCCTGGTCCTGCCCAGCGTCGGCCACGAGAATTTCCCGCGCAGCCTGGTCGAGGCCGGTGCGCTCGGCCTGCCGGTGTTCGCGAGCGACCAGGGGGCGCTGCGCGAGATCGTGGTCGACGGTGCCACCGGCTGGCTGCTGCCGCCGGGCGACGTCGCGGCATGGGTCGCCGCGATCCGCTCGGCGCGCGCGCAGGCGGGCGAGCTCGCAAGGCGCGGCGCGAACGCGCGCGCCTGCTACCTGGCGCGCTGGACGCCGCAGCGCAATTTCGAGCGGCTGATGGCGATCTATTCCGAAGTGATTCGCATTGAAGGCCCGACCCTCCTCCATTCGGAGGATTCCTGATGTTCCCGATGGGATCGGATACGAGATTCATGATCCAGATCAGGCCGAAAACCGGCTGAATCAGGCCTTCTCCCTCCCAATCCCCGCGGGGCTGTGGTATCAATTCATCGGGAGGAAAAGAATGCAGATCCAGGCTGGCATCGGGGGCGACCAGCAGGGTGATTCGTCCGGCATCGGAGTGCCGGTCGACGTGACCCGGGCAGCGGTCGGCCAGCGCGCCACGGCAGCCAACGATGCCGAACTGCGGATTCGCATGCCGGTGCTCGGCATGCCGATCGACGTCGCCACCTGGCGCGAAGCGCTCAACCGCATCGCCGGCTGGGTGCGCGCCGGCGAGCCGCGCGTCGTCGTCACCTGCAACGCCCACTCCATCGTCACCGCCCGCCGGGATCCGGAGCTGCGCGCCGCGATCGAGTCCGCCGACCTCAGCACCGCCGACGGCATGTCCGTGGCCTGGTTTCTTTCGCTCCTGCGACGCAAGCGCCAGGAGCGCATCGCCGGCCCCGACCTGATGTGGCACTACTGCGGCGAGGCCGCCGGCCGCAACGAGAAGGTGTTCCTCTTCGGCAGCACCGCCCGCACGCTCGGCCTGCTGGCGGCGCGGCTGCAGCGGGACTTCCCCGGCCTGCAGGTGGTGGGCACCATCGCGCCGCCCTGGGGCGAGTGGTCCGCCAGGCTCGAGGACGAGCTCGTCGAACGCATCAATGCGTCCGGTGCGCAGGTGGTCTTCGTCGGGCTCGGCTGCCCGAAGCAGGAAGTCTGGATCCACCATCAGCGCGAGCGCATCTCCGCCGTCATGATCGGCGTCGGCGCGGCGTTCGACTTCTACGCTGGCACGGTGCGCCGTGCCCCGCTGTGGATGCAGAAGTCCGGCCTGGAATGGGGCTGGCGACTCGCGCGCGAGCCGCGCCGCCTGCTCGGGCGCTACCTGCGCACCAACTTCGCCTTCGTGATCGGCGCGGCGCGGCAGCTGCTCGGGCGCTAGCGATCGCCCGGCCGCTGAAGCTGCTCAGGGTGCCGTGGTGGTCACGAGGTTTCAGATCCGTGCCATCGGCACGTCGGTCTGGCTGAAATCGTTGCCCTTGAAGAGCAGCGGCTCGCCACGGGTCACGGCCAAGGCGTAGGAGAAACAGTCGCCGAAGTTCAGGGCGGCCGGATGACGACCCTTGCCAAAGCGCTGCCAGCCGGCACGCGCGGTGCTGGCTTGCTCGCGATCCATGGGGACGATCTCCACGTCGGCGCGTTCCAGCAGCCGGTCGAGATGCTGCGCACCCGCAGCGCCGTAGCGTGCTTCGATCACGATCGATGCCTCGAGCAGCGTGGCGGCCGACAGCAGGCGCACATCGGCCTGTTCGATGGCCTGGATGAACGCCTCGTGCTCGGGTTCGCCTGACAGGATGGCGACCAGCGCGGAAGTGTCGAGCACCATCAGCGCGGCGCCCCGTGGTCGTCGTATCCCACGATCTCGTCTTCACTGCGTGCATCGAGCACCGGCAGGCTGGCGCACTGGCGGGCGATCTCGATGAGCTCGTCGGCCAGGCGCGGCCGGCCGCGTGCCCGGCGTACTCGCGCGAGGCGCTCGCGCAGGGCCGTGGTGACGGCCAGGGTCTTGGTTTCGCCCGTGAGCCTGGCCACTTCCGTGGCCAGGCGGTCGGCTTCGGGGCTGCGGATGTTGAGCGCCATGATTGGCTACACGTATATCTGGATGTGTACATTGTAGCGATTCTCCTCAACCCTTACCCTCCCATAGGGCTGAGAACCTGTGAAAGAACCGTCCACGCCCGCTCGTCACGCCATGGCGGCCCCGCTCTTCGTTGCAAATGCTCGCCATGTCGCCCGACATGGCTGCGCTTTGCGCCTCGATCGGAACCCCCCTGGCGCACCGCTCGGGCGCGGCCGATTCATTCACAGGTTCTGGGCCGCCAGTCCATTGGAAGGAAGGCCTATTGATCGGCAAGGGGAGCAAGCTTAGAATACACACTTAATTGTACACACATCAAGAGAGTGATCATGCCCAGAATCCTCCGTTCACAAGGCGTTCGCACTCGGGTCTTCATGAACGGCAACAGCCAGGCGGTACGTATCCCGCAGGAGTTCCGGCTCGACTGCAAGCAGGTCACCATCAGCCGCAACGAGGATGGCGACCTTGTCCTGCGCCCGCAGCCGGCCAGTGAACGGCGTGGCGACGTCTTGCTGGAGATCCTGGCCGGCTTCGATTCCGACTTCGTCCGGGCGCTGGAAGAAGCGCGCCGTACCCCGCTGCCCCCGCAGGAGCGGGAAGCGCTGTGAACTACATGCTCGACACGAACATCCTGATCTACCTGATCAAGGATCGTCCCCCGGAAGTTGCCGAGCATGTGAACCGCCTGGGGGCTGAAGATAGCCTGTGCATGTCCTTCGTCACGTACGCGGAATTACTCGTGGGCGCCGAGCGCAGCACCCGCAGGGCGGAAGTG
Source organism: Burkholderiaceae bacterium (assembly GCA_023954135.1). Classification (GTDB taxonomy): domain Bacteria; phylum Pseudomonadota; class Gammaproteobacteria; order Burkholderiales; family Burkholderiaceae_E; genus JAMLIN01. The sequence continues at coordinate 13,873 of JAMLIN010000007.1, read as the reverse complement.
CTCCGACAGCTTGCGGCGCTAGTGCGGATCGTGCCGGTGGACTACGAGGCAAGCGCTGCACTGTGCGCCCACTATGCGCGGCATTCGACGCGCCTGAAACGCACCGGTGCCTCGATCGGCGCCAACGACTTGTGGATCGCCTGCCACGCCCTTGCACAGGATTGCGTGCTGGTGACGAACAACGAGCGCGAGTTCCGCCGGATCGACGGTCTTGCGGTGGAGAACTGGGCCGCGGGCTGATTCCGCACGAAGCGCCGGGGGCTCAGCAGGCGACAGATGGTGCCATTTTGTCACCGCCTTGTTATACTACGGCCATCGAACCGATGGAGATGTTCCATGCCGGCCGAAACGTCTGGCCGTGGCCGCATCACGGCCCGGGTGCCGCTTGCGGTGCAGGAAACCCTGGAAGCCGCTGCCGGCCTGACGGGTGCCACATTGAATCAGTTCGTCGTCCAGTCCGCCTTGCGCGAAGCCGAGCGTGTCATCGAGCAGGAGCGTGTGATCTGCCTGAGCGCCCGCGACTCCCAGGCGTTCGTCGCGGCGCTCGATCGCCCGCTTCCACCCAATGCCGCCCTGAGGGCGGCGCTCGACGACTACGTGGCCCGGCGCGATGATCAGACTGGAACCCTTGACTGGGCACCACGATCGAAACGGGTTTGACTGCGGCGTCGAGGCTCTCGATGCCTGGCTCAAGCGAACCGCGCTACAGCATCAGGACAAGGGGATCTCCCGGACATTCGTCGCCGTGCCCGCCGATGCCGTGGCCGTGCGGTCCGCGGAGCAGTCCGGCTATGCCCTGCAGGCCACCAGCATCCTCGGCTTCTACGCGCTGGCGTCCGCATTCGTGCTGACCCAGGACCTGCCGGCCCGTCAGGCGAAACGCTATCCGCGCCAGATCCCGGTGACGCGGCTCGGACGCCTGGCCACGCGAATCGACATGCAGGGCCAGGGCCTGGGCCAGCTGTTGCTGGCCGATGCCATCAGCCGGGCACGTACGGCGGCGCAAGCCGTAGGCAGCGCCGGCCTGTTCGTCGATGCGAAGAACGAAGCGGTTGCGCGTTTCTATCAACGCTACGGCTTCGTCCCCGCCGTGGATCAGCCGCTGAAGCTGTTCATGACCCTGTGGTGATTCACCCGTCCGGTAGCGTCGCCCCATTGCGGCCGTGCACGGCCGAGATCTCGCGCAGGCGCCGGGTGTGCCAGGGCTCGATCCGATCGAACCCGAAGCGCCAGCCCCAGTTGCCTTCGGCGCTGCCGGGCCGGTTCATGCGCTCGTCGCTGCCGGCGCCCAGCACGTCCTGCAGCGGCCAGATCGCGTAGCGCGCCACCGACTGCGAGGCGGCGTGGATCAGGTCCCAGTGGATCTCGCGGCCGTCGGTCTTGAGGTAGATCTGCGCCATGCGCTGCTCGTGCGGTGCGGCCTGCCCGAACCAGCCGCGGCTGGTGTCGTTGTCGTGAGTGCCGGTGTAGACGACCGAGTCGTGCGTCAGGTTGTGCGGCAGGTAGGGTTGCCCCGGGCCTTCGGCGAAGGCGAACTGCAGCACCCGCATGCCGGGCAGCCCGAACTGCTCGCGCAGCGCGACGACGTCCGGGGTGATGGTGCCGAGGTCCTCGGCGACGAGCGGCAGTCCGCCCAGCGCCTTGCGCACGGCCTCGAAGAACGTGGCGCCCGGGCCGGGGCGCCACTGGCCGGTGGTGGCGTCGGGCGCTTGCGCCGGGATCTCCCAGCCGGCGGCGAAGCCGCGGAAGTGGTCGAGCCGGACGATGTCGGCGAGCGCCGCCTGGCGGCGCAGCCGCGCGATCCACCAGCGGTAGCCTTCGGCCCGGTTGGCTTCCCAGTCGTAGACCGGGTTGCCCCAGCGCTGGCCGGTGGCGCTGAAGTAGTCGGGCGGCACGCCGGCCACGCGCGCGAAGCTGCCGTCGGCTTCGAGCGCGAAGAGCCTGCGATGCGCCCAGACGTCCGCGCTGTGGCCGGCGACGAAGATCGGCGCATCGCCGATCACCCGGACACCGCGGTGCCTGGCATGCGCGTGCAGGGCCGACCACTGTCGCGAGGCGATCCACTGGCAGAACTTCCAGAAACCGATGTCCTCGTCGCAACCGCCGTCGATGGTGGCGAGCGCGGCGGGATCGCGATCGCGCAGGCCTGCCGGCCAGTCCTGCCAGGGCCTGCCCGGATAAGCCTGCGCGATCGTCATGAAGCGGGCATAGTCGTCGAGCCAGTGGGCTTCGGCGACGCAGAAGGATTCATAGCCGCCGGGTTCGCGCAACTCGAACCAGCGCAGCGCTGCTTCGCGCAGCCGCGCCATGCGGAATTCGCGGTTGGCGGCAAAGGCGGCCTGCCGCTGCGCCTGGCCGAAGGCCGCCGGCAGCCGTTCGTGGTCGAGCGCGTCGGGCGCGAGCAGGCCCTGGTCGCGCAGTGCCTGCAGGTCGATGAAGACCGGATCGATCGCGAAGGCCGAGGGGCTCATGTAGGGCGAATCGCCATTGCCGGCCGGCGCGAGCGGCAGGATCTGCCACAGCCCCAGACCGGCGTCGGCGAGCCAGTCGACGAAGCGGAAGGCGGCATCGCCGAAGTCGCCCGCCCCCAGCGGTCCGGGCAGGGAGCTGGGGTGCAGCAGCACGCCGCTCGCGCGGCCGGGCAGGGGATTCGTCATGGCGATCGGGTCCACCGGGATGTTCAGGTCCGCTCGAAGAAGGCGAGGCTGCGCGCCTTGATCAGCCACTGGCCGGAAACCGGAGCGTCGGACTCGGGCACGCCGTCGCGCTGGCCGGTGTCGAGCACCGGGCGCCAGGCGCCGGGCGGGATCGCCATCGTCCAGTCGCTCGCCTCGCCGTTGATCAGCACCAGCAGCTCGGGCGCGTCGACGGCATCGGCCGCATCGACCGCGGCCGATGCGCTCGAGGCGGTACCCGTGCCGCCCAGCAGGAAGCCGAAGGCATAGCGGCCCCACTCGCCCCACTGGCGCTCGTTCATCTCCTCGCCCCGCCGATTGAGCCAGGTGATGTCGCGCCGGCCCTGCGCATCCGCATGACCCTCGAGCCAGGCGCGCCGGCGCAGCTGCGGGTAGCGGCGGCGCAGCGCGGCGAGCTTCGCGACGTATCCGGCGAGTGCCTCGTCGGCATGGGTCCAGTCGAACCAGGAGATCGGTCCGTCCTGGTTGTAGGCGTTGTTGTTGCCCTGCTGGCTGCGGCCGATCTCGTCGCCGCCCAGCAGCATCGGCACCCCCTGCGACAGGAAGAGCGTGGCGAGCATCGCGCGCTTCAGGCGCCCGCGCAGGGCGTTGACCGCGAGCAGCGGGGTCGGCCCCTCGACGCCGCAGTTCCAGCTGTGGTTGTCGGCGGTGCCGTCGCGATTGTCCTCGCCGTTGGCTTCGTTGTGCCGGCGGTCGTAGCTGACCACGTCGTGCAGGGTGAAGCCGTCGTGCGCCGCGATGTAGTTGACGCTCGCGGTGGGCGAGCGGCGGTGGTGGCCGAAGACGTCGCGCGAGCCGGCGATGCGCGAGGCGATCTCGCCGCGATAGGCCGCCTTGCGCACCCAGAAGGCGCGTATCTGGTCGCGGTAGCGATCGTTCCATTCGCTCCAGCCCGCCGGGAAGGCGCCGAGCTGGTAGCCGCCGGGGCCGACGTCCCAGGGTTCGGCGATCAGCTTCACGCGGGCGAGCACCGGGTCCTGCGCGATCGCCTGGAAGAGCGCCGCGCGGCCCGAGAAGGCCGAGCCGCGATGCACCGCCTTGCGCCCGAGCACCGGCGCGAGATCGAAGCGAAAGCCGTCGACGTGCATCTGCTCGACCCAGTAGCGCAGCGAGTCGAGCACCAGCTGCATCACGCGCGGATGGCTCGCGTCGAGCGCGTTGCCGGTGCCGGTGAGGTTCTCGTAGTGCGCCGGCTCGTTGGGCAGCAGGCGGTAGTACGCGACGTTGTCGATGCCGCGAAACGACAGGATCGGTCCGCGATCGTCGCCTTCGGCGGTGTGGTTGTAGACCACGTCGAGGATCACCTCGAGGCCGGCCGCATGCAGCCCGCGCACCATCTCGCGGAACTCCGCCACCGGATCGGACTCGGCCAGGCGCGCATCGGGCGCGAAGAAGCCGATGGTGTTGTAGCCCCAGTAGTTGACGAGGCCGCGCTCGACGAGCGGGCGCTCGTCGATTGCCTGGTGCACCGGCAGCAGGCTCACGGCGGTCACGCCGAGGCGTTTCAGGTGATCCACGAAGGCCGGGGCGGCCAGCCCCCGGTAGCGGCCGCGGTCGCGCTCGGGCACGCCGGGGTGCGCGGCGGTGGCGCCCTTGACGTGGACCTCGTAGAGCACCGTGTCCTCGAGCGGGATGGCCGGCGGCGCGTCGCCCCGCCAGTCGAATCCGCTCGCGTCGACCACCGCGCGCAGGGTGTGGCGCGCGTTGTCGGCGTCGTTGTCGAGATGGTCGTCGCTCCAGGCGAAGTGGCCCGCGAAACGCCGTGCGTAGGGGTCGATGAGGAGCTTGGCCGGGTTGAAGCGATGGCCGGTGGCGGCCGAACGCGGCCCCTCGACCCGGTAGCCGTAGGCGAGGCCCGCGGCCGCGCCCGGCAGCAGGCCGTGCCAGACGTCCTCGGTTCGCCGCGGCAGCGGCAGGCGGGCGGTCTCGCGGCCGGCTTCGTCGAGCAGGCACAGCCAGACCCGCGTGGCATGGACCGAGAAGAGCGCGAAGTTCACGCCATCGGGGCCTTGTGTCGCGCCCAGCGGCCAGGGGCGGCCCGGCAACAGGCGGGTGGCCTGGGCGGCGCCGACGGTCTCGCCGGGCGCTTCTCTGCTCCGGCGGGCCGCAGAGGCCGTCGGATGATCGAGCGACGCCGGCGCGGGCGCATCGGGATGGATCGAATCGTTCAAGCCTGCCACTCCAGGAAGATGGTCGCGAGCGGGGGCAGCGTGAGGACCAGCGACTGGTCCCGGCCGTGCGCGCCGGTCGCTTCGGTATGCATCGTTGCGCCGGCATTGCCGGCATCGCTGCCGCCGTACCAGCCCGAATCGGTGTTGAGGATCTCGCGCCAGCGCCCGGCGCGCGGCATGCCGAGGCGATAGCCATGGCGCGGCACCGGCGTGAAGTGGCTGATCGCCACGATCGGCGGCGCGTCGCTTTCGCCATGGCGCACGAAGGCGTAGACGCTGCTGGCGGCATCGCCGTGGTCGATCCACTCGAAGCCGTCGCCGCGCACATCGCGCTGGTGCAGCGCCGGCCGGCTGCGCAGGATCGCGTTGAGGTCGCGCACCAGGCGCTGGACGCCGGCGTGCGGCGCATGCTCGAGAAGATGCCAGTCGAGCGAGCGGTCGTGGTTCCATTCGCCGCGTTGCGCGAACTCGCCGCCCATGAAGAGCAGCTTCTTGCCCGGATGCGCCCACATGAATCCGTAGTAGGCGCGCAGGTTGGCGAAGCGCTGCCAGTCGTCGCCCGGCATGCGCTCGAGGAGCGATCGCTTGCCGTGCACGACCTCGTCGTGCGAGAGCGGCAGGATGTAGTTCTCGGAAAAGGCGTAGACCAGCCCGAAGGAGATCTCCCCCTGGTGGTGGACGCGATGGATCGGATCGCGCCCCATGTACTGCAGGGTGTCGTGCATCCAGCCCATGTTCCACTTGTAGTGGAAGCCCAGCCCGCCGTCGTGGGGCGGACGGGTCACGCCCGGCCAGGCGGTGGATTCCTCGGCGCACATCAGGGTCCCGGGGCGGGTGGTGCCGACCTGGCGATTGGTCGCCTGCAGGAACTCGACCGCCTCGAAGTTCTCGCGCCCGCCCTGCGCGTTGGGCACCCATTCGCCCTCGCGGCGGGAGTAGTCGCGATAGAGCATCGAGGCCACCGCATCGACCCGCAGGCCGTCGACGCCGTACTGCTCGAGCCAGTAGAGCGCATTGCCGCGCAGGAAGTTGGCGACCTCGCGCCGGCCGAGGTTGTAGACGAGGGTGTTCCAGTCGGGGTGGAAGCCCTCGCGCGGATCGGCGTGCTCGTAGAGGGCGGTGCCGTCGAAGCGGGCCAGGCCGTGCTCGTCGCTCGGGAAGTGCGCCGGCACCCAGTCGAGCAGCACGCCGATGCCGGCCTCGTGGCAGCGGGCGACGAAGCGCGCGAACTGCGCCGGCGAGCCGAAGCGCGAGCTCGGCGCGTAGATGCCCAGCGGCTGGTAGCCCCAGGAGCCGTCGAAGGGATGCTCCGAGACCGGCAGCAGCTCGACGTGGGTGAAGCCCATGTCGACGACGTAGGGGATCAGCTCGTCGCCGAGCGCATCCCAGTCGAGGAAGTGGCCGTCGAAGCCGTCGTGGGCGCCGCGGCGGCGCCACGAGCCGGCATGGACTTCGTAGATCGCGATCGGGGCGTCGAAGGCGTTGGCGCGCTGGCGCGCTTCATCGGGCAGCGGCGCCGGGGCCGGCAGCTCGGCGACCACCGAGGCGGTGGCGGGGCGGTGCTCGGCGGCGAACGCATAAGGGTCGGCATGCAGCGGCAGGCGTCTGCCGGCGGCATCGTGCAGGGCGTACTTGTAGCGCTCGCCGGGCGCGACGTGCGGCAGAAAGATCTCCCAGATGCCGGCGTCGGGGTGCAGGCGCATCGGATGGCGCCGGATGTCCCAGTGGTTGAAGCTGCCCACCACCGCCACCCGGCTCGCGTTGGGCGCCCAGACGGCGAAGCGGGTGCCGTCGACGCCGTCGATGGTGCAGGGATGGGCGCCCAGCACCTGCCAGGGCCGCTCGAGCGAGCCCTGGCCGTGCAGCCAGCGGTCGAAGTCGCCGATGATCGGGCCGAAGCGGTAGGGATCCTCGAGCTCCTGCTCGAAGGGCTCGCCCTCGTCGGGCGGCGGACCCCAGTCGACGTGCAGCCGGTAGCGAAACGGCGCGCTGCGGGTGGGGATCGAGGCTTCGTAGAGGCCGGCCGGATGGGCCGGCTCGAGCCAGACCAGCACGCGGCCGGTGTCCGCCCCGGGCGAGGTGTCGACCAGGCCGACACGCCTTGCGGTGGGCAGCATCGCGCGCACCCGCAGCACGCCGTCCTCGACGTGCATGCCCAGCCGCGCGAAAGGGTCGGCATGCTCGCCGCGGGCGATGCGCTCGATCTCTTCAGGGCTCATTGGCGTGCGATGTGCGTGTCGGTGGGCGATCGGGCGGCGCGTGCGCTGCGCCGCTTCACGGCGCGATCGGTTCGACGTGCCAGATCTTCTGCGCGTACTCCCGGATCGTGCGGTCGCTCGAGAACGGCCCCATGCCGGCGATGTTGAGCGCCGCGGCGCGATTCCAGTCGGCCGGCCGGTCGAAGAGCGCATCGACGCGCGCCTGCGCTTCCAGGTAGGAGGCGAAGTCCGCCAGCAGCAGGTAGGTGTCGTGGCGCAGCAGCGAATCGACGATGGGCCGGAAGCGCGTCGGGTCGTCGGGCGAGAAGTCCCCTGCGCCGATCGCGTCGATCACCCGGCGCAGCACCGGGTTCTCCTCGTAGTGGCGCTGCGGGTCGTAGCCGTTGCCGCGGATCGCCGCGACCTCCTCGGTGGTGTGGCCGAAGATGAAGATGTTGTCGGGGCCGACGTTCTCACGGATCTCGATGTTGGCGCCGTCGAGCGTGCCGATGGTGAGCGCGCCGTTCAGGGCCAGCTTCATGTTGCCGGTGCCCGAGGCCTCGGTGCCGGCGGTCGAGATCTGCTCGGAGAGGTCGGCTGCCGGCATGATGATCTCGGCGGCCGAGACGCTGTAGTTCGGCACGAACAACACCTTGAGCCGGTCGCGGACCCTGGCGTCGGCGTTGACACGGCGGGCCACGTCGTTGATCAGCTTGATGATCAGCTTGGCCATCCGGTAGGCCGATGCCGCCTTGCCGGCGAACACCACGGTGCGCGGCGTCCAGTGGGCGTCGGGCGCGTCGATGATCGCCTGGTAGCGGGCCACGATGCCCAGCAGGTTGAGCAACTGGCGCTTGTACTCGTGGAAGCGCTTGACCTGGACGTCGACCATCGAGGCCGGGTCGAAGCGCACCCCGCCGTCTGCCAGCACCCAGTCGGCGAAGCGGCGCTTGTTCTCGAGCTTGGCCGCCGACAGGGCGGTGATGAAGGCCGGATCGTCGACGTGCTCGCGCAGGCCGGCAAGCCGGTCGAGGTCGTTGCGCCAGTCCGGACCGATGCGTGAATCGATCAGCGAGGACAGCGGTCGGTTGGCGTTGGCCAGCCATCGCCGCGGCGTGATCCCGTTGGTCATGTTGCAGAACCGGTCCGGGAAGATGCGGGCGAAGTCTGCGAAGATCGTCTTCACCAGCAGGTCGCTGTGCAGCTTCGAGACGCCGTTGACCTTGTGGCTCGCGACCACGCAGAGATACGCCATGCGCACCCGGCGTTCGCCGGATTCGTCGATCAGCGACACGCGGCGCAGCAGCTCGGGGTCGTCCCCGTGGGCCTGGCGGACCTCCTCGAGGAAGCGCCGGTTGATCTCGAGGATGATCTCGAGATGGCGCGGCAGGACGCTGCGCATCATGCCCACCGGCCAGGTCTCGAGCGCCTCGGGCATGAGGGTGTGGTTGGTGTAGGAGAACACCCGCCTGCATTGCGCCCAGGCGTCGTCCCAGGCGAGGCGATGGACGTCGACCAGCAGGCGCATCAGCTCGGGCACCGCGATCGCCGGATGGGTGTCGTTCAGGTGGATCGCGACCTTGTCGGCGAGCGCGTCGAAGCGCGCATGGTCGGTCATGTACCGGCGCAGGATGTCCTGCAGCGACGCGCTGACGAAGAAGTACTCCTGGCGCAGGCGCAGCTCGCGCCCCTGGTAGCTGGAGTCGTCCGGGTACAGCACCCGGGTCACGTTCTCCGAGAGGTTCTTGGCCGCGACCGCGCCCATGTAGTCGCCCTGGTTGAACACCGCCAGGTCGAGCGACTGCGAGGCCTTGGCATGCCATAGCCGCAGGGTGTTGACCGCGCGGGTGCCGGCGCCGGGCACGATCATGTCGTACGCCATGGCCAGCACTTCCTCGGTGTCGACCCAGTGGGCACCGTCGGCCTCATGGCGCACCCAGCCGCCGAAATGGATCGGAAAGGTCACCTCGGCCCGGGGGAATTCCCAGGGATTGCCGTTGCGCAGCCAGTCGTCGGGCTGCTCGACCTGCCAGCCCTCGTGGATGCGCTGGGCGAACATGCCGTAGTCGTAGCGGATGCCGTAGCCGAAGCTGGGCAGCCCGAGCGTGGCCATCGAATCGAGGAAGCAGGCCGCCAGCCGCCCGAGGCCGCCGTTGCCGAGCGCCGCATCGGGCTCGTGCTCGCGGGTCTCGTCGATGTCCAGGCCCATCGCGCGCAGGGCGGTGGCGACCTCGTCGTACAGGCCGGTCGCCATCAGGCTGTTGGTGAGCGCCCGGCCGACGAGGAATTCCATCGACAGGTAGTAGACCCGCTTGACCTTCTGGGTGTACTGGCGCCGGGTGGTGTCCATCCAGCGCTCGACGAGGCGATCGCGGGTGACCAGGGCGAGCGCCGAGTACCAGTCGTCCTGGTCGGCGGTGGCGGGATCCTTGCCCACCGAATACAGCAGCCGGTTGGCCAGCGCGCGGCGCAGTTCCTGCGGGGAGTTGCCGGGGGCGTCGTATTCGAAGCTCTCGAATGCGGAGGGAGGGGATTCTTGCATGTCAGTCCGAAGGCGCGGAGAAGCCGCGGTCGATGGCCGAGGCTGTGATCTCGAGTCACGATCCCGGGTATGGACCGCGAATCACAGGGATTGTCCGGGATTTGGGCAGCCGTTGCAGTCCCGTTCGTCAGCCCGGGCCGTCGTTGCGGCGGCAAGCCGCGTTCCCGGACGGCGCGAGGGCCGTTCGCGGCCCGCCCGCGGCGCGGCTTACCCCTCGCTGCGGGCCAGTGCGTGGGCCGCCCCGCGCAGCGCCGGCGTCCGGGCGTCGATCAGCCAGGTCGGAATGGGGCCGAGGTACTCCGAGAAGCGCCCCTTGGCCTCGAAGCGGGCGCGGAATTCCGAGGCCTGCAGGAAGGCCTCGATGCGCGGCGCGATGCCGCCGCCCACGTAGACTCCGCCGCGCGCGCCGAGGGTCAGGGCGAGGTTGCCCGCGGCGCTGCCCAGCATGGCGCAGAAGGTCGAGAGCGTCGCATGGGCATGGGCTTCGCCGGCAAGCGCGCGCTGCGTGATCCCGGCCGCCGTGATCCCGGCGTCGTCATCGCCGGCGTCGCCGCCGTCGACGGCATAGCCGTCGACCACCCCCACCGCCGCATGCAGCAGGGGCAGGCCGGTGCCCGAGACGAGCCGCTCGATCGAGACGTGTGGATGATGACGACGGGTCCACTCGAGGATGTCGGCCTCGCGTTCGTCGGCCGGGGCGAGCGAGGCATGGCCGCCTTCGCCGGCGATCGCCGCCCAGCCCCTGGCGGGAGTGGGCAGCAGCCCCGACATCCCGATCCCGGTGCCGGGGCCGATCACCGCGCGGGCGGCATCGGGCGCCGGAGCCGTACGCGTGCCGCTCCGGCCGATGGGGCGCAGTTCGTCGGCATCGAGCAGGGGCAGAGCCCAGGCCAGCGCGGTGAAGTCGTTGAGCACCAGCAGGCGCGCGAGGTCGAGGTCCTCGCGCAGTGCCGCGATCGAGAACGACCAGCCGGCATTGGTGAGCGAGACGGCGTCGCCCGTGACCGGCCCGGCCAGGGCGAGGGCGGCGCGGTCGATGGGCGGGCCGGGCAGGCGTTCGAGCGCGGCGCGCAGCGCTGCGGCGAGGCTCGGATACTCGGCCACGGCGAGCCTGACGGGTTCGCCGTGGCGGCCATCGGCGTCGACCCGCGCGAAGCGGGCGTTGGTGCCGCCGATATCGGCGACCAGGTCGTGATGCGTGCTGGTGGGCATGGACATGGCCGGCCTCGATGATCCCGCTCCAGTCTACAATCGTCCGCAACCCGCATGCCAATCGGACGGTTCTCGACGGTGCCGACCCGAGGGCTGCAGACCACCATTCGCGCCTGCCGGCGGACACGCCGGCGACGCCCTCAGGAGACCGAGCGATGAGCCTTCCCGACACGATGCGATTCGTCGACCATGGCGCCGGCGGCAAGCCCGACGTGCTGCGGATCGCCGAAGGACCGGTGCCCGCGCCGGGCGAGGGCGAGATCCTGGTCCGGGTCGCCTGGGCCGGCGTCAATCGTCCCGACTGCGCCCAGCGCGCCGGCAGCTACCCCCCGCCGCCGGGCGCCTCGAAGATCCTCGGCCTCGAGGTTTCCGGCGAAGTCGTCGCCGTCGGCCGGGGGGCTGCGCGCTGGCAGGTGGGCGACCGGGTCTGCGCCCTGTGCAATGGCGGTGCCTATGCCGAGTATGTGACCGTGCCGGGCACCCAGGCCCTGCCGATTCCGGAAGGGATGTCGCTGCGCGATGCCGCCGGCATTCCGGAGAACTACTTCACCGTCTGGACCAATGTGTTCGACCGCGGGCATCTCGTGAAGGGCGAGCGCTTCCTCGTGCATGGCGGCTCCTCGGGAATCGGCCTGACCGCGATCCGGATGGCGAAGGCCGCCGGCGCGACGGTGTTCACCACGGTGGGCAATGCCGAGAAGGCGGCGTTCTGCGCCGAGGCCGGCGCCGATCACGTCATCGAGTACAGGAGCCAGGATTTCGTCGAGGAGATCGCCCGCGTCACCGGCGGCGAGGGCGTCGATCTCATCCTCGACATGGTGGGCGGCGACTACACCCCACGCAACATCAAGTCGCTCGCGATCGACGGCCGCCTGGTGCAGATCGCCTTCCTCGGCGGGCCGAAGGTGGCGGACTTCAATATGAGCCCCATCATGGTGCGCCGCCTGACGGTGACCGGCTCGACCCTGCGTCCGCGCTCGGCGGCCGACAAGGCCGCGATGGCCGAGTCGCTCGAGCGCCATATCTGGCCGCGCATCGCCAAGGGCGAGGTGCTCCCGACGATCCACAAGGTCTTCCCGATGGCCGAGGCCCGCGCGGCGCACGAGCTGATGGAGTCGTCGACGCACATCGGGAAGATCCTGCTGGAGGTGGGCGGGGAGGGCTGATTTCGGATTTTTCGGATTTTTCTTTTTGAGGTGCTAAACTCTTAGCAAACTCAAGGAGAGGGCAATGCCTCGCGTTCCGCGCCATCGAGTCAGCGAGGAAGCGGCCGCCGCCCGGTACGAATCGCTGTCTAGCGATCCCATCGACCCGCTTGCCCGGCGGGTCGGCAAGGCCGTGGTCGCGCAAGTGAAGCAGTTCAGCGTTCCCGCGCCGGCCAAGGGCGCCGGGAGGGCCATGGGTACTGTCGTTACCATCGAGTTGGACGAACTCGAGACCCGCATCTCGGATCTGATCGGAAAGGAGCTTTGTCGTTCGCTGGTTTCTCCCACTGCCGGAGGCAAGGAGCTTCGGATGGCACTCATCATGATGCTCGCTAGCGTGGAGATCGGTGGGGAAATCGCTGACGGACAGGCGAAACCTTCAGCCTCCGATGCGTTGCTCACGACGGCCGACGTGGCTGCGAAGCTCGAGGTGAGCCGGCCGTACGTCTCGATGCTGTGCGACCAGGGCAAGCTCGGTGATGTCGTCCTGACAGAGGGGGGGCATCGCCGCATTCGTTCGTCCGCTGTCGAAGCGTATCTCGCTGCGCGTACCAGGCAATACCAAGGCACCAAATCACCTCGCGAAGCCGCAGTGGAGGCGGGGCTCTACGACTTGCCCGAGGGGCACTTCAGAAACACCGTCCGTAGCAAACCGAAGCCAGTTCCATCCGGGACGGCGAAAGCTGCTCGAAAGCCACGTTCATGAACTTCCAGGACACGCTGGTCGTCATCGACACCTGTGTCCTGTTGAGGCTTCGCGTCTCTGACGTACTCATGGACCTTCGAGCAGAGGGTCTCTTTTCGGCCCATTGGACCGAGAACATCGATGACGAGTTTCTGCGCAACATGGTGGAAGTCCATGGAATCCCCGCGGTCAAAGCCCAAGGTCGCTTGCGCGCAATGAAGGCACGATGCCCTGAATGGGAGGTGACGATGAGCAGTGCGGACTTCGAAGCCGTGCCGCGGATGGTCGACGAGAAAGATCGGCACGTGGCGGCGGCCGCGCTCGCGCTACGTCACGCCATGGACGAGGACACGGAGGACGATGACAAGACTCGAGGATTCGACATCGTTCTGCTGACCGAGAACATCAGGGATATGGCCCCGCAGCCTATGGGAAAGCTGGGCGTGCGAGTTCTTCGAGTAGGCGCGTTCCTCGATGAAACCTATCAGGCAGCCCCCGAGGCGACGACGCGCGCCGTCATGCAGGCCTCCGTTGAGCTTGAGAAACCGCCATACACCGTTGCAGAGCTTCTTTACGTCCTGAAAGAGGAAGGCGCCCGGACCCTGGTGTCGCGAATGTCGAAGACTCTCGGCATCAAGCCCGTCGCCAAGTGACGGGGCGAGATTTGACGGCGGATGGTGCTGTCAGTCCGCCCGATCGAGCTTGTCCAGTAGCGTCATCGCCTGCTCGCGGTCGCTTCGGGCGGCACGGGTCGTGAAGGCCGCGGCGGGCGCCGCCGCCGGCCGCAACCGGTCGCGCCGGATGATCGACAACGCCAGCAGGGCTGCCGTGGCCACCCAGAGCCCGTACCAGGTCGGGAAGATGGAGAGCGCCGCGATCGCCAGCAGCGCTGCGCCGTTCGCCCAGCGCGAATCGAGCAGGCGGGCGCCGCCGAAGAACATCGCGAAGGCCATGGTGAAGACCAGGCCCGAGACGCTCGCCTCGAGGATGTCGACCCAGCTGCCCGATGCCAGCATGCCCGGGTAGGCGATGAACATGAACGGGATCAGGTAGGTGACCGCGCCGAGCTTGAGCGCTTCGCGGGCCACCCGCAGCCAGTCGGTCTGCGCGATGCCGGCGGCGACGAACACCGCGACGCACACAGGCGGGGTGATCACCGAGATG